>JACKHN010000020.1 GCA_020638975.1 Planctomycetaceae bacterium
TCGTCGGTCAAGATGACGACGATGTTTGGTTTGTTGGCAGCGCAGATTCCTTCTGGCAGCAACGAGTGCGTGCCCGCGTATAACGCGAGGAAACTGCAAACGACAAAAGCGGAAGGTGTCGTACACTTCGGCATTTGGATCGGCTCCGTTATTCAGTAGCTTGACTCTCTGAGTCAAGCCTGTGTAGACAACGATGCTCGACTCGGAGAGTCAAGCTACATGCAACTATCGTGAATCGGGAACAAGCAGCGTCGACAAGACTTGAGCGTAGACACGATGCCCGAAATCATTGGGATGATTGACGCCATTGCCGGTCAAATCCCAGTCGTGCTTGCGTTTAAGAAACTCCGTCCAGATGCCGGTCATGTCAGCCAAGGCGATGCCCGGCTGGCAGAGGCTGGCGAGCGCATCACGATATTGCGGAAAGACTTCGTGCTTCAAGCGAATCCAATCGCGATTCCCCAACATCGAAGCGATCAATATGAATTCAGCATCGGGAAGCGTTTCGCGAATGTTGTCGATCATCGCTTGTGTGTTGGCTTTATACTCGTCGGCAGACCTCCCCGCAGAATCGTTCATTCCAAAAGCAAGGATTACCAAATTCGGCTCGTGCTCGACAACCTTGTCGACCATCGTCAGCCCCCAAGGCGTCGACGTCCCGCCCACGGACAGGTTCGTTAAAGTGACTTTGCTTTCGTAGCTGGCCTCCAAGTGTTCACGCAGCAATTCGGGATAAGCTGGCTGAAAGGGGATGCCCTCGGCCCAGCCCGAGGCGTTGCAACCCGTCGAAATGCTGTCGCCCAGCAACACGATCGACAACGCCTCTTTCCGCCGCAGTCGCTCGATTGCGTGAGGCAATGCGGCCGCATCAAACTCTGGCGTGTCGCCGCTCCATTCTTCGGCGGGATGTCGGTAAGTGATGCAGGTTTGCATCTCGTGGTACTCGAGCTTCGCACCAAAGAAGATCTCACCGTTTCCGTCGCGGTGAGTGAGCTCGTACTTTTGCGACTTCGCGGGTCGTCTCAGATCTTGCGGTACCTTCGAGACGATGCGTGAACCTACCGGCAAGACGATCTCACATGAACCCGCTCGCCACACGTAATCGCGCCCTTCCTCGTACGTCTCATCGCCCGCCGAATTGCAGACCGTCAACACTTGTGTAATCGGGAACAGCACCGACGCCCTCCCCTCCCCCGTCGTCTCGTCGCGAATGAACAGAACCGACTCGCCTTCGACCGTGTCGCCTTGCCAGAAAGGTCGCAGGAGAGCGGGCCGATACACCCAATCGCGCTGCGTCGGCTCTTCGGCAACGCAATGTTGCAACCACATTGCGCAGATGATGATTGTGAAAAGATAGCGGTAGCAATTCATGGTGTAGTCTCTGGGCACTCGACGGACTTCCTTGCCAGACGAATGTACTTGACTCAGGCCGGAATATCCAGCATGTGGCGTTGTCACGATCTTCGCGAAGCCTCGTTGCGACGGGGACTTGGACTGTGTTATTGTCATCCGTCTCGTGTGACGAGATTTGAGATTTGTCGGCAGACCTTCAAGGATAATTCCATGCATGCTTATTTGGCCGAGTTCATTGGGACCGCGATTCTGATCCTGCTTGGAAATGGTGTGGTGGCCAACGTTGTGCTGCGCGACACGAAAGGCAACGACGCGGGCTGGATCGTAATCTGTGCGGGATGGGGATTTGCTGTCTTCACCGCAGTCCTGTGCGTTGGCCAATTCAGCGGCGCGCATCTCAATCCCGCAGTCACGGTTGGGCTCGCCGGGGCCGGGAAATTCGAGTGGGAGTTGGTCGCCGGTTATCTGTCGGCCCAGATGGCCGGTGCAATTACTGGTGCGATCCTTGTCTATCTCTTCTACAAGCCGCACTACGACGTCACCAAAGACGAGAGCGCCAAACTTGCGACCTTCTGCACCGGACCTAATATTCGCACGTTGCCGTTTAACTTTTTTAGTGAAATGATCGCTACGTTCGTGCTTGTGTATGCAGTTCTACTGATGGTCGATCCTTCGTTCGCGATTGAGTTCGCTGGCGCGAAAGCCGAAGTGCCGGTCGGTCTAGGGTCGATCGGGGCGTTGCCTGTTGGCTTAATCGTCTTCGCGATCGGTCTGTCCCTGGGAGGCACAACGGGCTATGCGATCAATCCCGCGCGAGATCTCGGCCCGCGAATCGCACACTGGATTCTTCCCATCAAAAATAAAGGAGCCAGCGACTGGGGCTATGCAGCGATTCCTGTCCTGGGACCGCTCGCTGGCGGAATCCTGGCAGCGCTGCTCTTTCTATCTCACTCGGCGGCGAGTTAGTGTGCTTTCGATTGCTGTCGGCTGACTTTGAAAGCGATCAACGTCGACGAAACCTATTCGCCGAGTTCGTCGAACACCGCTTTCATCAGCAGCGGCCAGACGACGGTCGCGTCGGCGTAAACTTCTGCATAGCGGCCGCCTTCGATGGGCGGTACAAACTTACCCCAGCTAACACCCTCCGAATACGTGCAGCCGGATAAGCCGCCCCAATGAACGGGCTCGGGGCAGATGCGAACGCCGTATTTGAAGCGTGGTGCCGACAGCTTTGCACCAAGGCGCGCGTTGGTGATGTCGTAATAGGGACCAACTTGCTGCGACCAATTGCGTGGCACTCCGCCACCGATCGTAATGATGCCCAGTTCTTCCGCCTTGCCGATGAATCGGGCGTACTGTTGCAAGTCGAGGAATGGATTGAAGGCCGGAACGGTTTGAAAAATCTCTTCCGGCGCGAGCGATGCTGCGTCGGTACCTTCGGCTCGCAGAGCACATGCCATCGCCCACGTGGAAACGTCGAGCCCCATCTCGCTGTCGGTGAAGGCTGGAATAAAGACAGGCACATTCTGTTCGAAGGCACTGCGTAAGATGCCGGGGCCTTCGGCAAGTTGATTCAACTTCTGCCCCAAGGCATGGCAAAGCCGTGCGGAGGACCAGACACCTCCTTCGGGCTTGTGTTCATTGAGCACAGCCCGTACGAGCCGCTCGACGTCATTCAAATTGGCTTCCATCTCGAGCGTGTCGTAGATGCGGTTGTAGCCCTGTTCGAAGAGGTCTTCATCGGACTTGGTGGGGTCATAGCGATAGTGGGCCAAGCCTATCGACTCGGTCAGCCCGTGCGCGATTAAGGCTCCCGTGGCCACGATCGCGTGGACAATGCCTTGATCGATCATGTCACAGACGAGTCGTCCTTGTTTCGCGACCGTCATCGCGCCCGACAGCGTCAAGACGACTTTACAGGACTCTTTGCGAGTCATTTCGACCAGAATGTCGAACGCTTCGCCAAGCTGCCGCCCGCCGAACGCGGTCTTCGACATCGCTCGCAGCAATTGAGGAAACGAAGTGACTTCGCGAATGGAGAGGCTTTCCAAGGGGACAAGGCCGTCATTCTCGCCGTTGTGTAATGCTCGTTGATTCATGGGGTTCTGATCGTGTTCGTGTTTGAGGGTATCTCTGTTGCACGCCGGATGTAGGACGGACGCCTCGTCCGTCCTCTTGGTCATGGACGGACGGGGCGTCCGTCCTACGTCGTTGTTTGCTCGACGCGGCTGACGAATTGAGTCGGAGTATACCGTTTGCTGGATCGTATACAAAGGACTTGTTGTGCGACGGAAACGCGACTGCAACAATCAGCGTTAGCTCACCCAACAAAGAACGATACGGATTAACTCGGAACGCGTGGCATGTCGACCGATACCCCGAACTACTATCTGGGCTGCCCCGTCTGGGCCTGCGAAAAATGGAAGGGCAGTCTGTTCACTTCCGCCGCACCCCACCACAGTTGGCTGTCGCAGTATGCCAGTGTCTTCAACACGGTCGAAGGGAATAGCACGTTCTATGGCCTACCGTCGCTCGATACGATCCGGCGCTGGGCCGAGTCCGTTCCGGCTGGATTTCGCTTCGCGCTGAAGTTCCCGAAGGCGATCAGTCACGACAAGCGATTGCTGAACGCCGGCACCGAAACTCGCGAGTTCTTACAAGTTCTGGAAGTGTTGCACGATGCCGGTTGCCTGGGCCCTTCGTTCCTGCAGTTGCCGCATGGTTTCTCGCCGCATCACCTCGCCGATCTGGAAACTTACCTGCGAGAACTGCCTCGCGAGTTGCCTTACGCCGTGGAAGTCCGGCATCGCGAATTCTTTGACGAAGCGGCGCATGAGTCAGCGCTCGATGACTTATTGACCGAGTTGCACATTGATCGTGTGATCTTCGACAGCCGAGCGTTATTCAGCGCTCCGCCAAGTGATTCTTTTGAAGTCGAGTCGCAGCACCGCAAGCCAAATCTTCCGGTACACCAATCGATCACGTGGCGACATCCGATACTCCGGTTCGTCGGACGTAATGAACTCGAGCGGAACTTGCCTTGGATTCATGAGTGGTCGCTGAAGATTGCCAATTGGATGAAGGCTGGTTTGCATCCGCTCGTCTTTACGCACTGCCCCGACGAGCGATTTGCTCCCCAATTCGCTCGCATGTTTCATGAAGAGCTGAAACTGCACGTCGATGTCGCAGACTTACCGCCATGGCCTGGGGAAACGGAAATCCATCCTCCGAAACAGATGGAATTATTCTGAGGCTGTTTTCACGGCAATTGATGCGAAGTTCACGACCGCAAAAAGGTTGTGCCCGAGTGGTCTTTGAATGAAACTTGTAGGACAAGCAATTCAATCCTCTCACTTCGCAATCGAGCCCCCACTGATGATCCGCATCTTGTTGAACACAGCCATTTGCATTGTTATGGCCGGCTCCGTCGTTGGCATCGCGGCGGAGCCACGCATCGACCACTTCCGCCAGCTTGATGACGTTTGGCCGACGCCGAATGACATTCGCCGACCATCGGGTGCTCCTGGCAAGGACTATTGGCAGCAGAAAGTCGACTATACGATCAACGTCACGATTGATGACGAGCGGCAAATCGTTACAGGGTCGGAGAAGATCACCTACCACAACAACTCGCCGGATGAACTGTCAGTGCTGTGGCTTCAGTTGGATCAGAATCGCTATGAACTCGATTCGGATGATTGGTTGTCGACGACTGCTTCCGATCTCAAACAACTGTCGTACGACGGGCTGCGAACGATTCTGTCTCGACAACAGTTCGATGGTGGATTCAAGATCTCGAAAGTCGTCGACGAGAAAGGCCAACCGCTGGAGCACAGCATCGTCCACACGATGATGCGAGTGCATCTTACCAAGCCGCTCAATCCGAGCAAATCCACAACGTTTTCGATCGATTGGCGTTTCAAGATCCCGGATGCCAAAGCGATGAAAGTGCGTGGAGGCTTCGAGTTTTTTGAAAAGGACGGCAACTACGTCTACAACATTGCTCAATGGTATCCACGTTTGTGTGCGTATACCGATTACTGCGGCTGGCAGAATCGACAGACATTGGAAGCCGAGTTCGCATTGGAATTCGGTGACTTTAATGTCAGCATCACGGTGCCCAACGATCACATCGTCGCCTCGACGGGCGAACTGCAAAATCCGGACGATGTTCTTTCCGCGGAACAACGCAAGCGATTGGCCAGAGCTGCCAAGTCCGACACGCCGGTCTATATCGTGACTGAGGAGGAGGCGAAGAAGAACGAGTCGTCGAAGCCGACCGGCACGAGAACGTGGCAGTTCGCGGCGAAGAACGTACGCGACTTTGCCTTTGCATCGTCGCGAAAGTTCTTGTGGGATGCACAAGGTGTCGAATTGGGCGGCAAGACGGTGATGGCGATGTCCTACTGGCCTAAAGAAGGCCAGCCGCTGTGGGGGCAATACTCGACGGCAGCGGTCGCGCACACGATCCGCACTTATTCGCGATTCACTTTCGACTATCCCTATCCCGTCATCATTTCCGTGAATGGACCGATTCCAGGGATGGAATATCCGATGATTACGTTTCAGGATCCACGTCCGGAAGACGACGGCACGTACAGCGAGCGAACCAAGCATGGATTGATCAGCGTTATCATCCACGAAGTTGGGCACAGTTGGTTTCCGATGATCGTGAATTCGGACGAGCGGAGTTGGCGTTGGATGGATGAAGGTCTGAACTCGTTTGTGCAGTTCCTGGCCGAACAGGAGTGGGAAGAGTCTTACCCCAGCCGTTCGATTCGCCCGGATAGCAAGAAGAGCATGCAAGAGTATCTGCAGCGCACGGACATTCGTCCGATTATGTCCAATGCTGACAACCTGATCTCAGGCGGGCACAATGCCTATGGGAAACCGACC
Source organism: Planctomycetaceae bacterium (assembly GCA_020638975.1). GTDB lineage: Bacteria > Planctomycetota > Planctomycetia > Pirellulales > Pirellulaceae. The sequence continues at coordinate 6,250 of JACKHN010000020.1, forward strand.
TTGGCGTTGACGATCTTGCGCGAGTCGATTCTGGGGCGCGAACAGTTCGATTACGCGTTTAAGGAGTATGCGAACCGTTGGAGATTCAAACGACCAACTCCCTTTGACTTCTTCCGCACGATGGAAGAGTCGTCGGGCCGGGATCTTGATTGGTTTTGGCGAGGCTGGTTCTATTCGATCGATCATGTTGATATCGCCATCGATCAAGTTCGCAAGTTCCGTTTGGACTCGCGTAACCCAGAGGTCGAGAAGCAACACGAGCGTGAAGAACGAGAACTTGCCACACCTTCGCTGACCGAACTACGCAATCGAGACCTTCCTAAGCGAGTCGATCAGTCCGACGAACTGAAAGACTTCTACACCGACTTCGATGACCTGATGGTGCTGCCAGCCGAGCAGAAGAGTTACCGCACACTTCTCGAAGGGTTGAAGCCGCACGAACGAGATTTACTGCAAACGCAAGGCAATTTCTATGTTGTCGACTTCACGAATCTTGGCGGTGTCGTGATGCCGCTCGTGCTGGAGATCAAATACACCGACGATTCCAAGCAAAACGTGCGCATGCCCGCCGAAGTGTGGCGGCTGAACGGTAAACGGATCTCGAAACTGTTCTTCACGCACAAGGAGATTGCCAGTATCACGATCGATCCGTTAGACGAAACGGCGGATGGCGATCGCAACAACAACCGCTTTCCGCGATTACCGATCGAAGAGTCGTTTCAGTTGCAGAAGCCGAAGAAGACGAAGAACCCGATGCAGCAATTGAAGAAGGCAGAAAGCTCGCCGGAGGAGGAATAATCGCGTTCACGAAACTGCGGGATCAGCGGAATCGTGGGCCGCGATGGCGGCTCGGGAAAGGCTCAATGCGATTGCTGCCAGCACGATGCACGCGACGCTGAGTACGACATAAATCAACCAAGGCAGTCGCTCCGTGAGCGGTAATGGCTCCGGTTCGAAGAGCGGATTCGCCGTTCGCATTCCCAACGCTGCACGCGTTGGTTCAGGTGTCAGTCGTTGCGGGAGATTTCTAGCAAAGTCGTAGGTTGGATCTTCTGCATCAGGATTCCCGAAGTACAGTCGGCACGACTCGGATTGTTGGGACGAAGCGATTACGACCTGACGGGCATCAGCGGCAAAGGTTACTTGTTGAATTTGCAAAGGTGGGTTCCGGTTATCGGTCACGATCAATCGTAATCGGGCCGCTCGAGCTTCGGGGAACTCGCTGCGCAACGGCTTTGTGGGTTCGCCAGCGCGCTTCCGCCAAACACCTGTGGCAATCGTGCTGAAACCCGTACCCGAGCCTTCTGGACCGCCAGCTTCGATTTGGTAATTTCGCACGAACGCTTCATCGGCGATATGGACTTCGATACTTGATACCGGCGTCTGATCACCACCAAGCTCACACACCCAGCGCGAGCCGGGACCGCTGTCGGTGGGAATGGCTTCACGCTCGCCAACGCGGGCGTTCAAGGTCAAAGTCTCGCCCGGCACTTCCACGGTTCGCAAAACAGTCACTTCCTCGATCGTAACAGCCTGCTTGTCGACCAGTGGATCGCGAAACAACTTGATGCGGAGATAACGATAGCGACTCAATGGGTATTCGATCGCTTGATCTCGGAGCACTTTGTCACCACGGCGAAAGTCGACCAAAGGTTGCTCGTGCAAGGGCCTCCACTGTTCACCATCGTCGCTGCCTTCGAGCGTGAAGAGTCGGCGATAGTTCTGGCCGGGCAGTTGTATCTCTAAGGCATTATGCTCCAACTTGCCGTCACCAAGATCAAGTGTCAGCTCACTCGATTGATCGGGGCCTTCCGTACGGTTGAACTCGCGAGCCTCCAGCGGTTGTCGTTCTGATCGCTTGCTGCGAACTCGCAATGCATACGGCACTTCTTTGCCGCTGGCCGTGAAAACTCGGAGGTCGTGCAAATCGTATCGGGCCCCGTCGAATATCTCTGGTGTGAGGATCACATCCATCCACTCACTTGTAGCCTCGGCGGAGCGTTCAATCGCTGCGGTATGTTGCCAACGGATCGGCGACTCGCTGGTGGTGCTGGCAACTGGATTCTGTTGACTGAACGCGGACGTGCTCCAAAGCGACAAGCCGGCTACGCAAGTTGCCATCCAACGTATTCGTTTCGTGATTGGTTGTTCATGCATGGTTGTTCGCGGCCTCTTCTGTTTGTTCGGCGTTGGTTGCTGGCTTCAAGCGTTGATAGACTCGAGCCGCCACGCCCAGGAAAACGGCAAGTATGAAGAAGGCGAGGATGCGATAGATTTCGCTTAACCCCGACATGTCCAGCAGAAGTACTTTTCCAATCGTTAATGCGAAGAAGGCAATGCCCGTCCAGCGGAGCGTTGCCCGACCGAGGCGAAATCCGACTGCCAGCAAGATCGAGGCGTAGACCGTCCAAAGAATTGAGACGGACATCATCCCAATACGTCGCCAGGAGGTCGGCTCGGCAGCCATGCGAGCAACTGCGAAAAAGAAGTTCGACAAATCAACGGTCAACACCAGCCACAGCAGCACGATCGCGCCCAGTCCGGTGGCAGCGACGAGGTAACGCGTGGTGGTATTTAGCCGATCTCGATAGACCCTTGAAGCAAAATAGGCTGTCGCGATACAAGCAACGACGCCGATCGACGGCAAGGCAACTCGATTCACAATTGGAAGAAGCAACTCGTTCGGGTAAGACGGCAGATCAATGCAGATGACTCGTACGACGCTCGCTGCTGTGATCACTGCGGCCTGAATGCCCAGCACCCGCGATTCGATTCGCAAGTGAAACCACCACATCGCCGCACCAGTTGCGGCCCAACCTATCGCGATCCATCGACTGTCTGCCTGAAGCGGTATTGCTAGTACAACGAAACCAACGGAAACCGCCAAAGCGGTGACCAGTTCCGGAATGACTCCAGGCCTGAAGGCCAAAAGCAACCGACCTGCCATGACGTACACCGCAGCCATTGTAACGGCCGCCGTTCCCATCCACTCGCGATAATCGTCAGCCATCAATACGTAAAATGCGCCGAACCAAAACGCGGCATTGAGCAGTGTTAGGACAATGTTCTCGCGGCGATTGCTGTCAGTCCGCTTCAAGTGGCCTGCGAAGTTCTGGATCAAGTAAAGCCCGAAGATGACGGCCTGAAATGACAAGGCCCACGCCCACTTCTCCGGATGATAGTTTCCTTCATACCACGACCAGAACAGTCCGTGGGTACCCAAGAAAGCCACGCTGGAAATCAAGGGCCATCTTCGTACGAGCGTCACCACGAGTACGCCAAGATTCAATGCGGCCAGATAAACGAACAGAGCGATGTAAAGATCGTGTTCGTTCGGCAACAAGAGCGGCGTCGCAAGACCGCCCAACACCGCCATCAGCGCTATCGCGCCAGAATCGTAGAGGATCGCGCACACCATCGACAACACGACGATTATCGCGAGGAAGAATCCTGCTTGCTCAGCCGGCAACAACGAATAGAAGCCGAACGAACTGTAGGCTGATAGATAGAGAACGACGACACCACAAGCGGCCAGCATCTGGGACGAGATCGCTGCCCCACGTCGATGATAACGATGACCGGCCAGCATCAAGCATGTTCCGGCGAGGACGCCTATAGCAACGCGTCCAACCGGACCGATCCAATTATTCTCATAGGCGTATTTCAAGAAGAAGGCGGCGGTGAAGATCGACAGGACGACGGCCACCCAGCCAAACGCCTTTTGTCCAATCAGCAACTCCCATTGAATCGCTGGTCGTGGTTCCTGCGAAATCGATTGCTGCACAGGCGGTTGTGCGGTTTGTGCCTCGATTACTTCTTCGGCTACCACAAAGTCATCGTCGACCGTCGGGCCTACTGCCGTCGGCAACTCGGTCGTTGCGAAACGTCGCTCCAACTCCTGAATTCGACTTTCCAAGCCCTTGATGCGACTTGTGCGTACCAATGCCACGATTGACAGAATCAGCACCGCAACCGGCACGCATAACGCGACAGCGGCGATTAGCAGAATGAAGATTGTTTCCAAGGAACCCATACGATTTGACTCAAAGTAATAGGTAGCACGTTGGCTTAGGCAATTGCTATACCAATCGGCCAGCTACCCCAGTTTTGCGAATTTGCATCGAACTTCGAGCCGGTCATTCTTGAGAGTGCAGGCGATCCGCTGCGGTCGACCGCAGGTTACCATAGACAACTGCTGAGGTGGAGCCACCTCGGATGGCATCGATAGAAAGATTCTCGGCGGGATGCTGTAGGCTCGCCAAATTCGATATGTTTGGTGATCGCAAGCTTGCAGAATCTTTAGGAAACTCAATGATGACTCGTCTGATCCTCGCTTTCGCAGTGTTTAGTTTGACTGCCGCAACCTGTCGCGCCGAACTGCAAATCCCAGGAGCGACCGCATATCTGCAGCCGGACGCTGGTGGCGCTCGCGTTTTGCCCGACCAAGGAATTGCGAGCTGGAAGGATCCTGCTACGACAGTGAAGTGGTTTGGCGAGCTGAAGCATGTGGGAACGCTTCGAGCCTCTGTGACCCTGCAAATTGAGAGCGGTAAGAAATCGCGACTGCGGTTGACCGTCGAAGGCCGAGCAAACGAAGTGGAAGTCCAAGCAAATGGCAACGACACGCTGACTGCCGACTTCGGAGAGTTTGAAATCCGTGAGGCCGGCTATCATGCCTTCCAACTTCAATCGCTAAATGAGCCGGGTGAAGACGCTGGGACGATCGTGGCGTTGATCTTGGATGGCGAACCGATAAAAAACGCTCACTTCAATCTGAAGCCGCGCCGCAACGCCGCTTCGGTTCACTTGATGTATCCCGTACCCCGCGACGTTGATGTTTCGGCGTTCTATTGTGAGATGACCGGTGTGGAAGAGCCGCTGTGGACCTACTACATGGCGTGCGGTTGGCATCGCGGCTACTTTGGCATGCAAGTCAACAGCGAGACCGAACGGCGAATCATCTTTAGCGTTTGGGATAGCGGAGGCGAGGCGGTTGACCGCAACAAAGTGGCTGACGTTGATCGTGTAACGTTGGTCGCTAAAGGCGAAGATGTTTACTCTGGCAGCTTTGGCAACGAAGGGACCGGCGGGCACAGCCATCTGAAGTTTCCGTGGAAGACCGGCGAGCGGCAACGGTTTCTTGTCACCGCTGAGCCCGTTGACGACACACACACTGTATTTGCGGGCTATTACTTCCGACCTGATAAGAGCGAGTGGATGCTGATTTCGAGTTGGAAGGCACCGAAGGAAGGGAAGTATCTGCGCGGCTTGTACAGCTTCAGCGAAAATTTTATTGGGCGCAATGGCGATGTCGTACGCAAAGCACTTTACGGGAATCAATGGATACGCACCACTGACGGCGAGTGGCTAGAACTGACGACTGCCAAGTTCAGTCACGACGCAACCGGCAAGGAAGATCGGCTCGATCGGTTTATGGGCGTCGAAGATGGCGAGTTCTTCTTGTCGCACGGTGGGTTCATTCCCGGCTTTTCGAAGTACGGAACGTCGTTCAGCCGGCCTGCCAGCGGTCGGTCGCCGGCAACGATGGAGTTGCCGCCGTTGCCAAATCCTAGCAGCAAGTAGGTTGGGCTTCAGCCCGACAATAGCGTCGTTGGGCTAAAGCCCAACCTACGACAGATCAAGGAGCTTTGAGTTCATGGATGGTACATTTGAGTGCTTCCACCTGGAGCAGGTAACCCAGCAGATCAGTGCCACGCTCAGTGTTGCTCCCGCGCAAGTCCGCTCGGCGATCGAACTGCTCGATGCAGGCAACACCTTGCCGTTCATTGCCCGCTATCGCAAAGAGGCGACCAAAGGACTCGACGAGTTGGCCTTGCGAGCGATCGAGGATGCGTTGGCGAAGGCTCGCGAGTTGGCTCAGCGTAAGACGACGATCCTGAAAACGATTCACGAGCAAGGACTGCTCACTCCGGAACTTCGACGACAGATCGAAGACTGCCCTGACAAGAAGACGCTCGAAGACATCTACCTCCCCTACAAGCCAAAGCGTCGCACGAAGGCGACGATTGCTCGCGAGCGCGGCTTGCAGCCGTTGGCCGATCTGCTGCTCGCTCAGCAACCGCTTAATCGGTCTCGAAGCGACATTGTGCGGCCTTATGTGTCGCTTGAAAACGAGGTGCCTGACGAAGCAAGTGCGTTGCAAGGTGCGTGCGACATCGTGGCCGAGGTGTGGTCCGAAGAGGCGGCCACGCGCAGTTGGCTGGCCGAACAAGCGGTTGGGTTCGGGCGAGTTGTTTCGAGCGTGAAACGGGGCAAGAAGGAAGAGGGCAGCAAGTTTGAGATGTACTTTGAACACGGCGAGCCCGTGAAGCGAATCCCCTCGCATCGCTTCCTGGCCATGAAACGTGGTGAAGCAGAAGGCGTGTTGCGAGTTGGCTTGGAGTTAGACGACGAGTTTACGTTGCGAAAGCTGAAGCAGCGACTGGCTCACAATTCGCGATTCGAGTTCCATCGCGACCTGCTGACGACCGTCGAGGATTGCTACAAGCGACTGCTGCACCCTGCCGCGGAATCCGCAATCCTGCAGGAGTTGAAAGAGAAGGCCGACGAGGAAGCGATCAGTGTCTTCGCCAGCAACCTGCGGGAACTTCTTCTTGCGGCACCGGCTGGCCCCAAGGTAACGATTGGGCTGGACCCTGGCTTCCGAACCGGCTGCAAAGTGGCGGTCGTTGATTCCACGGGCAAATTCCTAGCCAACACGACGATTTACCCGACGCCGCCTCGCAACGATATCGAAGGTGCGACGAAGACACTTCGTGAATTGATCGCAAAGTATAAAGTCGAGCTGATCGCGATTGGCAATGGCACGGCGTCGCGTGAAACCGACGCCTTCGTGTCCGAGTTGCTGAAAGCCGATGGTTTGTCGGTCACGAAGGTCATGGTCAGCGAGTCGGGTGCATCGATCTATTCGGCCAGCGAACTCGCAGCTCACGAGTACCCGGATCTCGATTTGACCGTGCGTGGAGCCATTAGCATTGCGCATCGACTGCAAGATCCGTTGGCCGAACTCGTGAAGCTCGATCCGAAATCAATCGGCGTTGGACAGTATCAGCACGATGTCAACCAAACGCTGCTCAAGAAGTCACTCGACCGTGAAGTTGAATCGTGCGTGAACTCGGTCGGAGTTGATCTGAACATGGCCAGCGCATCGCTGCTCACGCACGTAGCGGGCATCGGCCCGAAGCTGGCTGCTGGGATTGTCGAATATCGTGATGGACATGGCCGCTTCGAGACGCGCGGTCAACTTACGAAGGTCCCTAAGCTCGGCAAGAAGGCATTCGAACAAGCCGCCGGATTCCTCCGCATCCGCGAAGGGAAACAACCACTCGACAACTCGGCGGTCCATCCCGAGAGCTATTACGTGGTCGAGAAGATGGCGGCGAAGTTAAACGCGACAACCAAGCAACTCGTCGGGAATGCGGCCTCGGTCGAGAAGTTGAGTGCCGCAGATTATGTTGATGATCAAGTCGGCCTGCCGACCGTGCAAGATATCCTAGCCGAGCTTGCCAAGCCGGGGCGCGATCCGCGCAGCGAGTTCAAGGTCGCAAAGTTCACCGAGGGCGTGAACGACCTAAAGGATCTCAAGGAAGGAATGGTCCTCGAAGGCGTGATTACGAACGTTACGCGATTCGGAGCCTTCGTCGATCTGGGCGTCCATCAAGACGGGCTCATTCATATCTCGCAGCTTTCAAACACCTTCGTACAGGACCCTAGCGAGGTCGTCGCCGTGGGAGACGTCGTGAAGGTGAAGGTGCTGGAAGTCGATCTGGACCGCAAGCGGATTGCAGTGTCACGCAAGCAGGTTGCGAATTGAAAATTGCTGTGCGATTACGTCGACTAACGCAGGGGCAGAAAGACTACTTGGCTGCGTACTTCCTCGTCGTTGGCACAAGTTGCGATCAATTCCAAGTCCTCGACGATTTCGCCAATCCCCGCCCCTAGCTGGTGACAGTACGCAAGGCCAGCGAATACTCGGCCCTGGTGTTGCCACGCGGATGCTATGGCCAGTAAGTCTTCGTCCTGCGTAAACAGGATGCGTTCGAGTGCAGTCGCGCGAACTAGCAATACTTCGTCGTTCAACTGCCGTGTCCCGTCGTCTTGAGAAGTCAATACATCGATGCCGCGACGGCGCAGCCCCTCTGTGATAGCCGATGGCACGTGGACATCCATGTAGAAGTCGTGAGCCATTTCATGTGCCTTGCGAGGCTTTGCGCTTTAGCAATTCGTCTCGGGAGAAGTGTCGGGCCGGTCGAATGGATTCCACGGCAGCCAATGACTGCTTCATCTCGGCTACCATGTCCGCGTGGTGGTCATAAAAATAGGTCAACGCTGAATAGACTTCTTCTGGTCGCAGGTCGGAGTGCTGGCGAAGCAGCTCTTCCGCGCTCCAGCCGTGCTGATAGTGCTCGGCCGCGAGCTGAACTACCTTGTAACGGGTCTCGCCGACCCGCGTCTGTCCATGCTCGTCGATCGTCAGATGGGGATAAACCGTGTTCATACTCATTGAGTTGGGCCCTATCATCCAGGATTTAAGACGCCACGAGTGTTTCACTGGCAAGGTCTATCTTACCGCCACGCGACGAATTGTTCCAACTCCAGCTTCGAAGCGTCATTGGAAGCACGTTGGTTTCAAGGTCGTGGTCGGGATGAGGAATTGCGGAGTTAACTGCCGGTTCTCGCATCGCGTTAGTCGGTTGATTAGACTGTCGCGAATGAATCGGGAGAGTTCGTTGCACTTTTATTCTGCTGTCTAATGCCAAATTTGTTTGCGTCACCCATCGGAACAACAATTATGTCTTTACACCATTTCGGTCTCCGATCGCTTCTTCGATATTCGTTTGTCGCACTTGTTGCCATCCAATTCGCTGGCCTTCGAGTGGAACAGGTTGAATCGGCCGAATCGCGTCCCAACGTGTTGTTCATCATTTCGGACGATTTGAATAACTCGCTTGGCTGCTATGGGCATCCTCAAGTCAAATCGCCAAACATCGACAGCTTGGCGGATCGCGGTGTGCGGTTCGAGCGGAGCTACTGCCAGTTCCCACTGTGCGGGCCGAGTCGCAACTCGATGCTGACGGGACTTTATCCGAACAGCACGGGCATCCTGCAGAACAGCCAAATTTTCCGGCAAACGATTCCCGAGCAACTCAGCTTGCCACATGCGTTTCGCCGTGCCGGTTACTTCGCGGCTCGGATCGGCAAACTGTATCACTACAACGTACCCAAATCCGTAGGAACTAACGGGCACGACGATCCTGGCTCGTGGGAGTTGGAATTGAATCCGGCCGGTTGCGACCGGTTGCTCGAAGAAGGAGATATCTTCTCCTTGCGAAAAGACAATTTCGGTGGGACGCTCAGTTGGTATGCCTCGCCGCGAGGGGACCTACTGCATACCGATGGGATGCTCGCAAGCGATGCCGAATGGGTTTTGGAGCGTTGCGCGCGAGATAAGTCGCGACCATTCTTCCTGGCGGTCGGCTTTTATCGACCGCACACGCCCTACGTCGCGCCGGCACCGTACTTCGATGGATACCCGAAAGCCGACATGCCCTTGGTGCAGGGAGTCGAAGAAGACGTGAAGGACTTGCCTGCAGACGCCCTTGGCAGCCACAAGAAAGAGCACGACGACTTAACCGACGACCTGCGGCAGCAAGCGATCCAAGCCTACTTCGCGAGCATCTCGTTCATGGATGCCCAGGTTGGCCGTGTCCTGAACAAGCTGGACGAACTCGGACTCGCCGAGAACACGATCGTCGTGTTTACCAGCGATCACGGCTATCACCTTGGCGAACATGGCCTGTGGCAAAAGATGAGTTTGTTTGAGCAGAGCGCTCGTGTGCCGCTGATCATCGCCGCGCCGGGTGCCTCGAAGAATGGCGGTGTGGCGGCGACGCCCGTTGGACTGATCGACCTGTATCCGACGTTGACAAAGCTGTGCGGAGTCGAAGCCCCCAGCAATCTCCAAGGCCAGGACTTACGCCCGATCTTGATGGACCCGTCCACGGTCGGTCGAGGCTGGGCGATTAGTCAAGTGACTCGGGGCGGTCGCGGCAAGGGGACGTTTGGTTTCACGCTGCGAACGCCGCGTTGGCGTTATACGGAGTGGGATCAAGGTAACCGCGGACGCGAGTTGTACGACCACGAGACCGATCCGCTGGAGCAAACCAATCTGGCCGAAGTCGCTGAGCATGCGGAGCGCGTTGCTGAATTTTCGAACGCGTTGCAGGAAGCCGCTGCGAACACCTTGCCTGAATCGGGCGAGATCCCGACGATTCGCGAAGGTGTGTGGGCTCCGAACCTGACCGATCCTTAACCTCTCGGTCTCTTACGCGCATCTTTGTAGGATGGACGCTCTCGTCCGTCCATGTTTATTCGTGGTGGCCGGACGGACGAGAGCGTCCATCCTACATTCGTCAACGCGCATCGGAATTAGACGGTCGTTGTGCTGCGAGGCCTGAAGTGGTCATTCGCTGGCGATATAGGCCGCCGAATCCTGTGATGTACAGCGACCGCAGGTCGGCATCACCGAAAGTGCAGTTAATGGGGCGAGTCGGCGTTTCGATCTTGTCTAGCAACTTGCCGCTGGGACTCCAGATCCATATGTGGGCTGGACCAGCACAATAAACATTCCCTGCTCGATCGATCGCCATGCCGTCGGCACCTTTGTCCGGCCCGGCATCCATCTCGGCGAACTGTCGGCCGTTGACCGTTTTTCCATCTGCCGCGACGTCATACGCCCAGATCTGTTTCGGAACATAGGCTGAGACATAGAGCGTTTGCTCGTCGGGTGAGAGGATCAACCCATTGGGTGTCGCGATTCCTTCGACGGCGACGATTTGCTGGCCAGCAGGCGTGATGTAAACGACTTGGCCTTGTCCCGTCAGCGTATAGTATACGCCGCCTTGGCTATCAACTACCAAGTCGTTCGGGCGGATCGGCGGCTTGGCATCAACGTCATGACCAGCGATCGTGATCTTCTTCTGGCCATCAAGTTGAGCGATGAGGCTGTTGCCATTGTCAGAAAGGAACAGCTTTCCGTGGCTGTAATACGTGGCGCTGATCCGACCCGCGTTCTCAAGGACCACTTCCACTTGCTTCTTGGCCGGCAGGTATCGATAAAGTTTCTCACCTTTCACATCCGGGAAGTATAGAACCGCGTTTCCATCCCACGCTGGACCGTCGGCAAGACCGAACTCGGTTGCGATTGTCTCCAACTCAGATGCTGAATCAACAGGGCTTTCGGCGACTGCGCAAGGCGAAGCAACCAGTAAGAACAAAGTGAACTCAAGCAAATCGTGGCGACGCATAGGAATCTCTCGAGGGGCAATAGGTCGAAATGACATCAATCGATGCAACGGTGTCGGCGATCAGTTTCCGTCGATATGATAGCTGGCATCTTTCCGACAAACGACTAGCCCTCACGACGACTCGCGAAAATGTACTACCGCCGATTCGCCCGCGATTTCATCTTCTCCGTGTCATCGATCCTGTTGCTCGCTGTCGTCGTTCTGGTCAGCGAGCTCCTAAAACCTCCGGTCGCCAAAACGATCACGGCCTCTGAACACAAAGCGACAATTCGCAGTTGGGAGTATGTAGACGGTTTCCCAGAGCGGATTGCCGTGTTTCAGACCGTGTTCTGGGAGCCCCGCGACACGAATAGTATGCGGGAGATGATCGAGACGACAGATTTAGTACGCGGTAAGAGAGTACTCGAAATCGGAACGGGCTCCGGGCTCGTTTCACTCTGCTGTCTTCGCGCGGGAGCGACCAAGGTGGTCGCGACGGATGTGAATCCCCATGCCATCGAGAATGCACGCTACAACGCGGACGTCTTGGGAGTTGCCGAAAGGCTCGAGGCTAAGCTAGTACCAACGAACGAACCGAACGCATATGAAGTTCTCGGGCCCGACGAAAAGTTCGATGTGATCCTTTCGAACCCACCCTGGGAAAACGCCAAACCCCGCACGATCGACGAATACGCACTATATGACCGCGACTTTCAACTGCTGGGCTCGATCTTGCATGGAGCAAGGTCGCGTCTGAATCCAGGCGGGCGGTTGTTGCTCGCATACGGTTGTCGCGACGCAATCAAAGTCCTCGAAGCGCTTTCGACCGACGCTAAACTTAGCACCAAACGACTCGATCCAAGGTCGCTGGATGCCCTGCCCGATTTGTTCCTTCCAGGAATGCTGGTAGAGGTGCTTCCTCAGACGGGGAAGTTTTGACTCGAACGGACGCAATTCATATTACAAAGTTGAAATCTTCCCTCGGTTAACGCTTGCGGGAATCGGGAGGCTCCGATTATAATCTCCCTAAGCTGTACACTTGTCACGACCGCCCATTTTGGAACATGAGCCCGGAGAATAAGAGGCACTAGAGACTCAGGAACAGAGAGTTCTCTTCTTCCCCCTTCTTCAACGTTGCTTCTGGCTGCTAATACGAGCGACCTATCAGTGCGCGGCTGTGTTTTCTGGTGCGTTTGTATGCCGGTTCGTGGCGTCCGAACAAATTGCTCGTCGTTAAGATGAGTCATATCTGTTTGTGATACCAATGAGAACGTTGTGTAATTTGAGTCTCTGACACTTATTTTATTGGGAGGAATTGCTATGACTCGTAGCAAGCAACGCCAGGGCTTTACGCTGGTAGAACTGTTGGTCGTAATCGCGATTATTGGGATTTTGGTGGCATTGCTATTGCCGGCCGTTCAGGCCGCCCGTGAAGCTGCTCGCCGCATGCAGTGCAGCAACGCATTGAAGCAGCTAGCGCTGGCTTGTCACAACTACCATGACACCTTCAAGTCGTTTCCATCGGGCTACTTGGTGAAGCGCGTGCCTAATACACCCACCGGTGCTATTCAGACGACCAACGCGTATTGGTCTTGGGGCGCATTGGTTGGCCGATTCATCGAGGGGAACGCGCAAGTAGATACGATGAACATTGGGAGTACCTGGCTAGACAACGCTACGTCAACCGACGCACTTGGGTTGCACGCTGGGGCGGCTGGCGCGCAGACGGACATCTTGATTACACGAAACGCGACGTACCGTTGTCCATCAGATGTCGGGCCAGATACGAACACGTTCCGCCAACTCAACAGCACTGCGGCGATCTCGACAGCCACCTCAAACTATGTTGCGGCAAATTCGGCTCTCGACATCTCGTACAATGGTGGTGCCTCGAATGCGAAAGGATTATTCCGTCAGGATGAGGCGTTGTCCTTCCGAGATATGATCGACGGCAGCAGCAACGTAATCGCACTGGGAGAGCGTCGCTGGCAGAGCAAGACGACCGCAGGCATCCAAACCATCGGTGCCGCGAATGTTTGGGGAATTCGGGATCTGGGAAGTGTAACGTTGGCGAACAGCGACATCCTCGGCGACGTACTTGGAGCCAGCACTTGCTCGATCAACAACAATGCCCCTGACGCTACATCGACCCGTAAACGGCGAGGTTTCTCGAGCCAGCATCCCGGTGGAGCGCAATTTGCACTCGCGGACGGAAGCGTTCGATTTATTAGCGAGACGATTGAAACCGATTTCGACGCGAATGGCAGCAATACGTCCGGTGATGTCGACACTACGTTCGAGTACTTGATGGCGATTCAGGACGGGAACCCCGTGGGCGATTACTAAGCCAGCGCAATCCGACAAGTAAACCTGTAACCCCCGAACGGGATGGTCCCTGACCATCCCGTTCTTCATTTCGAAGGAGAATCAAGTCGGTTGGTTTGCGTCCACTCCTTCAGGGGTGATGTATACTGCAAGAGTCTTCATGCTCGGCATTCGTTGCCTATCCCTTCCAATTACTTACGTTGCGACGGCGATCATGAATTTAAACCCCTATGCCTCACCGCTGCAGGTGCCGATTGAAACGGCAGTACTGGTTACGCCGGATAGGAGCTCGCGTCGACTACGAGCGTTGGGGCGATGGACACTGATCTGCGGCATCAGCGCCGCACCCAGCTTTTTCTGGGGGTGTGCGCTTCATCGCGAGTTCGCACACGTTGTGGGCATGATCTGCGGAATACTTGTCTTCGTGATCGGATATACCGTCGTTGAATGTACCCACTACTATCAACAAGTCATCACGCGTCCTCACATCCACCGCACGGCACTAATCGGCTACGGGACGAGGATTCTCGTCTCCGTGATCTTTCCCGTTGGCCTGGCGATTGACATGATGACCGGAATGGTTAGCGTTGCCATCGTCGAGAATACTTGGCCGACCGATTCACTCGAATTCTCCGAGATGAGTGCCGCCGCGTCAGCGTTCGCCGTTTTCCTAACCACGATCGTCCAAGGAGTTCTGCTGAACATCGTGCTCTTCGGATACATGCTCGGAGTGTACGGATCACTCCGCGTGCTGGCACGCGTTCGCCAGAGGCTGCGAGAGCGGAAAGATAACGTCGCTGAACTCCAGCAACTCTATTGAGGCCACCCCAGCTCGCACCGACTGCCCTCGAATTGCCTCAGGCGGATACTCAACTAAACCAATGTCTTCGTCATGAACGCCGCATCTGCTCCAGTCGGGCTGCCACAGCCAAAGCCAACACGTTCATAAAGCCGCCGAGCGTTCACGTTCTCGCTGTGGACTTCCAGTGTAAGCTTACAGCAGCCGAGGCGGATGGCTTCCTGTTCCACAGCCGCGAGCAGCTTTGTACCCAGACCTTGCCCACGATAGTCTCGATGGACGGTCAGGTCGTGGACATTTAGCAGCGGAAGCGCTCGAAACGTCGAATAACCCAGAAAACAAATCGCGAGGCCCACCGGGCGTGTACCGTCGAGAGCCAGGAAATAGCGACCATTCGACTGCGCGGCGAGCCCCGGGATCAGCCGCCTCTGGGCCGTTTCATCCAACGGTCGTCCACCTTGAAGCGGCTCGCAGGCATACATGTTCAGCAAATCAAGAATGCCATTATGGTGCAAATCGTCAGCAAGATCTGCTTGAATGATGACAGGCGGACTCACGATGTTCTCACAATACGCCATGCTTCTCCGGCAGACTAGTCCTGCGTTACAGCTGCTAATTAGGGTGAATGAAGTGAGCCACTGGCCGTAAGGCCCCGGGCGCGCCCTGCATTCCTCGTCGCCCGACCGCTTACGCGTCACGGCTCACGAAACGGGCAAACCCTAAAATCAAGGTGTAACGCTGCACTCGTGTTACGTTTCAGCTCGATTTTAGGATTAGCCGTTTGGGCGCTAGCCACGGTTCGTTCGTGCCAACCGGGGCTAACGCCCAAACGGCTAGTGTCTACAACCCTAGTTCTTAGCAGTCACAAAGCACTAGTCACCTGTCGGCGAAGGAGGTTCGTACTCGAAGTCCTTCCATTTCATCGCACGGCGGAAAGGTTCAATACGGAGAATAACTTCGCCATCCTTGAACAACCGGACCGTACCATTCGATTCACTGACAACGACCGCAATCGCATTGGTACTCTTGCTGATCGCGGCAGCTGCCCAGTGACGTGATCCCAGACCTTTGGACAACGTCAGGTTGACGTGATCGGCATCCACGATCTGACACGCCTTTTCCACCGTCCCATCCGGCGCGACGATAAACGCTCCGTCGAGCGGGGCGATTTCTTTGACCGCTTCGCGAACGCGGGGATCCGGCAGCGAGCGTTCCTTGCGACCATAGCCCTTGACGGGGTCGAAGCCTGCCGGATGGCTGAGCGCGATGACTTTACGGGTGTCGCCGACGACAAACATCGTCCCGACCGGCTTGCCTTCGCGGCCTTCGCGTCCGATTTCGACGGCCAGATCGACGACGACCTTCAGAGTCTCGAGCGGGACGCTTGTTTCGATTTGCCGTAAGTCGCGAGCGGTCAGTCGCCCGAGGTGCTCGTCGAGTCGGATGAAGCTGATCGAGTCCATCGAATCGGCTTCGAAACCGCTGTAGACCGCAATGATCTCCGAATTGGGCTCTAGAATCTCGTTCGCCACACCTTCGAGCAGCGCGTGTGTCAACTTCTCGAAAACAGGCGAATCGTGCATTCCCAGCACGATGGTCTCAAGGCCAGCTTCCTTAGCACCTTCCAATGCTTCGGCCGTGTCTGCGGCAACCAGAATCTTCTCGTGTCCGGCGCGTTCGCTGAGCTCCTTCCAGTCGGTCGGACCATCGAGGATCACAAGCAAAACATCAGCATCCACCTGCTTACTCAGGCTGACGGCTAAACCGTAGATCGAGGCGAATTGCTCGTTGAAACGTTGCTGTTTCATTCAGCCGAAACTGCCAAAACGGGAGGGGCGGGCGAGAGAACAGAGCGACGTTCACATAGTAAAGCGTTTCGCCAACTAGAGCAACGGCCCTCGCCACTAGCATTTAAGCGACGAGATTCCGCCTAAAACCAACTCATCGACCGAAGACGCTCGGCGATCGTCGGCGGTTCTGGAAGAGCTGGCGAGCGACCTTCAACGAAGTCGCGCCAAGCCGGAACGTTGTCGCCGTAGTCCTGCCCCGAAACGGATTTCAAGGACTGAACCGCCCGATGCTGGAGTGCTGGATCCTTGTCGTTCAAAGCAACAGCAAGTGCTTGGAGTGATTGTTGGTCTTTGAACTTAGCGAGTTGCGCAGTCGCAGCCAGTCGTACGTCCAGATCCGAGTCACTGCTGACGGCTTGGGAAAGCACGTCAAGTGCTTCGGGACCGCCGCGACGTCCCCAGGCTCGACAGGCGGCAATGCGGACATCTGTACTCTCGTCACTCATCGCAAGCTGCAGCGTCGGGATCGTTTCGGGTGCCGGGAACTCAGCGAGCGCCAACGTCGCCTCTGCGCGCAACACGGTGTTCGTCGAGTTCTGAACAATGTCTGCGAGCGTCGGAATCACTCGGCGTTGCTCTTGGGGTGACAGTCCGGTCGGATTCTCGCGAATCGCTCGCAATTCGGCCAACTGAGTGTGGAACGTCGGCCCGGCTTGCTCGTCCTTTTCCCATTGGTTGCGGTAATACGGATTCATTGCGGTCAATCCACCGAATGGACCATCGGCGCATCCGCTAGCGGCCATTCCGACGAGTAGAACGATCAGAGCTTTAGCTGGGGAAAATCGCATTGCCACCAAGGAGTTTCCAAATTTACGTGCGAGTGCCGGTGCTGAATAGCGGCGGGACTGTAGCAAATCCACATCCAGGCTGCTATACGGATCTGCGTCGATCCGCGATTAATCGTGGTGACTCTTAGATTCATCGGCGATTATTGCGATCCGGCGTTTTGGAGTACATGCTGTGAATTGACCAAACTTTTGCTAAAACCAACGAACACCCGATAGATAACTGCATTTTAAGCTGTCCAGCTCGTTCGGCTGACAGCGCAATTCGGAGGCAACAGAGTGGTCGATCCAACAAAACACGATGACGCGCGGGGCTTGGTCGAGTCGATTCTTCGTAAGATCCCAGGCTTTCGCGGCTATCTTGAGCAGGAATACCGCCGAGAAAGCGATCATATCGCCCGCATGTGGCTCGCAGATCGATTGGAAGCCTGCAAGGCCGGTGTCGGTCGCTATCAGCGAAACTTGCTGGATGCTCGTAAGATCGACTACCTGGACGATTGTGAGCGAGTCCGAACGCGACTCGATACGCTGGTTTCGCGAGTTCGTGGCGCGATGCGAGGCTACAGCGGCGTGTTCGACTTTGTTCGTGTCGATGAAGCTCTGCTCGACCAGGTTTATGACGTGGATGTGGTCCTCGTCGACGAGGCCGAGTGGCTGCTCAAAGCGGTTGACGAGCTTCTGGTTCCCGAAAACGATCCGAAGACCGCGATTCCCGAGTTTCTCAAACACGTCGAAGAACTGCATCGCCAGTTCGATCGGCGCGGCGAGTTGCTTCAGGGATTGGGCACGGATAAATAGGCCGCGTCCACGCTTCATTCAGACAGCACGTTAGCACAGTAAGGAAAGTTGCCATGGGGATGCGTTTAGAAGTCATTCAGTATTTCGACGACTCGAATCGCTCGTTGGTCCATCGAGTCCCCCCGCAAGGCTCAGCCGATATCAAACTCGGCGCTCAGTTGATCGTGCAGGAGAATCAAGAGGCTGTCTTCTTTCGCGATGGCAAGGCGATGGATCGCTTCGGGCCAGGACGCCACACGCTGACCACAATGAACGTGCCGGTGATAACGCGGATTTTGACAATTCCGTGGGAGAAGTCACCCTTCCAGGCTCAGGTCTACTTCGTTGGCAAGCAGACCTTTCTCGATCAAAAATGGGGCACTCGGCAACCGATCATTGTCCGCGACAACGACTTTGGCATGGTTCGACTACGAAGTTTCGGCAAATTCTCGATGCGAGTCGCCGATTCGGAAGTATTGCTGAATACGCTGGTCGGCACACAAGGTAAGTACACGACCGACGAAGTTACCTCCTACCTCAAAGATCTGATCGTCTCGCGAATGACGGACGTGTTGGGTACGCTTGCGATTAGCATGCTCGATTTACCCTCGCGATTCGACGAGGTCGCTGCCGCGACGCGTGTGCAAGTTGGTGAAGACTTCAGCAAGTACGGATTAGAGCTGGTTGATTTCTTCATCAACTCGATCACGCCACCTGAGGAAGTCCAAAAGGCGATCGATGCTCGCAGCAGCATGGGTGCGATCGGCGATCTCCGCTCGTTTACGATGTATCAAGCGGCCAACAGCATGTCCAAGATGGCAGAGAACGGCGGTGGTGGTACGGGGAGCGGCGCGATGGGGATTGGAATGGGCGCTGGGTTCGGCATGATGATGCCGCAAATGATTCGGGACGCAATGCAGGGTCTTCAACCTGCACCCGCTGCCACTTCGTCGCCCGCCGCCGGTTTGCCAGGAGCGTCAGTGACTTCACCCACTGCAAGCGGACTGAATTTTGATGCATTGTCGTCTTCATCAGCAGACCCGAAGCAGCTCGTGCGAAGCGTCCTGCAGACGATTCAAGGCGCGATGATCAACGAACAAGGCGACACGTGGCAAGTGACGATTCCGCTAGGCTCGCTACGAAAGCAAACAGTCGGGATCGACTTCAGTCGTCGAGATGACGAGGGCCACGCAATGATTGCTTATTCCGCGACATGCGGCCCAGCAACGCCCCAAAATGCGCTGCACTTACTCCGTTTCAACGAACAAATGGTCCATGGTGCCTTTGCCGTCCGCAATACGGCGTCCGGCGACATGGTCGTCGTCCAAGCCAATCAACTCGCAGATACGGCGGATCCCTTGGAAATCACCCGGCTCGTAACATCCGTGGCCTGGCAGGCCGATCGTGCGGAAGAGAAGTTGACGGGCGCAGATCAGCACTAGTGCTGCGTTACACCTTGATTTTAGGGTTTGCCCGTTTCGTGAGCCGTGACGCGTAAGCGGTCGGGCGGCGAGGAATGCAGGGCGCGCACGGGGCCTTACGGCCAGCGGCTCACTTCATTCACCCTAATCCTTAGCTGTAACGCGGCACTAGTCATCTGATTTGAGGCTCTCGAAATCGTCCAGGCGGACCACGGTTGCGGCATATGCCGCGATCGGAGGTGCGACGATTTGACACATGCCTCCCTCCCCGCTCCCCTCACATCAAGGCGGCGGTATCTGCTAGAATTGCCACCAGCCGAGTAGGTATCTGCCCCACCTACTAGGTTAGGCCGGTCGAGGAATTCTGCCCCTCCTCGATCGGCTGTTTTCTTATTTTAAGAAAATATCCGGAATTCCGACCCGGTTTTGGGCGCGTTTTGCAATAGATACTTATGAGTACTTGTATCTGCTTGCGCACAGAGATCCCATGCCCAATATCCGTGTCTTGCTGATCGAAGATGATCCGACCTATGCGCGTCTGCTCCAGCGAATGCTCGCGTTATCGCCGGTCGGCTTCGATGTCACCATTGCTGACCGGCTGACGACCGCGTTGAGCGAACTCTATAAAGGCCGTTTCAATCTCATCCTGACGGACCTGAACTTGCCCGATATTCGAGGCCTCGACACCGTCGAAGCTCTCCGATCGGTCGAGTCGTCGCTTCCCATCATCGTGCTGACCGGGTTGGAGGACGTCGCCCTGGAGAAGCAAGCCGTCGCAGCCGGTGCCCAACTATGTCTCAGGAAATCAGAGGTTGATACGAAACGACTACTCGACGCGATGCACCAAGCAGTTCGCATTTCGCGTGAGACGAAGCCGCTAATCAAGGATCGACAGGTCGACCGACTGCTCGCTGACTTGGAGGAGAACATCATCGCCGTCAAGAACGCCATCGCGATTCTCGACAACCAGCTACGCGACTCGCAACAGCAGGACGCAGTTCATACGATTCGATCACACATCGGAAAGATGCAAGACAAGATCGGAGACTACCGACGTCTCGGACGCTGATGTGCCCTGCCGAAAACGACAAATCGGAAACTAGGTACTATTCACGACGAGTCACCAGCTTCACGAGATGCGCCGCAATCTGGTCGATGGGCAGCACGGTGTCGGCCAATCCTTCCGCAACGACAACGCCGGGCATGCCATAGACAACGCTTGTTGCTTCGTCTTGGGCAATTGTATGCCCTCCCTGCTCCCGCAACGCACGTAAACCATCTGCACCGTCGCGTCCCATCCCCGTGAGCACAATGCCGACGACTTTGCTCCCGAATGCGCGCGAGCAAGACTCGAACAAATGCGTTGCCGAGGGCCGAAACCCATCAACAGGCGGCGTGGCTGAAAGCACCACACGACCGGTGCTTGAAACTCCTAAATGCTTGGCCTGGGGAGCCACATAAACGGTGCCCCGCTGCAAGACCTCACGATCTTCGGCAATCTTCACCGCGGGCGGGACGCTTAAGTTGAGCCATGAGGCGAAGCCTTCCGCAAATCCATCCGCGATATGTTGTACTAGCAGAACGGGCACGGGAAAGTCAGCCGGCAATCCGCTTAACACCTGATGCAACGCCGGTGGTCCACCGGTCGACGCGGCAATCGCCACCGCCTGAACTCGCAGCCGCATGCTGTGAGGTGTGGCTGGCCCCAGAATCTGCCTGACGTCATCAGCATGCCTCCGATGACGCATCACCCGGACCTCTGCCATTGTCTTGACCGACTCGATCAGTTCCCGAGCATCGCGGTCAAAACTCGGCGAGTCAGGGCCAGAGGGTTTGAGTTGTAACGTCAATGCACCGACGTGCAGCGACTGCATCGCCCACTCGACATCGTTGACAGCCGAGCTCGCCGAGACGATCACGATCGGCGTCGGACACTCGATCATGATCTCTTTCGTCGCTTCGAATCCGTTCATCACGGGCATATGGATGTCCATCGTGATGATATCGGGGCAGTACTTCTTCGCGAACTCAACCGCCTCCTGCCCGTTCTTTGCGACCGCCACAACTTGGATATCCGGGTCGCTACTAAGGATCTGCTCCAGTAGTTCGCGAGCCACTGCGGAATCGTCGACGATGAGTACTTTTAACACGAGCGTCTTATCCGATCCAATTCTGCTTGGCTCTGATTAAATCAACTGTTCGATGCTTTCTAACAGATTGCTTTGATCGAAACCGCTTTTTACCAGATAGACGCTGGCCCCAACGCGTATGCCTCGCGTCTTGTCTTCGTCCGACTCGCGCGCCGTGACCAGAATCACAGGCAGTTCGCCGAGCCTTTTCGATTTGCGAATCTTATCAGTCAGCGTAAATCCGTCCATACGTGGCATATCAATGTCGCTCACAACAAGATCCACCTCCGTGTGACTAAGTAATTCCCATGCCTGGGCACCATCTGCCGCCGAGGTGACTTCGTAGCCAGCGGCTTCGAGGATGCTCTTCATGAGCGTCCGCGTCGTCACGGAATCGTCCACAGCCAACACCCGTTTCCGCTGTTGAGTTCTCGCTTGCGGTCTCGCAACGACGAGCGGACGAGCCGTCTGAGTTCCTAATGCCGTCCCGACCACGTTCTGCACATTCAATACCAACGCCACACTGCCCGACGGCAACAAAGTCGCGCCCGATATATGGCGGGCATACCGAATGCGAGTCCCGAGGCTCTTGACGAGCACCTCCTGTTCGGCAAGTAAGTCGTCAACGACCAGTGCCACACGCTGGTCGCCGGCGCCAATGACTACCGCGAGCATCTTCGAGCTATCTGAGTTTCCCTCATACCTGCCCATCTCCAGCACTTCGGAAAGTACCGTCACCGGCGTGGGCGTTCCGCCAAGAAGGAGGACATCACGTCCGCTTACTTTGGCGATACTGCCAGGATCAAAGCGAACCAATTGCTGAACCGATGACGTCGAGAGCGCGTAAGTCTGTTGTGCAGCCAGCACTAACAAGCAGCGAACCGTCGTTAGCGTTAGTGGAACATTGATAGTAAACTTCGTCCCGACACCCTCTTGAAATTCCACGTCCACCGAGCCGTGTAATGCCTGCACGCCGCTCGCAACAACATCCAAACCAACCCCCCGTCCCGATACGTCCGTAACTGTCGACGCGGTCGAAAATCCCGGCAGAAATACCAATCGGGCTTGCTCGGACGGATCGTTTGGCACAGCGATTCCACGTTGTTGTGCGTGCTTGCAAATTCCTCTTAGATCGAATCCGCGACCATCATCTGCGACAGCGACTTCGATCTGCCCTCCTCGCAACTCTGCAGATACCGTCACGGACGCTTGTGACGGTTTGCCAGTCTTCGAGCGTTCCACAGACAACTCGATTCCATGGTCAATGGCATTCCTCACAAGATGCAGGACAGGATCCTTCAGCCCCTCGAGGACGGAGCGATCGACTTCGACATCCTCTCCCTTGATCACAAGGCGAACATCCTTTCCCGTCACCTGAGCAAGATCGCGAACTGCGCGTTCGAGCCCACCGCATGCCTCGGCGAACGGCAGCATGCGGACGCGGTAAACTTCATCGTTCAACGCGTCGCAGGTATGCCGCAGCACGCGTGCGTCTGCTGCGACGTTCGCGGCGAGACGATCGGCGGCCTTTTCTATCTTTGCCAATTGGTCTCCGGTGCGTTCCAGAATCGCCACGGTTCGTCGCGGCAATTTACTCTTAATGGCAGCGGCAAGCCACGCATCGTCTGGCTCGGTCAGCAGTTTGTGTAAAGGCTTGGCCCATTCGTTCCAGTCGCCTTGCAAATCGGACAGCGACTCGCTCAATTCGCTCGATTCGATAGTCCGTTGGTCAATCCGCTGGCGAGCGACAAGCAACTCGCCATTTTGTGAAAGCAATGCGTCCAACTTTTCGGCAGCCACTCGAACCGAGGCACTACTTGCCGCAGATGGCGTGTGCACGGCTTCCACCGGTGAATCAACTTCGGAAGCTGACGTCTGCGCCGGAGACTCGGTGGAAGGTGCACTCTCTTCGATTGCGTGTGGCGGGACGATGTCGACCGCTGACTGCGTCGCAACAGCCTTCTCGTCTAAGACGCCAACGATACCGGCGGAACCTTTGTTCTTCGCCGCATTTCGCAACTCTGGGATTAGGGTGTGTAATGAAGCGTCTTCGAACGGCTGGTCATCACGAAGCCGCATTCCAACTTCTTGGATTGCATCGGCTACTTTAAAGAACAACGAAAATAAATCGGGAGTGAGTTCGCGCCGGCCATCCCGCACCTCGACCAAGATGTCCTCCATGATGTGACAAGCATCCTCGATGATTTCGATATTCACCGCCCGCGATGCGCCTTTGAGACTGTGTGCCGAACGGAACAACACCTTCATCACGTCGGCACGCTGCTCGGTGGGTAATCCGCGTTCCAACGTAAGCAAATCGCGATTCATTGCTTCAACGTGTTCATGAAGCTCTTCCAGGTAAGTCGCCATCAAGCGTTTTGCGAGTTCTTGTCTATCCATGAGGAATCACCTTTCGTACATCAATCAGACTGGCAAGAAGCTCGAATCGAGATGACCGCGCAACGACTTGCCTCACTCTGACCTTGACGTGTTCATGGTCATCGAACTGCTGTAGACGCCATGTGCAAATCAGCATGGACTGATAGACATGCATCGGTCGCAGATTGGACTCGACGGCGAAAGGGTAATCAGATTCGTCAACGCTGACAACAGTTTCGCTGAGACGATTTTCATTCCATACTTCGATGATGCGATCCAGCGAACGGTTAAGCAGTTCCGGTTTTGCATAGACATGTGTCGGTGAAATCCCATCCGGAAAGTTGACTGAGTCCAGCGGGATTGCTGCCAAAGGGTCGCTCAAAAATGAGAGGCCCCGAACAACGAGTGGAACATTAGCCGAGACGACGCCAAATACGACGACGACAACAAACGCTCGGAAGCCGGTGGCTAGTCGCCGCATCGCACTCAATTCCTCTCGTCCATAAACAATCTTTCGTCGGATAACAGCATCTCGCCATCTAAGATCAACATGCCATCTGCCGTCACGCCACGTAGGTAATCACGACTCGCACCATGCACGCAGCCTGGCACCTCGACAACTTCGTCGATACGCAAAGTGGTAACTTCATGAACTTCGTCGACCAACATGCCGAACTCCTGCCGCCCCTTGCCCAGGATGATGATCGGTGGCTGCGTTTCGGGCGCAGTGGTGATGTCGAAAAACGTTCGCAGGTCCAACACCGAGAGCACCGCCCCTCGCATGTTCGTAACACCCAACAGAAACTCCGGCCCTCCTGGCACGGGTGTAATGTCGCTCACTCGATAAACTTCGTGGATGAATTTCGTCTCAATCGCCAAACGTTCCGTTGCCATCCGCACGATCATGACTTCAAGAATCTCGTCCGAGTTGGGAGCCGTATCGGGAACCTTTGCGAGTGTCTTCGCACGCTCGGCCATGACGACTTCGGCCTGCGTCTCCGTCAGCGATTCACTTTGGCTAGACGCTTCCATCAGACGTAGGAAACGCTGCTTAATAGCCTCCCAATCGAATTGCCCCGACTGCGGCTTGTCCGATGTTGTCATGATGTCGCCCCCAGTGCGGCATCAATCGCTCGCAAATGGTTCGTGGCCGCTCTCGCTAGTAGCCGCGACGTTTCGTGTTCGGACAAGGGAACTATTTCATCGGGAGCTCGAGCCGCTGCTAAATCCCGGGCATTTCGGAAAGCTCGCCTTGCCCCATCAAGCGTCCCACGTCGCTGCAAGATCGAACCGAGCAGAAAGTGCGCGAGGGCCAGCGAACGATCAAGAAACACGACTCGCTGCACCGCCTGCACCGCCTCGACATCCAAGTTCATCTCCATCAGCAACACGGCGTGCAGATAATGCAGTTCCGCCGAAAGCGGATGACGGGTTGCGAACAACGCGCATTTTCGGATCGCTGCCTCGGTGCTTAAGTTTGCCAACGATTTCACATGGATAATGCACGCCGCCGGCTCATTGGGATGCGATTCCGAAAGCTCCACCGCCCGGGCATAATCACCTCGGGCAAGAGCCGCGTGAGCTTCGTCCTTGTCCCATCGAGTATCTCGATTGATTGCCGCCGTCGACTGAGAATCGCGATTTGCTTGCGATATATTTCCCGAGTTTGCTCCGTACAAACCGTCGCGTGGTTCGTTTGTCTCCCATGCCGCCTCCGGAGCCACAACCGCTTCTGTCTTCGCAGCTGTGGGCTTGCGATAAAAGACTCCGAAGTCTGTGACGGTCGTCTCGAAAGGAGCGAAATCTCCAACGGGAGGATCACCGGATGCTGTAATAAACCAACCACCGTCGGCAAGGCACTGAAAGAACCGTTGTGCAACTTCACGGATCGTCGAGCGACTCAGATAGATCAAAACGTTTCGACAGAGAATCAAATCCATCGCTTCGGTGCTCGTCACATGCGACGGATAGACATCCATTGCCAGATTCAGGAACTCAAAGCGAACCATACGCCGAATTTTTTCATCGACGTAATAGATCCCTCTGTCGAATCTCAAGTACTCCTTCGCCTCGGCTTGTAACTCTCCCCGCAACGACCAGTCGCGATAAGTGGCTTGGCGTGCTTTTGACAATGCTTCCGATGAAATGTCGGTGGCCAAGATCTCGCACTGACTTGCCAGTCCTTGCTTATGGCACAGCATCGCAAGCGAATAGGGTTCTTCTCCCGACGCGCACGCCGCACTCCAAATTCGCAACTTTTGCCAACCGCCCTTTCGTCGCAAGATTTCGGGAAGGATCTCGCGGCGAATCCCCTCGAACTGAGATGCCTCGCGAAAAAAGTAAGTCTCACCGACGGTTAACTCGACAATCAAGTTCTCTAATGCCTCGACGTCATGCACCAGCAACTTGGCGTACGCCGACGACTCCGCTACACCGCTTCGCTTCATCGCGTTCGCAATTCCTATCTTGGTTGCTTCGCGTTGAGCCGCTCGAAAGGCGAGTCCAGTCCGCGCCCCTAAGATCGAAAGGATGGATTCGTAGGCTTCGTCCGTCCAGTTGATTTCCGTCACGTCGATGGTCCCTCCGTTTGGGACTCGACCAGAGCCGCAGCGCTAAGCGTACCTTCCATCGCCGCCAGTCTCTCGATATCGATTACATGCACGAGGCCGTCACTCGTTTTCGCCACGAAGTCAATCAGCCCAGTCTGCGGCAAAACCGTTGACGCGGCCTGCACATCGCATCCTGCTAACTGGACGAGATCGATCGCCACGTCAACGTGCAATGCGAGCGTCCGCTCGTCCGTAGCAACGACGATGAAATAGTCGGTGTGCCGAATCTTTCGAGAGTCGAGTGAAAACAACCGGCGCACATCAATAACCGGCAGAATCCGTCCTCGCAGATTCAACAGCCCCTCGACGATGTCGGGTGCTTGCGGGAGCGGCGACAATTTGACCGCGCGTACGACTTCCCGGACGTTGCGAAGCTGAACGCCGAATCGCTTATCTCCAACATCGAACAGCAGAGCTTCCACTTAAACGCGCCCTCGAGAGGATCGGACGGGCGAACCAGTAGTGGTACACTTTGTCGTAAGTCGACTTTGTCGTAAGTCGACTTTGTCGTAAGTCGACTTTGTCGTAAGTCGACTTTGTCGTAAGTCGGGCACTCCTGCCCGACAAAAGACGGCCAAGAGTGGCCGTCCTACTTTCCGGAATTTCAAACTGTACCACTACCGGCGAACCGAAAAGACATGTCGCGGACCTATGGATCTATTCTAATGGAAGCGAATCGCACCTCCACACATTTAACGATCGAGACGGTTAAATCGAATATACGGATGTCCGATCCGCGAAACCCGCGAACGGGTTCGCGCGCCTAGGCTGTACCTCAGATTCAGGTCGACAACGGCACTCAAGCGAATGCGTTCAAGGCCTCAGACTCTGTGTCGCAGATCTTGAAAAGAGTGCCTTCAAGATTAAGAACCTTGAACGACATCCGCACATTCCGTTGAAGGTCGCACAGAATTAACTGGCCACCGTATTCATGGACGGCTTTGCGGACATCGACCAAGATGCCGATGGCATTCGATCCCATGAACTCGACACTCTTGAGGCTCAGCACGAGTCGTTGCGGTGACGTCGTCGCAACGAGATCCGTCAACTCGTCACGGAGCTGCTCTTGGTAGTCCAGCTCCGATAGCTCCTTCGCCTTGACGTCAACGATCGTAATTTCGCCGGATTTGCGTACATCGAATCGTTGGTAATCGGTCATGCAATTGCTCACAGGTAGGAGTTCACCGAGTATTCCGCCGCCACGGAACATGCCAGTACGGATACTTAACTACCCCACCAGACTAACCATTGCATTACGCGGTGTCAAAAGGCCACGACGCGAGGGGCCATTGGTTTTCAAGCTTTGTTAACCCACACGACGATGGCTGGCGGAGAACAGCCGAAGCTGGATCGTGAGTGGAAATAACAAAGG
Source organism: Planctomycetaceae bacterium (assembly GCA_020638975.1). GTDB lineage: Bacteria > Planctomycetota > Planctomycetia > Pirellulales > Pirellulaceae. The sequence goes on from JACKHN010000020.1 coordinate 34,002, forward strand.
CGGCAGCTGAATTCCGAGGAATCAGCTACCGCCTCAATGGGATTTCAAGTCGTCGGACGGGCCGAGCGATTAGGCACAAGCGTTGGCGAAACCGCCGCTGATGATCTCTTGCTCAAGGCTCTCGATACGACCTGCGGTTCGGAACTGATGGGCGAGCATGGCACGGCCCGTCTTGGTCCAAACACCGATCGATCGACGGGATGCTTTAGTATTGGGGCACAAGAAGGTCACTTTGATGGGAGTGATTTCGTTGATCGTGACGCCCGCGTCGTGTTGCGAGTAATTCACAAGCAACTCGACCCTGCGACTGGTCTCATCGTCCTCCCATACCGATTGGTAACTGTTCATACGGTCACTCCCATTCAAATCTGTTTCTGTGGCATGTCTGTAAACACAATTCGCGCTCGACTACCCGGCGAGGGCCAGACAGCCAGCGCGAATCACGAATTATAGTTACGAATTCGGTTTTCATCTGCCCCGGTTTAACCGGATCTTGAAAAAATGTCGAAAAAAATGGTTGATCGGTGTGGATAACGCGTACCAGCACAGATCTGGCGACCGGATGAAGCCAAGAATCAACCTTTTTGATATGTTGATCTCGCCGCAAAACGGGTCGATACGGCGAAGCAATTTCAGCAGTGCAATTCACAGGATTTAGCCATTTATGCTAGCAAAAGAGATCAAGCCAGGTGCGGTCGTTGTGTACGACGGTTCGCCAATACTTATTGAGTCAATGAACGTCCAATCCCCCTCCGCCCGAGGTGCCGCAACTTTGTACAAGTTCCGAGGTCGGAACCTCGCGACGAAGCAGAAGACGGACATCACCTTGAAGGGTGGCGAGTCGCTGAACGAAGCCGACTTTCAACGCCGCCCGGTCAAGTTGATGTACAGCGATGCCACTGACATGCATTTCCTTGACGATCAGGACTTCAACGAGTGGGTACTGCCACTTGAAGACGTCGGCGAAGCGATCAACTTCATTACCGAAGGGCTCGAGGGTATCCTGTGTTTGATCTACAACGACGAATGTATTGGTGTCCAGTTGCCCACCACGATCGAGTTGACGATCGCCGAGTGTGATCCGGGCGTACGCGGTAACTCGGCGACCGGTCGGACGAAACCAGCCAAACTGGAGACGGGGCTGATCGTCCAAGTGCCGGAATTCATCAAACAGGGCGAGCGAATCAAGGTGGATTCTCGCACCAGCGCGTTCCTTTCTCGAGCCTAGTTTTCCTACCCGCGAAACCTAGCCCACACCTCTGGGGTTTAAGCGGGTGTTACTTTGCCCTACGAACTCGCGGAAAATGCCATGAAACGAATCGCCCTTGTCTTGTTCACCTGCTCGTTTGTCGGTTTTCTGCTTGGGGATGAACAATCTTCCACAACGCAAGTCGCGAACATCGCACCAACATTCTCCTTGGGCGACTTTCGTGGCAAGCAGTGGAGTTCGGACGATTTCAGCGCGCAACGAGTGCTCGTCGTCGCTTTCTTGGGGACGGAATGTCCGATCGTGCAGCTCTATTCTCAGCGGCTTCAAGAGATGTCCGACGAACTTTCCGAGCGAGGCGTTGCCTTTATCGGGATCAACCCGAATCAGCAGGATTCGCTATCCGAATTGGCGCATTTCGCGAAGACTCATGCCATTACCTTCCCGTTGTTGAAGGATCCTGGCAATCGCGTTGCGGATCAGTTTGGCGCAACGCGAACACCCGAAGTGTTCGTGTATGATGAGGCAAGGCAGCTCCGTTATCACGGTCGCATCGACGATCAGTACACCTACGGGATTCAACGCCCCAAAGTGGAACACGAGTACTTGCGTGAGGCAATCGATGCGTTGCTGGCAGATAAACCCATCGCGATCGCGGACACGGAGATTATCGGCTGCCTGATCGGACGCGTTGCGGAGCCGGATCCGAATAGCGATGTCACTTACTCAAAGCACATCAGTCGGATTTTCCAACGTCGTTGTGTCGAGTGTCATCGCGAAGGCGAGATCGCTCCGTTCTCGCTCACGAGCTATGACGATGCAGCCGGCTGGGCCGAAATGATCGCAGAGGTCGTCGACCAGCAGCGGATGCCGCCCTGGCACGCCAATCCGAAGCATGGCGACTTTGCCAACGACGCACGTCTGACGGATGAGGAGAAGCAACAAATCAATGATTGGGTCGCGAGCGGTTCCCCTGAAGGAGACCGCTCAGACTTGCCGCCACCTCGAACGTATGTAGAAGGTTGGCGAATCGGCACGCCCGATTTGATCGTCAAAATGTCGGAGAAGCCGTTTAAAGTTCCGGCTGAAGGTGAAGTTCGCTACCAGTACTTCACCGTCGATCCTGGCTTCACCGAAGACAAATGGGTCAAGGCCGCAGAATGTCGCCCGGGCAATCGCGCGGTTGTCCATCACATCATCGTTGCCGCCGGATCGCCTGAGCAAGCTGGAAAGCGAGCCCACGGCAACCTTGAATCCGATTGGCTCGCCGCAACGGCACCAGGCGCACAACCCATGATGTTGCCGAACGGCTTGGCAAAACGGATTCCTGCCGGATCGCGTCTGGTCTTTCAGATGCACTACACGCCGAACGGAACAGCGCAGGAAGACCTTAGTAGCATCGGGCTGATCTTTGCTGATCCCAAAACGGTGAAACGAGAGGTCGTTACACAAAAGGCGGCCCAACCTCGCTTCCAGATTCCTCCTGGAGCTGACAACCACGAGGTCACTGCGCAAACAACTTTCCATCAAGACACACTGATGCTGGCGATGTTCCCGCACATGCATCTGCGAGGGAAGTCATTCCGGTATACAGCAACTTATCCCGATAAAAGCGAAGAAATTTTGCTGGATGTTCCACACTACGATTTCAATTGGCAGAACGCGTACGCATTCAAAGAGCCGAAACTCATGCCTGCCGGAACGAAGTTGACCTGCGTCGCACACTACGATAATTCAGCAGCGAATTTATCCAACCCGGATCCGACGGCGTCGGTTCGTTGGGGCGATCAAACATGGGAAGAGATGATGATCGGCTACTTCGACATGGTCCTCGCCGATCAAGACCTCTCGAAGAATCCGCTCACTCGGCGAACGGACGATTTCCTAAAACAGTACGCCGCCGGGACAACCACTGTCCCTGCTCAAGTACAACAGTTCGCGTCTTCCGCCTTAGAATCCGATGAATCGCTACGTCGTCTCGGAGCCGAGTTGCTTAAGGTCGTACCGCAAGTTGATCGCGTCGACTGGATTGCTGTCGAAGGTCGCACGCTGCATGTACGCCGTGTCGCCCAATCCGGCGGCGCGGGCCAAGGTGCATCTGGGCTGAAGGTACCTGCGGCGAAGCTGCGATTGGCAGAGTATGCAGAAGGTAACACGACCGTCGTTCACGCGAAGACGAGCGAAGTCGACGCTCCTGACTTCAAGTTGCTTGGTCGCTTGTTCGCTTCGAGCATGCATGTGCCGGTAAAGGTCGAAGGTGTTCCCGCCGTGATCAGCTTCTGGAGCACCGAACTGGATGCTTTTCCAGCGGAAGCTGTGGGGATTCTCGAAGGGTTGGCGAAGCAACTCAATACAAAGCCACGCTAGTCACGAACGCGCAAGGCCAGTAGCCCGACGCCGGCGAACACCGTAATGTATACGGCCAATGCAACGCAGCCCCAACCCGGCGTCCAGCTGTCCGACAACGTCAGGTAATCGGCATCACGCAACCGCTCTTGGACCGAGCTTTCTAGTGTCGTAAGCGATCCTTGAAATGCCCAGTACGCCGGAATGAAAACCTGTGAAAACTCACGCGTGTAGTTCAACAGTGGCGCTATCAACCCGGCGAGGATGATCTGCGGAATCAGCATCATCGGCACAACGGTCGCGGCCAGGTCCTCCGTCGTCGCCAAAGCCGAAATTGCCAGCCCCATCGCAACGCCAGTCGTCGCGGCCAGCGACAGCAGCATCCATTGGCCGATCGCATCACCGCCTAAGTGGGTAAAACGGTTGACGAGCCAATAGAAAAGTGTGGCTTGCAAAATGCTAATAGTTGCCAGCAAGACGAACTTCGATCCGTAGTAGCTCAGCACTCGCAACCCGACGTCACGTTCCCTGCCGTAGATCGTGGCTTCTTTCACGATCTCTTTTGCGGAATTGTTACAGCCGAACCAAATGCAGGAAATGCAAAGCAAGAATAGAAGCTTTGACGACAGATCGGTTCGCTTGGCGAGTTCGGCTTCAACGCGGAGCTCTTTTCGCTGTTTATCGCGTTGTCGAATATACTCTTCGTCCGCCTCCAAGAACGCTCGATCCTCGTCCGACATGTTGCTGAGCGAACCACCGTATTGAAGCTCATACAGTTGCTCTTCTCGTTGCGTGACTTCCGTGTCAACATTCAGCTTCGAGATGTCGCCAAACAACCAAACCAACAACCCGGCGATCACGAGGCATTGTCCGAAGATCATCGCCAATGCCCGCTTATCCGCCCATTGAATTGCGAGGTAGCGTCGCAGCAATACATGAAACTGCCGCCACATCGTCATCAATTGCAGCGGGCGCCGCCGGCTCGTCACTCTTGCTACAGCGTCATTCGCCTCAGGTAATCGACGTTCGACGTATTCCTGATAGACGGGGCTCTTCTTAAACCGTTCTTTCCACTCGCTAGGTGTGCGATGCTTGAGGACTTGATAGACGTCGCCAAGTCGCTCAATTCCAAAGTATTTCAGCGCGGCGGAGGGCGGACCGAAAAACGCGAGCACTCCGCCTTCGGCCAGGATCGCCACGAGGTGACAGTTGTCAGGCACATAACTCAGACTGTGCGTGACACAGACCAGCGTTTTCCCTTCATCCGCCATGCGACGGAACATCTGCATCATTTCCGAATCGGTTTGTTCGTCGAGCCCTGACGTGACCTCATCCAGAAAGATCAGACTCGGGTTGCTGATCGCTTCATTCGCCCAACTCGCCCGCTTGATCTGGCCACCGCTCAGTTGTCGGATCTGTGTGAACTGCCGCTGCACCAAGCTGACTGTATCTAGCGTCGCGTCGATTCTTGCCTCGATGTCTTGTCTCGACATATCGGCAGGCAGACGCATCTTGGCCGTATACCAAAGCGCGGTCTTGAGCGGCAAGACATCGTGCAACACGTCGCGTTGCGGGACGACCGCGAGATTCTGCTTCAGAGCGTCAAAGTGGGAGTAAAGGTTCTCGCCGTTCAGCAGCACGCTGCCTTCGTTGGCCGGAACGCGAGCACTTAGCGCCGAGAGTAGCGTTGTCTTGCCCGAACCACTTGGTCCCAGTATGCACACGAATTCGCGAGGCCGCACGACTAACGAAACGTCGTCGAGAATCACTTTCTGCTGGCCGCGATTCCGGCGATCAGGCACTTGTCGCACTAAATTCCTGGCCACAAGTTCGACGTTATTTTCACGGCACAAAGGATACAGTGCGTGGCCGCGATAGATCCATGTGTGTGGGCCGATCTGAACTCGCGTCCCGTCCGTAATCACCGTTGGCTTTGCGATCGCTTCGCCGTTCACGAACGTATGATTGGCACTCCTGAGATCCGTGATGGTTGCGTAGGGGCCGGTCCGTTCGATGGCAGCGTGCTGGCGTGAAACACGCACGTCGGGCAGGCAAATGTCAGCGCGATCAGCATCGCGACCGATGACAGCACGTGTTTCTGGCAGCGCAATCGCACCGGGAATTTCGAGCGGGACGATTGACTGCTGCATCTGCAGAATCTGATCGAACGGCATACGCATCGTTTCACTAGTGTGAATCGTCTGCTTGGTCTCCGCCTCGCCGCCGAGCAACGACGGCGTCTCGAGCATTTGATTGATCAGCCAAAGATTGGCAGAGTAGGAGCTTGTCGTCTTAGTGTCTTCGTGTTCGACAAAGACCAGCACGCGATCGCCGACTTGGACGATAGCCAAATGATTCAGCAGCGACTTTCCGTCGACCAGCTTCTGGTTCAAGCTCAGCGAAATGCCGACTTTGCCTGGTGACAAGAACCACCGACCGTGCTCCTGTTCAATGCGGCATAAGGCATCATTTGGTCGGTCGCCATCCAGCGAAACGCCCGCCATTGGGTCAGCAATTACGCAAACTGCCGAACGTTCGTTAAAGAGATGAGAACGCTCCGTCGCGATGTCATAAAGATAGGGATAGCTGTGGCCGTTCACCCATTTATCTTTTAGGAGGCCATCTTCTTGAGAGCTTCGCCGGCAGCTTGCCGTACGATCTCTGCCGCGTCATTGTCGCGAACTTCCTGCAGCTTGGCAGTTGCTCGCTCACCAACATTACCAAGTTCGCCCAGCATCGTCGCGGCTCCGGCGCGCACCAGTTCACGTTCGTCTTCCAGCGCCTTGAGCAACAGCGAAGTCGCCTTGATACGGCGGGCCGGGTTACCTGGCTGGATTTGCCAAAGTGCAACAACACTGGCAGCTCGAATGATCACGCTATCGCTGCCTTCCGCTCGTTGTAGCGCTGGCACGGCGGCGCGGGCTGCGTCGCCCATCTTGCCGAGCGCATAGGCGGCACTTGCAGCGACGCCTTCGTCAGTTGATGCAAGTCCCTTGACCAATACCGGAATCGCGTCTTTCGCGGCGGGGCCGATCGCTGAGAGGGCGAACTGTGCCTCACGAGTAAACTCCAAATCCTCGGGGCTGTCGGTCTGTTCGCCGAGCACGGCGATCAATGCGGGGACGGTTGTGTCGGCTTCTCGGCCAAGCTTTGCGATCAGTCGAACCGCGTAGTGGCGCAGCCCTTTATTTGTGAGAGCATCGTCAACATGCTGAAGCGCCTTTGGACCGAAACTTGCGAGTGCCGCAATCGCGTTCGCCACGACAGTGGCATCTTTGTCTTCGAGTGCTTTCACCAGCAGCGGTGCGACAATCTCGCGATCCACATCAAACTCGACCATCGCACGAGCTGCCGCCTGCCGCACATGGACATCTTCGCTCTTGAAGGAGTCCACAAGCAATTCAACGGCTTCAGCGACAAGTTCCTTATTGGTCGGATTCGTCTTCGCCAGTGCCCAAGCGCAGATCGTTCTTCCGAACTCGTCTTCGCTTTTCATCCCCTTAAGAAGCAGTTCACGCGATTCACCATCGGTGTCGAGTTCGCCCAAGGCATAGATCGCGGCGTAACGAACATCTTTGAATTCGTCATGCTCGGCAATGGCGGCAATGGCGGGGACCGCAGCCTTCGCACCGGCTCCAATTTTGCCGAGTGCAACGAGCGCTTCGAGACGAACATGCGGATCTGCGGTCTTGAGTACTTCCTGAATCTCTGGAACGGCCTCGGCGGCATCTGGTCCAATTTCTGCGAGCACCAGACACGCCCAGTACTGTGCCTTTTCATACTTCAACGCATTTCGCAGCCGTGGTACTGCATCTTTGCCTTGTTCTGCCAACGAATGCAACGCTGGAAGAATTACCGAGGCATCGCCTTGCTCCAGAATCTTCAGCACGAGAGGGAGTGTCTTTTCCTGCGGTGGATCGATCAGCTGCAACGCACGCAACGCGGCACGACGAACAAGCACTTCCTCATCGAACACGATTTCAATCAATCTGTCCGCAGCCGACATTGCCGGTTTGCCGATTCGACCCAGAGCGTAAGCTGCGTAGGCACGAACCTTGACGCGTTCATCGTCAAGTGCGGCAATCAGTACCGGAACGGCGCTCGCCGCTCCTTCGCCGATCGCTCCCAACGTGCGTGCCGCATGCCAAACGACTTCTTCGTCGCTATCCTTCAAGGCAGCAGCAACCGCCGCGACCGCGTCATTGGCATTGCCACCTTGCTCCGCAATTCCGTCTAAAGCTTGCAAGCGAACAAGCTTGTCAGCGTTGTTAATGTCCTTGACCAACTGCTCTAGGTCGGCATCTTGTGCCTGAACCGTTGCGGCAAACGCGACCAGCAGTGAAAGCACCGAGAGGAGAGAACGCATTATTAACCTCGAGAAGATTCGTCGTGAGCGTTGGAACAAGATCAAACGGCATCGCGGTTGCGAGTGACACTAACCTGCTTGAAAGCCTGCTTCATAGGCGAGACTTTCCAAGAACTTGCGGGCCTCTATCGAAGCGTTGCCACCGAGCTGCTGGCTGTACTTTCGTAGTTCTTCCGTCATCTCGCTGGTCAGCTTTTTGACTTCAACGTACTGATCGGGAGTCAGAAAACCCTTGTCAGCGCGCTCGGCGTAGATGGCGTCCAAACGATCGCGATCGTCTTTGAGCGAATCCATCCGCAAGCCGAGAGGCCAAGCCAACTCTCCCGTCAGTGGATCGATCTTGTTCGCAGACAATCGGTCAGGCAGCCGCGCCTGACTAAGGCGAATAGCTTGCTGTTGCGACGGAGGGGGCGTGCGCTGGGCGGCTCGATATTGCTGGTTGATCGATTTCTTTTGGAAATAGGTTTGCGTATAGAGCAAATCGTTCTCGATGCCCTTCTTCTGCGACTCCCGCAAATTGATCGCAGCTTCAGAATTCATAAGATTTGCGGCACCCTGCGAGCGGACGACATCTGCCATCCCGCGAGCGGCTCCTTCTTCGGCCGTTGAGGCGTGGTGATAACTCCCCGGGCCGACGGCGCTGAAATAGGGATTCATACCTTGGGCGTAGAGGAGAGCTGTACCTCCCAAGACCAATAGCGGCGCTAACACTGCAACTCGCATCTTCTACCTCCAAGGCTTCGTTGAGCGAGATTTGATTGTCTCAAACTAACTCAATAATCACACGTATCCCGACGACATGCAAGTCGCCTGCCCGTCTAGGATAACCACGAATTTTAGGGAAAGCAAAAGATGGGTGAATATTGGAGTGTGTTCTAGGCTGAGAACCGGTCATTCTGTATCAAAACCGAGCGGTGGAACGTCTTCTGACGATTCCCAGGGGCGCTGATAACGCGACGTTCCAACGCTAGACTAACACCATGGCCAAGTGCGATGAGGGATACATTTGTGAAGTATGCGGCGAAGACGTGGCGGCGATCACCGACAGCGACCTGTATTTGCGGTACGTGATCGGCCAGGTTGACCCCGAAACGCTACATACAACCCGCGAACGGCACATCCGTTGCAACCCCGCCCTCGCTCAATTCATCGTTGACGAGATGTTCGAGCCAGTTCGTTGTGACGGCCCGTTCGACAAGGACTTACTTGACGAGGACTTCGTGAAAACGCGAGAAGAACTCGTCACGCGGGGCTGGCGTCGTCTGCGTGAAGTCGTCAAGCGACAACTCCCCATCGTGGAGTATCCGCTCGTGCAGAAACATTAGCATTTCACTCCACTTCTGCGGACGTGCCTTCTACCTAATCGTCGCCAACGATGGAATGCTCTCTTTGCGGTAGACTCCTTCGTTTGGACATATTAATTCACTCCTGGCGGTCGATGGGGACTTGCGATGAGTGCCGAAGGGTGCTGTAGAATCTTGAGTTGTGTGGTAGACGATCAAACAATCTTCGCTAAAGGGAAGTTTTATGTCGCTGCGTCATTTCGTCGTTGCGTCCTGCTCACTGGGTTTGCTTTTGATTTCCATACCAAACTCACGGATTGCTTATGCAGAAGATTCTTTCGAACTGGCGTTCACATCATTGGACACCAATGGTGACGGCTTCCTCTCAGGGACGGAAACTGCGACCGTGCGCACTTACGACCAGGACGACGATGCAGAGATCTCGTTTGATGAGTATATCGCGGGACGCGAGTCGGACGCTCGCAAGGCACGCAGGCCTGTCGCTGCGCTCGATGCGGCTGCAGCAATTGAGAAGTTCCAGGCGTTGGATGGTAATCGAGATGATCGACTATCTGGCACGGAGATGCTCGGCATCGAGAGATACGATACGAACGGAGATCTGCGAATAACGAAAGAAGAGTATCTGGCAGGAGTGTCTTCGCCGAAGCGCGACTCAGACAACGATCGCGTGATGGTGGTTCCGGTCGGCGAGCAACCGTTCATGGTAACGATGGGAGAAACAGTTCGGATCACGGGAAATGGCACCGCCGGATCACGGATCTCAGCAGAAGTGAGTGGCCCAGCAAAAGCGACGCGTGCCAATTATGTACGTTTCGTGATTGAAGGCGAACCTGCAATCGGCGGCCTCGACCGCGACTTCGAGATCGAACCAACGGGAGTGGGGGAAGTCTCGGTGGTAGTCACGGTCGAGTACCCAACCGGGGATACACCAAGCAAATCGCGGTATCGCTTCAACGTTCGGTAAGTCGCCCGCGAAACGCGACATCGTCGACCGAAGGTGATGAGGCTTGTGCGATATCCGCAGCTAAGCGACGCTTTCTCGCTACAGATATCTCTTCGCAATCAGCGAGAATCCGGCTCTAACGCGATGTCGCTTTAGCCAACGCGATCGCGCCGTGCACCACGACGTCTTCGCCAAGTGCCGCCGGAAGAATTCTGTACGCCTTCGCAACTGGCGGGAATACATAGCGGGCGACCTCGCAGCGAAGAGGCTGAAAGAATCGCTCTTCGCCAATTAACGACACACCTCCACCAACGACGACCACGTCTGCCGCTGTGATTGTGATCACCTGTGCAATCGCCCAGCCAAGAACGCAAGTGGATTGAAAGAGCGCGGACTTGGCGATCGAGTTTCCGGTCGCTGCCAGATTAGCTAGTATCTTTGCAGTTAGCACCGACTCCATTTTGCAGTGCCTTAATTCGCTCTTTGCTGCTTCGTCGTCGGACGACTCAAGCAGTCGTTCGGCGGCATCAACGATCGCGGGCCCTGCGGCATAGGATTCGACCGTAGCAACTGGCGTGTCTGCACTCAGCCCCGGACGGAGATGACCGATCTCGGCAACAGCCGGACGGCCTTTTCCATGTAGCCTACCGCCGATCACCAGCCCGCCTCCGATGCCAGTCCCGACCGTGACGTAGAAGACAGTCCGACTCCCCTGCCCTGCCCCGAACAAGGCTTCGGCCAATGCGGCACAATCGCAGTCGTTGCCCAAGACGGTCGGGACGCCAAATTTTTCTTCGCACCACGATCCCAGCGGCACGTCATCCCATCCAGCGACTTGATGGCTCTTAATGACGCAACCGCGTTCACTATCCACGGGCCCGCCAAAGCCAACTCCGATGCGTTGCACTGGATACGCGGCAAGGAGCTTCTTGCCTGCCTCTTCGATTTGTGCCAGGATCCCCGTCGCTCCTTTGGAGATGTCAATGTCGCGACGTTCGAACGCCGTGAACTTGCTGCCATCTCCGGCACTAATGCCGAGTTGCAACTTCGTCCCGCCGATCTCGATTCCGAGGAAATGCTTGGTCATTGGTCCGTTGCGTACCTGCCTTCGTGATTGATGCGCGCGAAGACGTCGTTCAGCACCCAGTGGAACAGGCACAAGTGAATACTCTCGACCATGCCCATATCGTTCAGTTCGACGTGCAACCCGTCCGTCTGCATCTGCTTTAGCTTGCCGCCGGAGTAGCCGGTCAAACCAAATGTCGTCAGGCCGTGGCGATTTGCCCAGTCAACGGCGTTCAGCACGTTGGGACTATTGCCCGAACCACTGATCGCGATGACCAGATCGCCCTTGCTGCCGTAGTTCATCAGTTGCTGAACAAAGATCTGGTCGTAAGCCAAGTCGTTGCCAACCGCCATCAGCCAGCCCGCATTATCCGTCAGACTGAGCACCTTCAATCGCTTCTTCGATTCGTCGTTCAGGTCACGCTCATGCAGCGTGCTCTTGCCGAGATCTTCCGCCATGTGGCTGGCGGTTGTACCAGAACCGCCATTTCCAAAGATGAATACGAAGCGTTCGTCTTGCCATGCTTTGTAGATCAAATCCGCCCAGCGTTGCATCGCCGCTTGATCGATACGACTGACTTCTTCGTTCAAGCGTCCAAGATAGGCGTCACTCGCCAATGTTGCGCCCAGCATCACGCCGCTCCATCCATTAAAGGTGTGTCTTTCGGTCGGTACAAAACTGCCACGACCAGCAGTAACGAGGCCGTGAACGCAAATGTATAACTGCTTGGCCACGCGAAGAGAACCAGGATGCGACCCGACGCCCAATACAGGCCGGCCGACATGGTAATGCCGATCCAGTTACAAAGATTCATGGTGGCAATCATTCGACCCTTCTCACCCGCAGGTGGCCGCGACTGGAGAAACACTTGCAATGGCACCGCAAACATGCCTGTAAACATGCCCAAAAGAATGAGGGCCACCAAGCTTCCCCAGTAACCCAGCAGATGCGGTCGGCCATCCCAACCTTGCGGAGCCATTAGCAACAAGAAGACGACAAGTCCCCACAATCCCGTCTTCAAGACGCGCGTATTGAATCGATTCTTAGAAGCAGCCCCCGCGATGACACTGCCGATAGCAATTCCAATGCTGACCGCCGCCGTCAGCAGGCTGGTCCAGAATTCGTTCTCCTGCAGTTGCAACTTGCCTAAAGCGATCACCGCCATTTGAACCATCGCTGCGGCGAGCCAGAAGACGCTGGATGCCAACAAGGCGTTGAGGAGTGGACGATCTTCGCGAAGCATTTTTCGTGTTTCACGAGAGATCCACAACGTCGTTGCTTCGAATTTTAATCCTGGAGCGCTGGGCGGAACGGGGCGCACAAGCAGGGACGTTCCCGTACCGGCGATTGCCACGAGAATGCAGAACACTCCCAACGCCCAAAGCAAGTTCGGGAAGAACAGTCCGGCTAAGGCGCTGCCAAAGATGATCGCCAGGAACGTCGTCATCAGAATAATGCCGTTGGCTTGCGGCAAGTCGCGTTCGCGAAACAGTTCGGGAAGGATTCCGTACTTGCCTGGCCCGAAGAACGCACTTTGCGATCCCATGCAGAACAGCACAATCGACAGCAACGCAACTAACAACGGAGTAATCCCTTGCCGGGCACAGAGCACGAACAGCAAAGCCCCCATCGCCATAATCACGATCTCGGCCACTTTGCTCAGATAGATCACGGTCCGCTTGCCGCTCCGATCCGATAGGAATCCGGCGTAGCCTGAGAACAGAATGAACGGCACGGAGAAGACTAACGTCCCGAGCCATTGCAAATCGCGCGTACCGCCAGCAACCGGAACAGCAACGAACAACAACAGCAATGCCTGCTTGAACAGGTTATCGTTGAATGCGCCCAGAAATTGCGTCGCGGTCATTCCGATAAACGAGCGGTCGCGCCACAGCGGCGGCGAGACGGCATCGGAGCCTTCGTTCAGCGCGCCGGAGTTGTCAGACATTTGGCTTCGCTTCGCTCACTGACGAATTGAAATACGAGCGAGGGGCCCGATCTCTACGGAACTAGCTCTGCGACAAGCCAATCTCAACGAGATCGCCTTCCGAAGCCATCTTGCGAATGTCTTCGGTAATCTTCATCGAGCAGTACTTCGGTCCGCACATGCTACAAAAGTGAGCGCTCTTGAAGGTGTCTTGTGGCAGGGTTTCGTCGTGATACGCCTTGGCAGTCTCGGGATCGAGCGACAAGCGGAATTGCTCATTCCAGTCGAACGCAAAACGTGCTCGCGACAACGCATCGTCACGATCCTGGGCACCCTTGCGATGACGTGCCACGTCGGCCGCGTGGGCTGCGATCTTGTAAGCAATCACGCCTTGCTTAACGTCTTCGTTGTTCGGTAGGCCGAGATGCTCTTTCGGCGTGACGTAGCACAACATAGCGGCTCCGTGCCAACCAGCTAGTGCCGCACCAATGCCGCTGGTGATGTGGTCGTAACCGGGAGCGATGTCGGTGACCAACGGGCCCAGAACATAGAAGGGGGCGCCGTTGCAAACCTGAGCCTGGCGTTCCATATTCATTTGGATCTGATCCATGGGAATGTGTCCCGGACCTTCGACCATGACTTGCGTGCCATTCTCTTGACCACGGCGAGTCAACTCACCCAACACGTCAAGTTCGGCAAATTGTGCTTCGTCGCTGGCATCCGCGATCGAACCAGGACGCAGGCCGTCGCCTAGACTCCAGGTGACGTCGTACTCGCGCATGATATCGCACAAGTCGTCGAAGTGCGTGTACAGCGGATTCTGTTTGCGATGAACCATCATCCACTTAGCAATCAACGATCCGCCGCGACTAACGATTCCCGTAACGCGGTTCGTACTGAGATGCAAATGCTCAAGCAACACACCGCAGTGGACAGTCATGTAATCGACACCCTGCTTCGCTTGATGCTCGACCATGTCCAGGAAGTGCTGGGCATTCATATCCTCGATATTGCCGCCAAGTTCCTCCAGCATTTGATAGATCGGCACCGTGCCGATTGGTACGGGCGATGCGTCGATGATCGCGCGACGAATGCTGTCAATGTCTTTGCCCGTCGACAGATCCATTACAGTATCGGCACCAAAATGGACGGATGTATGTAGCTTTTGCAGCTCTTCGTTGGCGTCGCTAGTGACGGCTGAATTACCGATGTTGGCGTTGATCTTGCAGGTCGCGGCTACGCCAATACACATTGGCTCCAAGCGACCCGCCAAATGGACTTTGTTCGCCGGGATGACCATTCGACCAGCAGCGACTTCGTCGCGGATCAACTCGGGCGTTAGATTCTCGCGTTTCGCGACAAACTCCATTTCGGGAGTGATTTCACCAGATCGAGCGGCCAAGAGCTGAGTCGTCATCGGAAGCATCCTTTCTATCACACCACTAAACCGTTGCGGGTGCACCATCACGGGCAAAGAAAGCCAAGAGCCATAAAGAGTTACATTGCACATCGTACCGTTCGTCGATGGCTTGTCAATTCGCCGAAGGCTCGAATGGCGAGTCAGTCCGCAGAGCAGCGAGAGTACGCTAAACTTCCGAAGCTACGGAGACTTCGGAAGTTTTATCTCGCTAAGGCCCCGATTATAAATCGCGACTCTTAGCCTCTTTGCAATCGAGAAGAAAAGCGGTCACAATACCGCGTCACTTCAACACCCCATCGCATCGCTGTACCACACTTTGGTCGGGGCCAGCTGTGCATCGCGAAAGGAAACACAATGAGCAGCAATCCGTACGAGAATCCTTACCAACCGGCTCCAGGTGGAAACTTCGCAGGAGGTGGAGGACCACCGTCAGGGAATGCCAGTGAGTTGGTGAATATGCCGGCGACGCTACTGCTGGTCGCTGGCGGACTTGGCGTCGCGGCACACATTCTCGGCATTCTGCTCAACATTCTCGGTGTCAGCATGATGGGCGCAGCGCCTGCTGAGGGTGGTCCTGACCAGACGGCCATGGTCGCTCAGGGCATCGGAGCGATCGTCGGAGCCGCGATCGGCCTTGGATTTGATGCCTTGGTGATCGTGGGTGCCTTGAAGATGAAGAAACTTGAGTCCTATGGCTTGGCAATGGCGGCGTCGATCATTGCCATGCTGCCTTGCATTTCATGCGGTTGCTTGTTGGGCTTACCCATTGGCATTTGGTCGCTTGTCGTCCTGAACAAGCCCGAAGTTAAATCCGCATTTCGTTAAATAGAACTCGGATCGGTTTCAATTCCCGGTCACTTTTGCTCGCCACGCACCGAGATCTTTCGCCGACAGATTATGCTCGCGAGTGATCTCGTGTGTGGCTTCGTCGTCGACACCGGCAACGTTGACGGCAATTCGAAGCAGGCCGTTCTCTTGGTACTGGAAACGGACCTCGATCGGCGTGCCAGCCGGCAAGTCTTTTGGCAAGTTCCGCACGGTACAGCGACCGATCGCCATGCAGGCGGTCGGATCGCGGCTTTCCCCTTCCACGATATTTGCCACCACTGATCGCTGGCCGGACTTCATGGTTGTGAAGACTCGCTTTGCCTTGGCGGGCAGTGGTGTGTTGCGAGGGATCAGCACGGCCGTCTGCCTTCGCTTCGTCTTGGGGTCGGTGCCGACAATACCGAGACTGTGCGAGTTAACATTTCGTACGCGAACTTGCGGGCGGCGACCTTCCAGTCGGTCCAAGACGAAGCCCGCATGGATCGCGGCACCTTGAGCAACCGCTTCGTCGGGCGAGAGCGTGTCGTCGGGAACTTGGCCCGCGAGCATGGTCAGCATGCCAATGACCGCCGGCATCCGAGTCGAACCGCCCACCGTCAGCACATGATCGATGTCGTCCCACGTCAGTCCGGTGGATTGCAGGGTATGGCGCGTCGTGAACGTCGTGCGTTCCAGCAAGTCCTGTGTGATCTCTTCAAACAGCTTCCGCGTCACCTCAAACCGTTCTGCTCGACCGTGAAAATCGCACGCCACGGAAGCTTTCTGACGCGTCGAGAGCGTTCGTTTCGCGTCTTCGCACTCACGCAGCAGACGACCGTACGTGTTTGGATCTTCGCGGGGATCGAGCCCGTGCTTACGGATAAATTGCTCGGCGATGTAGTCCACCAACCGCTGATCCCAGTCGCGTCCGCCAAGTTGCACGTCGCCATCGGTCGCCAACGTCACAAACTCGCCGGCGGCAATCTCCATGATCGTCACATCAAACGTCCCGCCCCCCAGATCGTAAACCAACACTCGCTTCGGCTTATCATTAGTCGCTCCGAGATGAAGGCGGCCCTGTTGAAATCCAAACGCCAACGCAGCCGCCGTCGGTTCGTTAATGATGTCGATGACTTCGATCCCTGCGATATACCCGGCGTGTTGCGTTGCCTTTCGCCTTACCTCATCGAAGTAAGCAGGAACCGTAACCACGGCTTTCGTAAAAGCGCCGATTTGTCGCTGGGCGTCGGATCGTACCTTTTTCAGAATCCAAGCCTGAATGACCTCGGGAGGATAGTCGATACCGCCGATGGTTTGATGGAAGGACTTCATTCCCAAGTCGCGTTTTGCACACTCGGCGATATTTTCCATATCCGTCGCCATTGCCTTCGCGGCCTCTCTGCCGACGACGACCGAACCATCTTCGATCAACACGACACTGGGCGTCATCTTGTCGCCCTCTTGGTTGGACAGCACTTGGGGTCGGCCCGCGCCGTCCATGTAGGCTATCGCGGAAAACGTCGTACCAAGATCAATGCCCACCGCCGGAATTGATCGCTCGGGCGGCGTCGCTAGAGCATCGGAAGCTTCTTTCGCTACTGTCGCCACGTCGGAAGGCTTTTCGACGCGCAGTGTTGAGGGGGCATTGATCGCCTTCGTGTCGAGCTCCTTTGAAGCTTTCGGTGTTTGCATACTCTGAGATCTCGGAATGATGACACCCAACGATTCAAGATGTGTTTCTAAGTCGCGAATCAGCTCCGTCATCGATTGGTAGCGATCCTCTGGTCGCTTCGCGAGCATGCGTTTAAAGACGCCGTCCAACCATTCCGGTGCATCCGCTCGCGACTCTCGGATCGTTGGGATGGGTTCCGTGCGATGAGCAAGCAGCGTCCTCACTAGCGTCTCGCCCTGGAAAGGCGGTTTCCCCGTCAGCAGCCGGAACATTGTGCATCCCAGACTGTAAATGTCCGAACGTCGATCGACGTTCCCCGAGTCGTCGACTTGTTCCGGCGACATGTACTCGACCGTACCGATGATCTGATTCTGCTTCGTCAATCCTTCCCCGGCTATTGGGATCGTGCCGCGTTCATCTTCGAAGCGAGCCAAACCCATGTCGAGGATCTTGACGGCACCGGTCTTGTCAATCAGCAAATTGTTCGGCTTGATATCGCGATGAATAATCCCGGTCGCATGGGCATACTCCAATCCGATGGCAGCTTGCAAAGTACACGACAGCACCAAATCCATGGCGAGCGGCCCTTGTCGCGTCGCGAGATCACCCAGCGGTTCACCGTCGACATGCTCCATCACGAGAAAGTGAACGCCATCCTCTTCGTCAGCATCGAACGCCGTCACAATGTTCGGATGCGATAGTTGAGCGGCAGCTTCGACCTCGCGTTGAAAACGCTCGATCGAGGACGCAGAGGACATGGCCGCTGCAGGCAAGATCTTGACAACAACGGGTCGTTTCATCCGCCGGTGTTCGGCGACAAACACTTCTCCCATGCCGCCCTCGCCGATCTTGTCCTGGATAACGTACTTCCCCAGCACGAGTCCCGACGATCGACCGGTTGCGATGCGACCTGCTTGGTATTTGGTTAGTCGACCGCGACGGACCAATTCGGTGGCCAGGACTTTCACCGACATTGGTTCCTCGGACGGGGGCAGGCTGACTCGAAAGGCATGCACTTCCTCAGCGGTCATCAGACCGCTACCCGTCAAACCTGCGAGAAATTCATCGATAGAAACCACAATTTATCCTGGACGCCCACACCCTCACGCGGTACCACTTCGCTCGTGCCTGAAAGTATAGCGTCCAGTTGGCTGGAAATCTAAAGGGTTGCGAACCTCCCCAGAAAGGCAGCTGTCGGCTAGAATGCCTGATTCGGAACTGATGATTGCCCGCATTCCATGCAAAAGTAGTGAGAAAGACGAATGACGACAGCCAAGCCACGGACCATGTTCGAGAAGATTTGGGACAGCCATTTGGTCCATGAAGAAGACGGAAAACAGGCAATTCTCTACATCGACCTGCAATTGGTACATGAAGTCACGAGCGCCCAGGCCTTTGAAGGGCTGCGGCTCGCCGGTCGCAAGGTCCGCCGGCCCGAGCGGACAATCGCCACGCCGGACCACAATATCCCGACGACCGACCGCTCGCTGCCCATCGCCGATCCGATCTCGAAGAAGCAGGTTGATACGCTCCGCAACAACTGCAAAGAATTCGGAATCAAGCTGTACGACTTAAACGATGCGAAACAAGGCATCGTCCACGTCATAGGCCCTGAATTGGGCTATACGCAACCCGGCATGACCGTTGTCTGCGGCGACAGCCACACCGCGACGCACGGAGCATTTGGCGCGTTGGCATTCGGCATCGGCACCAGTGAAGTCGAACACGTTCTCGCCACGCAGACGTTGCTGCAAAGTTATCCCAAAACACTGGAATTACGCGTCGATGGAACGCTTCCCACCGGCGTGACGGCCAAGGACATCATCCTCTACTTGATCGGCCAGATCACGACCGATGGTGGCACGGGCTACGTGATCGAATACACCGGCAGCGCGATTCAGGCGTTGAGCATGGAAGAGCGGATGACGGTTTGTAACATGTCGATCGAAGCGGGAGCCCGAGCCGGCATGATCGCTCCGGATCAAAAGACGTTCGACTACCTGCGCGGTCGCGAATTCGCTCCCAAGGATTTCGACGCAGCGGTCGCCAAGTGGAAGCAGTTGCCTTCCGATCGGGGTGCGACGTACGACAAGTCGCTGACATTTTCAGCCGCTGACATCGCTCCGCAGATCACTTGGGGAACAAACCCCGGCCAAGTTATCGCGGTAAACGCTTCGATCCCGGATCCATCGACTCAAGGCGACGAAACAGATCAGAAGTCGGCGGAGCGGGCCCTGGAGTATATGGGGCTAAAAGCCGGCACGCCGTTCACCAGCGTCGAACTAGATCGCGTTTTTATCGGTTCGTGTACCAACGCCCGCATCGAAGACCTTCGCGCGGCAGCCGCCGTCGCCAAGGGGCATCATGTTTCGAGCCGCGTCAATGCGATGGTTGTTCCAGGTAGCGGACAAGTCAAAGTCCAGGCGGAAGCCGAGGGCTTGGACAAAATATTCAAAGCGGCGGGCTTCGATTGGCGTGAAGCCGGTTGCAGCATGTGTCTCGCCATGAATCCCGATAAACTCTCGCCCGGCGAACGCTGTGCATCAACCAGCAATCGCAACTTCGAAGGTCGGCAAGGCAAAGGCGGACGAACCCATCTCGTCTCGCCCGCCATGGCTGCCGCGGCGGCTGTCGCCGGCCACTTTGTCGACGTGCGCGAGTGGGAATTTAAGTAGTCATTGGTCATTGGTCATTGGTCATTGGTCATTCGGATTTGGAGATTAGCCCTATGGACCCTTTCACACAACACACCGGTCTCGTCGCCTCGATGGACCGATCGGCTGTCGATACCGATCAAATCATTCCTAAGCAATTCTTGAAGCGAATCGAGCGAACGGGCTTCGGCCAGTTCCTGTTCTTCGATTGGCGATTCAACGAGGACGGGTCGGATAACCCCGAGTTTGAACTCAACAAGCCCGATGCCAAGGGCGCAACGGTGCTACTCGCGCGACGCAACTTCGGATGCGGTTCAAGTCGCGAACATGCCGTCTGGGCCCTGGCCGATTACGGCATCAAAGTCGTCATCGCGCCGTCGTTCGCTGACATCTTCTACAACAACTGTTTCAAGAACTCGGTACTTCCAATCAAGTTGAGCGAAGAGACCGTGGAGCAACTGTTCCAACTCGCCGCCAAGCACGAGGGCTACAAGCTCTCCGTTGATCTCGAAAAACAGACGGTCACCGACGATCACGGTCTCGAACTGCAGTTTGAAGTCGACGAATCACGCCGCTACAACATGCTGCACGGCTTGGACGACATTGCCCTGACTTTGTTGCACGAAGAGAAGATTACGGCATTTGAGACGGCGAAGTCGTGAAACGTCTGTCGACAATACCAATTAGGGCGCGATCATCATGGCGGACAAGAAAAGTGCCTGCCCCGACTGTCAGGGTCAGATGCAACCGATCAAGCTGCTTGACGCAACTCACCCGGGTTTGCACCTGACGGGCGCGAGGCATGTCGAAACGACCTATGCTGCGGTGGATGCGCCACCCAGTTTGTTTACTGGAACGATTCCTAAGGCAGGAACGGTGAAGGCCAGGATCTGCCAGGAATGCGGTCGCATCATCCTTCACGGTTCAAGGTCATGAGGTCTTGCTCGCTAGGCTGACAAGTTCCGCGAATCTGTTGTGAACTAGTTCGTCTTCCTTGTCAGGCCGTTTTAAGCA
This sequence comes from Planctomycetaceae bacterium, assembly GCA_020638975.1. Taxonomy (GTDB): domain Bacteria; phylum Planctomycetota; class Planctomycetia; order Pirellulales; family Pirellulaceae. The sequence continues at coordinate 54,728 of JACKHN010000020.1, forward strand.
AGCAGCGAGCTGATTTTTGAGCTTTGGAACAGTTTCCAAGATGTGGAGCGTATCCTCGTCCAGTGGAGTTTCCTTATTCATCATCGAACGATGCCGTTCGTATTGGGCAAGCGCTTTGTGCAGATTCTCAAACGCCCGGCGATACTCACCGGGACTTCGCAATGTTACGACACCACTCGCCGACCGGTTACCCGCTGTCGCCACATCGGCACCACGTCGCGAGATGAGTTGCCCTTCGTTCTGAAGCAACTCGAATCCGTCAGGCAGGGCAGCGACGATCGCCGCGCGAGCCTCCTCGAGCGTGTGTTGTCGTGGCGAGTGATAGCTGAAAGTTTCCAACAGCTCTTCGTTGAGTTGCAGGGCAACACCGCTCAAATTGGCGAACCGGCGGAAGATCTCTCCCCGCGGAGCCTTGTCGAAGTTCATCTCGATGCCGCCGAGATTTGGCCTGACGCGCCCGAGTTGCCCACAAGATCAGCGGCCGTCGCTCGCGAGCTGACACTCACGCCACGCATCAAGATATCGCTTGAATCCCAGTTGAGTTGGCTTTTCCGCTTGTGTAAGTAATCGCTGAGTCGGCTCGTCGAGCAACGAGCGGCCAGAAGCTTGCCATAGGGAGGCCGCTTGTGCAGCGACCGCCCCGTCATAGCCAGCGAGTTCACGGATGAGTCCGTCCAAGTCGCCGTTCGCTTTCATCACAACTTGTTCAGAATAAGATCGCGCCGAACTTCGCTTCCCGTTGCCGTCGATATCAAGCCACACAGCACCGCTACAACCGAGGACATGCGTTCCCGGGTCGATCGTATCGGGCTGATAGGGCTTGGCGGTGCGCCAATGCAAGCTTTCGATGCCTGGTCCAAGGGCGATCGCGACAAGGTGAACATCGTGGCGTGGCGTTGGCAACTTCCATTGGTCGGACCAGATGACTCCGGCGGGCTGCGTACTGCGATCGCTCGGTTCGATCGTCGCTTCTCGCACCAGTTCTCCATTTGCGAACAGCATGATCTTGTCGGCACTTACCCAATGCGGCCCTAGGACTCGCAGCTCGACAACGACCTCATCGCCACTGACCTTTGCCAGATCGCCGGAGCGAAACTCGCCATTGATCTTCATCTCGGTGAGCAACCCGTAACTGACCATCACCTTGCCGTGAACGAAGTTGATCACTGCTTGATCGACATTGATGTTGCCGGGTTCGCGATCGTCGCAGCGAATGTAGGTCCTCCCCTGCCCTACGAAATGACGCCCGACATCGTGTGAATCGCTGCTGCCGACTGGCGTGACCGAGTAGCCACGATTCAGCACCGCCATCCAATCGTGAAACAGCTGCAACACGTCGGTCTGCGTCGCCCCAGAGTTCACAACCTCCATCGCATTGAATCCCATGTGCCAGCCGGCTGTATTCTCGCCAACGGCGTCGTTGAACTGTTTCGGGCCAAACGGCGTCGTGCCGCCGTGAAGGTCACGAGCGTGGTTCAAGATGGCAACTCTCACGCTCGGAGTGGCGAAGATGCCATCCAGCGTGTGCTTCCACTCGTCCGATCGATGGTCCGGCGTCTTGGCTCCGAGTGCGACGGGAAAGATATTGAAATGTCCGGTGCGCGTTGTGACTTCGTTGCCGATGACGGGAGTGAAGTATTGACGCACGTTCATCTTGCGCGCGAAGGGTTCGTGATCGATGTGAGAATTGTGGTCCGTGGCAATCGGCAGCTCGATTCCTTCTGCGGCGATCGTGATCATGCGTTCCTGCACCGTAGCGTCGCCATGGCCGGAATGCGTGCGAGTGTGGACGTGCGTGTCACACGCGACGTAACCCTTGGTCGGCACCTCGCGTCGAATCGACAACTTCCGACTGATTGTCTCGCCAGATTCGAGCGTGAACATCGTCTCATCAATCGAGTACTCGAAGCCACGCCCGGCGATCAGTGTGTAGGAACCCGCCGGCAATCCAAAGGACGCTTGGCCCGTCGAGGTGAAGACAATCCCGGGGCGAACTGCTAAGTGATCGCTGGACTCACAACCGGGAGACTGTAGCGCGCCAGAGTTGTTCAGAATCGTGATGCGACACGGCGTGGGCTGCTGAGTCGCGGCATCGACAACCGACACTTCGACCGTGGCTTCGTTGAGGACCTGCGAGACCGGTCGCGTATCGATCCAAGTCTCGCCGACACGAACATCGTCGCTCTTGTCGCCCTGCTGCTGAACGGTCAACCGATTCTCTCCATCGACCAGCACGCCGGCTGGGATGTCGAAGTAGACAATCATGTCATTCTCGTCGACCCGCAACAGGCCCAGATGCTTATCGTTCAATCGCACTTCCCAATTCTGCTTCACGTCTTGCTGACGCAATCGCAGCGTCCCCGGCCCCTCGTTCGAGTTAGCGTCGAACACACGATTCAACTCGTGCGACTCGGCGGTGGCTGGAAAACCCGACCACTCCCGTTCCGCTCCGACTCGCAAATGATGCAAACGCTCTGTAATGACCACCGATTCGGCGGAAGCAGGCTGGATGAGTTGGTAGAGGGCGAATAAAACCAAAGCTAAACGTACGCCGATCATCGAATTCTCCTGAAGCGACATGAACCGCCCGTACATGAGGCATTTGGCGGATGACGGAGTAAACGCGTGTAATTATGCTGTTAAATCACCACCTATGGCAACTAACCCAATTTCGTAGCTCGACTCGCTGAATCGAGTATTCATACCGACTCGCCCCTGGGAGTCGAGATACGTTCCGATCCCAACCGAACTAGACGGAGACAAAACATGTTCGCTCGAGAATCAGTCGCCCTCACGCTACTCGCGATCAGTTTCGCGCCACTGGTCTCGTTCGCCGAAGAAACCACACCGCTGTTTGACGGCAAATCCCTCGAAGGCTGGACACAACAGGGCGGCAATGCCAAGTACCGCGTGGAGAGCGGTATCATCATCGGCGAATCGGTCCCGAATACACCGAACAGCTTCTTGTGTACCGAAAAGAAGTACGGCGATTTTGTATTGGAGTACGAATACAAGTGCGATGACCGCTTGAATTCGGGAGTGCAGTTTCGCAGTAACGTGTTCGACGAAGAGACGGGAATTGAATCGGACGGCAAGAAAAGGAAGATCGCTGCAGGTCGAGTCCACGGGTATCAAGTCGAGATTGATCCGAACAAGCCTGACCGCGCCTGGGCTGGCGGCATTTATGACGAAGGACGTCGCGGCTGGCTGTACCCAGGCATTCGCGGCGGCGACGCGGATGTATTCACTAAACAAGGGCAGAAGATTTATAAGCCGGGCGAGTGGAATTCGGTGCGAGTCGAATGCAACGGCAACTCGATCAAGACCTGGCTGAACGGTGAACCACGCGCTGATTTCACCGACGACATGACTGCCGAAGGATTTATCGCGTTGCAAGTCCACGGCATTGGCGGAAACGAAGCGGCCGCTGGCACGCTGGTCCAGTGGCGAAACTTAACGCTTCGTGAGTTGAAGTAAGACGTTTTTGACACAATCGGCTGAGTTCGTCGCTAGTCCGGTCAGGCAATCTGGAGAAGGCTTACCACTTCTTTCGACGGCAACGGTGGTTCGAGTTCGTTCGCCCATTTCAGGCGTGATCGGCTGGAGTTGTCCGCTTGTGACGACGATGCTGGAGTGATGGACGGGTCGAAGGTAAACTGACCGGACTCGCTTGACCCAACTCTGATTGACATCGAGGACATTTCCCCTCAGCAACTGCATCAAGTGACTATGTTTTTCTTATCCACTGGAGAGCGGCCCAGGTGAATCACCAACGATCTCTCGCTCCCTATTCGCCTCCTGCTACGAATCTAGTCGACAGCCTTCGTTATTGGACGGAGCAAACACCGGACAGCGTGGCGTTCTACTTCTCGGACGGAGAGGCCGAGGAACTACGCCTGAGTTACGAGGGCTTCGATCGACGTGCGCGAGCAATTGGCGCGCACTTGCTGGAAAAGGGAATGCAAGGCGAGCGGGTCTTGCTACTCTATCCACCAGGCCTGGACTTTGTAACCGGATTCATGGGCTGCCTCTATGCGGGAGCAACGGCAGTGCCAGCCTATCCGCCCCGCCGCAATCGCTATATGTCGCGAATCGATGCGATCTCGGACGACGCACAGGCCAAAGCCGTTTTGACAGTCGCCGATGTTGCAGATCGAGTCCAAGGGATGTTGAAAGAAGCACCGGCCCTCGAAGCGGCAATGTGGATCGCAACCGATCAGATTCCTGACGATGCGGCTGACTCTTGGGTGCTTCCGAAGTTCGACGATTCGTCGCTGGCGGTGCTTCAGTATACCTCGGGTTCCACGGGCAATCCCAAGGGCGTGATGCTATCGCACGCGAACATCATTCATAATTGTCGATTGATCGTGCATGCTTTCGAAGCTGACATCAATTCCGTCGGTATGAGTTGGCTGCCGACTTATCACGACATGGGGCTGGTAGGCGGCGTGTTGATGCCGCTATTTATTGGACGGCCCAATATCTTGATGTCGCCCATGTCGTTCCTGCAAAAACCGGTTCGCTGGATGCGTGCCATAACTAAGTACAATGTGACGATCAGCGGCGGGCCTAACTTTGCTTACGACTTGTGCGTAGACAAGATCACTGACGAAGAAATGGCGGGACTCGATCTCAGTAGCTGGTTAGTGGCATTCAACGGTGCGGAGCCGATTCGCTCGACCACCTTGAAAGCGTTTATCGAAAGGTTCTCTTCGGTCGGCTTCCGCCCGGAAGCTTGCTATCCCTGTTACGGCATGGCCGAAACCACGCTCATCGTCACCGGCAGCCACCGAAAGAATCCACCGATCATTCGGAATTTTGACGGGCCAGCTCTCGACGAGCATCGTGTCGTATTCGCATCGCCAGACGAAGAGGGTTCACGCAGTCTGGTTGGCTGTGGCCATGTGCTGCCCGAAGAAGAAGTGATCATCGTCGCACCCGAGAGCCGCAAGCGATTGCCCGAACACCAGGTGGGCGAAGTCTGGGTGCGGAGCCCTAGTGTCGGCAAAGGTTACTGGAATAAGCCGGATGTCACGCAGGAAATTTTCCAAGCGGTCACATCACGAGGCGAATCGGGATACCTTCGGACAGGCGACCTGGGGTTCATGGACGACGGCGAGTTGTTCGTCACGGGGCGGCTCAAGGATTTGATCATCGTCCGCGGCGTGAATCGTTACCCGCAAGATATCGAGCAAACCGTCGAACGAACCGATCCGCGTCTCCAGGCCGGAGCTGCGGCAGCGTTTGCAGTCGATTTAAATGGACGTGAGTGTTTGATCGTGATGACCGAAGTCGAGCGAACCCGACACAAGGACTGGTCGAGTGTCATTCAAGCAATCCGAAGTAATGTGACGCGCGAGCATGAATTGCCTCCCGACGTGATCGCGTTGGTTCGCTTCGGTTCGATGCCGAAGACCTCCAGCGGCAAGATTCAGCGTCACGCCTGCCGAGCAGCGTTCCTGGAGGACTCACTGCCCGTGGTCGCAAGATGGACCGCTTGGTCGGGTGGCGAAGAAGTTGAGGATTGGGACACAATCGTCGTCGAGTCGACCGCCGCCACGGTGACGACGCCAACCGTTCGTCGAGAAGCTGGTTCACTGCAAGGCGAAGTGAACCTGAACGTCGCCGATGTCGTCATGCAGCACGTTCGCGAAATCGCAAAGGAACGCGCGAATGGTCTGACGCTGGATTCGAACATCCTCGGATTGGGCTTGGATTCATTGGAACGGCTACAGCTCGCGCATGCGCTCGAAGACGCTTTCGGAGGTCGTTTCCCAGAGGACGTCTTGTCCGTGATCGAAACTTGTCGCGAAGTGACACTGGCAGTCCAGACCTACATTGGCACCAAGGCCCGCACCCGTAACCTGTCCTCATTGACCGATCAACTCAGTCGTGAAAATCGGGATATCCAGCCTGCGGATTATCAGTTCGCGGAAATGGCCGAATACAAGCGACTGCAGCAGCAAGCCACGCTATTGTCTTTCACTGGAATTCCCAACCCGTATTTCACTCGTCACGAAGGAATTACAAACGATCGAACGGTAATCGATGGACATGAGCTGATCAGTTGGTCCAGCTACAACTACCTGGGCATGTCCGGCGACCCCGCGGTTACGGAGGCGGCGTGTGAAGCGATCAAGCGGTACGGCACGAGTGTCTCGGCGAGTCGTCTCGTCTCGGGTGAAAAAACCATTCACCGCGAACTCGAACAAGGCCTCGCGGACTTTCTGGGTGTTGATGACGCGATTACCTTGGTGGGCGGTCACTCAACGAACGAGACGACCATTGGCCACTTGTTTGGACCGGGCGACCTCATTCTCCACGATGCGTTGGCTCACAACAGCATTATGCAAGGGGCAATCCTGTCCGGTGCGCGACGCCGGGGATTCGACCACAACGCTTGGCAGCAACTCGATACGATCCTGAAAGAAATTCGCCACGAATATCGTCGCGTGCTGGTCGTCATCGAAGGTGTGTATAGCATGGACGGCGACTACCCCGATCTGCCGAAGTTCGTGGAAGTCAAACAACGCCATAAGACCTTTCTGATGGTTGATGAAGCACACTCGATTGGCACCATGGGAGCCCACGGTCGAGGCATTAGCGAACACTTTGGTATCGACCCTCGCGAAGTGGATATCTGGATGGGTACGCTGAGCAAATCGTTCGGCAGTTGCGGCGGATACATCGCGGGCGGTAACGAATTAGTTCAGTATTTGAAGTACACTGCGCCTGGCTTTGTCTATAGCGTTGGCTTGTCACCTCCGAATTGTGCAGCGGCCTTGGCGTCGTTGCGTATCCTGCAAAAGGAGCCGGAGCGAGTCGCCAGAGTTCAAGCGAACTCGAAGCTATTCCTCAAACTGGCGAAAGCGAGGGGGTTAAACACCGGATTCAGTAACGGTACTCCTGTCGTACCCTTGATCATGGGCAATTCGCTGAACGCGCTGCGTCTTTCACGAGCGTTGTACGAAGACGGCATCAATGTACAGCCGATCCTCTATCCTGCCGTCGAAGAGAAGGCGTCACGACTACGCTTTTTTATCACTTCGATGCACACCAACGAACAGATTGAGCTGACCGTGGATACGACTGCAAGACGCCTGCAGCAAATCGATCCAAGTTGTCTGAACACTTGAGATCGATCTAATCACGAAGAGCGCTACACTAACGGACGATCACAATAAATTGCTGCATTGAGTTCAAGAAATGGGATTGCGTGGTCGGGCCCTCGCTCTAAAATGCATTTCAACTCACAATTACGAAGCGTCGGGAGACTTCTCACAGTGCTAACGGAATCACAAGTAGAGCGTAGTTTTCGCAAGTTGATTAAGGCCGAAGCCCTTATCGCAGAAACGTTCGATAAGGCTGAAGAGTTGTTAGAAGAACTTCGGCCCGAAAGCCCCCTTCGCCATCGGCTCTATTCAGAGCTAGATGAATTGCGAGAAATCTCGCCTTCTGAGTAATACCCTTTGACGAGTCGCTCCAAAACGAGAAAACCGCAAGCCGCCAAAACTGACGACTTGCGGTTGTTGAATGCTTCTCGTCGATCGAATCACTACCGACGATAATCGAATCCGAAAGTGGTTCCAAACATGACGACATTCTGGTCATTTCGGTTGATGTCGTTTCCACGTCCCACACCGCGACCAAAGTCCATGAATGTGATCCCGGCCCGAAGCGATATGTCACGAGTTAGTTCATAGGCCGCTTCCGCCCGAACCTCTCCACCGAACACGAACTCCGTCGCATTGCCGGAGTTGAGGGTGTTGCTCAGGAAGACTCCCTCTGGCGGTTCGTCCACTCCTGTCGCGTCGTAGAATGTCAACTCCGTATGGAGCGTCGTTTGCTGGAACTGGAAGTTCGAGAATAGAAACGCTCTCAGTTCACCAGACAAGTTCCAGCGGCCCTTGACTTTGTACCAGCGGGCTCCGAATTGGCCACCCACCATGTGATTGTCGAATCTTGACGTCAGTTGGTCAAACTGTTCGTTTTGGAGCGTCGTCGGATCGATGGTTGTCGGTGGGACTTGACCAACATTTACGCCCAAGTCCGTTATCCGAGCGTACGTATCTCGTTCCCAGTAGTCCTGAAAACTAACGTAGCGGAAACCGAAGAAGGGTTCGAAGCGACTTCCATAGTGAAGCTGTTTCAAGCGAAACGACTTGTTGAGTTCAAAGCTAGTTATCGCCGCCTCGTTCAAACTGTCGCGAACGAAATACCTACGGTCACCCGAGATTACGTTGTTCTGGTCACTTCGCGGAACTCCGGGGTTCTGGTCTGTAACCGTCACATCCGTGCCATTTCGCAGATCGACGTAGTCAGAAGCAATTGTGTTGACTGTGTCAGAAGTATTCAACACGTTGACACGTTCCGCCTCTGTGACGTTAAAGGCATGCGGACCGTCGATATTCCAATATTCACCAAACCAACCGTGATCTTCGGGGCTCATATACCCCAAGGTAAAACGATTGCCCCAAGTGAAGTCACCTTCGGTATGCGTGACCTCGTCTCTGGGCCTGGATACGTAAATATGAACACGATCGGCCGTCGCGAACCAACCCGTCGGTGCCTCCGGGCCGTTACCGAACTCGCCGAACTCGGCGGGTGCGAAAAACTGAAAGTCGTGTGGAAACGCTGTAGTATCCACAAAGGGTTGCCAAAGATCGGGGTTATCCCCGTCCGGGTCGATGAGAGGCATGCCCCGATGTATCTCGTGCTGCGCATGAATCTGCGGAGTTAGCAAAGCGAGAGCGGCGATCGTTGCGAAAGACCCAAATAATTTGCGTATCGACATGACTTTCTTCCACCTTCGACGGTGACGATGTAACGGTCACGATTGCGTAACCTCTTCTGTGTGATAGACGAGGCTCGTGACGGTCTTATCGGAAATACCCGTCGCAGAAGTTGAGTAAGAAAGGCAATCCTTGACGAGAATTCCGATAGTGCGGTTCGCAACGGTGCCGCTAGCGGTAGCGTCAAGAAAGAAAAACGGCCTCCGCAGGGGGGCAGTAACCTGCGAAGGCCAGAAGTGTTGCTCACGGAGGTGGGGCAGAAACCTCTCGCAAGCTACTAGGTACCCAACGTCCGATATTGTGAGCGGCCCTCATTCGAATTGCAATACGACACCCGCGACAAAATTGCAGAACGCCCCCTCAAATAGGCGAAGTGAATTGCTAACGCCCGATGAGGCCATATACTTCGTTAGCAGTTCACCTCGTACAAGTCGTGTGGATTCTTTCCCAGCGCGTCGAACAACAAGGCAGCAAACATGTTTGAAAAACCAATACGAATCGCTATCACTGCCATCTGCCTGTCGTACTTCGCAGCAAGCGTCGTGGCCGACCCGCCAGCCGCCAAAGCGGACCAAGACTTTCTTCGTCTTCGGCGAAATGAGGCGAAGGAGCTGGTTGCGTTAGAAACGGTCATCGCGAGCTATCAAGGAGAGCATCAGGGAAAACCCGTCGTCGTCGATCTGATTGGGGCCGTGCATATCGGAGACAAGGCGTACTATGACGAGTTGAATAAAGCCTTCGAGACATACGATGTGGTGCTCTACGAGTTGGTTGCCCCACGCGACACGACGCCGGTGGCGGGCCAGCGCTCGGCTCATCCTGTCAGTCTCCTTCAGGTGACGATGAAAAGTATGCTGTCACTGCAATTCCAACTCGATAGCATTGACTACAGCAAGAAGAATTTCGTGCATGCCGACATGACGCCCGAAGAATTCACAGAAAGCATGGACCAGCGTGGCGAGAGCATGATGCAAATGTTTCTGCGGATGTTCGGTCAAAGCATCGCGATGCAGTCTCGCGATCCATCGCGCAGTAGCGATGCCGCACTCTTGTCTGCGCTGTTCGCCAAGCCAGAAGAGCGACCGCTTCGCTTAAAGCGTGTCATGGCCGAACAGTTCGAAGACATGGAGACTGCTACCTCCGTACTCGATGGCCCTGAAGGATCGACGATAGTTACGGAACGGAACAAAGCAGCCCTTCGCGTTTTGAAACAGCAACTCGAAGCAGGTCATGCGCGCATTGCTATCTTCTACGGAGCCGCGCATCTTCCGGATATGGAAGAGCGATTAACCGCTGACTTCCAGCTGAAACGCACTGGCACCAAATGGCTCGCCGCGTGGAATTTGTCCGACGCGCAAGCACCTCCAACTGAGTAGACGCGTGATGCGAGCCACTCGCCACCAATGGGGGCGGTTCCTTTACAGCTTCGCTGTGATCCGACATACTGGCGACCCACGTCAATGGAACATCGTCGGAACACGATCGCTTCGAGAGAACCAACGCGGATGCCTCGGCTGTCTATTAACGAACTAACCACCTACCGCTGGTCGTTCGAAGAAGATATCGAACACTATAAGGCCGCCGGAATTCAGTCGCTGGCTGTCTGGCGCCATAAGCTTTCCGACTTTGGCGAAGAGAAGGGAATCGAGTTGCTGATCGATAGCGGCTTGACCGTGTCGAGTTTGCAATGGGCGGGCGGGTTCACCGGAAGCGATGGACAATCTCATCAGGACAGCATCGCGGATGCTCGATCAGCGATCCAACTCGCCGCCGAGATGCGAGCCGATTGCTTGACCGTGTACAGCGGCAGTCGTGCGGGTCACACGAACAATCACGCACGCCGTTTGCTCACGGGAGCAATCAAGAATCTTTTGCCTATTGCTTGCGAGTTCGGCGTGCCGCTCGCGATTGAACCGATGCCATCGCGTTGTGCTTCGGAATGGACGTTTTTGACCGACATCGATGAAACGCTTGAGTTGCTTGATCAATTCGATTCTCCGCAACTCAAACTCGTCTTCGATACGTCTCATTTCGGACACAACGAAGCGATCTGCTCGCGACTGGGTGAACTTGCACAACGAATCGGCATCGTTCATTTGGCCGATGCCAAAGAACCCATCTGCTGCGAACAAAACCGTTGCCGCTTGGGCGAAGGCTCCATTCCGCTTGATTGCATGATCTCGTCGCTTGTTCGCGGAGGATACGACGGCTACTTCGACGTGAAGCTGATGGGTGAAGAAATCGAAGCCGCCGACTACGCCGAATTGATCGCACACTCGAAAGCGACATTCGAGCAATTAACAGCAGCCGTCGTTTGATTGCCTCATTCTGGAATCAACTCCAAGCAGACCAAGCGGTCGTCGCCTCGCACGTAGAGTAATCCATGCGACAAGATCGGCGCGGCCCAGGCCGGATACTTCAGCAGCGGACGCGGTTGGAACGCCGGATTTGATTCCTTGGCAAGCAGCAGCATCTCCGAAACAAGCTCGTACTTTTTCGGATTGACGCGAATCAACTTTAACGTGCCGTACTCGCCAAGTTGAATGAAGTGCCCGTCCACGTACAGCAGCGACGAACGTTCGCGAGTCTCCGGCGGCAATTGCTCCACCCATTGCACTTGGCCCGTCTTCCAATCAATACATCGCAAATCCGCGTCCGGCGGATTCCGCCCACTGCATGCGTATAAGTATCCGTCAAGATAGATCCCGGTGTTCCAATGTGTAAGCATCGCTTTCGGTTCGCGGGGACTCGGATCGTCCGCCCAAACAAGGTCGTATCCTCCCGGCTTCACCCGAAGCAACGAACTGCCAACCGAATACGTTTCGGAGATGAAGACTTCGTCGCCAACAACCACCGGAGTTGCCGCGTTCACGCTCTCCAACTTCGGCGAGCGCCACGGATAGTGAAAGTCGACTTTGCCACTGGCCGGCTCAAAGCCAACCAAGCCGCCGCGCGCAAACATAAAACACCATCGCCGATCGTTGATCGTGACCAGTTGCGGCGACGAGTAACTGGCAAGTTCATCGGTAATCTTGTACTTTTCTTCGCCCGTAAACTTATTGAAAGCCACGATCCCGCAACCATTGCCATCGATGCGTCCGCCACTTTCGTAAAGTCCCGGACTTCCCGGCGGACTGCCTCCCACCATACAGATCAACAAGTCGCCTTCGACGACGGGAGTGCTGCCAACACCAAAGAAGTTCTGCGACACACCGTACTTCGTATTGACGTCCAGCTTCCATAACAGCCCTCCATCCGCAGCCCGCAAACAATGCAGCATCCCTTCGGCACCGTAGATGTAAACGCGATCACCATCGATCACGGGCGAGCAACGAGGGCCATTGTTGTAGCCGAGCAGATCTTCGTAATCGGTCGGATACTGAAACTGCCACAACTCATCGCCCGTCTCGGCGTTGAGGCACAGCAACGTCGCTCGATTGCCTTGCCGCTCGAAGTGGTACATCCGGCCCCTGCTAATGCTCCCGATCCCATACCCCGTTTGGAGCTCTCGCTGCCACACGATCTTCAATCCAGCATCAGGCCAAGGAGAGATGATGCCCGTCTCCGGCGACTTGCTATCGCGGTTCGGTCCCAAGAAGTCCGGCCAATCGACTCCCTGTTTCCGAGTCCACAAGTTCGATGCCGATACGGAATTACTGCTGGCATCGGTTAACTGAGTGTTCGATTCGGCGTCAGAACTTAGAGCAGTTTGATCATCCGCCGTTGTCGGATTGCTGTTCGCACATCCGAAGAAAGTGGCTAGAACGAACATCAGTAATAGGTTTCGTGTCTGCAACATTCCGGAGCCTTTAATTCGATGGTTTCTCGACGCATTACGAATCGTACCGTCGTGATAATATAGCCATGTTCGCCTAACTCGCGTAGACTTCAGACCTCCAAGACCTGAATTCATTCCATGCTCGAAGTCAACCATCGCATCTCAATCCCGCTGAAAGAGTTTTCCTACACGTTCGCGCGCAGCGGTGGTCCTGGTGGTCAAAACGTCAATAAAGTTAACAGCAAGGTGACGCTGCATTGGGACGTTACCACATCACCAAGCTTACCTGAGGACGTTCGCGCCCGATTTCTCGCTCAATACCCGCGCCGCATTAACAAAGAGGGGCAACTCGTCATCAGCAGCGAACGGTTTCGAGATCAAGGTCGAAACGTTACCGATTGCACCAACAAGCTCCGCGAGTTGATTCTGGTCGTCGCCACGCCACCCAAAAAACGCCGACCTACCAGGCCCACCAAAGGGTCGAAAGAAAGAAGACTCGCCGGCAAACGGGAAAAGTCGCAGAAGAAGCAAGAACGCGGAAAGAACTGGCGCGGTGAGTAAGTCAAGACGACCGAGCCACGGAACCGCTAGACACGTTGGAACAAATGGCCCCGTACTGATAACACGTCAAACACGCACCATGTTTCAGTTGAAAGGGGATCGCAGCCTCTTCGAGATTCTTGCCGAGTAGCGAGTCAGGCGACTCGATCAAGATCGGACAAACATGCACGCCGCGATCCGTGACGATGCGACTGTGTTCGCATACCAGCAGAGATGCATCGTAGCTTTCCATCATCGCTGGTGTGACTCGTTCGGTTTCACGATAGCCGCAGGTGCGTTGTTCTTCTGCACCGAGTTGAAGCGTCGGCAGGATCTTCAAACGTGGACGCGAGTAGCCTGCTTCTTTCAACATCCGTTCAAAGTTGCCGACCACTTGCGTCTCTTCTTCATCCGGCCAAGTCCTTGCCGCCGTGATAATGGGCAAGAACTTGTGTTCAACCAACTGCATGACGCCTCGCATCGCACGATCAAATGTTCCTTCGCCGCGAATCGGATCGTTCGTCTCGGCCGAGAAACCGTCGATCGAAACGCGGAACTCCAAAGAAAAGAGACTGTTCGAGTCGGCGTCGCGCAACGTTTCCAGCCACTCGTCCTTGAAGACCGTACCATTCGTCAGCACCGTCGCCGGACCAAACTTCAAGGTCTCGCAAAGAATCGCAACCATGTCAGGATTGAGAAACGGTTCACCACCGGTGAAGTAGTATTCCTTCACCCCGAGCGGTACCGATTCGTCGAGACGACGTTTTACTTCGGCGAGTGACAGGAATCCAAAGGACCGGTTCTTTGGACTACAACTAATGAAGCAATGATGACAAGTCAGATTGCAGAGCGTGCCCGACACCTGAAACCACAAGTGGTCGAGATGAGACAGGGGAACTACCGGCGAGTCGATTGTCATTGCGATTTCAACTCAGCAGCGTAACCGCGGTCTTGTACAAGTCGAGGTCTTCTCGATCGCCGATGATCGTGAAAAGATCGCGAATCTGTTCGAGGCCGATGGAGACAAGGAAATTGGGATTTCTGCCGTAGCTCTTCGCACCAAGAATGTAGAAGTCTGGTTCAGGATTCGTCAACGTTTGCGGGCCGTGCGACTTCTGGACCATGCAATCCCCCGCTCGCGATCCTTGAAGCGCCGCAGCCAACTTCATGGGCCCCGACGTCGCGTAGCACTCGTGAATTTGCAGCTCTTGATAGATTCGATTGTCCGGTCGGCACCCCACGTTGGCGACGATCGCATCGAACTCGTCTCGTTCTTTCGCTTCGCCTGCAAGTTCGACTTGGAACTTACCGGTCGTTTCGTCGTAGCAGACCGAAGCTAAGCTCATGCCTAGCTTGAAGCTCACGTTCGCCGACGCGCCGGATGCAAGCCGATTTGCTTCGGCAGTCACCGAAGCACGTTCGGGCAAGCGATCGTCTGGGATCGGCATAATTGGACCGGCTTCTGTTACTTGCCGGACGAGCCACGTGACTCGGGTATTCGGCGCGTCTTCGGCGAGTTTGGCAAGTGCGACGACGGTGGTTGCGGCGGAGTATCCAGCACCGATGACGAGCGTCTTGCGATCCGCGTATTGTGATCGCGCTGATCCCGTCACATCGGGCACACCGTATTCGATTTGATCTCGCAGCGCCGTCTCACCGACGGCCGGCAGTCCCCCCTCCCCTGCCCAGTTCGGATTACCGAAGACACCGGTCGTGTCGATAACGACTTCCGCGGTACCAATGAACTCCGCCCCCGCGCTATCCCGGTAGAGAATCCGAAAGTCGGAATCGGCTCGATCTTCGGTACCGATCGCTTCTCCCTTCAGCAGTTCCGGTCGTCCTACACTCACGACTTCGATCCCCAACTTCAAATGATCACCGAGCAGATCGGTTTGCGACAGTGGCAGCAGGTATCGATCAACATACTCCAATCCCGTCAGGAACTCGTCGTCACCGGGCGGCACATATCCTTCTTCTTGAGCCCGCAAAGCAGCCAGCCCCAGTGTCGAGCGATTCATCCCGAACGGACTGAACATTCGCACGTGTCCCCACCGCAAGATATTTTCGGCAACATTGCCTCGCTCGTAGATATCGACGTCGTAACCGAGAAACCTGGCGTAAAGCGCAGCTTCCAAGCCGATCGGCCCCGCGCCCAGGATTGCTACTCGTGCTGGTGTATCAACTGCCATCGATCAAACGACCCTAGAATGATGCTGCTCGAATCCTATAAGATGAAACGCACCGTTATTGTGAGGTGGCGTACCTTTGCCTCCAATGTAGTCGCCACGCGTCACCGTGACGAGGCACTAGGACCCGAGTTAAGTTCTCCCAAAAGTTCGCTTCGCAATTCCGACTCACGGCTAAAAGTTCATCGCGGCGGTGCGTGATGGCGGTGCCAACAACGAGCTACGAGGCCACGACGTATGAGCAACCTCCGAGCATGTCATTGCTGCGGGCTGATTCATCGTGTGCCGACTCTCGCGCATGCTCAGGTCGCGACCTGCACAAGATGCCGCGCCACGATTCAGAGAGAAACTGGCGGTCGACTCGCCGCCAGCAGAACCGCGGCGACCGCCTTCGGAGCATTCATTCTATTTTGGCCAGCGACGCTGTTGCCGATTCTCGAGATGGAACGACTCGGGCATCACAACGAATCGAGCCTGCTGTTCGGCACGATTGACTTGCTCAGACATGGCGATTGGTTTGTCGGAATCATCGTGCTCGTGTTCTCGATCATCTTTCCACTGGTTAAGATCGTGATGCTGCTCGAACTCAGCCTGCTCGGCCTGCTTCAACGTCGGCACAAGGCGTTGACATATCGTGTGATGGAATATGCCGGCAAGTGGAGCATGATGGACGTCATGCTGCTGGCGTTTCTGGTCATGCTCGTAAAACTTGGCGATCTCGTCGAATTCAATTTCGGCCCCGCCGTTGTGGCATTCGTATTGTGCGTTGCGATGAGCATGATCGCGTCGATGTCGTTCGACCCGCACGCGATCTGGGAGGAGCAATCGTGAGTCAAGGCTCAGGCGATCCATTTCCGGTGGCTCAAGTCCATGATGGCGGCAATTTGGCGACTGCGGTTCGGCGCAACTCGAGTCGGTTGTGGATCGTGACGGGAATCTGTTTGATTGTCGCGGTCATTCTGTTCGCTTCGGCCAATCGAAACCGCGGCACTCACATCGCCGTCCGTTTCCAGCAAGGACATGGGATCAAGCCCGGCGATGTGCTGCGACATCGCGGGATCGAGGTGGGCGAAGTTACCACCGTGAAACTCGATGATGACTTGGCAACGGTGATCGTCAACATTGTGCTCGAACCTGCCTCAGCCGGCCTCGCAAGGGAAGGCAGTCGTTTCTGGATCGAGCGACCGCGGCTTAGCTTAGCTCGCATCAGCGGCCTAGAGACGGTTGTCGGCGCGAAATATCTCGGCGTCTTGCCGGGTGACAAGGATGCCGCGCCAAAGTTTTTATTCGACGGAGACGAATCGCCGCTGATGGTTCTCGACACGCATGTGCGCGAGATCGAAATTCATTTTCGCGATGGGCACGGGTTGCAGATTGGCGATGAATTGAAACACCGAGGCATCGTCGTCGGCGAAGTGTCAGACGTCGAACTGAACAACGAATTGTCTGGTGTCACCGTCAATGTGCGACTCGTCGACAGCGCACAGGATCTTGCGCGAGCCGGTAGCCAGTTCTGGATCGAACGCCCTGACGTGAGCCTGACCGGCATCCGCGGCTTGGAGACAATTGTCGGGGGACGATATCTCGCAGTGGTTCCCGGCCCTGATGACGCAGAGCTGCTCACCTCGTTCACCGGACTAGAAGTCGCCCCTTCGACGACCGAGCGAACTGAGGGTGGGTTGGAGATCACACTGGAAGGTGTTCATCGACGAGGCGTTCGACCAGGAGCTCCCGTGCTCTATCGCGGACACAAGATCGGTCAAATCGTCTCGCTAGGATTGTCGCCAGACGCATCGCGAGTCGAAGCCCGAGCTTACATCGAGCCGTCCTTCAGGCGAATCGTTCGAACAAACACCGTCTTCTGGAGTACAAGCGGAATCAAAGCGAACTTCAGCATCACCGGCGGCTTTGATCTGAGTGCTGAAACCTTGGAGACGATTGCGGCGGGCGGTGTTTCGCTGGCAACTCCCGATTCGCCGGGCAAGGCAGTCAACACCGGTCACCGCTTCACGCTGTTGAGCAAAGGCGACGAGGGCTTTGACGAAGCCACTTGGACCAGCTGGCAACCGCATATTGCGTTGGGGTCGATCGAGTTGCCAGAAGCGATGACGTTGCCCCAACCCGCGCGCGCGACATTGACTTGGCAAGAGAAGCGAATCGGTCTGACGCGGAATCGCCAGCGCGACGGTTGGCTCTTGGCATTGTCAGATCATCGACTGCTGGGGCCCGCCGACCTGCTAATCCCACCCGACACCGCTCTCGACGGAAAGGCAACCCTTCAACTGCTCGGGCAGGAGATTTCAATTAGCGTGGAACGAATTGAACTGCACGGTAAACTGGCAACGCTGCGATTGGACGAGCCGCTGAAAGATTTCGTCGCATGGCCCGTCGAGCGTTTGCGCAAGCCACAAGCGATCGAAGAAGTGTTCACATTCGCCGAGTCCGCCGAATCCGGCTTCCCGATTCCGGCCAGTCGATTGAACGCCACCTCAGGAGTCGATGAGTGGGACATCGCTCCATCGTTTTCCATCAGTCCACAACTTCATGGTGCGTGCGTTGTATCACGGTCCGACGGATCGGTACTTGGCTTGGTGGTCGTTGATCGGGGAATCGCCCACGTCGCCTTCGCGCCTATCGTCGCAACACCGTAAGCGCTTTGTCGCGTCGTGAACGGCCCCGTCCCTTCGCCCTGAACGCCGCTGGCTTGCGAAACCTTGCGGGCTGTAACGAATAATCACGTGCTTGCTGGGCAAAATCACATTTTTGAGTAATCAAAAAAAGTAATTAGCGCGCCGATTCGCACAGTTACGCCGATGGAAATCCAATAGGCCAGAAAGGCAAACACGCAAACTCAACAAGTACGATTCTCCTCCTTTGAAAGTGACACGGATGTCAGCGAACCGATTTGCAACAGTTCTCAGCGTCACACTTCTCGCGACCTTGCCCGTCTGTGTCCTTCGTGGTGAAGAGTTGTGGGTCGGTGGATGCAACGCGGACTCACCAGGTACGCTTTTTCAATGGTCTTACGGGAATAGCTTCTCGGGTGGTCCTGACTTAAACGCACCGCTTGTCACGGACCGGCCCGACTTCACAGAAGCTAGTTCGACCGTCGGGCGTCGAGTGGCCCAAATCGAGTTCGGCTACACCTACATTTACGACCACGATCGCGTAACTCAAACCGTCAATCACTCTACGCCCGAAATGCTATTGCGGTACGGCATCTTAGCGGATTGGCTTGAGTTTCGTATTGCCGGCAACTACGCGAACGAAGGACTCAATGGTGTTGGAACGTCGGGTGCGGAGGACCTCTATCTTGCCTTTAAAATCGGCCTCACACCACAAGAAGGCCATCTGCCTGAAATGGCTCTAATACCACAAATGACCGCTCCGACCGGACACAGCGCATTTACTGCTGACGAGGTTCTTCCCGGGGTGAACTGGATCTATGCTTGGGAAATCAACGGCTTCATTTCCACCGCTGGCAGCACGCAATTCAATCGTGCGATCGATGAAGCGACAGGCTCGTCGTATACCGAATGGGCACAATCTTGGACGATCGCCTACTCACTTGTCGACAAACTCGGAGCGTACACCGAATGGTTTGCGTTCTTTCCGGACAGCGCTGATACGGCCAAGCCTCAGCACTACTTCAACGGCGGTTTCACCTACCTGCTGTGCAACGATGTGCAGTGGGATATCCGCGCCGGTGTCGGCCTGAACGATGCCGCCGATGACTACTTCGTCGGCACCGGGTTCTCGGTGCGATTTCACTAATGGATCCGCACGACTCACCGCTTGACTCGTGTCCATCTCTTCGCCTGGACCAGCAACATAGACGCGAGCCCCGCAGTCCGGCGCGCGTTCAGTCCGAAAAGAAGGAAATGTTTTCTCAGCCGTTAAAGTCGCGTTGGTCGTTACAGGCCCTGCTTTCGGTACAACCGATTGAGCACAATTGTCACGCCCTCAGATACGCAAAAGTCGTTCAATCAATACCATCGTCCTGACCGAATCAAGCTTGAAGAAGCAGGGGCTGTACGCTTGGGCGATGGATTTGCCCGCTTCGAAGTAATTGCCTTCAAAACGGATTTTCGTCATGGCTTGTAATTACGTGCGATTCGCTTTCCTCACGATCGCGTGCTTATTGGCCAGTCGCGGCGTTTCACAGGAGAACGCGTCTGGCTATTCACGATATGGCACCCCAAGTGCGAGCCAACCCTACGGGCAAGGTAGCTACGGTTATGCGCCGTCGCCGCGACACGAGCCTTCGAGTGCTTACCCGCAGACAATGACCCAATCGCCGCCGTACCAGGGTGCGACGTGGCAAGGGGAACCGATCGTGGAGTTTCCGTCCACTTCCTCGTCTGCGCCAATGCGAACTCCCATCACGGGGGGACAGGCGACCAATTATCCGATGCCGGTGGCGGCAAACCCAAACGTGCCATACCCTCCGCAGCAGCCATCTGGTCAGCCAGCGACTGGCTACCGCCAAACGCCCAACTCAGTATACGACAGCTCTTACCGTACGGTTGCGACGACACAGTTCCCCGCCCCCGCAACTCAAGGTGGGCCGCAATTCGCGTCGATGGGCAACGGCGCGAGTGGCATGTATGCACCGGGGATGGGTCAAACGTCAGAAGCACCTCTCCCCGTGCCTGCCGAACCTTACTATGGCAACTCATTCGCGAGTAGTGTAACGACGGGCTGCGATCAGTACGGATGCGATGCTTCCTCGAGCAGATTCTTCATGACCTACGACTTTCTTTATTGGACGATATCGCCACCCAAGACAACGAAGATCGGCAGCACGCAACTCGAAGGCGACTACACCCGCGGCGGCGTCACGACTCACTTCGAGAACAGCTTGGACACGAGCTTCATGGATGTCGAGTTTCAATCTGGGCACCGCGTCGAGTTTGGTTGTCGTGATTGCTATAGTGGCTGGCTCGTTGGTTATTCCTACGGTTCGCAATCGCAAGGGCTGACGAGCAGTTCCGTCAACTTCCTGCCCGCCGATCCCGGCTTTCCGAATTTCGCACAGTCCTATCTGGCTGGCTACTCCGATGGGAATGGCGATGGGATTGATGACGACCTGAATCTGAATAACTTTTACGGAAGGTTCGGGGAAGACGTTGGAACGCCCGATGGAATGGGCGGATACAACTTGCCGACCGATGGAACACCCGACGTTCCGGCACCAACTGACACGGGTGACTTGCAGATCTATCTCCCTGTATTCGACGAAGCGAGCGTGCAAAACACACTCACGATGTCTAACCTTGAGATCATGTACATGACCCGTATGAATCGCGACCACACGAGCAACATCGAGCTTCTTTACGGTGTTCGGTATCTTGATCTTGAAGACTACTTCTCATTCAGCGGTACGGGCGGCACGCTCGATGCGACTTCGGTGGCCGTGACGTCCGACAATCGACTGCTCGGCCTACAACTGGGTGCCCGCTGGCAAAAGTGTTTTGGTGCATGGTATCTCAACGCCGAAGGTCGCTTCCTGGCTGCCGCGAACATGCAAAACAACCAGATGCAGGGGCACGTCGCCAGCAATATCCTGACAAATTCAAATGGCCAGAACGGGCCGGTCAACTTGAATCCGCAGTCGTTCAACTACGCGTATTCCGACAACGAGTGGGCGCCGCTGGGCGAGTTGCGATTGCAAGCAATCTTGCCGATCAACGACTGGGCGGCTTTTCGATTGGGATACACCGGCTTCGTCGTCGGCGGGATCAGTCGGGCAAGTCAGAAAGTTGACTACGTATTGCCAAGGTTTGGACTGAACCGGTCTGCATCTAACGAAACGGTTGTCTTCAACAGCTTCAACTTAGGCTTTGAGATCAATCGCTAGCCGCGTCCGACGCGGAAAGGTGTTAGGTCGATCTCGGGTTCTTCGCCAAACATCAACTGCCGCAACACGACCGCCGTTCCGGGCGACATGTGCAGGCCGCTCCGATAATGGCCCGCCCCGGCAAATGCATTATCAATGCCAGACAATCGTCCAATGTAGGGAAACGAGTCGAACGATCCGGGACGCAACCCCGCCCAGCTGTTTTCGATCGGAGCATCGCGAAGCTCGGGCACAAGTTGACGCGCAAGAGCGACCAATTCACCGACGCCTTCTGGCGTCGTGCTCTTATCAAAGCCAGCTTCCTCCTCGGTCGAACCGACCAACACCCGACCATCGTCACGCGGCACCAGGTAGCGTGGCCCCTCGTTTAAGATGCGTCGAAAAGGTGGGACTTCGCACTTGAACATCACCATCTGACCGCGAATCGGCATAATACCAGTCGATATCCCAACTTGCATCAACAGCCTCTGGGTCCACGCACCCGACGTGATGCAGTATTGATCGGCATGCAGCGGACCGGTCGTCGTCTGGACTGCGGCCAGGCGACTGTTAGAGAGTTCGAAACCCGTCGCCTCGCGATCGGCGACGATATCGACGCCGCGGCGTTCGCACGCCAAGCGTAATGCTTTCAGGTGATCCGGGTTTCGCAATTGTGCTTCGCCCGGCAACGAGTACACGGCCTTTAGCTGACTGGCGGCAACATCGCTTAGAGCTGGTTCCAGTTCGGCGACTTCGCTGGGAGTCAATCGCTCGATCTCGATTTCAAGGTCGCGAAGCATCTCGGCGAATGCGTGCAACGAGGCGACTTCTCCGGCACTGCGAGCCAAATACAATCCGCCGCACTCTCGATAGCCGTTGTCGACGCCAGTTTCCTCGCGCAGCCGGACCGCCCATTCGCGATGCAATTGGTGGCTCAAAGCTCGCAGCCGGTCCAATGGGTCGATCGCCGTGGCCCGATTAACGGGGGGCAAGATGCCAGCCCCGGCCCAGGAAGCTTCGCGACCGACCGAAGCGCGATCGATCAGTTGGACGTTCGAGCCATGCACAGCCAACTCATAGGCCAACGACAGGCCAACGACGCCGCCACCAACGATCAAAATTTCCGGAGTTGAATTGGCCGACATCGGTAACTCTGGTCAAATAACGCGGTCGATGGCAGCGAACAAATCGCTGAAAGCCGAATCTTCCGAGGGAAATCGCGACAGTTCGTCTCTCAATCGCTCCAAATCGCTCACCTCATCCACATCGTACCACTGCGGCAGCGATTCGTAAGTCAGCTGAAGTTCAGCGAGCTTCGCGACGGTCTGCTCCCAGACGCTTTCGGTACTCCACCCAATGTCCTCGAAGATCCCCGCGACGTTTCGGGACGCGCCGACTAAGTAATACCCACCATCGTCCGTCGGCCCCAGCACGACATCCGTCTCGCGAAGCAACCGAAATGCTAACTCGACAAACTCCGTTGGCAGCGTGGGACTGTCGGAACCGATCAAGACGACTCTGGCCGCTCCATCTTGGAAGCAGGAATCAAAGAATGCGGCCATGCGTCTCCCGAGATTGCCAGAGGTTTGCGGCGCGGCGATCCAATCCTCACCGGCGAGCACGCCGAACGCTTTCGCGTGTGCCGGGGGACTAAAACACAGAGTGCGCCGATCCGCACATGTCCCGAATCGTTGCACCAACGTCGAAACGAACCAGCGATAAATATCGCTGGCTGCCTCGTTCCCCAGACTCGCGGCCAGTCGCGTTTTGACTTGGCCCGGCTGCCAGTATTTCGCAAAGATTCCGAAGCAATTCACGGTGTTGGCCCCTTCTCAGGCGCTATCTCCCGCTCAGCAACCGTCGCAGCAGGACCTCATTCACCCGCCCACGAAATCGCTCGTGACCGTCGATTACGACTACCGGGACGCAGGTCGTGTACTTCGCGACCAGTTCCGGATCGGCATCGATATCGACGGGCTGCGGCTGCAGGCCATGCTTGACGAGAACGTCGTGTGCCTCGTCACACAAATGACATCCCTGACGCGTGTAAAGGATCGTTTCGTGAGTCGGCATACTGGCGATTTCCAAGAAGGAGGCGTGACTTGGTATTGATAGGCTGACAAAAGATTCTGGCAAATCTCCGACCAAACACAACCGGCGAGAGCTTTACGTCTGGGGTCGTAAACTGGTATCTTCAAACGATCCTTGATACCCTGGAGCTGGAATGAACGTCGGTCGACTTCTCCAGCGACCTTCAACCTTAGTGCCTTAGGCGGTCCACAATCGAATGGCCACGCCCAGCGTAAAGAACTTCCTCGAACTCGTTCAGCGAAGCCAATTGGTTGACGCCGATGAGCTACGGACGACGCTGCTGAAGTGCAAAGCCGAGCACGACGACGAGTTGCCGACCGACACGCAAGTCGTCGCCGACTATCTGGTGCAGGCAGGGTTGCTGACCGAATGGCACTGCGGCAAGCTGTTCGACCGCAAATACAAGGGTTTCTTCCTCGGGAAATACAAGCTGCTCGGGCACATTGGGACCGGCGGGATGAGCAGCGTCTATTTGGCAGAACACGTCTTAATGCGACGTCAGCGAGCGATCAAAGTGCTGCCGAAGAGTCGCGTTGGAGATTCGTCTTACTTGGAGCGATTCCATCGCGAAGCCCAAGCCACCGCCGCCCTGGAACATCCGAACATCGTGCGGGCTTACGACGTTGATAATGAAGGCGACACGCACTATCTCGTCATGGAGTATGTGAAAGGGCAAGACCTTCAGAATATTGTCAATGAACAAGGCGGCTTGGATTACGAGCGAGCGGCTGGATACATTGCCCAAGCGGCCCGTGGATTGGCGTATTCGCATGGCGAAGGCCTGATCCACCGCGACGTCAAGCCGGCGAATCTGCTCGTCGACGAAGAAGGCGTCGTCAAAATTCTCGACCTTGGTTTGGCGTTGTTCTCGGACGATGAAAACGCGTCACTCACGGTTCTACATAACGAAAACGTACTTGGCACCGCAGACTATCTGGCTCCCGAACAAGCGATCAACAGCCACGACGTTGACCGCCGGGCAGACATCTACGGACTAGGTTGCACGTTTTATTTCGTGCTCACGGGGCACGCGCCTTTCAACGAAGGAACGCTGGCGCAGCGCATCGCGCGTCATCAAACACAAATGCCGCCGGACATTCGGGAAGATCGTGCCGACTGCCCCCGTGAATTGGTTGATATTTGCGTGAAGATGATTCAGAAGAATGCGGATGCCCGCTTTCAGTCCTGTAGCGAAGTCGCTTCAGCCTTGGATTCGTGGATCGCGAGTCGGCAAGCGTCAATGGCGCCGGTTGAGGCCAGAAGCGGGCAGGCGAATGTCGCGGTCAGTACTGCCGACCAGTCATCCCACAGGCAAACGACCACCGGTTCTGGTGTGGCTGCGAGCCAGAGTTTCCCCGTTATTGTGAAGTCAACGCCTCCACCAGCCACGCCGGGCGGGAAGACGTCGCCCTTCGACCCTGCCCTGGAAGACACTCACTCGGACAAGGCACGCAACACGGCGATCGGGCAAGCTCGTGCCGAGGACTTCGACGACGCGATGGAAGTCCAGATCATCGAGGATGCCACGCCTTCGACGCCTTACGACGACAGCGGCACGATCAACTTGGGTATCGAAGCCGAACGCTCGGTCGCGTCCCGAGTTCGCGGTCGCGGCAGCCGTTCCGCCAAAGCTTCGAAATCGATGGAGAAGGCTTCCGTGCCAACCTGGGCATGGGGAGCCATCGTGGCAGGCGTTGTGGTCGTGCTGATCATCATTGCCGTGTTGGCGACATCGGGCGATTCACCAGAACAGCCCAAGCAAAAGGCACCAGCGCAACCAGGACGACCGAGCACGGCCTAAGAGGTTGTCCAGTGACGTATGTAAGACAGCTATCGCCGCCCGTCGGTCAACGACTTTGCTACGATTCGACGGCTTAGAGTCTTACCGCTAGACTTCCCTGCAAGATGCGGAGAAGTTGTTGGGAAGATGTCAGAAATAACTTCGGCATTTCAAGAGCAGGGTCCGCTGTGCGGACCAGGAACCCCTGAGGTCCGCACAGCGGACCCTACGTAAAAGAAGAAGTTATTGCCGATCCTTAGGAGAGCCATCGTACATGACGGCGCACGGTATCCAGACAGGCTCCTAGGCAACGGCGTGTAAGACGACTAAGCCGCCATCGATACCGGTTTTCAAGCCTCGTTCGAATGTTTCCGCTTCGTAAAAGTCGCGTAATTGTTCGATCTCGACGGTGGGGAAATCCGCCCCCCGCTCCTGCTACCGTCGCCGGCCAGAACGGTCATTTTCGTCAGCGTTTTTCGCTCTTTCGTGGCATTCTCCGAGCGTCGTTCCATTGCGACGGGCCTAACAATGGGTGGTACATCGGCACTTTATGCCATTTGGGCTTTCTGATACCGTCCAGCGTCATACTTTTGTCATGCGCGAGCGGCCTCTACTCGTAAAACGACGAGCTGGCAGGCATCCAAACTCAACATTTATCAGGAACGCCCCTTGTCTATAGCAATTGAACCCTCGGCGGGAGATCGTGGTACCGATTGGCACATCGAATCGAATCGAACTGGAAAGGCGACGGAATTGCCGACCAAGCAACAAGTCTTGGCCGCCATTCCGGAGGACTGTTTTGACCGCAGTCTAGTGAAGTCTTCGCTGTACATGTTCGCTTCGCTAGTGCTTACGATTGGACCTGGAATTGCAGCTTATTACTTCATCCCGTTGAGTTGGACTTGGCTTCCCGCTTGGATCGGATACGCGTTGTTTACCGGCACGGCGGCGACCGGCTGTTGGGTCATCGCTCACGAGTGTGGTCATCGCGCCTTTACACGCCAGAATTGGCTGCAAGATATTATCGGTTTCACGCTGCACTCCGCGTTGCTCGTGCCTTACTTCTCGTGGCAACGCAGCCATGCGCTGCATCATGCCCGTACGAATCACCTCGATGAAGGCGAAACGTTCGTACCTGTTCGCAACACAGCAGCAGCTGGCAAAGCATGGGAAAAGTGGCAGAGCGTCATGGGAGAAGAAGCGTTTGCGATCTTCATCATCGTCGCACGGCTTCTGGTCGGCTGGCCCGCCTATTTGATGACCGGTGTCAGCGGCGGTCCGTCGCGCGGCATGACGAATCACTTTTGGCCGATGCGGCCTTTTTCAGCGGCGATGTTTCCTGGAAAGTGGCGAACCAAAGTTTGGCTTTCGACACTCGGAGTGCTTGTCACTTTGGGCGTGCTTGGTTGGTGGGCGTACGCAGCGGGCTCGATCGTTCCCGTGCTCGCCTTGTATGTCGGGCCCTATCTGGTCGTGAACTCTTGGCTCGTACTTTACACTTGGCTACAACACACAGATGTCGACGTGCCGCACTTCGAAGATCATGAATGGTCTTGGGTGCTGGGCGCCTTTATGACGATCGATCGACCCTACGGCCCGGTGCTGGATTTTCTGCACCATCGTATTGGTAGCACACATGTAGCGCATCACATCGATGCCCGCATCCCGCACTACAACGCAAAACGTGCGACCGAAGCGTTGCAAGCCGCCTTCCCAGATCTCTATATCTACGACCCGACGCCAATCCCGAAAGCCTTGTGGCGTATCGCTACTCATTGCAATGTCGTTTCAAAGGCCGACATCGGCTGGAAATTTGTTGTCGAAGGAAATAGCGACGGCCCTTGTTAGCCACTAAGAATCACTGGACTCTTCAAGCACCGGGCTTCGCTTTGAATCCGCGTGACGATTGTGGTAGGCGTGATCTGGAATCTCCGCGAACTCCAACCAGAATTCAACGACGGACTTCAACAATCGTTCCCAGCCAGGAAGCTCCAGCGGCTTGACGACATAGGCATTCGCCCCCCAGCGATACGCTTCGTCGACGTCTCGCTGCAACCTCGAAGTCGTCATCATGATAACGGACAAGGGCGAGATAAACCGATCGGCTCGGAGCTCTCGCAACACTTCAAGTCCGTTCAGCCGCGGCATGTTCACGTCTAGCAGCACGACTCGTGGCGCGACCACCGCATCATCCTGCGAAGCACTTCGCAGATATTTGATCGCCTTCTCGCCATCATCGATGAAATTCAGCGTATAGCCAGAGTTAACATCACGGAAGGCTTGGTTGACGAGAGCGCCGCAGGCGGGGCAGTCGTCCACGACGAGAATCGCTGGAGCCGGAGTCGTTAGAGTTCGATTCATGCCATAACATTTCGATCCAAGAGTTGCGACTCTGTGTGTGTCCAGTCGACACAGTGCATGAATTAATTGGAAAGCATATACTGTCCCCTCTCAATAAGAAAAAGTCCTATACGGATGACCATTCTCGTCGTTAGACTGGTTCTACCCCGGGTGATGTGGAATTCGATTCGGATCGGTCATTCGACGGCGATCCAATACAGGTTACTTCATGGTTGTAGGATCTCAGGCTCTCGACGGCGAGCCTTCACGCTCTGGCAAACAGACACCGCACAGTGGCGAACAACTGCTCAAAGAGGCCGAGCGCAACGCGAAGCTGGGAAGCTGGCGGTTGGATCTGGTTGAGAACACGCATCAGTGGTCCGACGAGCTCTTTCGGATCTTTGACCTTCCAAGCACGACGACGCCCTCGTTCGAAGCGTTTTTGGAATGTGTGCATCCCGAAGACCGTGAACATACTAGGGCGAGTTTTGCTCAAGCCATCACAAGCGGTGTGACGCGCGACGAGGTGGAGTACCGGACGGTTCGTCGCAACGGCGATGTGCGTCATATCCTCACGGTGTCGACGTTCGTACGATCGGATTCGGGACGAGCTGTTTCCATGTATGGGACGGCACAGGACATCACCGAATGGAGAATGACCGAGCGCGCGCTGCGGCAATCGGAAGCGCATCTTAGCAGTATTCTTGACACCGCGACGGATATCGTGGCGTCGCTCGACCTAGAAGGCACGATTCTTTACATCAACCATGTTGTAGCTGGCTTGGATCGCGACCAAGTGATTGGAACGAGTGCGTTCGATTACCTGCCGCCGGATGGACAGGTTATCTTTCGCGACGCGATGGAGCAGGTTCGTTCGACGTGCGCCCCCTACCAGTACGAAATCGAAGGTGCTGGACCGAAGGGCCAGATGGCCTGGTACTCATGTCGACTCGGTCCCGTGCTAAGAGATGATCAGGTTGTCGGCCTTACGCTCCTCACGTCAGACATTTCGAAACAGCGAAAGGGAGAAGCAGCGCTACGCGAGAGCGAGCAATTTTTTCGTTCGGTCTTCGAACAGGCAGCCGTTAGCGTCGCGCTCATCGAGACAAAGACCGGCAGGTTCGTTCGTGTGAATAACAAGTGTGCGGAGTTCAGCGGGCATACCGTGGAAGAGTTGCAAGAGATGACGTTTATGGACATCTCTCACCCGGATGAACTGCCCGAGAATCTAGAGAACTTGCGACGGTTACATGCTGGAGAGATCCGCGAGTTCAGCATGGAGAAGCGTTTGGTCCACAGTGATGGAACCGTGAACTGGTACTACTTGACAGTTTCACCCACCTGGGATCCAGGAGACGAGCCTCGCTACCATATCGCAATCGTTCAAGACATTTCGGCACGTAAGCGAGCCGAACTACAGATCCTAGCGAGCGAGCGGAAGTATCGTCAGCTGATCGAAACGACGCAGGAAGGAGTCTGGGTTATCGATGCCGAGGGCACGACGACTTTTGTCAACGAGCGTTTGGCCGAGATGTTGGGATATTCCACTGGCGAGATGCTGGGGCATTCTATTTTCGACTTTATGGATGACGTGGCGAACGCAGACGCACAGCGAAACTTGGAGCGCCGACGACAGGGAATCAAGGAGCAGCACGACTTCCGCTTGCGGTGTAAGGACGGAACCGCCTTATGGACAAGCATGTCGACCAATCCTTTACTCGACGAGGACGGCAAGCATAGTGGTGCGTTGGCGATGGTGACTGACATCACTGCGCGAAAGCGGATGGAATCGGAGTTAAAGGACTCCCGCGACCAACTGGAAGTGCGAGTTAAAGAGCGGACATCTGAACTGAGTGCCACAAACCAAAGGTTGCAAGATGAGATTGCCGCAAGGAAGCGGATCGACGAGGAGCGTGGGCGGCTGAGTTCGATTATTGAAGCGACGCCGGACTTTGTTGGTTTCGCTGATCTTCAAGGACGAGTCCGATACGTGAACCAGTCGGCTCGCCGTGCGCTAGGCTATGCTGACGACGCACCGATCGACCACCTCCACCTTCGTGACTTTCATCCTGAGTCCGCTGTCAAATTACTGCTTGAGAAAGCGTTCCCGGCGACGATACGAGATGGAAGTTGGCGGGGAGAAGTCCCGTGGCTGTCGCGCGACGGACGTGAAATCCCGACGGCAATGGTATTGCAGGCACACTATACGTCCAAGGGAGATGTCGATCTACTGTCAACCATCGCACACGACATCTCCGATCTGCGTGGCGCCCAACAGGCGTTGCAACGTGCCGAGCGACTCGCTTCCATCGGAACCTTGGCCGCCGGAATCGCGCACGAGATCAATAACCCGCTAGGAGCCATGCTACTGACAACCGAGTATGCCCTTCGTAAACTCGATGACCGCGAGATTCTCGAGGACTCGCTCAAAAACATTCTGTCGCACGTCGAGCGATGTGCGCGCATCGTTCGCAGTGTCCTCCAGTTCTCTCGCGACGGCTATTCCAAAAAGTCGCGACATGATCTGCTCGAGATCTTACGTCGTGCTCTCGATCTGACTCGTCCGCAAGCTCAACAAGCTGGTATACAAGTCCAACTGAGCGAGGCTGTGGACAAGTGCTTTGCCAATATCAATCCTCTCGAAATGGAACAAGTCTTTGTCAATCTGCTTGCGAATGCGGTACAATCTTCGAAACGCGGTAGCCAAGTACTCGTGAAGCTGAATACTGCCGACGGGCGCGTTCGAGTTGTCATCGAAGACCACGGTGCTGGCATGTCACGCGAGATTCTCGCGAGGATGTTTGATCCGTTCTTCACGACGCGGCTTCACGGCGGTGGGACAGGATTGGGGCTAAGTATTGTCCACGGGATCGTTCGTGATCACGGCGGCAGCATCGACGTGTGGAGCGAGCCCAACCAGGGAACGCGAGTGACCATTTCCCTCCCCATGACACAACAAATCCAGCCCAATGCCCAAAGTTCTCATCGTCGATGATGAAGTTAGTTATCGAGAATTGTTGAAAAACGTGTTCATCGAGCAAGGCTACGATGTCCGCATCGCTTCCGGTAGCAAAGATGCGATGGCGATCGCCCCGACGTTCAGTCCTGACGTCTTAATCGTCGACTGGATGCTGAGCGACGAACATGACGGTTCGGCGGTGGCTGCTTGCTGCCGCGAACTCAATCCAGCCCTTGGAGTCGTCTTTGTGTCAGGATACCCGAACTACCGACTGCAAGCCGCCGCCGATGTGGACGCAGCATTCGCCTGGCTCTCGAAGCCATTTCACTTGGACGAAGTTGTGAGTGTGGTAAGGTCATTCTGTAATTACGCCGCACGCACAGACAATCACTGACGATGCGAGATTCTAATTCATGGCTGTGAAACACCCGCTGCGTGATGCGGACAACGAATCACCAGACGACGTCCGCGACTCCGTCTTCGTTGTCGATGACGACGTCGACATGCGTCGCTCACTCGACGTCATGTTCCAAGATGCAGGACTCTCGGTCAACACATTCGCCAGTCCGGAGGAGTTCCTCGAGTACTTTCGACCCGAGATGCGTGGTTGCTTAGTGCTCGATCTCCAGTTACCTGGAATGAGCGGCTTGGAGTTGCAAGAAGCGTTGGCGAACCAAGGCTGTCAACTGCCCTTCATTATGATCACGGGCTATGGCGACGTGCCGCAAGTCATCGAAGCCTTTCGACGCGGCGCGGTCGACTTCATCGAAAAGCCTTTTCACGCGGAGCAATTGCTCTCGCGAGTGCGTAACGCGTTGGAATCGATGAAATCGGATCTCCGATCACATGAAGTTCAGTCCGGAATGTCCGCGCTTTGCGAAGGCTTGACTCCACGCGAGCGTGAACTCATGGATTTTCTAGTCAGCGGACTTTCGACAAAGCAGGCTGCACTGGAGATGGGAATCAGCCCAAAAACTGCATACGTTCATCGTGCACGAGTTCTCGAAAAAATGCAGGTCGAAAGTGTCTTACAGTTAGTGCAGCGACTTCAAAGTGCAACCAACGCCAAGTGACTGCTCACGAATAGCACGCTTGCACATCCAGATCCGACCGTAATGTGAACTAAATGTTTTTCCTATGTCTTTGCGGGGGCAATTAACACGAAGAATAGAATGGTTGAGAGACATGACCTTGTGATGCTCTCGCTTTCGAAGAGTAACTTCTTCGACTCATGGCCCTCCACAGACACTGCCCCGTCTGTGGAGGGTTTCTGTTTGAATGCAGACATTGGCCGCATAGGAACAACTCAGAAATAGCTTCGGCATTTCAAGAGTAGGGTCCGCTGTGCGGACCTCCGGGATTCCTGGTCCGCACAGCGGACCCTACGCAAAAGAAGAAGTTATTGTTGAGCCGATCCATAGGCGTAGTCCGACCGGTCGTTCGCATTCGTCGCAATTGCCAGTTGTATTGGCCACTGGCAAGCGTAAACTGAACGAATGTTCTGGCGACGCGTGACTTTCTGAAAGGGAGTGCGGCCAATGACTGAGGCGACGATCCCACGCGATGTTTTACTAGTCGAAGACAATCCGCTTGACGCTCGGTTATTGCAGGAGTATTTCGCAGCAAACGACCCATCGCACCATATTCATCGGGTGCGTGATGGCGAGTCAGCTCTTTCCTTTCTTTACCACGGTGTCGAGTACACCAACGCGCCTCGCCCTGACGTCGTCTTGTTGGACTTGCACTTGCCCGAGATGTCAGGCTTTGAAGTGTTGGCCGCCATCAAACAGCACGAACATCTCAGAGACATTCCCGTAATCGTGCTCACCGGCTCCAACAACGAAGATGACATTCAACGGGCCTACGACCTGCAGGCGAACTGCTATCTGGAAAAGCCCCACGATTCTGAAGGCTTTGGCAAGCTGATGGAAGCGATTGAGCAGTTTTGGCTTCGCAGCGCGACGCTTCCGAAACGCGGCTGAGCAATCGCTTCTTTGCTTGACTGGCAGTCACGACTTTTTCTTGTCGCGGAACAAACTCCGAACGTGGCGGAACCACAACCAAAGTAGCCTGACTCTCCGAGTCGGGCATCACGACCCGACTCGGAGAGTCAGGCTACGAAGATACTCGCAGGAGTCGCGAAGAACTCGGCACACTCTTTGCACGTAATAAGTACAGAGGCCTGAATGCCTCGAAAGGAGGTGCGAGATGTTGACGGTCATGAGAAGAACCTTTGGAGCGACAGTATCTCCGCCCGCCAAGTCGCCTGGGAGCCAGGATCAACTACGTCGCGATCGAAGAACTGCGATTGTCGTAATCGCAGTCATGGTTGCCGTGATGGGATTGATCATCTGGCTGGCGAGCCTGAGTGGCGGGAGCTTGCCCGAAGGAATTGATTACTGGCAGATGATGCCGTAGCCCGCGCGCGGTGAGCGATTCGATCGTGCGAGTTCGCGCGGCGGTCGCGTTGGTGACGACATCTTGGTGACGATATCAAAGTGATGTCGTATCGTCGATCGACAGCGTCCGGCGGATTTCGTCGCTTTTGAATCCAAGCAACATCGGGCGCATGACGTTGGGTAAAACGACCACGTCGTAAAGTTCGGCGACGACGCCTTCGATTCGCAGCCAGTGGACAATGTCCATCGTTCGCAAGTCGATCACTTGCAATCCGCACCGGGCATCGGCATCGCGTTCGGCGAGGTGATCGTCTAGTTGAAGGCCCGTAAAAGTCTTGTTCTCGCGTGGACGTGACAGCCCGACGAGCGCGAAGTCGTCGGTAAAAGCCATCCCGCGGAGATAACCTGGACAAAACGTGATTGGCTCAAAGCTGCCCGCAGCCTGATCAACGCGACCGAAGTAACCTGTTCCGGAATTCAATAGCCAGAGTTGATCACGATAGACTCGTGGCGAATGCGGCATCGACAGACCGGAGGTAACGATCTCGTTCGACTCGACATCAATCACACATCCGCCGTCGCGGCGCCGGTCGCGCCATCCATCGACGACGTCGCTTTGACTGACCGTCGTAACAAACCGAGGCTTTCCTTGGTCCAGCGCGACGCCATTCAAGTGACAACGGTCTTCCGCCGCGAGCTTGCTGATAAACGGAGGCTTCCAAAGCGGCGCGAAGCTGTGCGTCTCGCTGAGCGTGGCAAGGCAATTGAACAGCGTATTGGCAAAGACGACTCGGCCTTGATCGTCGACAACAATATCGTGAACATCCACGTCGCCCGTCGTATAGCCGACTTGCGGAACGTACAAGCGATCGTAGCCTTCGTTCACAACTTGCCCTGACTCGACGACGTTTTCAAGACGCCACAGCTGATAAAGCGTGCTCATCCACAGCGTCTGGCCATCGCCATAGAGCCCCATACAGCGATTAAACGTTCGCTCGAAGATCGAAAGCCGACCGTTACCTTGTAAGCCGATAAGAAACAACTTGCCGGTTTGATAAGTTGTGAACGCCAGACTCACACGTCGCTCGGCCATCCACTCGGGAAACTGCCGAGAACAAGTAATTTCAAGTTGCGGCGTTGTGGCAGCCATGGTTCCTCCGTGTGCCAAGCGTCACATCAGGAGGCAGCCACAGCACGGGTGCGCTCGTAGGCCCGGCGAACGTTGTTCGGTTTACCCGAGTCTTTCAAGTCGATCTGGTACAACTCTTGGCCGCGAGGCGTGGGATACTTGCCGGTAATACAAGCTTGGCAGAGCTGAGAACCTGGAAGGTTGATAGCTCTCGCAATCGATTCGACGGGCAGATACCGGAGCGAATCGGCACCGAGTTGCTTCGCCATCGCTTGCTGAACTTCGTCCGTCAGTGGACCACCCTTCAGGAATTTTGGCGCGAATAAATCGTCGACCGTTGGCATATCGATGCCGTAGAAGCAAGGAGCGACAATCGGCGGACAGGCCACACGGACGTGAATCTCCTTTGCGCCACCAAGTTCCTTAATCCGATCCAACAGAACTTGCATTGTGGTCGACCGGACGATCGAATCTTCAACCAGGAAGACGCGTTTGCCCTCAAGGACTTCTCGCAGAGGCGTATACTTGGTTTGAGCTTTCTTGCGACGCCCGGACCCGCCTTCGATAAACGTGCGGCCCGAATAGCGATTGCGAATCAGACCTTCACGCGAAGGAATTCCGAGTTCGTACGCCATTGAGTCAGCAGCCGCCTTACTTGTGTCCGGCACTGGCACCACGATGGTGTTGCCGTCTTGGTAATCGACTCGGCCATCTTCGGCTTCGAGCTTCGCCAGTTCGACCCCCAAGGCCGTGCGTGACAAGTAGACGCTTCGTTCGTCCAGCGTACTCGCCACATTCGCGAAGTAGATCCACTCGAAAAAGCAGTGCGCTCGATGCGGTGCCTTGGCGAATGGGCGAACTTCGAACTCACCGTCGACAATGGTGATCGCGTGACCGGGTTCGAGCGACTTGATGTATTCGGGTGCAAACCCAAGATTCAGCAGAGCCACGCTCTCGCTTGCCGCAGCAAACAAGCTGCCGTCAAAGGCATAACAAAGCGGCTTAATCCCCAACGGATCTCGCGCAACGAGCATCTCGCCGCGTGCGTTAATGAACACCAGGCTGTAGGCACCATCAAGACGCTCGGCCACATTTCCCATCATCTCGCCGAGTGACGGCTCTCGATCCCCGGACAACTCACGACTGAACTCGTGCATGAGGATTTCGGTGTCAGTCTCCCGCGCCAGATGGTTGTCACCGTCTCGCAACAAGCGGTCTCGCAATTCGGTGTAGTTCGCCAGTTGGCCGTTGAAGCCAAAGCTGAACCACTTGCGTTTTTCCAGATGATGCCGCTCGAAAGGCTGGGCATAGCTTCGGTCCTCGGTGCCGCAGGTGGCATAGCGGACGTGGCCGATGCCGGCTTGGCCTGCATACTCTTCCATCAACCGCTCGCAAGGCTCGCGATGCGCCAGTCGAAACACCTCGGTAACCGAACCGATATCCTTGTGCGTATCGATCAGCTGCTTGCGAGAGGTGTTGTAAGTCGTAATGCCTGCGGCCAACTGGCCTCGGTTTTGGATGTCCAGCAGCATTCGAGGCAGCAGCCGCGATGTATGCTCGGGGCCCTCGGGGCAAATCTCACTGGTCGGCGCATTCGGCAGGTGATAGACCGCACAAATGCCGCATTCGTGGTGAAGTACGCTCATCGAAGTCCTTCCAGTGACATGATGCTATCCCATTAGGGATGCACGGCCACCGGTTGAGGTAGGATGGAAGAAACGCGGGGTTAGCACAATTCCGGCAGCGAATTAAAGAGGTGTCCGACGACTCGGCTCATTCTAAGCCCACCGCCCGGAATCCACAAGGAACCACCTCACGACGCGTAAATCGATGTCGTGCCTAGCCAGAGCCCGTTGTAGACCTTTCAGGTTGCAGTTACTGTCAAAGATTCTGGAAAATTGTAAATCTGAAATCGAATATCTCGAACTCCCCCATGCCTGATTTACTTCGCCAAGAAGTCATTGCTGCGGCAAACATCGTGGTCGTTAAAGTCGGAACGCGTGTCCTGACACACGCCGATGGCACGCTCGACGAGACCCGAATTGCTCGCTTGTCAGAAGAATTGAACGAGATCAAGGAAACGGGGCGGCGAGTCATCTTAGTGAGTTCGGGGGCCGTTGGAGCTGGAATGAGTCAGCTCGGCTTGGCGAAACGGCCCGCCGATCTAGCGACGCTCCAGGCCGTCGCCGCCATCGGGCAGACGAAGCTAATCGAGACCTACGACCGAACCTTCCGCCGACACGGTCGCCACGCCGCTCAAGTTTTGCTGACCGCCGAAGATCTCGACGATCGCCAGCGATATCTCAACGTCCGCAATACGCTCCTCGCGCTAACACAGCTGAATGCCGTCCCCATCATCAACGAGAACGACACCGTCGCCGTCGAAGAGTTGGCCACGACATTCGGAGACAACGATCGCTTGGCCGCCTTGGTAACAAATCTCGTGCGAGCCCCGCTACTAGTGATTTTGTCGGATGTCTCAGGACTGTACACAGGCGATCCAACCCTCAGTTCGTCCGAGTTGGTTTCGACCGTCACCGCCCTGGACGACAAAGTGGCAGGCTTTGCGGTCGATAAGAAAACGGGCCACAGCAAAGGAGGCATGGCGAGTAAGTTGCGTGCGGCAAAGATCGTGACTTCCGCAGGTGAGAACGTCATCATCGGCAGCGGGCACGAACCAGGAACCTTGGGTCGGATCATGGCCGGCGAGAGTGTCGGCACGTTGTTCGTAGCCCAAGGCAAATCGATCAGCCCCTGGAAACGCTGGATCGGATTCTCAGCGACGCCGCGAGGAAAGATCCTGCTCGATGAAGGGGCCTGTCGCGCGATTGCTCAAAACGGCAGCAGTTTACTGGCGATCGGAATCTCCGGCATCGAAGGTACTTTCTTCAAGGGAGACGTCGTGGCACTTTGCAACCTCCAAGGCCGAGAGCTTGCTCGCGGCTTGACCAACTATCCCGCTTCGGACATCGAGCGTATCAAGGGCCTTAAATCGGACCGCATCTCGCAAGTCCTCGGTCATTGTCCGTACCAAGAGGTGATTCACCGGGACAACTTGGCAACGGTCTGAAGACTCACAGGACTGCACGCGACTCACCGCGAAACATTTGGCGGTCACGAGGCGACGCATCTTGCCGCATTGAACACAATCGTTACGGTCACCCAGGGCGTTCGTTTTGTTCAATCTGCACAAATTTGTACGACGGCTCTCCGAGGCCGCCATGCGAATCCCTTTAAATCGAAAAACGGAGAGATTTGTACGACGGGCCTCCGAGCCCAGGGCTCGATGAATCTAAGTCGTTATTCGACGGGCTCGGAGGCCCGTCGTACATCTTGTGCAACTTCAACAAATGAAAAGCCCTGGACGGTCACCGCCCCGGTTTGCTTTGCATGAGTTCAACAGATATTCTGGATTTCTGATTCGCACAGACCGCAAAATCCGTAGAAAGTTCGAATGGCCAAGATGCTGCAAACTCCCCCCTCCAATACGACGGCACGCCTAGTCGCAGGAGCCAAGCTGCCGGCCTATGTGTTTGATTCTGCGAAAGATCTCGCGCGTCGAGTCGCCGAGGTCATCGCCAGCGTGATCCACGAACGAAACGCTTTAGGGCAGAACGCCGTCCTCGGATTGCCAACCGGTTCAACCCCCGTGGGTGTCTATCGCGAGTTGATCCGCATGCACCAGGAAGACGGCTTGGACTTCTCGAATGTCGTCACCTTTAATCTCGATGAGTATTACGGCATCCATCCCGATCGTTCGCAAAGCTACCAGCGTTGGATGCGAGAACATCTGTTTGACCACATCAATATCCCCGCTGAAAACATTCACATTCCAGATGGGACGTTGCCGCTCGAAGCAGTGGACGAGTTTTGCCGAACGTACGAAGCAACGATCCAACAGGCGGGCGGCATCGACGTGATGTTGCTGGGAATTGGCCGCAACGGGCATATCGGTTTTAACGAACCGTTCAGCGTGCGCAACAGTCGGACTCGGCTTTGCACACTCGATCCCGTAACACGAGTCGACGCGGCTAGTGACTTTTTCGGGGAAGAAAACGTCCCGACGCAAGCGATCACGATGGGACTAGGATCGATCCTCGCATCGCGCAAGATTTTGCTGATCGCACTCGGCGAATCAAAGTCAGGCATTATCCGCGAGACACTGGAGAACGATGTCACGGCGAGAAATCCGGCAAGTTATCTGCAAGATCACGAAGACGTTTCGGTCTTAATCGATCTCGCAGCCGCCAAAGGACTGTCGGCAGTCACGACGCCTTGGTTGGTCGGTGCCGTCGACTGGACGGATTCGATGATTAAGCGGGCCGTCATTTGGCTTTGCGAACAATCGGGCAAAGCCTTACTGAAACTCGATGACGATGATTTCCGTCAGCACAACCTGCACTATCTATTGCGACACTACGGCCCCGCCCCAACATTAGCCCATCGCGTGTTCCGTTGGATGATGGACACGATCGATTATCACCCCGCAGGCCGCGATTCGAAACGAATCATCTGTTTCAGTCCCCATCCTGACGACGACGTGATCAGCATGGGAGGAACCTTGATCCGTCTGGTCGAGGATCAGCATGAAACTCACATCGCATACATGACAAGTGGGAATATTGCCGTCTTTGACCACGACGCTCGACGCGTCGCAGATATGGTGACGGAGTATAACCGACTGTTCGGGATCGATGAAAAAAAGTCAACCGAAGTCGAGCAATCAGTGCATGAAGCGCTATCGACGAAAGTGCCTGGCCAATTTGATCACGAAGCCGTCCTAAAGATCAAAGGACTGATTCGCTGGAGCGAGGCAAAGGCCGGCGCGTTGACCGTGGGTTGCGAAGAGAAGAATCTGCATTTCTTGGACCTGCCGTTTTATCGAACCGGTGCGGTGGATAAAAAACCCATCGGCCCGGAAGATGTCGCCATCATCCGGGAACTCATCGAGCGGGTGCAGCCCGAGCAGGTTTACGTCGCGGGCGATCTATCGGATCCGCATGGCACGCATCGCGTGTGTGCCGAAGCGATCTTTCTAGCACTTCAAGAGATCGAGCAGGCCACTGGCTCGCGCCCCGACGTTTTGCTCTATCGCGGAGCGTGGCAAGAATACGAACTCGACGAAATCGAAATCGCTGTCCCGCTCAGCCCCGGTGATATGGAGCTTAAGCGCGAAGCAATCTTCATGCACGAAAGCCAAAAGGACGAAGCATTATTCCCGGGCTCCGATCCGCGAGAGTTTTGGCAGCGCGCAGAAGATCGGAATAAGGGCACGGCCGCACGCTATAACCAAATCGGGTTGCCCGAATTTTTTGCACTCGAAGCGTTTGTTCGCTGGGATGGGGTGCCGCTTTAGGTTTCTGGCCTTTGTAAACGGGCCAACTGCGTTCTAACTGCCGCTGCCGCCACCGCCGCTGTTTGCTCCAAACGCCGTATCAAGCTCGCTCTGGTTGTTGCTCCAGAAGTTGGCGGTCTGGCCGCCAACGAGTGTGATTCCACCGATCACCACGGCGAGAATGCCGGCCAGCAGCACCGCATACTCCACGGTAGTTGGACCATCTTCGGACTTCAGGAATCGAAGAATGCGATGCATCAAGGGCTCGGTAATAGGAAGGCACACGCTAGACGCAAAGAAACAGCTACGCCTTATCTATGAAACCTAGCTCGCGAGTTGGGAACAGGCAAATTGCCGCATTCTGAGCAGAATTCTCTGCCTCATGCCTGAACATGTGTTACATTTCAGTTGGCACTCGACCTTATGGCCCTGAGTTCACAGGAGCCATTCTTAATCGTTCGCCGATAACTTGGCGACTGGTGGCAGCAACTCTGAATGACAAATCCAAATGCCAGCAGGATACTGTACATACGCTATTGACTCTGTACGGTTGTATATTATAAATTGCTAGGGAAGTTACCGTTTTCGCACGTTGAAAGGCTAGATTCATGTCCGTCCTCGATCAGCTCACCAAACGCCAAGCCGCCGTCTACGAATTCATTCGCGACAAAATCGTGAATCGCGGCTATGGACCCACGGTTCGGGAGATTGGCGAGCGTTTTGAGATCAGTTCGCCAAACGGAGTCATGTGTCACCTGAAGGCCCTTGAAAAGAAGGGCATGATTCGCCGCAGCCCCAATAAGTCCCGCGCGATCGAATTGTCGCGGCAAGCCGTGAAGGAGGCCGCCGGAATTCCCATGGCAGGCACGGTTGCGGCAGGTCTGACGAGTCTGGCATTCGAGCAGAATGAGCGAGTCGACTTCGGTGAGATGTTCACGCGTGAAGGGTTATTCGCGTTGCAAGTTCGCGGCGAATCGATGATCGAGGCTCAGATTGCTGATGGCGATTATGTCGTCGTCAAGAAGCAGGAACGTGCTGAAGCGGGGCAGATGGTGGTCGCTCAGACCGATGATGGTGAAGCCACTCTGAAGTACTGGTATCCTGAAAAGGATCGAGTTCGTTTACAGCCGGCCAATTCGTCGATGGACCCGATTTACCTCGATAACGTGAGCGTAATCGGTGTTGTCGTCGGCGTCGTCCGAAGCGTTGTCTGAAGCCGGTTAGACCTCCGGAACTTGGTTCGCAAACCTCACGGCACGATTTCGAACTTCGTAACTTCCCACATCACTTCGACGTTCGGTCCCCACTTGCGCAGTTCCGTGCGGTGATAACGCAACGGCAGCCCGGTCTGCTCGTCAAAGTATCCGCGTAGCAACACTTGCGGTGTGTTTTGATCTGCAGTCCCGGCAAGGTGTCTTTCGACATTGACGACATCCGACTGGATCGTTGTGAACATTCCCGGAACGGTCCAAGTGTCAACCGTACGGAGTCGTGATAGCACTTCACCATCACGTGTCGCGGCGAATACCTCGCCGTCTCGCACTTCGGCGTAGTAGACCGCCGCTTGGCGCCCCGACACGACAACTTGAATGTCGTAGCTCGAAGGAGAACGCTCTTCCCACCGGGCCTTCGCCTCATAGAATCGCTCGGGAGTAAGTTTTGGCAGCGACTGTTGGTGCCGCGACACGACAACTGCCAGCAACGCCACGATTCCTGCCACAACGCCCAACAACCCTGCGGTTGTATAGGCGGTGATGCGACGCATCCGTTGCGATGGCTCGGCGGCGTTGGTCGTCAACGATTCGTTCTCGGCTTGCTGGCTAGGAAGGCGACTCGCAGCGTGCGGCGAATTCAATTAGATTGTCTCGCGACTGGTGAGTGTGGTCAACGACCGATCAAACATGGAAGGATCCATCATGGCTAAAGCTCCGATTCCAGAAGCTCGACCAAGCAGGAAGTCACGGACGAAGATATTGGCGACGGTCGGTCCCGCTTGCCAATCGCCGGCGATGCTTCGCGAGTTGATTCACACCGGCGTTGATGTGTTTCGCATTAACACGGCCCACGGCACGCGAGAGGAACATCAAGCAACGCTCGATGCGGTTCGCGCAGCAAGCTTTGACTGTGATCGACCGGTGGGCGCGCTCGTCGACTTGGCGGGACCGAAAATCCGGCTGGGACAGTTGGTGGATGATCCAACCGAGTGTCCGCTTGGCGCGGAGTTCCGGTTCATTCGTGGCAACACACCCAGCAAACCGAATGAGTTCACTTGCACTTACGAATCACTCGTGACGGAGTTGACCGTAGGCGACCGAGTGATGTTAGCCGATGGCACAGTTAGCCTGCAGGTCGTCGAGAAGGACGAGTCGTCCGCCAGCTGTATTGTCACGGGAGCCGGCTTCGTGCGCAGCCGGCAAGGCGTGAACTTGCCCGGAGTCGCGTTGACCGTTCCCGCCATGACCGAGGCCGACATTTCAAACGCCATTTGGGCTGCACAGGTCGGTGCCGATTTCATTAGCCTCAGCTTCGTCCGCTCGCCGGTTGAAGTAAGGCAACTGAAGGAACTCGTACAGTCACACGGTTCTCGGGCGTTGATCATTGCCAAAATTGAGAAGGGCGAGGCATTGGAACATCTCGACGAGATCGTTCTCGCGGCCGGCGGGATCATGGTCGCGCGTGGTGATTTGGGCGTCGAGATCGATCTGGCCGAGACGCCCGTTGTTCAGAAGCGAATCATTGAGGTCTGCCAACATTTGGCGAAGCCGGTGATCGTTGCAACGCAAATGCTCGACAGCATGCAGGATTCGCCTCGCCCAACACGGGCAGAAGTCAGCGACATCGCAAACGCGATTCTAGACGGAGCCGACGCCTGTATGTTGTCTGGGGAAACAGCAATCGGAATGTTTCCTCGTGAGTCCGTCGATGTCATGCATCGAGTGATGCTGAGCACAGAGAGAACACTCGAACGAACCGAGAGCGAACAAGTGCCGATCGCTGCATTGTCGGGTGTCCATCCCATCACCGCAGCAACCGTGTACGGAGCAAATGAGATCGCGAATCGAGTGAATGCGAAGCTCATTGTGATTGCCACCAAGGGTGGCGGCACTGCCCGCATTAAGGCCAAGTTCCGTTCTGCGATTCCCGTCGTTGGCGTAAGCGACAATGCAGCAACTTTGCAGCGGATGACGTTGTTCTGGGGAATCGTCCCGCTCCCAGGCGCGCCGGTGGGTGATGGGCCAAAGCTCCGCGAGTTCATCGACAACTGGGGCCGCACGACGGGAGTGCTCGCCAAGGGAGATCGCGTGGTCTATGTCACGGGCAGCGAAGTGATTGCACATGCCCACAATGTTGTCGTTGTGCAAGAAGTGGAATAAATATCGAGCCGTCAA
Organism: Planctomycetaceae bacterium; assembly: GCA_020638975.1. Taxonomy (GTDB): domain Bacteria; phylum Planctomycetota; class Planctomycetia; order Pirellulales; family Pirellulaceae. The sequence continues at coordinate 97,285 of JACKHN010000020.1, forward strand.
CGCTTGGCGTCACGCGTCGCTTGCCTCAGTGCGCCCGACGCAACATGCAAAAAGCTGGAAGCCGCGAACGTCCAGATTGCTCCCAATACCGCCGAAGCGATCACTCCCAAGGCGACCGCGATCAGCGTTGGCTGTTTCATCAGCATCGTCAACTCATACCCCCCAAGCATCGCTCCTGCAGCGCTGCCCATTACGGTCGTGATCAAAATCGGCTTGCCCAGCGCTGATCGTTGGCGAAGCTGTGATGGCGGGGCGAAATCCTGAACAGTAATCGGACGCCTTCTATCGCGCGTCGCGTCGCCACTCGCCATCGGCGGATGATCACCATTGTTGCGCAGCTGTGTCCCAATCGCATTTCCGGCAACATGCGCCGCAACCGTCAGCGTAAACAGGATGAACAGCAACGTCGCGTACGAACCAAGGTAGCTCATCGCCGCAAACAAGACGCCAAGCAATCCAATGGTAAAGAACAGCGTGGCAAGGCTGAATCGTGGCGGCCTGAGACCGGGTCGGTGATCGTCGAGATTCGGTTCCACGTAAACTCTTGAAGCAGTAGTTTGCAAATGAGATTCTCTTGTGAGTTTTGATTGTCCATTCTAGTATCACGCTAGAGTTCCGTCAGGACGGCGACGCTAGCAAGGGATCGCAGCAGTTGCCCTCAATTCCTGAACCGTCGACAGCCGATGGAAGGAGCAAACATTTTGTCAACGTACTTCGTGAAAGGAACTGCCGTGTCGATGTGGAAGTCACTGACCATCGCTGCATTGTGTGCTTGCTGTCTCGTTGCCGGTTCGCTGCAAGCGGATTCGGTCGAGAAAGTCGACTTTCGCTTGATGGAGTGGAAGTCATTCCACTTCGACGAGGCGGCCAAAGCCAAGGAATACCACGACACTTTCAAGAGCCTCGGCTGCGAGTGCAAGCAAGAGTCTCACGGCGATCATTTCGACGTCTCTTTCCGGTGCCCGAAGTGGCGTTCGCTGAACTTGAAGAGTCATACCGAAGCACACAAATGGGAAGACTTTCTGAAGAAAGCCGGCTTTGAAACAAAACACGAGCATTGATCTCGTGCCGCGTGGGCATTACCCGCCGTTCAACTCGGTGGAAATGCCCCCCCAACTTATTTCCGGCTTTGGATCGCGTCGTATCGGAATTGATGCTGCCTGCTAAACAATCGCCGATACGCCAATAAAACAACGCCAACGCTTCCGAGTGCCGTCGCGGACGCAATCAGAAACATGATGACGATCTGATACTTGACGGCCTGGATCGGTTCAACGCCGGAGAGCAATTGACCGGTCATCATTCCCGGCAAACTCACAATTCCGACCACCATCATCGAATTGATGATCGGAGTCATCGCGGTCGTCAACGCTTTCTGAATCACTTCGCGAGCCGCTTCCCAACGAGTCGCGCCCAGCGTGAGCAGCGTTTCGACTTGATCTCGGCCTGACCGAAATCCCTCCAGAACGCCCGCGAGTCCGAGCGTTATCCCGTTCAGTGTATTACCGAGAATCATCCCCAGTAACGGAATCGCATACTGCGGGTCGTGCCACGAACGGGCTCCTTGCAAGACGGCAACCATGGCAAAGGCTAGTACGAACCACGAGCTCGCCCACACCGCCACCATCGAATCAAGCAACATCCCGGCATAAGCATGACTCGTCCGAGTGAACGCAGTGTAGCCCGCAATCCCCGTCATGATCGCCAGCAGCGAGATAACAACAACGATTTCCTCGACTTGAAACACCCAGTGTAATACCAAGCCAATCAACAACAGCTGCAAGATCGTCCGGACACTCGCGATCAGCAACGATCGTTCGAGCCGCAAGCGAAGTGCCAGTGAAATCACCGCATTCACCAGAATCAACGAAGCGGCAGTGCTGACTTGCAGCGTTGACAGCTCGACATATTCCTTCATCGAATTGACTCCGCTTCGAGGACACGGCCACCGCGACACTCTAATTGACGGTTCGCGATTCGATTGGCTTGCAAGACATCATGGGTGACCCATACGAACGCGTGGCGCCCCTGCCCTTCCGACATCCAGCCCATTACCAAGCGTTCGATTTGTTGCGTCGTCTCCGCGTCTAGCGAAGCGGTCGGTTCGTCCAACAACAGGATCGTCGGATCGAGTTGGATCGCGCGAAGCAGTGCCACGATCTGCATCTCGCCACCGGAGAGATGCTCGGAATCAAGCGTCAAGAATCGCTCGTCGCGATCGAGACGTTCAAGAAAGCTGGCGATCCGCTCCCGAGAGAATCCTTGGTGGCGGTGAACTGCCAGCGAAAAGGGTCGTTGCAGGTTTTCCTCAACCGTGCCGCCGAATAATCTCGCTCGCTGCGTTAAGTAGATCACTTGCGATCGGTAGGTGGGAATCTCATCGGCCGTCAAGGTTCTGTCGCGCCAACGGATTTCCCCGGCATCGATCGCATCAAGCATTGCCAGCGATCGCAACGCGACAGTCTTGCCCGAACCTGTCGGGCCCCTTACGGCAATCTGATCCCCCTCGCCAACCATGATCGACACATCGTGTATCAGCCAGCTACTTCCATCGCGTTGTCGGCGCCCGATGCCGCGTGCCTCCAGCAATGGCGAATCACTCGACATTCCTACGTGCGCTCCACGCGAATGCCAAGTTGCGCGATTTTCTGCTGCAAACTTTGGCGGTGGATGCCGAGTTGTCGTGCAGCGGCGCTCACGTTTCCCCCGTGGTTCTGCAAGGCACGCGCGATTGCCTGCCGCTCGAACGATTCCACAAGCTGGTTCTTCGCTTCCGTGAGCGGCAAATCGAGCAGTTCCGTAAAGGATTCAATAAGTAGATCGTCACTCGCCTTCAGCATAGGCAAGTCGCTGGATTGGATTACGCCCTTGTCCGCCATCGCCGCCGCTGCCGAGACGGCGTGTTCCAACTCGCGAACATTTCCCGGCCAGGCATAGGTCAGCATTTGGTCAACTGCACGCGAATCGAATCGCGGCGTTACCGGCAGTTTCCCCGCGATTCGATCGAGAAAAAAATTCGCCAGCAGGATAATATCTTCACGACGCCTCCGCAGCGGTGGCACATGCAACTCGACTCCCTTGATCCGATAGTACAAATCCTGGCGGAAGCCGTGATCCGCAATCGCTTGCTCAAGATCTTGATGCGTGGCAGTGATCACACGGACATCGACTTTGATGCTCTTTGTCGAACCAACGGGCTGGACCATCCGCTCTTGCAGGGCACGAAGAATCTTCGTTTGAGCGGGCGGCGGCATATCACCGATTTCGTCCAGAAACAACGTTCCGCCATTAGCTTGCTCGAAAACGCCTTTTCGATCGGCTTCCGCACCCGTAAATGCTCCCCGCACATGGCCGAACAACTCGCTCTCGGCAAGCGACTCGGCGATCGCTGCCGTATTAACGGCCACGAACGGCCCGCTTGATCGCGGACTCAGTCGGTGGATCTCACGAGCAATCAACTCCTTACCCGTCCCCGTCTCGCCGCGAATCAAGATATCGATCGGAGCTTTCGCGGCTCGCTGCATCTGAAAGAACAGGTCGCGCATCGGTTGCGAAACGCCAACGAGCGCCCCGAACGCTTGCTTTTCGTCGAGTTGCAATTGTAAATGCTGAAGTCGATGTTCCAGCGACACTCGCTTCGCCGCGCGACGAGCGATCGCCCGCACCTGCTCGATTTCGTAAGGCTTTGTGATGTAATCCGAAGCTCCGAGCCGGATGCAATCAACCGCCGACGAGACGCTGTCATCAGCAGTAACAACAATAACCTCTGTCGAATGCGTCAGGGGACCGAGTTGCTCAAGAGTGCCACGACCATCGAGGACCGGCATCGAAAGGTCCAAGAACATGAGGCCGACACTGTTATCTTGCAGGTACTCGATCGCCGCTTGTCCGTTCTCCGCTTCAGAGATTTCGTAGTCGGGACATTCCAATGCCTTGCGCAGCGCGTATCGCGCGGGGCGTTCGTCATCGGCAATGAGAATGCGGAGTGGTGTTGGCATCTTGTGAATAAACGCGTTGGTCCTACTGAGGGTCGTGCGATACCGCTACTAATCCACACCGTCTAACTTGCCTCGTAGCATATCCAACGGCAACGAAACGGTGAAGCAGGTGCCGCGATTTGGCGTGCTTTCGCACCTGATCGTTCCTCCGAGTTCTTCGACGTTCCGTCGCACAACGTACAAGCCAATTCCCGTCCCCTGCGTCTTGCCTGTTACAAAGGGTTCAAAGATTCGCGACCTGATGTCGTCAGAGATCCCAACCCCGTCGTCACGGACGTTGACAATGATGGCATCTACTTGCTGTCTAACCGTGATATCCACGTGCCCATTCGTGCCGGTCGCCTCGATTGCGTTGAGCACCAAGTTGAACGCGATCTGTCGAAGCGTCTCCTCACTGCACGTGATTGCCGGTAGATTTTCGGCGATGCTTGCTTCAACTTGAACGTTGTGCTTCTTCGCGAGATGGGACAGGACGTGAATCACGCCCTGAAAGACCGTTGCCACATCGGTCGCCTCACTTCCTTTCGACGCAGGTCTCGCAAACTTCAGGAACTGAGCCGTTGTGTTCACGAGCCGATCCACTTCTTCCAGGATCAATTTGACATCTTCCGCGTTCTCGTCGTCAGCCCCCGTACGTTCGCCGAGCAACGTCGCAATCGTCTTGATCGAGGACAGCGGGTTCTTAATCTCGTGCGTGATACAACTCGTCAGTAATCCCAGCGTGGTGAGCTTCTCGTTCTGAGCGGCTCTTCGTTCGGCATCGATCTGGCGTTTTTGCAAGTAGTGGTTGTGTAGTGTGATCGCGAACAGTTCGACGAGCAGCAAGATTGCATTCGTCTCTTCGTCACCCAACTCCTTGGCGCGACGACCTCGCCCCAGCAACAACAGTCCGGAGACACCCTCATGAGCGACGCGAACTGCCAGCGATGAGTTTAACTCGGTGAGCAATTCGCAGGCCGCTTGATTGCTGGCACTTGGCCCACGACAGGAGACGTGCGAATGCGATTCAAGAGCTCGATTCAAGCGAGCGATCGCAGAACTGCCGATTCGCGATTCGTCGCAGATTTCGACGAACGCCTCATCTGACTCGTCGAACAACCACGCCGACGCCGATTCAAGTTGGAAAGACTCGCGAACATTCGTAACGAACCAACGCCCCAACGTCTCTGGCTCATCTGCCACATGTTGCCACATCTCGACTGCCAACTCACGAGTCCGTCGGCGGATATCGTCCCGACTACGTCCCATCAAATAGTGCAATGCTTCGGCAACTCGTTGTCGGATTGGCGAGTACAGCATTACGAGCAAGAACACGATGGTTCCTTCCAAGATCCCCAGATCAATTCGCATTCGGTCGGCGAGTGGTTCCGCAATGCGATAGAGGATCAAGTGATGAAACAGCAAGGCCGCTGCCATGATCACTCCATAAACAAGTGTTCGCTCGACGACCAATCGCATGAAGCGATATCGAATGACGAAGTAGGAAAACAAAACAGCTGGAGCGACCGGTAGTAACACGATCGCGAGAATCAGTGGCGAATCGGGCTCGCGCCAGCTTGAATCCATAAATCCGAAGGCAACAATCAGCAGCGCCGTCAACACGGCCAAAAATGACTCCATCGCCAGAAGGAACCGACGAAGTTCTTGAGACTCCGCTCTAGCGCGTTGAAGGTGAAACACAACGACGGCGGTTATATTGACGGCACTAGCGAACACCAAATACTGCCACAGGATGCCGTCGACGCGGTCCAAAAAAGGCTCATTCGGCGGTGTCGAGAGTGCGAACCAGACCGAAGGCAGAAGGATGAGTGGTGCATAGCTAAGGAGCAACACTGGCCGGAATTGCGTATTCAGCTCAAAGCCGCTTCCCATCACACGCAGCACACCGTGCAACATGGCACACGGCATCAACAGCAGCCCCACGCTCATCGTCGACATGGCGACCCAGCGAGCCGCTTCGGCCCACTCGCCAATGCTATGCAACAGCAACAGATTCGCAAACTCGCCGCCGTGAAACAGCCACACACCGATGGTGAGCGCCACGATGGGCAGCGCAGTGCGACGCCAATTACTCCGCTCGCAGATACTCAACAACAACGCCGTGTCGATGACTGCGGCGGCACCGACCAAGAACAGTCGCAATTCGTACGGCATGACGGGATGGACATTGGTTGTTGAGGATGAAAGAAAGTTACGCGTGATTGTACCCGGGAATGGCACCGGCGGGAGAACGTCATCGTGGCTTAGAGTTTCTGCTTCCTTCGCTCCACACCTCGACTTCATCCTCTGTTATTCGTTCTTCACATTCATCGCGGCACCACACAACCATCGAAACCGGCGTCGCCGTGACCCACAACTCCGGTCGACAATCGTCGCCACGACAACGATACCTCAGGACCGATCCTTCTGGAGTCTCAACGAGATCACGTGTTTCGACTTCAACCGTGTTCCCACTCACACACAAAATCGCGCCCGGCGCGAGACGCAGGAGCTTGCCCTCGCGCGGCGAGGATCGAATCTGATCTCGATACCACCACGCTCGGAACAAGCTCGCTGCATCCGCTGCAAGGCTCGCCATCAATCTACTTGGCTGATTCTTGAACACGGTTCTTCAGTGCCTCAAATTCCTTCTCAAGCCGTTCCTTGCGATCGGATTCTTCGAACTGGCGTTCTAATTCGTCGGCGGCGGGATCGCGACCTTCCAAACGGTCATAGGCCTCGGACATTGCCTCTTCACGTTCGACGCGATCTTCCAGTCGGCGGAACTCCGCGAAAGCCGACTTGCTCTGAACACGGTTCAACGCCTGATTGATCCGACTTGAGGATTCGGCCCGCGTCAGCCGAGCCAGCAACAACGTCTGCTTCTGCCTTGCCTGACGAATCTTGTCTTCCAACTCCTGCACCGCACTGCGAAGCTTGTCGGTTTGCTCGCGCTGCTTGACGAGTTCGGTTGTCAAGGTATCAGCTCGCTGTTGACACATGAGCTTTTGTTCCAAAGCCAGCTTTGCCGACGACTCGTCACTTCGGTGAATGGCACTCGTCGCACGCTCGGACCAATGCTCCACTTCTTCTTGCGTCTTCTTCACTTTGCGTTCGAGTTGAATCTGGTCGGCAATGGCACCTGCCACACTCTCTCGGACTCGCCCAAGTTCCTCCTCCATGTCAATGATCAATTGATGCAGCATCCGCTCGGGATCGCTAAATCGATCACGTAACGTCGTAACATTCGCACGCATCACAAAGGAAAAAGTATTCAGCCAACTCATTATAGTTCTCCCGTACGTAGTAGTTATTCGTCAGTCGCTCTCTACTTGGTCATTCGTCATTGGGGTTTCATCAGTTCGTCATCTCCTACCGCCATTGCTCCATCTGCGCGGAGACAATCCGCATTCGCTGCAGCAACTTTTCACGGTTGTTTTCACAAATGGCACCGAGCGTGATGATGGCCGCTCCGAATCCGATGCCAGCGATCCAAAGCAAGTTCGGGTGATCGATGCCGCCACAGATCACCATCGCCACGAGATCAGCGATCAAAAACGCAGTTCCGGTGTACATAAGCACTCGCAGACGCAAGCCGATCGATACCAGCAACACCAAAGTCGCCAGCACCATCAAGGTGATCAGGTGAAGCCACGAACGGTCGACGATGTGAAATGTCGGCGAAACGAGGATGGTGAGCGCCCCGATGTATCGCAACGGATTGTGCCAAACGGCGGGAATCTCACGCTTCAGGACTTCGACCAGCGCGAGAATCGTGACACCAATTGGAATCATGTAGAACTGCGGGTCGTCCAACCCGATTTCTTCCCACAGCAACATGATCGCAACATTCAAAATCACCGCAGACAGCACCGCCAAGCCCTTGCTCCGATGCTGAATTGCTTGCCAGAAATAAAAGCCTCCGGCGAGCAGGATGGCCAGACTGTTAATGCCCAGCCAGCCATTGCTTCCTTCGAACGACACACTTCGGACGATCCCGATTCCGACCGTCGCCAGCGGCAACCAGCGTCCGGTAGCGATCAGCGGCGCTGCCAACACTTTCGTATCCGCTCGTCGCGACGTGAGCGTCCCGCCGGCAAAGGCTGCAATCCCTAAGGCCAACGGCACATACAATGCGAGTGTGTAGTCCAGAGACAGCACGCCAAACCACAGCAAATATCCAACGCCAACGAGCACAATGGCTTCCGCCGTCCAGACGCGTGTTGGAACTTGGTTACGGAGAGCAACTCGCAGTTCGGAAGCAAAGAGTATCACGACCGTGACGAGCGTCGCCACGACTTGAGGCAACGTTAAGAACCTGTCGCCCAACGTCAACAACAACGCTCCTCCACTAACCATTCGCAGGGCGACGCGTTGAGCAAACGCGATCTCCGCCAATGGTTGCTTAGCCCCAAACAGCTTCTGCCAAATCAACAAACTAACGGCACTGATCACAGCAACAGTCCACAGTGAGTTCGTGCTGTAATGATCGAGCAATTCGAGCACGTTGTCTTCGCCTCGTACACCAAACTGCAAGACGGCGAGTAACACTGTCCAATTGATCACAACTCCCGTAACAACTCGCAACACAGGTTGCTTCCGGAGAAACGACAGTACCAGCAGCCCGGCGAGACTGACATATCCCGCCGAGCAGATCGCGGGCGAGTAGAAGAACAGTTGCAACGCCGAGAACGCGACGAGGACGAGACACATCGATATGTCGATCGGCCAGGCCATCGCACGCAAAGCGAAGTAATCGTTCAATTGGCCTAACTCATCCCTCAGGCGAATCAATCGAGTCCGTAACAACTGGGTAACCGGAATGGTGCCAGCAGCAGTCAGTGTCCAAGCCAGCGGCAACCACTCCGATGCAGCGTTCCCTCCAATCCGCACGAGCCCACAACCGACGAGCCCGAGCACACACACGCACCCCAGGAACGCAGGCACCGGCTGGGCCCTGCGTTCCCAGCGGAATTGGCTCGCCAGGCCAGTCGTTACCACTCGCGGTCGTCGTGCGGCATCGAAGCACCAAGCCACCAACAGAATATCTCGCATCCAATGCAATAGTTCGATCGAGGAGTTCGAGTGCCGGAGCAATTCGCTGAGCATATTCGGAACCGCGAACGCAAGCGTTGCAAACAGCAGTCCGACAAACGCCGAGATATGGCTCACCGATCCCCACGCCCTCGAAACGCGATGACTTGGACGTCGGTCCAGGAGGTAGCTCGCAAACCACTGTGCTCCCAGGATCAAGATCGCGAGCGAGGTCATCGTGTCGAATCCCAGATTGGCAGCGACACCAAGGCGGATTAACTCACTTGCCAGCAATCCGTACACGCACCAACTGACAGCTGGTCGCATCCACACCAGAGAGTGCACAGCTAACAGTCCGAAAACAAACAAACCAGGAACGAGCGGCAGTGTCGCACTCTGCATTCCGACCTGAGCAATCCAAACAATCGCAACACCGATCGTTGCAACTAGCGACACAGCACGAGGCAACTGGTGCGTGCCCAAGTGTGATACTTGTTCCACTTCAGAACTCGACAGCCTTTCCATCCACTGATCGATCCATGAGGTTGTGAACAGGAGAATGGCGGCAGCGAGCGTCGGAAAGACGTAGTACATCTCGGCGCTCAAACTCGTTCCAAGTACGCCATTCGCAAAAGCCGTGGCTCCGGTCGAAGCGATCAGGAAGGCGAGCATGCCAGCCACCGCCAGTCGGCGAGTGCGGAATACATTCGCCTGCCACGCAAACAGAATTGTCATTACGCTGGCAACCGGAAAGAACGCCTTCGCGTGCGTCATCGAAAGTGCCAGCAGAAAGATCGAGATGCCAGCGCAGTACTGACGCATCGGCTTGGCGAACAAGGCGACGCCTCGGCGTTCAAGTCGAACCGCCACAATCACGGCGGCAATGATCAATGGCAGATATGTCAGTCCATAAAAGGCATAAGGCAGCCGCGACTCGTTCAGCGCACTAGCGCCGGTATCGCGAAGCGTTTTGACGAGTTCCTGAAAGAAGACGGGCGAGAAGTTATACGCGAGCGTCACACATCCAAGCATCGCCCATACGAAAGCCGTCTTGTTGGTACGCCGAGCCACGATCGTCATCAAGCCAGCGGCGAGCCCAGCCGTCGGCACAACGGCGTAAGGCACGCCATTCAGAAGCCCGGAGCCCGCCAACGCGATCCCGCTCGCACACAGCATCACTCCGATCACCATCGGCAGCATGATCGGCCACGGAATGGGGCGCACAATATCGCCGGTTCGATCTTGAAAGACGCGTGCCACCGCATCAGCCGTTAACAAAACCGGAATCGCGACCAACACACACGCGAGGCCGAACCAATCGTGCGGGATCGACTTGGAAAAGTTCCCGCCAAAGACGAGCAGAAACTGCGCACCGAGCAACAAAATCGGAAAGAAACCAAAAATCCTTGGCTTACGATGTTCTTCCGTCAACCAAAACACATGCCGGTTAACTTTCACTGCCCCGATGGTAAAGACCGCCCACAGCGCGAGAGAGCTAAACCACATCGCGACATCGCTAGCGTCACGAGCGAGCGGGGCAATGGCCCCGGCCACGCTTAATGCCAAATAGCTCAGAACGAAAGTGACTTGATGTCCTTGCAAGAAGTGAGCGAATATCTTGCGGCTCGCGTGAGCTGCGACACACGCGTTCAGCAATAGCAAACCAACCGCCATACCGCCGCTGGTCACGGAAGTTGACGCGTTCCAGATCCAGTACCAAGCGACAAACGACAGTGGAATCAAGAGCACCGACAGTGCCAACAGTCCAGTTCCAGTCTTCCGCAAACCAAGCTTGTGGAAGCTCCAATTACCTGCCCCGAAGATGGTCGCCGTATAGCCGATGATGACGAGATATTGCCACGTCGCATCCAACTCGTTCCAACCCCGAGTGACCATCATCAGCGACGACCCGAGCAAGATCATCATGCCGGCCGTCAGCACCCACTTGATATTCTTCTCTTGCAAGAAACTATCGAGGAACGCAACGAAAGGTGATTCAGTGGGTTTCGGTAGATTGGTATGCGAATCGGAGATACTCATGGTTATGCCATCCCTTCTCAAAGCCAAGCAGCAGATTGGCTGAGCGAGGAAAGCAAACCGGAGGCCAACAGCGATTCCAATTTGAAGGCGTATCGCTAACTCACGTGACAGCGGCCACTTAGTCGAAACACAATATTAAGCCGGCGTGCGGTGCCTGCGTCGCTGCAAGCAAGAACCTGCACCGGTGTGCCGTGTTGGCGCTGCGGTGCGGACAACGTAGAAACGCAGAGGCGCGGAGGTAGCAGAGAAAAGAATTCTGCTACCTCCGCGCCTCTGCGTTTTCAATTCTGCTCGCTTGGTGCGACTTTACGAGGCCGGAATGTAATTCAGCGTATAGTACGCCTCTTGATGCAACAGCGGCATGCCCTGTCGCGACTGAATACCAAGGAGATGTAACTCATGCACATGACCTTCCTGGAGTCCATCGATAAACAGCCGAACGCTGCGTTTGTCGGCGGCGACTTCGGCTCGTGTGATCGTTGGCTTGGTGTGATCCACCTCCGGGCTGCCGTAGCTGGCTTGGTAGATGTAGGCGTAGGTTTGCAATTCGTACGACGCGACATCTGCGGCTGACTTGGAGTCGACTTCGTGAGTGAACGTCAATTCGAAGCCATCTGGCTTCGCTCGCATCTCGTGAATCTCGAACGGGACTTTGCCAGTCCATACCAATCGGTCAAGCGAATACGGCTTGTTGCCTCGCGAGCCCCAACCGCGATTTGTCCCGCCGACGAACAGACCGTTGTCGGTCATCTTCAACGACAGCGATCCGGAACCGAAGCCGGCGCGGAAGGGAAAGCATGCGCCTTGATAGTGTCCGTTGACTTGTTCGAGGAAGACTCGCATCACGGTGCTGTGCGTCTGATCGCCGACGAACAGTTGCCCTTCGAAAGGGCCGAACTTACCGCCAGTCGTATCGCAAGCGATGCCGCTCGCCGATTGCCCCATCTTCTGATAGGGGAAGTAGACGGCTGGCGGTTCAAGCTCAGGAATCTTCTTGGCTTCCACCATCATGCGGCTTTCGCTTTGCGGTTCCGTCGGACGCGGGCCTATCGCTCCGTCGGTAATGTCGTACCAGTTGTTGCCGCCGGGATGTCCTTGGAATGAACCAGGTTTGAGATGTTTTAGGCTACAAGTTCCATTCCAGGGCCCTTGGTTATCGGTATAGAACACATCGCCCGCCGCATTCATCGCGATGCCGCCCGGCGAGCGGATGCCGCTGCACGTGGGCAGCAACTTGCCATCTGGCGTGATGCGAACACACCACCCTCGATACGGGGCGTTACTATTGAACGATCCGGTCAGACACAAAACCACCCATATGTTTCCTTCCGCATCGGGAGGCGAACCGAATGCGTACTCGTGGTAGTCGCCCGTGATCTCCCAATCATCGTTTACCGTTTCAAAGAGATCTGCCTTGCCATCGCCGTCTTCGTCTTTCAGCCGAGTCAGTTCGCAACGTTGCGTCGCGTACAGCCAATCGCCGACGGCATGGATGCCAAGCACCTCGTGCAGCCCCTTCGCGAACGGAGTCCAGCGGACACTGGTGGGCGGATCAGCGAACGGTTCATCGATCATGTAGATGTCGCCGCGACGAGTCGACACCGCGAGTTTGCCATCGGGCATCAACTCGATGCCGCCAGCTTCAAGGTTGATGTACGCGGGAATGTCGTAGGGGATGAGGCGATAGTAGTCGGCTTCTGTCGGCGTCTGGGCGAACCCAGGAACGGCGTTGGTCGACGCAACCGCGACAACCGAGAGAATTACGGCGGATATCGTTCTTGTCATGGCTCTTGATTCATCTTCAATGTGTGACAATCTGAATTCGTACTACCAAGCGTACTGTTGCGTGATGACAGTGGCCTCGCTCGTGACGCGAACAGGAATGAGCAATTCGACTTTGCCGGCTGACTTACGAATCGTCGATTCAACATCCAATCGGATCCGCCAACTTCCATCGACAATATACCAGTCGTCGTCGGTCGCCTCGATGGAGTTGCCGACCGCGGCGCGATACCACACGTTTTCGACAGGCAATGCGGTCGCAAGCTTTAGCGTACGCGTGGCAGAAGTAAACGGTTCCTTCGAATCGGGAACAAGCGTGTCTTCAACGCGCACTTTTCCGACGTCGTACAGAAAGGTCGGGCGACGTGCTTCACCGAGCCTGTAACCTCGAAATTCATAGCCGAGTTCTTTGGCGGTCGCGGTTGGCCAAGAAGCCTCGGGGCTCGAAAGGATAGCAAAGGAAACGCCGAGCGGCAGCTTCAAGATGTTGTCGCCAAGCGGTGGCTGAAAGCCGGGGCCGCGACCGATCCAATGCTTGGAAGCGTCCATGAAAGCGCCGTGCCACAGCAACGCGATTCGCAAGTCGTTCGCATCGAATGCTTGATTCGCCTTCTCGGGATAACCGACGCCAATCGCTCGCGGACCAGCACCTTCAATGAAGTTGCGATAGATGATGGCTTCATCGAACGCCGTCAGGATAATCGGATCGGTTCCCAAACCAACGGGTGCGGTGGCCTTTGCGCCGTCGCTGAGGAACTCCCAAACAGAATGAATTTGCGTCATTGCCTTGCCATCGAGCAGCGTCGGCAACAAGACTTGACCTTGGGGCCAGGCGGCAGGCATGCGAGTGCCGGGACGATACTGTTGCGGATTCAGCAAATACTCATGGAACCAGTTCTCCTTCAGCCGCCGCGTCATCGTGACCATGTTGATCGACTGAATGCCGGTAGCCTTCTCGTTGCCCCAGGTGTGGCACTTGATACAAGAAAACCCTTCCGAGCCGACGAGTTTCCGACCAGCCGCTTTGAGATGTCGTTCGTCGATATCGGTCGTGATCCCGTGATCCGCAACTTCGGGGTCGACTTGTCCGAACGCGGCGATCAGATGGCCGACATTCTGCGATCCGAAACGTGGCATTTGTGTGAACATGTACGGTCGATCCTTTGCTCCCTTGTCGAACACTTGCTTCAACCACTCGGGCTGCAGTTTTGACCCGACGCCCGTCAAGTGAGGCGGAATCCTGCCTTCGTCTCCCATTTCTGGTTGATCGGATTGAAACAGCGCGTTGCGACCGCTTTCGACACCGCCCAACTCGCCGCGTTGATGACAGGCCACGCAGTTGAAAGCAATCAGCGTCGACGTGATCGCTTGTTCGGGTGTTTTCTCCGGGAGTGTCGTCGCGTTGTTCAGCAACTTGATCGCCGCTGCGACGGACGAGCTTTGAGCATCGTTTAAATGAAAACGAGGAACGCCCGCTCCAGTTCCCGATAGACAACCACCTCTGGCAACCAGTGCTGCAAAGGGCTTCGCCGTGCGCTCGGAAGCCAATTGCTTTCCGTCCACTCGCAACTGATGACAACTCGCGCAGCCGATCGAGCTAAACAGTTGCTTGCCCTTTGCCGCCAGAGTCGGATCGACTTGAAAACGATCCGTAGCTTTCTGCTCGTCGTCGGAACCGACAAGTGCATACTCCAAGGCACGTCGATCAATCCCCTTTCCTTGAAACTCGACCTTCAATTCCTGCTCGCCGCCTCCCTCGAAATACTGCACTTCAAGTTCGTGAATACCGGGCTGCAAAGCGATCTTGCCCTTGCCGGATGAAAACGGATGTATCCCGTCAACGGTGACGACTTCATGACCGTCCACTTTCAAACGAGAACCATCATCCGAGCCGATATGAAAGACATAGTTTCCTTCTTGCTCGACACGGAAGCGGCCTCGGAAGACGATCGCAAAGCTATTCTCGCGTCCAACATTGACGTCAAAGCTGGCCGATACTCCGTAGCTTGTCGGCGTGAGCGAGTCGAAATCGGGAAGCTTATCCCAGTTGCCTTCGTAGTACGCGTATTCCAACTTCGATGCGACCTCTAAGTTGCGTAGCAGATACGAGGCAATCTCACGAGCCTGCGTATCATCGAGATTCATGTGAGGCATTCTTCCCGCCAGCCGCACTGCCAGTGGATTCTTTAGAAACTCGGTCAGCCCGGGGACCGAGTATTTCGATTCCATTTCGGGCAGTGGCACGGAAGTCGATAGTTGTGTCGATCCTTCCCGTCGTGGATTATGGCAGGCGACGCATCCGACCGTGTGAAACAACTGCTCGCCACGACGGATGGCCGGCGTGACCGGTCCGCCTTCCAGCAACGAACCGGTTGACGCAAGGAAATGCGTCAGCGCTTCCACCTGCTCGGTGCGTTCGGCCTCCGATACGCTGGAGAACAGATTCGGCATCGTGGTCCCCGGCTTGGTCTTCTGTGGGTCGGCGAGATACGCTCGTAGAAATTCGGGGCGCACACGAAGCCCGACGTGATCAAGAATAGGTGCCTGTTTCGACAACACACGAGCCGCGATAGCAGCCTCGGCGCGATGACATGACAAACAACCTAGTTCGCCGATCAGCAGCTCGCCTGCCGCAACATCGCCGGACGACTGCGCGTAGAATCGCTCGAAACCAGGGACAATCGGATGACTCGTCGATTGACCCGAAGCAAATGGGACGGCCAGCGTACAGGCTACTATCAGCATCGCAACGATTATTGAGAAAGCGTCAGGGCAACGAGGCGGCATTATCAGGCTCCATGAAAGTCGCATATCGCGATCACAATCGGTATTCGCGACATTGTGTGTGGGTCTTAAGTTAGTTCGGGAGTCCTGACCTCGCAAGGAAGGACCTTGGCAACGGAGAATTCGTCTCGACGCTTCTTTTGTGTTACGATGCTGTTCCAAAGTTTGAGGTTGATCGAGTACCACGAGTCGTATCCTCGCGTCCCACGGTCAACGACAAACTCACACCGATAAACCCCGCCTCGACGTCCGTTCCTGCAAAGGTGACGCAGCCATGCGAATGATGTTGGTGTCTGGTGCGATGCTTTGGCAAGCAGCGATCGTGGTCGCCCAGCCCGTCGATTATTCACGTGACATCAAGCCGATTTTGAAGGAACGATGCTTTGCTTGTCATGGTGGCCTGAAGCAGGAAGCGGAGTTGCGACTGGACACGGCGGCTCTGATGAGCAAAGGTGGCGATAGCGGTCCGGCGATCAAGCTTGGCGATAGCGACAACTCACTTCTGGTCGCACGAGTGTCATCCGAAGACGAATCGGAACGTATGCCTCCGGAAGGCATGGCGTTGTCGCCAGAACAGATTACCCAACTAAGAGATTGGATCGATCAAGGAGCGATCGCTCCGGAGAACGAGAAACCCGAAGAGGCCCCACAAGAGCATTGGGCATTCAAGCCGATCGTGCGTCCGCTTGTGCCAACCTCTGATCGCGGCGTTCCATTCCCAACGGCGATCGATGCCCTACTCGCCGTCGAGCACAATCGGCACGGCCTGTCACCGCTCCCCTCGGCAGAGAGACACGCCTTGTTGCGTCGCGTCTATTTAGACCTGATCGGCCTGCCCCCGACCCGAGAAGAACTTCAAGCGTTTCTCGCAGACGATTCCCCTGACGCTTATCAAGATGTTGTGACGCGATTGCTCGACAGTCCCGAGTACGGCGAGCGTTGGGCGAGGCATTGGATGGACGTGTGGCGATACAGCGATTGGTACGGTCGGCGATATGTACCGGATGTATGGAACAGTGCTCCACAAGTGTGGCGTTGGCGAGATTGGATCGTGAGATCGTTGAATGCGGATCACGGCTACGATCGAATGCTGCAAGAGATGCTGGCCGGAGACGAGATTGATCCAGAGAACGACGAGGCTGGTTATGCAACAGGCTATTTGATTCGCAATTGGTACGCCTTGAATCCCAACGACTGGATGCGGAATACGGTTGAACATACGGGTAAGGCATTTCTCGGGCTGACTTTCAACTGTGCTCATTGCCACGATCACAAGTACGATCCGATCGCGCACGAGGATTACTTTCGTCTGCGGGCTTTCTTCGAGCCGATTTACATTCGGCAGGATCGCGTGCCGGGCGAGGCAGATCCGGGGCCGTTTCAGGACTACAACTACAGTACGCTCCGCAAGGTCCAGCCGCTGGGCTCCGTACGAGTGTTCGACAAAGACGCTGAAGCGGTGACATGGTTCTACACCGGCGGCGATGAGCGAAATCGAGTGCAGGAGCGCGGATCGATATCGCCGGGCGTGCCTGCTTTTCTTGCCAAATCCTTGCCGGAGATTGAACCGATTGAATTGCCGCCGCGTGCCTGGTATCCGGGCTTGAGACCAGCAATTCAAGCGACGGTCATTGATGCGGCCAAGGAGGCGATCGCTGCCGCCGAACAAGCCGTCCAAACCGCGACACAAGCGAACGCCGAGCCCTCGCAAGCCGTGAAGGACCAACTGGCGAAGGCCGAGATGGCGTTCGCCGAAGCACTGCAAGCGGCTCGCCAATCGGAAGGCAGCGCACTCGTCGGCCAACAATCCCTGTTCATCGACGCGACGACGGGTCGCCGCACCTTGCAGAACCGTTTGGATGGCATCAAGAGGCTCGACGACGGGTTCACGGTCGAGTTCCAACTTTTGATCAACAACGACGCGCACTTCAACTTTCAGTTTGCCAAAGATGTCGACAAAGGATTAACCGCCGGATACGTAGCCTTCGACCAAGGGCGGATTGTCTCTTACCAACCGAACTCGTTCCGTGAGTTCGATGTCGGCGCGTACGACTTTGCGGCCGGACAGCAACGGTTCCACGTAAAGCTATTGCTACAAACAAAAGCCGACTCGTGCCTATTGACCGTGCGTTCGCTTAGCGATGATAAGCTGCTCGTGGAGAAAGTTCCCGTCGCACTCAATGGCTGGAACCCTGTGGGCGATCCTACGAAGGCGATCACGTTCGACGCGCGGACAGGCAGTGTGGTCGTCCTCGACGAACTCATTCTTACGGCTGCTTCGTCCGACGAGACAAACGCTCCTGAGCGCGTGGCTCATTTCGATTTCGAGCCGCCTAACTATCCCGACGGGCGTGATGTGGCTGGACTTGGCGGATGGGAAGCATCGTCGTACAGCGTCCAACCCGCAACTTCGATCGTCTCGATGACCGCTGGCAGTGAAGGCTTGCGAATCGCGAGGCAAGAACTCGAAATGGCTCGCCGCGCGGTGCGAGCTGCTTCACTCCCGCGGTTAGTCGCCAGTGCACAGGAATCGGCAGCGCGAGCCGAACTGGCAAGCGTCGAAGCCCGCATTGGTGCAGATCGTGCAAAGTACGGTGAGACACCTAATGCGGACGTGGCGGCGTTGACTCAGACTGCGGTGCGATTGGAGCGGGAAGCAACGCTACGTCACTCCGAAGCAGCGGTTCTCATGCAAGAGAGGACGCTGGCCGAGGCCGAAGCGAAACCAGCCGACGACGCCAAGCGTGCCGAGGCGATAAACACTGCCAACACTGCTCTAGCGGCAGCACGGGCGGCGGTTGATAAAGCACGCACCGCGATCGACGAAATACCACCGACTGCGACTTACACCGCTTTCAGTCCAACGTATCCGCAAACGAGCACGGGCCGGCGCAAGGCACTTGCCCAATGGATCACCAACCGCGACAACCCGCTTACGGCCCGCGTCGCGGTCAATCACATCTGGATGCGACACTTTCACAGCCCGCTGGTGGCCAGCGTTAATGACTTTGGACGCAACGGCGACGCGCCGACTCACCCTGATTTGCTCGACTGGCTGGCCGTCGAGCTGATGGAATCCGGCTGGAGCATGAAGCATCTGCATCGAGTGATCGTCTCCAGCGCTGCATACCGCCGCACATCGGCGGCCAAGGAGTCGGAGAACTGGCTGGCCGTCGATCCGGAAAACAAGCTGCTGTGGCGAATGAACGCTGGACGCATGGAAGCCGAGGTCATTCGTGACAGCTTGCTCTACGCAGCGGGACAGCTCGATCGAACGATGGGCGGGCAACCTCGCGAGAACAGCGAATCTTTGACGACCTATCGTCGCAGCTTGTACTACAGCTACTATCCCGAGTTGGGTGGGCAGAGTCCGTTGGGCGAGTTGTTCGACGGACCCAACGCCCTTGAATGTTACCGCCGGACCCGAACCGTCATCCCTCAACAAGCATTGGCGCTGACGAACAGCGATCTGGTTCACACGATGAGTACCGAGATCGTCAAACGCTGGGAAGACCAACAGGGCGCGAGCGGCGGGACGAACGAGACCGAACAATTTGTGATTGCGATGTTCGGGACGATTCTGTCACGCATGCCATCGTCCTCCGAACGAACACTCTGCCTCGATGCACTCGACCGACATCGAGCGCTTTTAACGCAAACGATTGACGACGAAGCGACGATCACACGAAAGACGCGAGAGAGCCTTGTCCGCGCTCTGTTTAGTCATAACGACTTCGTCGCGATCCGTTAAGGAAACTCGCCCCGATTTGAAGAACGATCGGAAGTACAGGCCATGACTCACGAAGAATGCAAGAATTCGCTCCTTCCTCGCCGGGCATTTCTCTCGGACTTGGGAATGGGATTTACCGGAATGGCGCTCGGCGCGATGTTGGCAGAGGATGGCAGACTCCGCGCCTCAGAAGATACTCACGCGGTGCCTGCACAAACTATCGCGCCGCGTGCCAAGTCGGTAATCTGGATTTTCCTGTCCGGCGGTTACAGCCACGTTGAAACCTTCGATCCCAAGCCTGCGTTGAACAAGTACGCGGGCAAGACTTTTGACAAGACGCCGTTCGAGAACCCACTCCACTCGCCGCTGCATAAGAAGCGTTTCCGCTCCGTTGCGGCCGAGGAGATCAATGTTCGAGACGTCTATCCGACGATCTATCCTATGCAGGTTGGCTGGCGGCAACACGGCGAAAGCGGTATCGAGATCACCGACTGGTGGCCGCACTTGGCCCAGCGTGTCGACGATCTGTGCTTCGTCCGCAACATGTGGACGACCGACAACGATCACGCCGCGGAAAACCAAATTCATACAGGCCGGCATCGGCTCGACGAACAGCAACCCAGCATCGGGGCTTGGGCACATTATGGCCTCGGCACGCTGAACGAAAACTTGCCCAAGTTCGCGGTATTGGGCGGACCGACTCGGTCCGACACTCGACTCTCGATCGATTCGCTCTACTTGGGACCACAACACGCCGGCGTCCCGATTGCCATCGACCCGAAGAATCCACTCCCGTTCGGTCAACGACACGCGAATCAAAGCCAAGAAGAACAGCGCCACGAGTACGAACTGATCAACAGGCTCAACGAGTTGACTGCCGTCGAGTATCCCGAGGATCAGGAACTGCGAGCTCGAATTCGGGCCTACGAGTTGGCGTATCGTATGCAGGCGTCCGTTCCCGAGGCGATCGATCTGGCGCGGGAGACGGCAGCGACTACAAAGTTGTACGGCATCGACAACGAAGCCACGAAACTCGCTGGCCAACGGTTGCTATCCGCCAGACGGTTGGTCGAACGTGGCGTGCGATTCGTGCAAGTGTTTCCGTCGCCGTACGGCGTGTGGGACTCGCATCAGAAGCTCAAGGAGAATCACACGCGACTGTGTGGCACGGTTGATCTGCCTGTAGCGGGGTTGATTCAGGATTTGAAACAACGCGGCCTGCTGGATGAAACTGCCGTCGTCTTCTGCACTGAATTTGGAAGAACGCCGGGCCTTGAATTGCGAGGCGGCGGCGTCAGCGGACGCGATCATCACCCGAACGGTTTCACGATCTGGATGGCCGGTGCGGGAATCAAGCAAGGCTATGTCCACGGTGCCACCGACGAACTGGGCTACCACGCTTTGGGCGAAGGACACTATGTCACTGATCTGCACGCGACGGTGTTGCACTTGCTCGGACTCGACAACCGACGTCTTGAGATACCCGGTCGCAAACGGCTCGATATCGATCACGGACGAGTCATTCACGATATCCTCGCGTAAGGAGGAGCACGAGTCTGGTCACCTTCAATACTCTTCGTCGACCTGAGCGGCTTGCCAGAGTTCCCGGTACTTGTCTTGAACATAGGGATTCAATTGATCGGCGTATTCAAGCGTCAGTTTATTGGCTCGTATTAATTGAATCACATCGTCCAGGTCGCGAGGGCGATGCGATGTCGTCATGGCGCAGGCGGTCTTTAGCTCCAACAGTGTCGGCAAAGAAACATAAGGAATACCCTCACCAAGAAAGACGGTGACTGCCTCAGGCATCGGGAACGCGACCGGCTTGGGCCGTCCGTCACCGGGGAATTCGCCTGCGATCAAAACGCCGATGTTGACATCATTAACCGTGTCGTGGAAACTCTTTGACCCTTCATGCTTGTCAATCCAGCCATGACCAATGTGCTGAGCCTTGAAACGTTGAAGGTCTTGTAGACCGATCAGGACATTGACATCGTCCGTCGTTTGCTTATGACCATGTGCGTTTGCCGCCATCGCTCCGGCAATCGCAAATGGAATCTCCATCCCTCTCAAAGTCTTCGTCAACCGCCGCATGGCGTCATGTATCGGAGACTTTTCCATAAAGAATAAATCCGCTCGCCTCGCGACTTCTAGAATCGAGTCACTCATGACCTTGATTGTAACGGCGAGTCAAGTTCAGCGGAACAAAAATGATGAGTTGGCCGGGAGCGTGGTCCAAATCGCCGACGCAATCGGCTATCTTAGTCGCTTCCTACCTGTGCCGCCCACCTGCGAAAAACGAGGAAGACATGAAATCATCACTCGTCTGCTTTCTAACACTGCTAACTGCCGCATTTTCCGAGTGTGCTACAGCAACTGAGTTGGTCCGTCTAACTCCGGCAACCTGGGACAACTATGCACCCGCAGGAAAAGAAGTCGACTGCATCTACGGCGATTATGTTCTACGGAATGATCAAATCATTGTCGTCATCGCCGAGCCACTGCCGACTCGCAGCGCGAACATGACGGTGCGAAACAATGGAGCCATGATTATCGATCTGACTCGTCGCGATCGACCCAACGATCAGCTCAGCGTATATCATCCAAACGTCATGCCGCTCTCGTTTCACTCGCCGGACGCGATCAAGATCGAAGCTGACGGAGCGAATGTCGCAGTCAGTGACTCGTTGAAAGTGAGCGGCGAACGGATCGTTTGGCAGTGTGCCACAAAGTCACCTTCCGGCTTGGATGTCACCGTGAAGTATACGTTGGTCGAAGGTTCGGACGCGTTGATCGCCGAGACACTGTTACGGAACCCCATGAACGAAGCAAAGACATTTCAGATCAGCGACTACATTCGCGCCGATCGAACCTTCGAGTTTGGCAATGACGAATCCACCGGATTGTTTTGGGCGGATGATGAGTGGTTCGGACAAGCGTATGGCGTGCTAGTCCCCGGTCGAACGCTCAAGCCGAGTGGCAGTCGAGGTTCGGTGCTGCAATTGCTGAAAGACGGCTCGGACGAAGTGACTTTGCAGCCACAATCAACCACGACGATTACACGGTCAATCATCCCCGCAGCGAGTCTATTGGAGCTACGAGGCCGCGCTCACAAGTTGTCCGGTGACGAAGTCTCCGCGGTAGCGTTGCGTGTTACCGATCCGGCTGGCCCCGTGGAACATGCCAAGGTTTCGGTATCGGTCGATGGAAAGGCATATGCCTCTGGACGGACAGATGCCGCGGGTGAGTTAACATTTGACTTACCAAGCACCGACATGAAACTTTCGGTCGATGCAAATGGGCGCGACCTGGTCGAAAGCTATTACGGCTGGAGCGGTCCAACCGCCAAACTACATGTTCAGCTACCGGAGGCTGGCTACGTCGTCGGCAATATCACCGATGATTCCGGCAAACCGATTCCGTGCAAGGTCGCCTTTCATGGAATCGAAGGCACTTCGTCGCCAGACTTTGGGCCTGATAGTGGCGCGGTGACGGTGAAGAACTTGCACTACAGTCACAATGGCAGGTTTCGCCAATCGATTGGACCTGGTAAGTACGAAGTGATCATCAGTTTTGGGCCTGAATATGATGCCGTATTCAAGTCCATTGAAGTAAATCGTGGCGAGGCAACTGAACTGTCTGCCAAATTGAAACGCGTCGTCAAAACAAAGGGTTGGGTAAGCAGCGACTTTCACAGCCATTCGACGCCCTCGGGCGACAATACCTCGATGCAACTCGGGCGAGTGCTGAATCTGTTGTGCGAAAACGTCGAGTTCTGCCCTTGCACCGAGCATAATCGCATCTCGTCGTACGTGCCGCATCTTCAACAATTAGGCGTCGAGAATCGGATGGCGACTTGCAGCGGGATGGAATTGACCGGCAGCTTGCTCCCAGTGAATCATCAGAATGCCTTTCCGCTGAAGTACACACCGCGCACGCAAGATGGCGGTGGGCCCGTCACCGATACGAACCCAGTCGCACAGATCGAGCGGCTCGCGTTCTGGGACGACAAGAGTGACAAGCTCGTCCAGGAAAACCATCCCAATCTGTACCAGATCATTGGCGACAAGGATCTAAACGACGAACCGGATGGCGGCTTTGAGGCGATGTTCGGTTTCATGGACGTCATCGAAGTTCATCCGCTCGAGACCATCTTCACCAAGCCCGAGAAGGATGAGAAGGGACGTCTCTCGCGCAATCCGATCTATCACTGGATGCAAATGTTGAACCTCGGATATCGCATTCCTGGAGTCGTGAATACCGACGCACATTACAACTTCCATGAGTCCGGATGGCTGCGAAACTATTTGAAAAGTTCAACCGACGATCCGGCGAGGATCGACACGATGGAAATGGTACACACATCGGAGGCGGGGCACGTCACGATGACAACTGGTCCTTTCATGGAAGTCACGCTCCGCCCGCAGGAGAGATCGATCACTCCCATCGGTATCCCCGGCGACGACGTGATCGCACCAGGAGGCAAGGCGACTTTGTCGGTGCGAGTACAGTGCTCGAACTGGCTCGACATCAATCGCGTGCAAGTTTTTGTGAATGGCCGCCCCAACAACGACTTAAATTTCACTCGACGCGAAACGCCGACGCACTTTGGCGACGGCGTGGTCAAATTCGAAACCGACATCCCAGTTGAACTCAGCGAAGACGCTCACCTCATCGTGGCCGCGATCGGCGAAGGCTTGACACTCGGCCGCGTCATGGGACCGCTGTGGGGCGGCGAGAAGCCGCCAGTCGCTGTGTCCAATCCCATCTTTGTCGATGTTGATGGGAGCGGATTCAAGGCGAACGGCGACTTGCTCGACGTGCCCCTTCCGTTATCGAAGTAAACGAGTTGGATGCAACTCATTGAAATGTTAGTCCAATAGGAGATCTGGGAGATTTGCCAGACGAGACAAGTCCAAGACCTTTTCGCCATCAAGAGAAACGAGGGTCACATCCGCGAGAAAGTTGAGCGGCATCAACTCAATGAGCCACTCCGGCCCGTGAGGTTCTTCGTAGATCACGTGCCCGCCCATCTGCTCGATCCACGCCACCGCTGGTCGCTGTTTTTGAGCCTTGTTGACCTTCGATCCCAACCACACACAACCAATTGTGATCAGGACGAGGAGTGTACGCAGGCTGACTCGGCAGAAGCGTCGCGGTTTGGTTAATGACTTGGTCACACGGTCACTGTTTCCGATGAATGTCACCGCGAGGCGAGCCAGATGGTAGCGACAAGAAACGTCAGCACACACGGCGCAAGCAAGGCAAACACGTTGAGAGTCCAGAATATCATGGGCAGTTGATCACGCGTGAAGTCACAGTCTCTGGCGCGGCAATAGCCACGACGCAAGTTGACGACGACGTAACGGATCGAATAGAGGTGCAGCAAAATACAATGGGCAATTATGAGCAAATTGCCGGTCATGATTAGATTCTGGAAGTTCATTGCTCAACCGCTCCGTCTCGTCGGACGATCATGCCAGACGACGGTCGAGGAAGTTGCCAACATTCGACAAAACTCGGATTGTTCGCTGAGACTGCTTTGAGCCCTTTATTTATTACCTTTGCTGCAAAACGTCAGTCGACATAGATGAACTCGTTGGAGTTAAACAGCGCGAGGCACATGTCGGTGAATGCTGCCGCGGTGTAGGGATCGACGGTGCTCGGGCAATTCAACGGCAGCGCCAATTCGTCCCGTGGACGAGACTCTTCCCGCAATTGTGCCGTTTGTTGCGTCACGAACTCCATCAGCAGCTTCTGCTCTTCATCAAGCGGTCGGCGAATTAGTACGCGTCGAAAGGCATCTTCAACCGCCTGCTCAGTGACTTCGTCGCGAACGGCCAAGACGCGGCCGGCAAGTCGCTGGGCGGCATCGAGCGAGAAGGTCGAATTCAGCAGCAGCAGTGACTGTGGCGCGGTCGTCGATCGCCCGCGCTGT
>JACKHN010000021.1 GCA_020638975.1 Planctomycetaceae bacterium
CTGGCAGGAAGTTGCCCATCGCATAGGTGAGGAACGTCCACACGAAGGCGGCCATGAAATACCACAGCGTTACATAGCTTGGCCCCTTGGATCTTGCGATGGGAGTAAGAAAGTTCGCCGCGACCAACGCTAAGCCAAGTAATGCGACGGGGTCAACCCAGAAAGGCGTTTCTCCCCACTCGACTCCCTGCGCACCAAGGCCCGTCGGTAGATGGTATTGCTCACTAAACGATGCCACCCAAGGCTGAGCTTGAAAGGTTGGACCGACGATCAGTCCCGCAGCCGTACTGAGTACGATCAACTGCCACGCCCCGAAGATGAAGTAAGACAGTTTGCGGCTTAAGACCGGTTGCAACGTCAAACGTGGCACCGCCCATTCCAACACACCGAGAAAGGCACAGGCGATGAAGCCATAAGCGACGGCGTTGGTGTGGACCATTCGCCAGCGCCCTGCCGACAGCAACTCGATCCCATTAAACGGGCTCCAGTGAATCAGCTGCAGGGCCATGATGATGCCGCCGGTCATCGACACGCCGATGTACAGCAAAGCGGCCAGGAACCACCAGCGTACCAGACGTTCGTTGACCAAATCCTCGTGCCGAGGCAATCTATCGCTCGTCGCTGCCGAACTCATGCGTACTCCGTTTGTCGTCGATACGGGACATACAGTCCCAAGGGAAACACTAGGGCCATCGTCCAGCCATAGATTAAGTGCGTGACCAGGCCGATCCACCAAGGAATCATCTCAACGATCCAATTGCCGCCGAACAGGATAGGCTGAAGCCAGGACAAGATCAGGTAGAAGTGCACCAGCCACATCCCACCCGCCAATACGGTCGCGACGCCGACGCGGAAGCCAAACGATGCCTTATCCGTAATCCACATGAGCAGCAAGTGGAAGGGAATGCCGAGGAGCATTCCGGTCCCAATATAGAGACAGCAACCAATGGTCAGCGTCAGGCCACCGTTTAACTCCAATGCACGTTCGCCCAGCGGAAAGGTCAGATAGATCTGAATTAATCGCAGTGGGTGACTCCCCACCAGCGCAGAGCCGACGACGTTGAACAGCAAGCTGGTCACGGCGCCGAACATGCCAAGGACAAATCCAGCCAGCGCGTAGTAGCCTGTATAGAACTTGGTCGCTTCCCAGTGAACGGGCTGGCCTTCAAGTTCTTGTTCGAGTTGCGCGACGCGCTGACGCAACTCGCTTAGTTCAACTTGTTTTGCTTCACGTTCGGCAGAGTCCATTTCAGTTCTCACTCTCCGGGCTTCCTGATTGATCGTTTGCCGATGGAGCAGTTATCTCGTCCAGGCCTTCAACTTCACGATGTTCAACAACACTCAAGGCATAGTGCACGAGGTGCCAGATCGTTTCGGGCTCGGCGGCGAGAGCCTGGTTGAAGGCCGGCATTGGCGTGCCGTTAATGCCGGTGTAGATGCGGCGATAGATGTCGATCGGCCTGCGACCGCCGTGCAACATGCCCGCCGTTAAGTCCGCCGCCGGCGCTGGCTCGCCCCAGGCGTCGAAATTGATCTTCTCGCGTTCGGCCTCGGGCTTCGCTTCCTGCTCGGCGATGTACTCGCGATTCAACCATTCCGTTTGGCCGCGTGCGTTGTCGCCGTGACACTTGGAACACCCACGACTCAGAAATGCCTTGCGCCCGGCCAAGATCGTCTCGTCGCTATACTTTGGCTGAGCCGTCACGGGCAACACTCCCAGATACTCAGCCTGTTGCCAAGAGTCGTGAATCCGGCTCATCGCGTCAGTAAACTCAAAAGGATCTAGCTCCTCGTCGGCGTCGTAGTCGAGTTCAGCAATCTGCGCTACCGAACGCTCCAACTCGCCGCGATAACTCAGCAAGATCACATAATCAATGACGTCTCGCACATCTTCGTCAGGAAGGAACGGGAACGCCGGCATCGAAGTGCCTTTTGCTCCGCGACGAATGACTCGTGCCAGATCTGCGTGATTCGGCTTCGCTCCATAAGGAGTGGAAGTGAACTTAAAGATGCCCTTGCGATAATCGCGAGGTTTCGGCTGTAAGTAGGGGGCTGCCTCGCCGTTCCCATCACCCGTGATCCCGTGACAGCCCACGCAGCGGCGATTGAAAACCGCTGCCCCATGCTTGACGCGGTCGGGGTCGAAGACATCGACTAGCTCGTTCATGTCTTCCGATACGGGAATCACCAATCGCGGGTTGATCGGGTTGCCAAAAAACTTGGTGAGCACCTCTTTAATCTGCCGCTGATGCGACTCGGGCAAAGCCTGTAATTCCTCGCTCATGACGAAGACGGGCTCTGCCTGCCGGGTGCATCCCGAGATGACCACGAACAGAAAACTTAACAAAGCGATTCGTCTCAAGGGGACGACCGCGCGATCGTAGGCTCGCATTAATATAGATCCGTCAAACAGTTGGTAGTCGTTCTGCCAGCCTACGCCGCCGCGCGACTGAAATCGCTTGTGTCCACTTACGCACATTCGATGCCAAACTCGGAAATACTACCAGAGTTTGACTTTGCTTCGCGGTTAGCTCTCACTTGCCAACAGTGCGCGCGACAATTCGCACACACCAACGTCTTAAACGCACAATTGACAACCGTAAGGCATCCGTATGAGTTCCGTTACGCGATACTCTCCGTTGGAACGCCGCGATGCCATCCCAAGTGCTAGTCTGGGATGACATATTAGTAACACGTTGGCGATCATTGCAAGAGGCTCAACACACGCTAACACGGATGCAGCACAAGCGGATCGCCCAAATCGCCCGCTTCCTACGATGTGGAGCTACATGATGAGCCGGAGACATGCCATCCCTGAGACGACAAGCACGCACCACTCGTCCTCACCGTTGAGGCAGTGACTCCAATACCGAATCGAGATACTTCTTCATCTCCTTATCCAGCGACTCGAAACCAACCTCCGAATTTGGTTGGTTTAGCGCACGACGCATCGCGTTGTGCATCAGGTATCGACCCGAATCGAGCTTCATGTGGATCGCATCTCGGTGTAATTCGGCGACATCCTGAAGCGGCGCCTTCTGAGCGACGATGTCAGCGGCGATCTTCGCGAGCAAATCGATGGCATGGGTCTGCCGGAAAATACGATTCGGATGTTGTTCCTGGAGCTTCGTCAGCAACGCAGTGATGTATGCGGGGCTATGGGCCATCTGGCCTGCTGCATTTTGCTCGGCATACTCTTCCACTCGCGTAGCGGACCGCGCCCAGCCGGTGTGAATTACGAAGATCGCCGTCGGTTGCATCGCGAGCCACTTTGAAATCACGGCTGCATCCTCGTCAAGCGTTGCGCCGTAATGGGTTTGCACCGAGACAACGTCGTATTGCTTCTCTTGCAATGCTGTTGGCCATAACTTTGACGATTTTACACACGGGGCTTCGGGATGTTCGTAAATGAACGGCAGGCTCTTGCCGCAGTCCACGTGCCACTGCACGTCACCGTCTAATTTGGACGGAACGGTGTCCCAGGTCAGCGAGTTGCCTATCAGATAGTAGCTGGTCGCCGGATCGTCGGCGTGGGCAACGTGAACGGCAGCGGTTGCAGCGAGCAGCAACAATGCGAGTTGACGCAACATGGAGTGAAATCCCATCGGTTAGTCGATCGCCTTGAGCGGGAATGTCTCGGACGGTACGTGTTCACGAGCCATCAGCTTGGCGAGACGCTCCACCACCTCCGGATGTTTGGCTGCAACGTTGTTCTTCTCGCCAATATCTTCCGCGATGTTATACAACTCGATCTCGATGTTGCCTTTGACGATGTTCTGCCGAACGGCCTTCCAATCTCCGACTCGGATCGTCTGTTGGCCGCCGTATCTAGTAAACTCTCGGTACAAGAATGGTCGCGGTTCTTGTGACTTACCCATGAGCGTCGAGGCAAGGCTGATCCCATCGACATTCTCCGGTACTACGTCACTAGCTCCGGCGATCTCCAACAGCGTCGGCAGCCAGTCTTCAAAACCGCTGACTCGATCACTTGTCGATCCAGCCTTCACACGTCCTGGGAAACGAACAAGCGTCGGCACACGAACACCGCCTTCATACAACGATCCCTTCAGTCCACGCAACTCGCCAACACTGGCAAAAAACTCGTAATCAACTTCTTCACCAAGATGCGTCGTTCCGTTATCCGAACTAAAAACGACGATCGTGTTTTCTGTCAGGTTCAATTCGTCCAACAGACTCAAAACGTTGCCGATGTAGCGGTCCATTCGCGAGATCATCGCTGCGTATGCGGCGCGGGGTGTGTAGTGGGGGGTGTATCCGTAACCGCTAGCTCGCGTGAACGGAGGATCTTTCCAGCCCAGGTCGAGGTAGGGCTTTAGCTCTTCATCCGGCACATGCAACGCAACATGCGGAATCACGGTTGGGTAGTAAAGAAAGAATGGCTGGTCTTTGTTCGTGCGAACGAACTCCAAGACTTGTTTGTTAATGCGATCCGGTGCGTAGTCTTGCCCCTTAAACTCGTCGTAACTCTTTGGGTTCGAGGGATCGGCATCCTTTGCGAGACCTGCGTGTCCAGGAATCGGCGGATCGTTATTCAAAGTGACATGCTTGTCGTTATCCCAAAGATAGGACGGGTAATAGCTGTGTGCGTGGCTCTGGCAGTTGTAGCCAAAGAACCGGTTGAACCCTTGCACCAACGGGCGACCAGTCGACTCGGGACCACCCAGTCCCCACTTGCCAAATGCTCCTGTTACATAGCCTTGCTTCTGCAGCAACTCCGCGATTGTCACCTCGTCATCTGGAATCGGCCATTGACCTTCGGGCGGCGTCGACTTGTTGCTGCGTACATACGCGTGTCCGGGGTGCTTACCAGTCATCAGCACGCAACGTGACGGCGCACACACGGCGTTACCACAATAATGTTGCGTCAACCGCATGCCTTGCTTGGCCAATCCATCAAGATTCGGCGTTTTGATTTTCTTTTGTCCAAAGCTTCCAAGCTCGCGATACCCAAGGTCATCCGCCAAGATAAACACAATATTCGGCTTCCGAACTGCGTCAGCAGCGAACGCCGAGCCGAGTGCATTGGTGAGCACGACAACGACACCAACAAACAGAATTGTCACGGAAAGTTGTCGAGGATTTCGTAACGAGGGGAGGGGGGGATAACGCATGACGACTTCCTGGGCTCTGAATTGGTGAATCGAATGATCGGTAAAGTATCCTCAGACGAGAGCGGCTCGTCAAACTGACGTCGTTGATAGCAGCTAGACTGATTGCCCTTTTCAGGTGCGTCCGCGTCAACAGGGCGAGCGAAGTGTAACAATAATTGTACTTGGTCGACGACGCTTACTTCGCTATTCTCCCCCCATTCAGTTTATCGCGACGAGTGCTTGCACTCCGAAAGTGATAGCACTCGGTTTCGGGTGACCTTCAGTCGCTACCACCGAAAGACACTAGATAAGGAATGCAGCCTGGTCTGCAAAACGAGGCGATGAAAGTTGCAATCTTGGCAGGTGGACAAGGCACTCGGATGGGTAGCCTGACGAAGCAGATCCCCAAGCCAATGGTCGACATCGGCGGGAGACCGATTCTGTGTCACGTAATAAAGCACTACGTAGATTATGGATTTCGTGACTTTGTAATTGCCCTGGGGCACCTGGGAAGCTGTATTCGCGAGTACTTCGAAGGTCCAGATGCCATTGAAACAGGGTGCCGCATTCAGCTAGTGGATACGGGCTCGGAAACGGCTACGGGCGGTCGCATTAAACGCTTGGCTTCCGCTCTGGGCGACGAACCCTTCATGCTAACGTGGGGAGATGGCCTGGCAGACGTCGATCTCGATGAACTGTTAGCCTTTCATCGCACTCACGGTCGACTCGCCACGGTCACGGCAGTGCAACCGCCATCGCGATTTGGGCATTTGCACCTGCAAGACGAGCGTGTTGTAAGTTTTGCAGAAAAACCCCAGCGCGGAGGCGTGTGGATCAATGGCGCCTTCTTTGTATTGGAGCCGGAAGTCTTCGACTACATTGCCGACGACAGTACTCCGTTTGAACGGCAGCCAATGGAGCGATTGGCCGCAGATCAACAGTTAATGGCGTATCGCCATCCTGGCTTTTGGCAGTGCATGGACACCGTGTCTGAATGGGAAGGGTTGAAACGACTATGGTCGCTTGGGCAGGCTCCTTGGGTGACGACTCCCAGCTCAGTTCGCCAAGACGACGCATTGCTAACCACCACGTCACCCGCCTCGAACGCACTAGCTGCAAAGAGGCGGGTTCTACCTCGCCAGGAAAGAGTGCTCGTCACAGGGCATGACGGCTATGTTGGCCACATCCTTGTTCCGATGTTATTGGAGGCTGGCTACGACGTTTGTGGGCTAGACAGTCTTTTGTACAAGGACTGTCTGTTCTGTCCCACTCAATGCGAAGTACCCAATATTCAGAAGGACATCCGTGACGTTACGGTTGGCGATTTGCGTGGCTTTGACGCCGTGATTCATCTGGCTGGGTTGTCTAACGACCCGTTGGGCGACCTTGACTCGCAGCTAACATTCCAAATCAACTATCAAGCCACCATCGATCTCGCGGTCGCAGCCAAAGCAGCTGGCGTGAACCGCTTTCTGCAAGCATCCACGTGCAGTATCTATGGTGCTTCCGACGACAACTGGCTGACCGAGTCGTCTGCCTTCCATCCGGTGACGCCGTACGGAGTCGCAAAGGCACGAGTTGAACCGGAGTTGCTGGAATTGGCGGATGACCAGTTCAGTCCCACGTTGCTGCGTTTCGCTACGGCCTACGGTGTATCACCTCGTCTACGCGGTGATTTGGTAGTCAACAATCTTGTCGGATACGCAATGACCACCGGCAAAATCCTCTTGAAAAGCGACGGTCAAGCGTGGCGACCGCTAGTGCATGTCGAAGACATGTCGCGAGCGCTGCTTGCCACACTGCAAGCGCCGCGTCAGCGAGTTCATTGCGAAGCGTATAACGTCGGAAGCACTTCGGAAAACTATTCGGTTCGTCAGATCGCCGAGCAGATTGGAATGGCATTACCGGAAGCGAAGATCGCTTTCGCCGACAACGCCGAATCAGATCGTCGCAACTATCGCGTTAACTGTGACAAGTTCGCCCGCGTGCTTCCCGAGGGACGCCCGCGATGGAGCTTGCAACGCGGTATTCAAGAACTCATCGCGGCCTATCGGGAGACCGGCTTGACTTTGCAGATGCTTGAAAGCACGCAAGTGCAGCGATTAGCCAAAATCCGCAGCTTGCTGGACGTCGGAGCACTGTCGCCCAAACTGCGTTGGAAAACAGCCCATAATTCCCAGTTGTACGTTGATCGAGTGGCTTTGCGCACGCAACGCGCTGCGTAGATCTAGCGCCATTGCCGAAACTGTGGACCTTCTATCTTAAGGCGATTTGATAAGAAACCCATCATGCATTCAATCGTCCACTGCCGAAGTTGCCAGTCGCCCGATCTGCGATCGCTCGTGTCCTTTGGCGACATGCCGGTCGCTGACTTGCTAATCGATCCGAAAGAGGCACAGCATCCACCGGCGCTCTTCCCACTTCACTTAGTGTTTTGTCCGCAATGTTCATTAGTGCAGATCCGAGAAACGCTTCCTCCGGAGTTTCTTTTCAACTCCGATTACCCTTACTTCTCGTCTTTCTCCGATGACTTATTGGCACATGCTCGCGATAACGCGATGGAACTGCTGAGAGCGGAAGGATTGACCGAGAAGCACCAAGTAATCGAAATCGCGAGCAATGATGGCTATATGCTGCGACACTTCGCGGATGCCGGAATTCCCGTGTTAGGGATTGATCCGGCTGCGGGTCCAGTAAGTGCTGCCCGAAACATCGGCATTCCGACCGAACAGGAGTTCTTCACGTACGAGTTAGCACAACATTGGAAAGCGAACGGACGCACGGCCGATGTCTTGATCGCCAACAACGTTCTAGCACACGTCGCCGACTCACTTGGCTTTGTGAAGGGGTTGGCCGCAATTCTCAAACCGACCGGTGTCGCCAGTATCGAATTCCCCTATGTCCGCGACCTGATTGATCACTGCGAATTCGATACGATCTATCATCAGCACTTGTGCTACTTTTCAGTCACCTCGGCGCAGTACCTCCTGGCTCAAGCCGGCTTGGTCATTCACGATGTTCGGCGCCTTCCGATTCATGGCGGCACGTTGCGACTGTATGTAAGTCATGATCGCCCGGTTAGCGAGGCGGTCGTTCAACTCTTAGAGCAGGAGCAGGCGCTTGGCATTGCATCGGTTGACTACTACTTGGACTTTGCCAACCGCGTCAACTCACTTCGCGACGAGCTGCGGCAATTGATTCTTGAGCTTGTTGAAAGCAATCATCGTATCGCCTGTTATGGCGCTGCAGCCAAAGGGACAACTCTGCTGGGTTGCCTCGGGCTACCCCGAAATGTCATGGAATACGTCGTGGATAGAAATGTCCATAAGCATGGACGCATGATGCCGGGCAGCCTTCTGCCGATCGGTCGCGTCGAACGGTTGGCCGAAGATCAACCGGATTACGTATTGTTGTTAGCTTGGAATTTCAAGGACGAGATCATTCGTCAACAGTGCGAGTATCGAAACGCCGGCGGGAAATTCATCGTCCCTATTCCGCAGATTCAAGTGATCTAGATCGCGCCGATTTAGTTGACGCATCGATGTCGCGCGAAGCAAACGGTTGAAGATTTCCGACTGACGAGAGGACGACGTGAGAACGAACTGCCCAAATTGCGGAGCGACCGAAACGCCCGAGTTGTTTTACGAACATCTCAATCTACCCATTCACAGTTGCTTGCTTGTTGCGACGGTCGACGAAGCTGTAAATTTCCCGACCGGCGACTTGCGATTGGCGTATTGCCGATTCTGTGGGTTCATTTGGAACGTCGATTTTCAGCCCGAGCTCATGCGATACTCGGCTGCCTACGAGGAAACGCAAGTCTTCTCCGCACACTTTCGCGAGTTTCAATCGGCATTGGTCAATCGCTGGGTCGATCGATATGGTCTTCGGAACCGGCAGGTGTTGGAGATCGGTTGCGGCAAAGGAGACTTTCTGCTGGAACTATGCGAACGAGGGCACAACATCGGTTTGGGAATCGACCCTAGCTATCGTCCGGATCGGCACGAGCCGAAAGCACTTCAGCGAGCTGTTTTTGCGACGGAGTTGTACAACGAAGCTCATACCGACCAGAAGTGTGACTTCATCTGCTGCCGCCACACGTTGGAGCATATCTGTGACGTGCGAGAGTTCATGAAGCTGGTGCAGCGGCATACCGATGGGGCGGGGCACGCGATCGTCGCTTTCGAGTTACCTGATGTTGAGCGCGTGCTAACGGAACAAGCCTTCTGGGACATCTACTACGAACACTGCTCCTATTTCAGTTTGGGATCGTTAGGGCGTTTGTTTCGGAGCATCAACCTGGAGATATTGGACTTGTACAAGGAGTTCGATGAACAGTACTTGATAGTCGAAGCGCAACCAGCCAAAGCAACACCCCGTCCGCATGCTGCTGAAGAAGCGTTAGAGCAACTGGCATCAACCGTGCAAGAATTCAAATCGTCGATTACCTCGCGGCTGGACCACTGGAATCGTTACGTTCGCGAACATCATGCCGCCGGTCGGAGAGTCGCTGTTTGGGGATCGGGCTCGAAGGCCGTCGCGTTCTTGAACCGCTTGGACCTGCGAAAGGAAGTTGCCGCGGTGATAGATATTAACCCCCATAAACACGGTAAGTTCCTGGCAGGCACTGGACATCAAATTGTTTCACCTCAGTCGCTGCGAACGGACCGTCCCGACGTCGTGATCGCCATGAATCCTGCCTATTTGCAGGAAATTCGCAATGATCTGCTGCAAATGGATATCCACGCGAGTGTGGTGGCTCTATGACGCAAATCGTCCGCCCATTCTTCGACGCGTGTCCGTTGTGTGGTTCGACCCGTGCCGACTCGCTACTCACACTGACTGACATCCCCACCAACTGTCATCGCTTGAGTTTGGCGGGCGATGAAGCCAGGGCTGCACCACGCGGGGATCTCGAGCTGGTGTTCTGCGGGCAGTGCGAACTGTTGTACAACCGTAGGTTTGAGCCCGGCAAACTGATTTACGATTCCCGCTATGAAAACGCGCAGCATTTTTCGCCGCTCTTTCAAAAATATATCACGGACCTAGCGACCGAACTGACCGCGACTCACGATCTGCGCAACAAAACCACGCTCGAGATCGGCTGCGGCGATGGCCGCTTCCTAAAGTTGCTTTGCTCTGAACCAGCGAGTTGTGGGATTGGATATGATCCGGCAGGAACCGATACTCCGCTAGCAGACAATATTCAAATACGCACAACGACGTTTGATGATCAGGCGTGCGAACCCGTTCACTTCGCAGTATCGCGGCATGTCTTGGAACATGTTCGGGCACCGCTCGACTTCTTGAAGTCGATTCATCGCTGCTTGGAGACTCATAACGGCACGATTTACGTCGAAGTACCCAACGCCGACTATATGTTGCAACTCTCATCCACCTGGGATTTGCTGTACGAACATGGCCTGTACTTCACGAGCAACGCATTGCGTTACGCGATGAAACACGCCGGATTCGAGGTACTGCAAATCCAGGAGTGTTTTGGCGGCCAATTCCTATCTGCGGAGGGGATCGCTACCGCGGGCAATGATGGGCGACGCCACACCTTCGCAGGCAGTGAAGCATCTGTCACCGATTCGTTAGCCAATCACGCCGCGAGTTTTGGAAGCGTCGTTCGAAAATCAATTGATCGTTGGAGTGACGAGTTTCGCATCTGGAAAGAACGCCGCATCTCGGTGGCGATCTGGGGGGCCGGGACAAAGGGTATCATGTTCGCCAATCAAGTTGATATGGCGGACAACCTGGCCGCCTTAGTCGATGTCAATCCACGAAAATGGCATCGCTACATTCCCGGAGCTGCGATCGCAATTAGCCCACCGGATGACCAAGCATTGTCCGACGTGCAAGTTGTCTTAGTGATGAATCCAATCTACGAGACTGAGATTCGACAGCACTTCGCGAACGCCGGTTGGACTGCGGAGTTCATTGTCGTCTAAGGGGCGGCTTTATGCTTGCCAGTTGCGGATCAGCACCGGAGGTTCTCCATGTTGCGAAGATTGATTCTTCTGTTGGCTACTTTGCTGTCAGCAGCATCGTGCGGCAAGCCTCCGGAAAGTCACATCCACGTTTGGCATGGCAAGGTTCAACAAGTTGGCAATTTGGGAATCGCTCAAGATGATTTCAATCTGCTGGGAGAAGTCAGCCACAGCGACTCCCTGGTTTCGTTGAAATACCAGATCAATGATGATGATTGGCAAGCACTCGAATTCGCGAAAGATAGTCCCGGCTTTCGCCGATTGGCTGCAAAAGGGCACTTCAACGCGGACATCCCGGTTGAACGGTTGCGTGACGGCGTGAATCACATCTCAGTGCAAGCGACTGATCGATATGGTCGCGTGTCCAACGAACAGGTGACGATCAACAAGCTGACAGGCAGCTATTTACTGCCCGCGGTGATTCAATGGTCGAAGGTTACCGATCCACAGAGCGTTGGCCAAATCGTCGATGGTCATTGGGGGCTGACAGATGACGGCCTACGAACGGTCCAGCCAGCCTACGATCGTGTGTTTGTGATCGGCGAACAGAAGTGGCAAGACTATGAGGTCACCGTTGACGTCACGATTCATGACGTCACTACGACAACGAGCGACGTTTCCGGAGGAAACGGTTTGGG
Source organism: Planctomycetaceae bacterium (assembly GCA_020638975.1). Taxonomy (GTDB): domain Bacteria; phylum Planctomycetota; class Planctomycetia; order Pirellulales; family Pirellulaceae. The sequence continues at coordinate 11,743 of JACKHN010000021.1, forward strand.
CGTCATCATGCGGTTCGCCGGACATGTCAACGGTGGCCACCGCAACTTCCCGACGGCACAGCCCAAATGGGGCTATCAACCATTCGGTGCAATTGGTTGGTTGAGGTGGGAACAAGGCAAGTCGGAACTCGCGCCGCAGAAGCAGTTCTATGCGGGATACGCTGATCATCAGTTGGACTTTGGCAAGTTTCCAATTCAGCTGGACGCAACCTATCGCATGAAGCTTCGTTGTGAAACGCTGGAAGAACTTCCCCAGCAGGCCTCGCAACTAGACAATTCAACGACCGTGCAGGAGAACGCGACTGACCGAAGGAACAACAATCGCACCGTCGACCAAGGAATCACGCGTTACTGTTTCAAAATCTGGCGGGCGAATCACGAAGTCCCTTCCCAATGGGACTGGCAAGTTGTCCAAATCAGCACTCATGCGTTGCGCCGTGGGGGCCTTGCGTTGGTCGCGCATCACGTTGACGTCAGTTTTGGCGACGTGCGAGTGACTCCACTAACGAGCCAAACGACCGCCGAGTCCCGTGCGGTCGAGTTGGAGCCTGGGGACGCCAATAGCAATAGCGTTCTCGAATTCGAGGGAGATGCTAGATGAATCGACCACGACTCTCCATCGGACTGCCTGTCTATAATGGTGAAAACTTTCTGAGCCGGGCCCTCGAATCCTTGCTGGCTCAGACGTTTACAGACTTCGAGTTAATCGTTTCTGACAATGGATCGACGGATTCGACGGTCGACATCTGTCGGCGATTTGCTGCTTCCGACGACCGCATAAAGTTGCATCGCAATGACATCAATCGCGGTGCGGCCTGGAATTACAATCGCGTCGTCGAGTTAGCGACGGGCGAATTCTTCACGTGGGCGAACCATGATGACTTATGGTTACCAACTTATTTTGAAAAGTGCATCGCGCAATTGGACCGTCACCCAACTGCCGTGCTGGCGTATGCAAGGTCGATCATGATCGACGAGGAAGGCGAAGAAGTGACACCGCTCCTGAGTGGTCTTGCGCTGGACCTGCCGAACCCCTATCGGAGACTGCGAAGGTTCCACGATCTGTTGGCGAATCCGACTCCGGTCCTTCTGGAGTTTGAGGGGTTGTGGATACCTGTTTACGGCGTGATTCGCCTGCTGCCATTGCGTCAGACGGAATTGATTGGCCCGTATATCTCGTCTGATACGGTGCTATTGGAAGAACTGCTACTTCATGGAGAGTTTCTTGAAGTGGACGGATGGGAGTTCTACAAACGTGAACACGCCAGTCGTTCGGTTCGTGCGTCCGACCGGTACGACAAACGCATCCAATGGTTTACTGGACGTCCAACCCCTCAGCGAATGTTTCCCAGGTGGCGATTGTTCTACGAGCGGTGGCGAAGTGTTTTGCGAACACGCATGTCTTCGTACGATCGCGCTCGCTGTCTTGCCGAGACGCTGGCATTCAACTTAGGCCGAAGACATGGACGTCGAATTCTTTGGCTGGAGCTGCGAGCCAATTTGCAAAGCGTTCTAACGCGGCGAGACGTAGTGGAATATCTTTCGCAGTCGTAATAGAGAACATGCGTCAAACTGTTTCAGTTTTTCTAGCGAAACTTATTACGCACCGAGTGTTAAACTCATGCAAGATGTCGCGGCGTCACGTGTTGGCACCGCTAAGGAATACGTCAGAAGTAGCTTCGGCATTTCAAGAGTAGGGTCCGCTGTGCGGACCAGGAATCCCTGAGGTCCGCACAGCGGACCCTACGCAAAAGAAGAAGTCGTTGTTGAGTCGGCCCTACGGCCAGTTCTTGGCAACGAGTTTACAGAATCCAACGCCCCAGGCACTCTCTCATCGTTCCTTATAGAGCGGTGCCGTCCAATCTGCGGGCAATTTTCCCTGCGGTTTCACACCGTACGCGTCATCATGAATCGGACAATCTTCAGCCTTCAGCAAGGGCATGTCGTCTGGCAGATGCTTGATCTTGAAGTCCTTGTATTGAATAGTCATCGCGGGGCCGACGTGGACTTGGACCGCTAAGACGCCTTCGAGGGCGCGGCCTTTTTCGTCGAGATCAATGAGGTCCGCTGTGGGATGACCGTCGATCCAGTGCTGGTGATGGTTGCCTTGGACAAGGACGCGATAATCGTGCCACTCGCCGGGCTCGAATTCTTTGAATGGAAGTCGACCGACAACCCAAGGCTGGCCCGCAGGGTCGATGATGACTTTCTCACCCGTGTGCGACAGGATGCGGCGGCCTCGTTCTTCGTACAGCATTCCGTTGTACTCGGGCGTATTGGCAACGACGTCGCATTGATAACCCGAGACGATGTCGAGTCCCAAATCTGGTCGAGAGAGACCGCGATACTGAATGCCGCTGTTGCCGCCAGGCGTGACGTTCACTTTCACCTGCAAGTCGAAATTGCGGATCGTCGAACCGGTCCAAGTGAGAAAACGGTTCATCTTTAACGAACCATCGGTCACACCGGTAATGGCTCCGTCTTTAACAGACCAATATGCAGAATCTCCCTCCCAGCCATTCAGGTTCCTGCCGTTGAACAGATTGACGAATCCATCCTTGCCAGGCTGCACGGTCACCGCCGCCGACGCCTCGGGGTGCGGGACCGTCGACGCCGTGAACTTGCCTGCGAGCGGATCGAGTGGGCCGCCGTATTCAGCAACTTGCTTAGCCGTGCGGTCGCGCATGGCACTCAGCGTTTCGGCGTGCTTCGGATCAGTGGCTAAGTTCACGAGTTCGTGGGGATCATTCTTCAGATCGTGCAGGAACTCGTAATTCTCGTGATCGAAATAGCGGACGTATTTGAACTGCTCGTTCCGGAGCCCTTCAAATGCAGGAATGCGATTGCGCACAGCGAAATGTTCATGAAAGGTTTCCGTGCGCCAATCGACTGGTTTTCCTGCGTCGACGACGCGTTTCAAACTGCTGCCCTCGTATCGCGGAGGCACTTTGATGCCTGCCCAATCCAAAAATGTCGCTGGCAGGTCGAGGTTTAACGCAAGGGCATCTGTGACCTTGCCACGTTGCGACTCTTCGACGCGTGGGTCGGCCACGATCAGCGGCACGCGCAACGATTCTTCGTAGTGCGACCATTTTCCTGCCAGCCCTCGATTGCCCATGTGATATCCGTTATCGGCCGAGTAGACGATGATCGTGTTTTCGGCGAGCCCCGCTTCTTCAAGTGCTTTCATAAAACGACCGATCGCTCCGTCGATTCCGCTGACCATGCGGAAGTAGGCTCGCATATTGATCTGATACTTCAGATCCGTGTTCCATCGCCAAAAGAATCGCTCGCGATTAATCGTGGTTTGCAAAAAGTCCGGTAGCGCCTCGAAGATCGCGGGATCGTTCAACCGTGGCTGATACACTTCAACATCTTCGTACATGCCATCGACCGCCTGAGGCCACGGAAAGTGCCCGATGCCGGGGCGACGATCTCCGTCTTCGGCATGACAAGCGTTGAACCACATGTTCAACGCAAAGGGCTTGTTCTTAGGCTGGTTCTTCACGAACTCGATGCCCCGATCGACAATCAGTTCGGTTTCGTGCCGCAAGCTGCCGTCGGGTTGCTTCTTGTAATAGGGATTCCGTCCAATCGCCTCGAATTCGTCGAAGTGGTCTTTGGGCTGATATCCTTGCGGCATCTTGGCGTGCCACTTTCCAAAGTATCCGGTTCGATAACCGTTCTCCCGCAAAATGTCGGAGTAGAGTGTCTCGACCGCATCGGCGCGCGCCTGCTCTGGATTGCTCGGCGTACCGTAGCTTCGTCCGACCAGTCCCGTCAGTATCGTCGTGCGGCTTACCCAGCAGATCGAATGGCTGACGAATGCGTTCTCAAATCGCACGCCGCGCCGAGCCAACCCGTCGATGTTCGGCGTTTTCACGATCGGGTTGCCGTAGCAGCCGAGCGTGCTGGTCGTCTGGTCGTCGGTGAAGAAAAAGACAATATTCGGTCGATCATTGGCACGCAGACTGGAAGCGGCCAGCAGAATGGCAACAAGCAGCAGAGGCAGGCGATTTTTCATGATGGTTTTATTATGATGTGTGTTGTTATTTTGAGAGGTGTGAAAACGAAGGTCAGACCGGACAAACCTATACTGGCCAGCATTTGACCTCATCCATGATCCGCTTCCCACCCCACTGAATCAACAATTTCGTTCGCGAATCCGACAAATCGATAACAGGTTGCCAACCATGAGCAAACAAATCATCGCCACCATTACTCTCGTGCTTTCGTTCGCTGTCCTCGTCTCAGCACTTCCTGCCGACGAACGAGGCAAGTTGATTTTTGAAGATGATTTCGAGCGAAACGAGTCTCAAGAAGAGAAGGACGAGATCGGCAAGGGCTGGGGCTCGAACAGTAAATCGCGTGCGGCGGGCAACAAACAAGTCGATCTCCGCGACGGCGCAATGTACATCTACATCCACAAAGTTGCGGACCACGCCGTATCAGTGACGCACCCGGTTGAGTTTCAAGACGGCTCGGTCGAACTTCGGTTTATGCTTGAGGACAAGCAAGACAGCCTCGGGCTGAACTTCGCAGACTTGACCTACAAACCAGTACACGCCGGCCATTTGTTTGTCGCAAAGATCACCACGAACGACGTGCAGATACAAGACCTCAAGACGGGCAACATGGATCTCAAGATCCGCGAGGCAAGGCAAGCGACTAAGCTCACGGTCGCGCAGCAGGAGATGCTAAAGACGAAGACTGCAAAGTTCGCGAACAAACTAGAAACAGGAAAGTGGTACAGTCTTGTCGTGTCCGTCGTTGGCGACCATCTCAGCGTGGCGATTGATGGCAAAGAGGTGGGAGCGTTTTCGTCCGAAGGCATCGCCCATCCAACCAAGCGAATGCTCCGCTTGGCAGTGCCCAAGAACGCTGTTGTTGACGACGTGAAGATCTTCTCGCGAGCCAGCTGAGCAAAGTCCGCCCGCGATCGCTTGCATTGGGAGTCAAAGACAGGGACGAAGATTGGAATGCCGACCTACGCTCCAAAGTACCATGCGGCCCAGACGAGCGCACACGCAGCGATGCCGAGTCCTCCCAGTGCGAGCCAAGATACCTCTCGCGAGCGGTCGCGTAAACGACGGACGAGTACTGCGCGACCGAGATCGATTGCTTTAGCAGCAGGGACGTCGCGGCTCGTGTCGCCGTGAAACTCTTCGTCGAGCAAACCCAAGAGAGTTCCTTGCACGGCGCGCGCGTTGAACGGACGCTGCTCGGGCTTCTTGGCGAGACATTGAAGCGTGATTCGCTCGAGTGCTTCGGGACAGCGTGGAGCGAATTGATGGATCGGTGCCGGCATCTTCGTGAGATGTTGCTGGAAGATCTGTGCGAAGTTGTCGCCCGCGAATGGAGGCCGAGCCGTGAGCATCTCGTACAGCACGCCGCCGAACGAATACAGATCGGCTTGACCGGTAATATTGCTGTCGCCGGTGATCTGCTCGGGAGACATGTAGGCGTATGACCCAACCGTCAACCCTTTCGACGTGATATCAGCTTCGTGGGTATCGCGTGCGATTCCAAAGTCGAGCAACTTCAAATTCCCGTCATCGTCGAACATCAGGTTTGAAGGCTTTAGATCACGATGAATGATGCCGTGGTTGTGAGCATGCTGTAACGCCGAACAGATCTGGGCTCCGCAAGTCGCCGCTTCAATCCAGGAAAACGCGCCGCCTCGGGCAAGTTCATCCTTCAGCGTGCCGCCGTTTAGTAACTCGATGGCAAAGAACAACTGCTCGCCGCTCCGCCCGCCGCCGTGATAACGGACGATGTTTGGATGGGAAAGTTTTTCCAGGATGATCATCTCGCGTTCGAACCTAGCCGAGACAATCTTGTCCGCTGATACAGTCGGCAGGAGGATTTTCAGGGCGACCTTCTGGCCGAGCGTTTTGTCAAACGCTTCGTAGATCGTCCCCGCAGTCCCTACACCAAGGACTCGACCAAGTTCAAATTCTTCCAGCCGTCGTTTCGCCATCGGCACATCGAAAAAAGTGTTAGTAGGGTCCGCTGTGCGGACCATCCGGTACATCGTCCGCACAGCGGACCCGACATCTCCCGCTGGCTATTCTTTACGATTCGCCTAGGACCTGCAACCTCGCCAAGCGATCCCCCCACATTCCCAGGACTGGTGCCGAAGCGTAAAATCGCGGATCTTACTTTTTCCCAGTTCCGGGGCGTGTTGTCGTGTTTAATGACGAATCCGTCTCGTTTTAAGGACGAACATGAGTACTAAGATGGCTGTTGATCGAGTCTTCAATTTTTCCGCAGGACCAGCGGTCTTGCCGGTCCCCGTTTTGGAAGAAGCCCAACGCGATTTATTGTCGCTGCCCGGCTGTGGAGCATCGATCCTCGAAATCAGTCACCGCAGCAAGCAATTCATCGCGATTATGGAGGATGCTGAACAACGACTCCGCGACTTGCTAGGTATCCCAGCCAACTACAAAGTCCTCTTCCTGCAAGGTGGCTCGCGGCTTCAGTTTTCGATGGTGCCAATGAACTTGATGCGAGGCACCGGTAAGCCTGCCGAGTATGTGCTGACTGGATCTTGGGGCAACTATGCCGTTAAGGAAGCCAAGCGAGAAGGCGAGACGCGAGTGTTGTGGGATGGCAAGGCGACGAACTACGATCGGCTGCCCAATCTCGACGAGCTTGAGTACGGCGACTCGGCCTACGTCCATCTAACATCTAACGAAACGATTCAAGGCATCCAGTTCGCGAGCGATCCGAATCGTAGCGAGTCGGTATTTGTCTCCGACATGTCGTCGGACTTTATGCATCGCCCGGTCGATGTCGCCCGATATGGCATGATCTATGCTTGTGCCCAAAAGAACGCAGGGCCAGCCGGTGTGACGGTCGTCATCGTACGCGAAGACTTGCTTGAACGAAGTGATGATTCGCTGCCAGGATACCTGAACTACAAATCACACAACGATGCAGGCTCGATGTACAACACGCCGCCGACGTTCGGCATTTACGTCGTGGGTTTGGTTGCGAAGTGGCTGCAGGAAGATGTTGGCGGGCTGGCCAATATGTACCAGCGGAACCGTGATAAGGCGCAGTTGCTGTACGACGTTCTCGATGAGAGCCCCGAGTTTTATCAGGGCCATGCTCAAGTCAGTGATCGTTCGCTGATGAACGTGACATTCCGTCTCCCAAGTGAAGAGCTGACGAAAACCTTCGTCGCGGAAGCTGCAGCTCAGCAGCTTGAATCACTCGAAGGCCATCGCAGCGTCGGGGGAATTCGCGCTTCGATCTACAACGCGATGCCCATCGAAGGTGTCGCAGCGTTGCGTGACCTGATGGTCGATTTTCGCAACCGCCACGCTTAATTACCTTCAACGCCAACAGGGACTGAGAGAATGGCTTCGCCGATCCGTATTATTGTGCTCGACAAACTCGCGCCCGAGGGCCTCACGCTACTCGAACAGGCGGAAGGGGTCGAATTCGATGTGCGAACCGGCCTGAAGGGATCCGACCTGCAAGCCGCACTCGCGGAATACGACGGAGCCATCTGCCGTAGCGGTGTAAAGATCACTTCCGATTCGCTCGAGGGCAACCGCCGCTTGAAGGCAATTGCCCGAGCTGGTGTGGGTACCGACAATATCGACAAGGTCGCGGCAACTCGTCACGGCATCATCGTGATGAATACGCCCACGGGCAACACGCTCAGCACTGCCGAACATGCCTTCGCACTCATGTTGGCCCTGTCGCGGAACATCGCTCCGGCGCACCAAAGCCTCGTCGAAGGCCGTTGGGATCGGGGCTCGTACATGGGGTCGCAATTGGCCGACAAGACGTTGGGCGTTGTGGGGTTGGGACGCATTGGTCAGGAAGTTGCCAAGCGAGCGTTGGCTTTTCAAATGCGAGTGATCGGCTTCGACCCGTTCGTATCGGCCGAACAAGCCGCGAAGATGGGGATCGAACATGTTGACAACGTGCCGGCAATGCTGCCGCGAGTCGATTACCTGACCGTTCACACACCGTTGAACGAGCACACTCGCAATCTGATCGACAAGGACAAACTTGATTTGCTGAAGCCCGGTGCGAGGCTGATCAATTGCGCCCGTGGCGGTATCTACAACGAAGAAGCTCTACTCGAAGGTCTGACCAGCGGCAAGCTGGCCGGCGTGGCACTCGATGTCTTCGAGAACGAGCCTTGCACCGACAGTCCATTGTTCAAGACTCCAGGCGTGCTCGCCACGCCGCATCTGGGGGCCAGCACGGAAGAGGCTCAAACGCAAGTTGCGGTTGAAGCCGTTGAGTTGGTGCTAAATTATTTGTTGAATGGCGAAGTTCGCCACGCAGTGAATGCAGCGACGCTCGATCCGAAAACACTGCAAGCGATGCGAGGCTATCTTGATGTGGCTTATCGCTTGGGCGTGTTGCTCGCTCAGTGGAATCCGGGCGGCGCGTCGCAATGCAAACTGCACTATCGCGGCGAGGTGACGAAGAAGGATACGCGTCTGCTGACGGCTGCGTTTTGTGCTGGTCTGCTGGAGAACGCGCTCGACGAAGAGGTGAACATTGTCAATGCGGAAATGCTGCTTCGCGAACGAGGTATCGAACTGGTCGCGGAATCACGCAGCGACATGGGCGCTTTCAGTTCATCGGTCACAGCCGAAGTGATCTGCGACGGCAAGAGCTATACGGCGGCAGGTGCTTTGTTCGGAAATAACATGCCACGGCTGATACGTCTTGGTGATCATCGGTTGGAATCGTACTTGGACGGCAACCTGTTAATCTTCACACACGACGACGTCCCCGGCATCATCGGAGCCGTCGGCACGACCTTCGGCAAGCACAATGTCAACATCGCTCAGATGGCAGTGGGGCGGGCTGGCGCTGGCCCCGGCGGTGCGGCGATCGGCGTATTGAATCTCGACGAAGTCCCACCGCAGGAAGCGATTGACGCCGTTCTCAAGCATCCGTCTGTGCATCGTGTGAAGGTCATCCAGCTTCCCGTCGCTGGCGAAGGGCCAGCTTGGTTGCAGGCCTAACGTTGCCATCACGGCCGAGCATGATGGCGACAATTCACCGTGCTAACTGCGTCTGTTCGGCTGTGGCGCGTTCGGCTTGTGATGGATATCGAGAAGCGTCTTCGCTCGTTCCAACTCAATCCGTGCCTGTTCAACGGCGGCCTCTTGCTTTGCAATCTGCGTCGAAGAGATCGTATTTGGAACTCGCGTATTTAACTCTTGAATCCTGAGCAAATCGGCAATTGCTTGCTCACAGTCCGACTCCGCTTGCCTCACATCCAGTTCCAGCAGCTTCTTGCGACCTTCGTACTCGGCTTGAGCCTGCGTAAGCTGCACCTTTGCCAAATCCAGTTCCGCCGTCAGCGTCTTGAGTTCGTCGCCGTCAGCCTCGCCTTTGCTAACTTGTCGAAGTATGTTTTCCCTCCGACTCTCGGCAACGCGAACACGAGCGTTCGCTTCGGCAACCGACAAGCCAGCGGGGGCGAGTTGTAGCTGGTTGCTTAACGTAGTTGCAGCAACCAATGGAGTCGCCAAGCGTTTGCCTGCCGAAACGTCGGGCGTCGGAACTGTCCTTGGCGGACCGAGTTCGACATACTCGGTTTCCTCAACTGGCGTTTCTATAACGCTCTTAACACCCGCTTCGTCAACAACGGTCTCTCGCTGAACTCGAGTTACGGTTCGAGGCACATTAGTCTTCGTTGGCAGCGAGGGAATCGGATAGTACTGTGGCGCGACGGAGGGCGGAGCCTGTGTCACAGCTCCATTCGGTGCGGTCGCGATACTGAGCGGCTCCCACCGGCGGACCGGGCAGTCCGATCGGCGAGCCCGACACAACGTGCGTTGAATCCTGAGTAGACGAACTGTAAGCATTGGCCAAACAATTACTGTCGCAAAACTTTTGTGGGATTGGCTTCCAGCCTGTCAATTCAGTCATGACAGGCTAGAAGCCTATCCCACTTATTGTTTGGGCGGTGCTAAGGACCGTATCAACAATAACTTCTTCTTTTGCGTAGGGTTGGCTGTGCGGACCTCAGGGATTCCTGGTCCGCACAGCGGACCCTACTCTTGAAATGCCGAAGTTATTTCTGACTTATTCCTAAGGACCGTATGTAGGTGGTTGGCTGTACGGATTTACGCGTGACTGAGTTGCTTGTGCAGGCGAAGCAGTGTCGAGTTGTGGAGCACGATTCGACTGGGCAGGTTTGAATTCGCGTCCCATCGAATCACCATAGGAAATCGCTTCGGTCGCTGAAGCATCATCAGGCTGTACTGTATCGGCAGGTGATTTTCTGCGTCTTGGGCGACCGCCGTCGTTGACCACGCAGACCAACCAATCACTGCAACAGCCACAGCAGACAGGGCAACGTGCAGAAGGTAAGCGCTGAACTTCATCCGTGATTCCTCCGGTTTAGAGATCAGTAGTTTCGAGTACTTGGATCTGGTGATGTAGGGCATTCATTTCGAATCGAGGCCGTCAAGCCATGGATGTTCGTCTTGATCGCGTGCGGGAGATGTAGGGATCTCTCCGTCGGTAAACGCCACGGTCGACTGCTCGCTTGACGCAACCACAAATTGCCGCTCACTCTCTCCGTACGACGGGCCTCCGAGCCCGTCGAATAACGGCTTAGATTCATCGACGGGCTCGGAGGCCCGTCGTTCAAACCTCTCAGTTTGAAAAACTGAAAGGCCCTGGACGATTCCAGGAAACGATGGCAAACGCAGTCAGACTCGCATAAACTAGCGGTCGGTCCGCTCGATGGCTTGGAATGGGTACCAATGCTGGCTCGTCGGAAATCGCAGGAGTACCGAGAAATGAATCGTATTTGGGCACGCAGAGCGACTTTTCTAGTTCTCATCACAGCAGCCCTCGTCCCGCCAACCGTCGCACGGGCTCAACCATCCGACCTGCGATATCAATGGGAAAAGGGAAAGCAGTTTGCCTACGAACTAGCGATCACTGCCGATACGCCAACCACGGTGACAACCTACAAGGGAATCATCCGTTATACGGTCGATGCTTCGGACGACAAGCAATCGCGGCTGACCTATCGTGGCGGAACGCACGAGACAAGCAAGAGCAAGGCCTCGTCGCAACCAAGAGGCTTCGGACCGTTCGGTCCCTTCGGACCAGGTCGTCCTTCCTTTCCAAACCCCTTCTCTCGACCGACCTTCGCTGGCAAGATCCAAACGACGAATCGCATCACGCTATCGGCACGGGGTGGAGTGCTGGCGATGGAAGGTGATTCACAATTACCTTACCTGCTCGGGAATGTGTCTCTCTTGCCATTCGAAGTGTTGCCCGAAAGTGGCGAGCAAACCTGGAAAGTCGACAGCGGCATCTCGATTACCCAAGGAGGCGATGAAGACCGACGCGGTCGTTTTGGTCCGTTCAATCCCTTCGCCAATAACGATCCGACCTCCGTCCAGGCGGCCAGCGAGATTACGACTTATACCATCGCGAGCAAAGATCCGCAGAAGATCACTATCAAGAAGTCTTACCATTTAAAAACTCCCAAGGTCGGTGATAAGGCGGCCTACGACATGCAGGGAGACGGCACCTGGACGTTCAATCCTCAAGAACGCGTTCCTGAAGCTTTGGATTTTAAGCACACACTCGTCATCGACGAAGACAACACGAAGGTCACGGTACCCATTACGGTTGTCTATCGGCGACTGTCGGATGACGAAATCGCTAAGATCGACAGTGATGCCAAGGCCAAGCAGGAGGAGGCTGCTCGTGTGGCAGCCGAGATGAAGGCACAGAAGGAAGCTCCGCTGACCGACGACGAAAGACAAACAACGCTCGCCGGACTGAATTCCAGCGACACGACCGCGATCCTGGAGTCACTGAAGATACTCGCTGGCAAAGCACCGAAAGAGACCGATTCCGAAATCGCCGACGCCATTCGGCCTCTGTTAGTCAACTCGAACAAGAAAGTAGCCGAAGAAGCTCACAAGGCGTTGCGAGTTTGGTCGCAAGAATACAAACGCAAAGCGGACCTCAACGCGGCCTACAATAAGCACTCACCGGTCGATTCGACGGGCCGAGTGCTCAAGGACGACACAAAACTTTATCCAGGCCAAATTGTCCAAGTCCGCTACTCGCCAAGCTTCTGGTTCCCTGCGGATGTACTCGAGGCGCTGGACAACGGCACGGTCATGGTTCGCTTGCGTGGCAACTTCCCCAGTGACAAAACACTTCCACGCGCCCAAGTCCAACTCGCCCCCGAAGAAGTTGATCAACCAAATCAGCCCGAGTCCATTGCCAGCGACGCGACTAAGTCTCGGACGTGGACCGATATTACCGGCAAACACAAGATCGAAGCGACGTTCCTGGGCATCGAAGACAACAAAGTGAAGCTCCATCGCACCGACGGCAAGGAACTCGCCGTACCTCTCGATCGCTTGAGCCAAGCCGATCAGGAAGTGGCTCAGAAGCTGCAAGAGGTCGCAGCTTCGGACAATCCCTTTGAATAGCAATGCCGACTCGCCGGTTTCTCGAAGTTGCAGGATCGACGACGAAAACGCCGGTGGATCCCTGCCCGAAATTCGGATTGAACGACGTCACTGCCCCAAAATATCCCAAGGTATCGGTTCGTTGCCGCTACGCGTGGCCATGCCTTCGATGTAGTCAGCCGGTGTGGCGTCGTCGAGGAAGAGGACGGTGCCGTCGGCAAGTAGGACGTGCGCGCCTTCGGTGTGATGGCTGCCCATCTCCTGGCCGAAGCCGCCATTGACGACGTATTGCATGCGATCTGCCTTGAGATCGCGAGGATTCAGCCAGGTGACGCCGGTCACTTGCGTTTCGACCACCAAAATGCAGGTTGTCAGGTCGTCCTGTGCGCGGTTGATACTTGTCGCCTCGGCGTCTGGAAAAAAGGTCTCACTGCCAGTAATCACCATGTAACTGGTTTCGCCCAGCGCACGGGCGTCTGAATCGGCCGGGCAACCGTAAACATCAGGCATGTGGATGGCGAGTTGCAGATTGTTTGGACCATCCCAGGGCTCGTTGAAGTCGTAGCGAGCGTAGAGACCCTGTTCGTTGAGATACGGGAGAAGCAACACCCGCCAACTGTGCATCGGCTTGCCGGTCTCGTCGGGGATATAAGCTGGCGGCAACGTGCCGTGTGCTGCTTCGTAAGCTCGCAGTGCCATGCCGATCTGAACGAGATTCGACTCGCAACTCCGCTTATGCACCATTGTGCGAGCGGCACCGAGAGCCGGAAACAACGCGACGAACGCCACGGTCGCTACTAGGGCAGCGGCCGCCAGTCCACCGATGACGAGCAGGACGATCATTCCCGTCGATACCGGTCGGCGATTTACTACAATCGCGCCATCTGGCCGTACGATCCGTGCTCGCTCGTAAGGAACCGTTATCTCCTTCCCACACGAAGCACACGGGCCTCGCTGTCCGACGTACTCGTCATCGACCAGCGTATCGAGTCCGCAGTGAGGGCAGGTGAAGGAGATAGGCATGGCAGCACTGTGAAAATGGATCTAGTTTCGTGAGCCGACGGCGCTCGCCGCGGACTTTGCTTTGGTCGGCGCTTTCCCCTATGAGGCCCGCGGCTAGCGCCGTCGGCTCAGATTCTTAGACATTCTCGCGAGTTGTGCGCACGATGTCCACGTACTGCCGAGCCAAAGATTCGATTCGGCCCATATCGCCGGCCTCGACGGCCTTGGCTTCGACTAGCGAGCCGCCAATTCCTAACGCAAACGCACCGGCTTGGAGGAATCCAGCAGCGGTCTGTAAATCGACGCCACCCGTCGGCATTAGATTCACTTGGGGCAGGGGACCGTGGAGCGCCTTTAAGTAGGGAGCGCCCCCCATGGAATCAGCTGGGAAGACCTTGACGATGTCGGCACCTGCCTCCCAGGCCGTCACGACCTCGGTCGGAGTGAGCGCACCGGGCATGATGGCTTTGTCATAGCGGCGGCAGAGTCGGATCAAATCGACATTGGTCGACGGTGAAACAACGAATTCGGCACCCGCGAGCATCGCGGCTCGCCCGGTTTCCGTATCGAGAACCGTGCCGGCTCCCAACAGGGCTCGATCGCCGACCTTATCCGCGACTCGTTCGAGCACCCGCAGCGCGTTCGGCACCGTGAACGTCACTTCCATCACCGTGACGCCGCCTGCAAGCAATGCTTCTGCGACGTCAACAAGCAATTCGCTACTGCGTGCTCGGATGACTGCGACGATGCCGCTCTGGCGGACGCGTTCGAGTTGTTCTGACTTTCCCATGGCGGCTTTGGTATCCGTGTTTGATGGATTCGGTTCGTGTAATGCAAGAGCGTCGACAACATGTCCCCATGCCGGCAATTCACTAAGTTACCGCTGCGGCAGGCTTTAGAGGTATCGCGGCGAAAATCCTGGACTCAAGGTGTGGGTTGTGCATAATATTCGATGTTCTCACGTCAGCAAACCCTTGCACATCATCCGGTTGGTCGTTCGGTTCTCGCGTCGATGAAGGATTTTCTTCTAACTACACCTGCCCAGCTTGTGATCTGGACAACGGTGCTGCTGGTCCTAATGACCATAGCATGGTACGTCGTGGGAAGGTTTCGCGATAACGCCGACGACGACCGTCTGACGGCCAATGAACTGCTCACGAATTTCGAGGAATTGCATCACCAGGGTGACATCGACGACGCGGAATACCGAACTATAAAGACGGCGTTAGGGGCCAAGCTCCGACAGGAGTTAGAGGATGCGGAGAACAAGGGTTAGGAGGATTTGCGATCGTCAGGCAGTCGATCGCAATGGTGGTCCTCCTAATCGGTGTAATCCAAACGTCCGGTAGCTGCAGAGTTATCGCGACGAACTGACGAGAACAACATACGTGACTGCTCGACGACAGTGGAAAGGATTCCCCGTTTAGTTGGATTTGGTCGAGGGACCTGATCCAGCACCAGCGAGCTTTACAACTAGGAGCCTGTTTTCGATTTCAAGTCCGAGTGATTGGCAACGAGATCGGGAGTCCCAAAAGGAGTGTCGAGTTTATGTCCGGTGGAAAAGAAACAACTACAACAACGACGGGGCGCCGCGGGGGCACCACGAAGAAGAACGCTTTTTGTTCCTTCTGTCGTAAGAGCTATCGAGACGTCGGCCCGCTGGTCGAAGGACCTGGCGACGTTTACATCTGCGGCGAGTGCATTGACCTCTGTCAATCGATTCTGGAGCAAGAACAGCGTCGGCGCGGGTCGAGCAAGCAGCTCTTTACCGAAATCCCAACGCCTCGAGACATCGTCGCTCATCTTGACGAGTATGTGATCGGGCAGAGTGCGGCGAAGCGGGTTTTGGCCGTTGCGGTTCACAACCACTACAAGCGACTTTCGCTTGGCTGGGAAGGTTCCGACGTCGAGATCGAGAAATCCAACATCATGCTGATCGGACCAACTGGGTCCGGTAAGACGCTGTTGGCTCGAACTTTGGCCCGGACGTTAAATGTTCCGTTTGCTATTGGCGATGCAACGACGCTCACCGAAGCCGGCTACGTTGGCGAAGATGTCGAGAACTTGTTGCTCAAGTTGCTACATGCGGCGGACTTCGATGTCGAAGCCGCTCAACGTGGCATTCTCTACATCGACGAACTCGACAAGATTGGCAAGACGAGCCAAAACGTGTCGATCACTCGGGATGTTTCCGGGGAAGGTGTCCAACAAGCATTGCTCAAGATGTTGGAGGGCACCGTCGCCAATGTTCCTCCGCAAGGCGGACGCAAGCATCCTGAGCAGCAGTATATTCAAATCGATACCACGAATATTCTGTTCATCTGTGGTGGAACGTTCGTTGGCATCGAGGACATCATCCGTAAGCGGCTCGGCAAACGGAAACTCGGCTTCGGCCAAGGTTCTGGTGCACACCGCGAGTTGTCGGCGGCGGAAGTTCTGCCTCAAGTGACGACCGACGACGTGTTGGAATTCGGCTTGATTCCAGAACTCGTCGGACGATTGCCCGTGACGACCGCCCTTGCTCCGCTGGACCAAGAGGCGCTCGTCAGAGTTCTCAAGGAGCCCAAGAACGCACTGATCCGACAGTACCAGAGCTTGTTCGAGATGGAGAACTGCGAATTGAACTTCACTGACGAAGCTCTTGTCGCGATCGCCAAGCGGGCTCAATCGCGCGGCACAGGTGCTCGTGGACTGCGCAGCATTATCGAAGACGTGATGCTCGACATCATGTTTGATTTGCCCGACCAAGACCGAGGCTCGAAGTTTGAGGTCAGCGCTGATATTGTCGAAGGACGCACCAAGTTGTTCAAAATGCCGACCAGCAAGACGGCTTAGCACCAAGAATATACATCGATCTGCCCTCCCAACCTACGGGCGACAGCGAATGAATCGCTGTCGCCCGTTTCTTTTTTGCGCGCAGGCAAGTGTCACGCACATGTGCGAAGTCGCGCGGTTGCAACGCTTCGGGCTCGTCTTACTTTGCCGACGGAGTATCTAGACGATAAGGGGCCTAAGTGGCACACTACCTGCTACGGATTGGTCGATCGCCAAGGCGGTTTTTCACCATCTCGCCCCTGACACACACGAAAGGACTCTACCGTGGACCCGTTCCAACTCGAAGAACAAGGGATCTCTGTTACCAATATCGCTCGCAATCCGTCGGTGTCGCGGCTGTACGAAGAAGCAATACGGCGGGACAAGGGTGCCAAAATTTCACATACGGGAGCGCTTATCGCCTACTCGGGCGATAAGACCGGCAGATCTCCAAAAGACAAGCGAGTCGTTCGCCGGCCTGAATCGGAAGCAGATGTCTGGTGGGGCCCTATTAACATCGACATCGATGCGTCAACGTTTGCCATCAACCGCGAGCGAGCTATCGACTATTTGAACACTCGCAAGCGTTTGTATTGCATCGACGGCTTTGCGGGGTGGGATCCCAAGTGTCAGATCAAGGTCCGTGTCATCTGCGCTCGTCCTTATCACGCCTTGTTCATGCACAATATGCTCATACGCCCAACGCGCGAGCAACTCGCCAACTTCGGTAAGCCCGACTGTGTCATTTACAACGCAGGTGCCTTCCCGGCCAACCAGCATACCGCCGGCATGACGTCGAAGACGAGCGTTGATCTCGACCTCGAAAATGAAGAAGTCGTGATTTTGGGTACCGAGTATGCCGGCGAGATGAAAAAGGCTGTCTTCACGCTGATGAATTACTTGATGCCGAAACGCGGTATCCTGTCGATGCATTGTTCAGCGACTGCGGATCGTGAGACGGGTCGATCGTCAGTTTTGTTCGGGTTGTCAGGAACTGGCAAGACGACACTCTCTGCCGATCCGCGGCGTTTGTTGATTGGCGACGACGAGCACTGTTGGACCGATTCGGGAATCTTCAACATCGAAGGCGGTTGCTATGCCAAGGCAATCTTCCTGACACGCGAAGCCGAACCCCAGATCTTCGATGCCCTCCGCTTCGGTGCCGTGCTTGAGAACGTTGTCTATGACGAGGCCGATCACCATGTCGACTTCTCGAACACCTCGATCACAGAAAATACGCGTGGTTCCTATCCGATCGAGTTCATCGAGAATGCGAAGATTCCCTGCGTCGCAGATCATCCAACGGATGTGATCTTTTTGACTTGCGATGCGTTTGGCGTGTTACCACCTGTCAGCCGACTCACGCCAGAACAAGCCGAGTACCATTTCATTAGTGGTTACACGGCCAAAGTTGCCGGCACCGAGGTCGGAGTTACCGAGCCGCAAGCCACGTTCTCGCCTTGTTTCGGAGGCCCGTTTTTGGTGTGGCATCCTAGCAAGTACGCGGAGCTACTTTCCGAGAACATCCGCAACCATAACGCTCGAGTATGGTTGATTAATACGGGTTGGAGTGGGGGAGCACATGGCGTGGGGTCGCGGATTAAGCTGAGTTACACCCGCAAGATCGTCGACGCGATCCACTCCGGAGAATTGGCGGATGCTCCAACCGAGCAAGATCCCGTTTTCCGATTGGCGACCGTTACAGCGTGCGAGGGTGTGCCAAGTGAGATGCTGATTCCGAAGAACACGTGGTCGGACAAGTCTGCCTTCGACGTGACGGCGAAAAAACTGGCTCAACTGTTCACAAAGAACTTCGCTCAATATGCCAATGGCGTTCGCGAGGAAGTCCGCAACGCCGGACCGGCGTAAAGAAGAGCGACGGTTTACGGAGTCTGTGTCGATTCACCATGTGCGCGAGTGCCAAGTGCGCTCCACACGTTTGCGTCGATCGACTCCGCGACGATCGAGACGTGGCCGTCCGCAAAGGCGACTTGCGCGCCCCCTGGATGACGACTGCTAAAGCATAACTCTTTCTCGTCGATGAACGCATTCTGGTCAAAGATTCGATTTACAGGAACGGCGGTCGAACCGATCGTCTCTGAAACGTCCGATCGGTGGATATTGGGCGAACCGATGTACCAATGGTCCACGATGTGAACTGTTCCTCCATGATCGATTCCGGTGATGTTGGTATCAAACAGCGATTCGCCGATCGCCACCGTCGTTGAACTACCATCTAGAATGTCGCGCAGCTTCACGTCGCTGTTGAGGAAGAACATTCCATCCATCTCCGCATCACCTGCGACGGGGGACGGTCCCGACTCGACTTTCAGCAGCCCCGTCCCACATGCGATATAAGTACAGGGAACACGGTCCGTGATCCCCTGAACGCTCGTGTGTTCCTCAACCGGGGCGGATGGGCAGCGAAACATGGGAATGAGCGTCGAGCAAGCGGCCGCATTTGCTCCGCTCGCCCAAGTCGCGCTGAAATTCAACGAGTCATAAATCGTGTTCTGTTCCAGTTGCGGCAACAACATCCCGCTCCACAACACTTGATTTGGCAAGACGAAACCGGAGGGAAATGCTCGAAACGAATCGTGGTAGTTCTGCGCCGCGATCGCCATCTGATGAAGATTGTTGCCACACTGCATTCGCCGCGCCGCTTCGCGAGCCGCTTGAACTGCCGGCAGCAACAAGCCCACGAGAATTCCAATGATGGAAATGACCACCAACAGCTCCACCAGCGTAAAGCCTTGCTTCCGCGATTCCATCGTCTCGTCTTCCCCTGCACTGGCTGGCAACGTCGCCGCCGTTCGACAACCTAGGAGTTCGTCCGGATACGGTTCGCCGGCATGTACGACGACTCTCCCAAGCCGTCGAATCGTGCCGAATTCGTTGACCGACGGACTGCGGAGGCCCGTCATACATCTGTAAGCGGACAGACTCCTAGGTTTGTTGATCGGACAACCGATTGTAATGACACACGAAATGCGATTACAAGGAAATTAGGCCGAGTTTGGGGCGACAATTGTCCCAAAGGCATGCGGGAACAGCTACTTCGGTATTTGCGGATTTCATGAGCCGACGGCGCCCGCGGGCCTTATGCGTTACATTCCCAGCAGAGGCCCGCGGCTAGCCGACGGCTCACAGCCGGAAATTAATCTTCGCCCGTTCCAAAGATCAACGACTTCCCAGAAACTGGCGTCTCGCCCGCGTCGCGTCGTCGAACACATGACAGCCGGGTAGATGATCGTTAACCATTCCCATCGCTTGCATGAAGGCGTAGCAAGTTGTTGGCCCAACAAACGACCAGCCACGTCGCTTTAAGTCCTTGCTCAAGGCTTTTGATTCTGGAGTGCTCGACCGGCAACCGTCGAACGGCGATTGGGCTTCCGGCTGATACTGCCAGAAGTAGGAAGCGAGCGAGCCAAATTCGTCGGCCAACTTCAACGCTTGTTGAGCGTTGTTGATCGTAGACTCGATCTTGCCTCGATGCCGAATGATTTTGGCGTTGCTCACCAGTTGCTCGACTTTCGCAGGCTTGAATCGAGCGACCTTGGAGAAGTCAAATCCGGAGAACGACTTGCGGAAATCTTCGCGTTTACGCAACACCGTGATCCAGGACAAACCCGCTTGAAAGCCCTCCAAGCAGATCTTCTCGAACAGCCGGACATCATCGTCGACGGGAAAGCCCCATTCGTGATCGTGATAGTCGACATACAAAGGATCATCGCCGCACCACCAACAGCGAGCCCGTCCATCCGCAACGGTGAGTACTCTTGGTCCGTCGGCCATGACGTGCTCCTCGCTATGCAATGATACCTTTGATCAACTCGCCCTGAATCTCCGTCAGCCGTTCGTCTCGCCCGAGATGTGGGTAGGTGAGTTGATCTTGATCGAGTCCCAACAAGTGCAAGATCGTCGTATGGACGTCGCGGAAGTGATATGGCGACTCGACGGCCTTTAAACCGATATCATCCGTCGCGCCGATCGCCTGCCCACCTTTCACGCCTCCACCCGCCATCCACATTGTGAATCCTAGATTGTGATGGTCGCGTCCCTTTCCGCCTTGAGCCTCTGGCGAACGACCAAACTCGCCGCCCCACAAGACCAGCGTGCTGTCGAGCAGAGCACGCTGCTTCAAGTCCTTCAACAAAGCCGCCATCGGCTGATCGACTTGTGCCGCCATCCGCAGATGGTTTTCCTCGATGTCCTTGTGCGCATCCCATTGCTTGTTTCCCGGCCCGCCACCCGAGACAACCACCGAAAAACGAACTCCCTTCTCGACCAATCGCCTCGCCATCAAGCAACGTCGTGCGTAATCGTCGGTCGGATCTTTACCGACACCGTACAGATCAAGCGTCGATTGCGGCTCGTCCGACAAATCAAACACCTCCGGTGCCTCGGTTTGCATCTTGAAAGCAAGCTCATACGCGCTGATCCGCGCGGCGAATTCATCGTCCTCGGCCGCGAGATGCGCCTCGTTTAACTTTCGGATCAAATCCACCGTCCTACGACGTTCTGCTAACGAGATCCCAGCAGGCAAGTTAAGATTGCGTACGGGAGTCGCACCGGGGCGGAACATGGTCGGTTGATAGACTGCTGGGAGAAATCCGTTCGTGTACATCGGCTGGCCGGCTTCTAATGCTCCGTCCGGGTCTGGCATCACGACATAAGCCGGCAGCGAATCGCTTTCGCTGCCTAATCCAAAAACACTCCACGATCCCATACTCGGAAATCCCGGGACGGTTCGACCTGTAAGCAGCTCATACTGAGCCGCCGAATGCACGACCTTGTGCCCGTGACAGGATCGAATCACCGCGATGTCATCGATGCACTCCGCCGTCTGCTGGAATAAGTCGGACACCTCGATCCCACTCTTGCCGTATCGTGCGAACTTTCGCTGACATCCAAGCAACTTCGCGTCGGATTCCACAAACTGATACTTCGCATCGCCAAAGCTGGATGGCCGACGCTGACCGTTTAACTCGTTGAGCAGCGGCTTGGGATCGAATGTCTCAATATGACTCGGTCCGCCTGCCATAAACAGAAAGATCACCGACTTGGCCTTTGCTCCATTGAAGTGCGGCGGCTTGGGCGCGAGCGGATTGCGAGTCGCTGCGCGAAGTTGTTCGTCACGCATCAGTGATACCAACGCCAGCGAACCGATCCCGCAAAGCGAGTCTTTCAAGAATGAACGGCGACCGAGCACGACGGGTTACTCCACATAAAGAAACGCATTCAAGTTGAACATCGCCAAAGCAAACTCTCGTAGTGAATAACTCGCCAGGAATTCGGTCGACAGCATCCGCTCCGCTTCGGTCGGCTCACGGCCCGCGACCAATCGATAAGCGAGATTGGCTTGATCACTTGCGGCAGAACCCGCTTCTCGCCGAAGCCGCTCCGCGAAAGCCGCAGCCAACTGGTTCGAGAGTTTCCCGTTCAGCATCTCTAATGCTTGAGGCGAATGCGTGCTCGATTCGCGGCGAGCACAACTTGTCTGCAAGTCCGGCTGATCGAAGACTTCCATGAACGGCAGACGGAGGTTTCGTTTCGCGATCAAATAGATCGAGCGGCGATGGTGCTCGCGTTCGTCCGGAGTCACTTCCCATTGGGAGGGCTTGTAGAGCAAGTCAATCAACTCCTGGTCAACCGGCGCGATGACACTAGGACCACCCGCCTTCAGATTGATCGTTCCCGCTATCGCGAGCATGGTGTCGCGAATTTCGTCTGCTGCCAGCCGACGTCGACTAAACCGCCATAACCGTCGATTGTCGGGATCGATCGCGTGAAACTCGGCATTCGGCTCGCTGCTTTGCCGATAAGTACTGCTCAACAAGATCATGCGATGGATCGGTTTCAACTGCCAGCCGCCTGCAACAAGCTCGTTCGCAAGATAGTCAAGCAACTCAGGATGACTCGGGATGCCGCCATTGATCCCAAAATCGTTCGGAGTCGTAACAAGGCCAGCGCCAAAGTGATACAACCACAGCCGGTTGACGATCACGCGAGCCGTCAATGGATTCTTGGCATCAGTAATCCATTCGGCCAAGTGCGTTCGCGGCGTTGGAATATCATCGGGCAATCCCTCCGCTCCCTCAGGCAACAGCACGCCGGGCGGTCGCATCGTGACAAGTTCGCCGGGCTTCTCTGGGTCGCCACGCTCCAATAAGTGGATTAACGTCCGCTCTTTGGCATCGTTCTTGATGCTCGAGATCGTCGGCAAGGGCAAAGGCATCTTTGCCTGAGCCGTATTCAACTCGGCTAGCAAACGTTCTTCATCTTCGGCGGGCGCGTCTTTCAGGGAATCCTTAATGCGTTTTACTTCGGCTTCGACCGCCTTGCTGGCAACTCGCCAAGCTGCTTTTTCGTCGTCCGTGGCCAACTCGACATCATGTTCAAAGCTCGAGGCGAGAAACGCTTGCAGGCGATAGTAATCCGTTTGCCGAATCGGATCGAACATGTGATCGTGGCAACGTGCACATCCGACGGTCACGGCCAAGAACGCAGCTCCAATTGCGTCGGTGCGTTCGGTGAGAACTTCGTTGCGACTGAAAGCAACTTCCGCGTTCCCGGCGTTTCGTCGCACGGGACCCAGCCGATGAAAACCAGCTGCAGCGAGCGACGCATGATCCTCGGGATTCAGCTCATCGCCAGCCAACTGCTCGCGCACGAACTGGTCGTACGGCTTGTCTTCGTTCAGCGACTGAATCACGTAATCACGAAACCGCCAAGCACCCGGTCGATGAGCGTCGTACTCAAATCCTTCCGTCTCGGCATAACGAACCACGTCCAACCAATGTTGTCCCCAATGTTCGCCATAATGCGGACTCGCCAGCAAGCGATCGACTAGCCGTTCGTAAGCGTTTGGCGATTCATCGCTCACGAACACTTCGACCTCTTGCAAAGCTGGCGGCAATCCGGTGATTTGAAAAGTCAATCGCCGGACTAACGTCTCGCGAGCGGCTTCAGGTGACGGACGCAGATTACGTTCGAGCTGTTTTCTCAAAACGAACGCATCAATCGGAGTTCGCACCCAGCATTGATGTCGCACATCGTCGAACGAAGGCACCGGCCAATCCCCCCGTTCTACAAACGCCCAGTGCTCACGTTCGTAGTCGAAGTATTCATCTTCGGCAATGCATTCTGCTGCGCAGATAAGAACGGTCGTCAGAATGGGGATTGCTGCTGCGATTCGGCGGGGGAATGTAAAGTAGCTGCTCATGGGGATTTGATTATGACTAGACCGCGACGGTTACGAAATATCAGAGAACAGCGTTATCCAGCCTAGACCACATGATTCTTGTTGTAGTCTCCACCAGAAACCGGTTAGAATAGGCTTCCCGCCACCGCCCCGCCCACCGGGCAACCTGACGTACCGCCTGCTGCATTCCACACCAAAATCCTCCATGATTTGCAAATTGCCAAGTACAAGATGCCTGAAGCTGGCACTGACGTTGGCCAGTGTGATCGCCGTTCCGTTGGCGGGCGAAGAGATTACTTACGAAAGGGACGTCCGGCCAATTCTAAAGACGCATTGCTTCCAGTGCCATGGTGAAGGAGGCAAGCTTGAGGGGGGACTGGATGTTCGATTGAGGCGGTTGATCGCGAGGGGGGGCGATTCCGGCGAAGCGTTTGTCGCGGGCATGCCTGACAATAGTTTGTTGCTCCAGCGAATTCTCGATGGCGATATGCCGCCCGAAGAAGTGGCGTTGCGACCAACTGCGGACGAGGTCGCGACGATCCAGCGCTGGATCGCCGATGGCGCCATCGCTAGCCGCGACGAACCAGAAGATCTCGATCCCGATAACTATATCACCGAAGAAGAACGAGCCTTCTGGGCCTTTCAGCCCGTCGCTCGCGAGCAGCCACCGACTGTTTCTGCCGCCCAACGCGTGCGGACTCCAATCGACCAGTTCATCATCGCCAAGCTGGAAGCGAATAACTTGCCGATCTCGCCCGACGCCGATGCGCGGACGCTGATCCGCCGCGTTTACTTCGATTTACTCGGTTTGCCGCCGGCCCCCGAAGAGGTCGACGCGTTTGTCAACGATTCGTCCGCGGACGCCTATGACCGGATGCTTGATCGAGTTCTGAACTCGCCGCACTACGGTGAACGATGGGGACGTCACTGGTTGGACGTCGCGGGCTACGCCGATTCGGAAGGGTACACCGAAGATGATCCCGTTCGTCCGTATGTCTATAAGTATCGCGACTATGTAATTCGGGCGTTCAACGACGACAAGCCGTTCGATCAATTTGTCATCGAACAACTCGCCGGCGACGAGTTACTGACTCCACCCTTTGAAAATCTAACACCCGGCGAAGCAGAGAAGCTTGTCGCGACCGGCTTCTTACGAATGGCACCCGACGGAACCGGAGTGGGCGGTGTCGATCAGAATCTCGCTCGCAACGATGTCATGGCGAAAACGATC
Organism: Planctomycetaceae bacterium; assembly: GCA_020638975.1. Lineage (GTDB taxonomy): Bacteria > Planctomycetota > Planctomycetia > Pirellulales > Pirellulaceae. The sequence goes on from JACKHN010000021.1 coordinate 36,431, forward strand.
GAGATTGTTTCGACATCACTATTGGGTCTGACAGTCGGTTGCGCCCAATGCCACAACCATCGTTACGACCCCATCTCGCATGAAGACTATCACGCGATTCGCGCCATCTTCGAGCCTTCGCTTGACTGGAAGAACTGGCTGGCACCCGCCAAACGCCGCGTCTCGCTCTACACCGATGCAGATCGTGCCAAGTCCGCAGAGATCGAGGCAGAAGCGTTGAAGATTCTCGAAGCTCGAACCAAGAAGCAAGACGAGTATATCGAAGCGACGTTCCAACGAGAACTGGCTAAGCTTGAAGCGAGTTTACGCGAACCGATCACCACCGCACGAAACACCCCCGAGAAGCAGCGTACGGCTCAGCAGAAGAAGTTGTTGAAGGAACATCCCAGCGTCAACGTCACGGCTAGTTCGCTGTACCTGTACGACAAGAAGGCCGCTGACGAACTCAAGAAGATGGCTGACGAAGCCAACGCCATTCGCAAGACGAAACCCAAAGAGGAATTCGTACGGGCGGTCTGGGAGCCAACCGGAAAGGCTCCGCCGGCGACATTTCTTTTCCATCGCGGTGATTATGAGCAACCGAAGCAACAGATCTCGCCACGGGAATTGACCGTACTAACATCGGCGCGGACGAGCACGCTTCCTGAAAACGATGAGGCGAGGCCAACGACCGGTCGTCGATTGGCTTATGCGAAATGGCTCACGAGCGGCGAGCATCCATTAACCGCTCGCGTACTTGTGAATCGGGTTTGGCTGAACCATTTTGGACAAGGTTTGGTGCCGACGCCCGGTGACTTCGGTACCTTGGGAGTCCCACCGACGCACCCCGAACTGCTCGATTGGCTCGCAAACGAGTTCGTAGCCAGCGGTTGGAGCGTCAAGCAACTGCATCGATTGATCATGACATCGACCACGTACCGACAAGCCTCGTTGCACCACGACGAAGGCGATGCGATCGACGCCGACAACCTGCTTTACTGGCGAATGCCCGTGCGTCGGCTGGAGGCAGAAGTATTGCGCGACACCGTGCTGGCGATCACCGACGAACTAAATGGCAAAGCGTTTGGCCCCGCCGTTCCCGTCATGGCGGATCGCGTCGGTCAGTTTGTGATCGGGCAAGAGAATCTCAACGCTGGTCGCCCTGGCGCGATCGTCCCAATGAAAGGCGAAGACTTGCGCCGCAGCATTTACATTGAAGCGCGTCGTAGCCGACCGTTAAGCATTATGGAGCCGTTTGATTTGCCTCGAATGGAGCCAAACTGCACGTCTCGCAACGCATCCACCGTCTCGCCTCAGTCCTTACTGCTGATGAACAGTGAGTTTGTACTGGAACGAGCCAGCCAATTCGCTCAACGAGTACAACGTGATGCGGGTGGTGATGTCTCGATGCAGGTCACACGCGCTTGGCAGCTTGCGTTCGCAGCAACACCCAGCGACGACGAACTAGCCGAAGCCATCTCGTTTCTTGACGAGCAGACGAAGCATTTTGCGGCGCACCCGCTGTCGGCCACGAAAGACAAGCAGAAAGTCGAACCCGCCGATGAAGCGTTAGCCAGCTTCTGCCATGCGTTATTAAGCTCCAACCGTTTCCTTTACATTGACTAGCGATTAAGTCCAGGCATTATCCCAATACCGCTAGATTAAGTGAGCCGTAGGCGCTAGCCTCGGGCCGAGAGAATTCACGCGTATGACGTGATAAGGCCCGCGGCTAACGCCGTCGGCTCACATCGAGCGATCCTTGATTTAGCGGTATTGGACATATGCCTACTCTGCATCGGCCTGAAGCCTTTACTCCAACATTGTTTTCAATCATGAACAACAACGACCGACTTCAATCGACTCGTCGACATTTCCTGGCATCGAACGCCATGAGCTTGAGCAGTGTCGCACTAGCCTGGCTACTGAATCAAGACGGAGCGTTCGCCAAATCTGCGCGCCCCGAGTTAGCGCCGCAGACGTTCACTCTGGATGCCAAGCCGCCGCAGAAACCGGCTCGCGCCAACGCGATGATCTCGCTGTGGATGCAAGGCGGACCGAGTCATCTCGACATGTTTGATCCGAAGCCGGAATTGCAGAAATACGACGGCAAGACATTTCCGGGCGAGATTAAATATGACAACGCGGCCCAAGCCAGCGCAACGGTGCTCGGCAGTCCGTGGAAGTTCAATAAGCACGGCCAGTGCGGCACCGAACTGTCTGAATTGGTTCCGCATCTAGCGAATGTGATTGATGACGTGTGCTTGATTCGTTCGATGCACACGGGCGTGAACAATCACGGCCAATCGATTCAAGCGATGAACACGGGCCAGATTCTCGCCGGACGACCAGTACTCGGAAGCTGGCTCACCTACGCGTTAGGCTCCGAAACACAAGACCTGCCCGCTTACGTCGCCTTGATTGATCCAGGGCAACTGCCGGTGATGGGCGTCGAGAACTGGAACAACGGATACTTGCCGGCGCTGTACCAAGGCACGGTCGTTCGCCCGCAAGAGCCTCGTATCTTGAACCTCACACCACCCGCTCGTATCAAGGGTGAAGCTCAAACGCGTTATCTCAGCTACCTCGAGCGACTGAACCAACGGCATCTGGAGCAACGTCCTGGCGAACTCGATCTCGAAGCTCGGATCGCCAGTTACAAACTGGCTGCCAAGATGCAAACGGCGGCCAAAGAAGCACTCGATCTCAGCCAAGAGACCGCAGCCACGAAGCGGTTGTACGGCTTCGACGATCCGGCGTGCAAGGAGTTCGGCGAACGATGCTTGATCGCACGGCGAATGGTTGAACGAGGAGTTCGTTGCGTGCAAGTCTTCACGGAAAATCAACGTTGGGACAATCACAACAATATCCGCAGTGCGTTGCCAGCGGCGTGCAAGAAGGTCGATCAGCCTTCCGCTGCGTTGGTCGCAGACCTGAAGCAACGCGGTCTCCTCGAGACGACGCTGGTCCACTGGGGTGGCGAGATGGGGCGTCTGCCGGTCATTCAAAACAACGCGGGACTGGAGAAAGTCGGTCGCGATCACAACACCTATGGCTTTAGCATGTGGCTGGCAGGCGGCGGAGTTCGTGGTGGTATGACCTTCGGTAACACAGACGATTTTGGGCATCACGCGGTGGAGGACGTGGTCAACCATTACGACTATCATGCCACGCTGCTACACCTGTTCGGCCTTGAACCCGAAGAGCTAACCTTCAAACAGAACAATCGAGAACGATCACTGCTCGAGGGGAAGGGCAGGGTGGTTCACGAGATCTTGAGTTGAGGTCTCGCATATTTCCGTAGGGTGGGACCATTGTCCCGCCCGAGATGCCGATATCGGTTGAGACAATGGTCCCAACCAACTTTAGAATGCGGCGACGTCGCCCCGGAGATTCGAAGGATGAAATCATTTTTAGCGTTATTCGCAGTTCTGTTTACTTTTGCCGCATCACAAGCGCAACACAACTTGGGGCATCCCAACATACTGTTAATCATGGCCGACGACGTCGGAGTCGACGTGCTTGGCTGCTATGGCGGCGAGTCGTACAAGACGCCACGATTGGACGCTCTGGCAGCGGGCGGAATGCGTTTTGAGCACTGCTACAGCATGCCGGTGTGCCATCCGACGCGGATCACGTTGATGACCGGGCGTTATCCATTCCGCACCGGGAATCCAAAATGGGGCAGTTTTCCGGTGGAGGAAGAACGCAACACGTTCGCGCATGTGTTGAAGAACGCTGGCTACGCAACAGCCGTCGCCGGCAAGTGGCAGATCTGCATGATGAAGAACGACCTGGATCACGCACAGCGATTGGGCTTTGACGAGTCGTGCCTGTTCGGCTGGCACGAAGGCCCGCGTTACTACTCGCCGATGATCTATCAAAACGGCAAGCTGCGCGAAGGGCTCGAAGATCGTTATGGTCCCGATGTGTACGTCGAGTTTCTGATCGACTTCATCGAACGCAACCAGCGAAAGCCATTCTTTGCCTACTATCCCATGGCCTTGTGTCACGACGTTACGGACGATCTAAAAGATCCCGTCCCCTTCGGCCCGCACGGCCACTACGACACCTACAAGGAGATGGCCGAGGCGATGGATGTTCGCGTCGGACGTTTGATCGATGCGTTGGAGCGGCTTGGCCTTCGAGAGAATACGCTCATCCTGTTCACGACCGACAATGGAACGCCGGTAAGTTACATTCACTCAGCGGAGCCGAACCCGGATCCGAAAGGGAAAGACACCTACATTCGCATTCCGGTGGTTTCGAAACGCAACGGCAAGGACGTTCCTGGCGGGAAAGGTTCATTAACCAATGGCGGCACCAATGTTCCGCTAATCGCCAATTGGCCTGGGAAGATCAAGGCTTCACAAGTTGCCGATGATCTCGTCGACTTCAGCGACTTTCTCCCGACACTGGCCGAATTTGCCAAGGCGTATCTTCCCGCCGGAGTCAAGCTCGACGGAACCAGCTTCGCGTCACGACTAGTCGACGGTCAGCCTTCGCCGCAAACGTGGGCTTTCGCCGAGCATGGCAAGAAGTATTGGGTGCGCGATCAGCGTTGGAAGCTGTACGATGATGGCACTTTGTTTGATGTCGAGCGTGACCCTCGTGAGAAGAGTCCAGTCAAGGAACTGTCCACAGAAGCAGCAAGGGCGCGAGAGAAGCTCACTGCCGTGACGCGATCGTTGGATTACAAGTAGTGTCCCCGCGACCAAAAGCAATGTTGACTCTGATAGATGGCTACAACCTGCTGCATGTCACGGGCCTTGCCGGTCCAGAGATCTCGCGTAGCGAAATTGGTCGCGGAGCCCTGGAGCGTGCGAGAAATGCTCTTCTCAACTTTCTCGCATCATCACTGGACGCAGAGGAGCGACAGCTTACAGTCGTCGCCTTCGATTCGAACGACGCACCGCCTGGCTTACCGCGTGAATTGCAGCACCAAGGGATCACCGTCAAGTTCGCAACGGCCTACGAAAGCGCGGACGAGTTACTGGAAGAGTTGATCCGCGAGTCGTCCGCACCACGGCGGATGACGGTCGTTTCCAGTGATCATCGGGTGCAAAAAGCAGCCAGAAGGCGTAGGGCCCGAGCCGTCGACAGCGATATTTGGTACGCAGAGATCCGCGAATCTCGCCGCAGAACCGACACGCCTCCTGCAACGCGTTCCGTGAAACCGACAAGTCCGCTGTCGGAGGATGAAGTTGCGGCGTGGCTGCTAGAATTCGGCGATGTGAGCTACGAGCAGCTTTCGCCATCTTCGACAAACGCGAACGGCGAAGCTACGGGGAGCGAGCCTCCAGTGCCTACGCCGATCGAGAATCCCTTTCCGCCGGGCTATGGAGAAGATTTGCTCGATCAGGATGAAATGTAGTGGACTGTGCCCACCGATCTCGGATGGTGGGTACAGCCCACTCTACGCGATCGACGAATCTATGGAGCGGGCAGTGGCTCCATCGTTGGTAAAACGCGGCGCCGGCTTGGGAACTCAGGGGTCTCTAACTCGAAGACTTCCTCCGATGGTCGTTCGCCTGCGGGGTAGCGGTCGAAGTTCAAGTCCGGAGTTGTTGTCCCTGGGTAGCTACGACCGTGCCCCAAACGCCCCAGCGGACCGATCGCCGTGAACCGCTCCTCATAGAATCGGACGCCATGCGTCTCCAAGATCGTACCGGTCTGCTGTTCGAGATTCGCAAGCTCCGTGTTGTATTGCAGTAAAGCCTGCGCCTCGGCGCTCACTGCATTGCCCCAATCAGTAATGCCTTGCAGTAGATTTAATAGAATCGTGCGACCATTGCGATACTCAGCGTATTGGGCTCGTAAGTTGATTTCCGCGGCGTCTCGAGCCGCTCGATAGGCTTCGTACTGCTCGTAGAATTGAGCCAGATTCCGTAAGTTGCCCGCGATAATATGCGAGGCTGCGTGAACGCCTTGGTCCAGGTTAGCCAGGTCTCGCGAGATCACCAACTCTTGCTGGCGAAGATTCGCTCGCGATTGCCGGAGCCCAAGCGGTACGGAAAAGTTCACCGCCAGCGTCCAATCCGTAAACTCGCCCGGACCGGATGTGAGCTTCGTACCAACAGGCAATTCGCCTTCGAGTCCATTCCAACGATAGAGTGCCACGCCATCGACTTTGGGCAGCGCCTGATTCTGGGCCTGTACCAATCGCTGCTCATCAGCCTCTAAGATCAGTTTCAGTTCAATCAAATCAGGACGTCGCTCTTGAGCAAGCTGTAAGAGTTCCGACCACTCCGGTGTCACGCGTTCCGTCTGCGGCGGCGTCACGGGGACGAGCTGATCGGTCTCGTACGGGGGAAAACCTAGCACATTCAACATGGCGGCTTCACGTTGCAGCAGACTCGCTTCCGCGGTGATCAAGCTGGCGCGAAAGTTGTGGTAGGCCAACCGCGCTTGCGCCACATCGGCAAGGTCGACTAGGCCCGCGCGGAGCCGAGCCTCGGCCAGATCGAGCGCACCTTTCGATTGCTTTTCCTGCTGACGTCGGGCCCACACATCCGTCCTCGCAAAAACAACTCCCCAGTAACCTTCGATCACGCTGCGAACGAGGGCCTGCACACTGGACTTCAGTTGAAAGTACGATCGCTCGGTTTCAATCCGAGCCAACACGATGGGAGCGAGATTCGCCGCCCGCCCCGCGCCTTGCAGAAGTGGTTGCGTAATGCTCATCTCGGCGGAGGAACTTGTACGTGGATTGAGGAACGTTGGGTTTTGAAGAATGAAGGGATCTTGAGCTTGCTTTGAGGGAGTAGCGTTCACGCCTAGATTGAGCGTACCGCCAGTGACCGTCTTCTTCGACAAGTCGAAGTCGAAATTGTAGTTGTCACCGCGATTGCCAATGATCGCCGTGCCATTGGAGTTGCTCGGTCGGTCGATGCGATTGAAGCTGTTGTTGGCTTGCACCGTAGGATCGAATGCGGCTCTCGCAGCGTCGATGCCGGTATTCTGAATTGCAACATCGTAGATCGTTTGCCCGGTCGACGAAGCAGAAACGCCGTTCAACACGCGAACTACTTCCGAGTTCGCAAGCGCGCTGCGGATCGCCTCATCGAGCGTGAAGTGACGCGGGACGAGATCTTCGAGGTTCGATACCGTTGGCGGCGGAGGCGTGTTGGGAATCGGTGCGGGGCGGAGTTCGGATGGATCGCGAACTCGAATCGTCCGCTCTTCCGGAAAGATAAATGGGAACGCCCGTTGCGCGTAGGTAAACTGTGCGGAGCAGGCAAGCAGTACCGCAAGCGCGCAGATCAATCGACAGTTTGTACCGAATCCCATGATTATCGGGTTCGGACGGATGATGACTGCTGGTCGAGTGATTCCACGCGTTCGGCTTATGATTGCCCTGCAGCATCGACCGGTAGTGCCGGATGGAGAGCTTGTAACGCCTCGGCAAAGTTGGTGGTATCTGTCACGATGGAGCCGTCCCGTAGTACGATGGTGCGCTTCGCATACCGAGCCACGTCCTGATCATGAGTCACGAGGATCACGGTTATCCGGTGATCTTCATTGAGCTTCTGAAACAATTCGATCACGTCGCGACTCGTCTTCGTATCCAGATTGCCGGTCGGCTCGTCGCCCATCAAAATAGCGGGCTCGTTGACCAGAGCTCTGGCGATCGCAACGCGCTGTTGCTGTCCACCCGATAACTGCGACGGATGGTGATCCAATCGATCGCCCAACCCCACGTGCCCGAGCATGGCAATCGCCCGCTGCCGTCGTTCTTTAGCCGTCATCCCGCTGGCATAGAGCAGCGGCAACTCGACATTCTCCAAGGCCGAGGTGCGGTTCAATAGATTGAAGTTTTGAAAGACAAATCCCAGTCGCCGATTCCGAATCCGAGCTCGCTCGTCGCGTGACATGTCGGCGACTTCTTCCCCCGCGAGCTTATAGCTGCCTGTGGTGGGCCGATCGAGACAACCCAGTGTGTTCATCAGCGTCGACTTACCAGAACCGGACGGTCCCACAAGTGCGACATACTCGCCCTCTTCGATTGTCAACGTCGTCTCACGCAGCGCGCGGACCTTCACTTCCCCCAGATCGTAAGTCTTGGAAACAGCGGAAAGTTCGATAAGTGCCACGTTGGTAAATGCCGGCTAGAGGAAGGAGAATGCTTCGTTGATCGGGATGAGAGATCGTGAAACACTAATCTGCGCTAATAGGGCAGAAGGATGAGTCGCAGCAAGTATTAGTGTCGATTAGCGAAAATTAGTGTTCCCTTCATTCGCTTCAACCTAAAAAGGGCGTGTTAAATGTTCAAAGACGAAGGATACAAGTTAATGGGTGCCGCATTCGAGGTCTACAATGAACTTGGTTTCGGCATGGCTGAGGAAGTGTATCAGCAGAGTTTGGAGATCGAACTCAACCTACGGGGAATTCCATTTCAGTCGAAACGAGAGCTCGCCGTCTTTTATAAAAGTCAGCCACTGGTGACAAAGTACAAACCTGATCTGTATGTTTTTGATGCGATCGTAGTTGAACTAAAAGCGACGAGCGAACTAATATCCGAGCACGAAGCTCAGCTGTTCAACTACATGCGAATCGCACGCGAACCCGTCGGCTATTTGATTAACTACGGGAACAAGGGTGAACTTGAATGGAAACGGTTCATCCTGTCTGACCTGAAGACATAACGCTGGAGGACTTATCAGGAACACTAATCTGCGCTAATCGACGCTGATCGAGAACGACGAGGACAAGTGCTGGGGCTTCATTAGCGTAGATCAGTGCCGATTAGTGTTCCCGAAATTCAAACCTCCGTTACCTTCGGCAACACCCAAGGCTTGCGATACTCTTGCCGAGTCAAAAACGCATTCGCATCTTCGTCGTCTCCGAATGTGTAAGTTGCCGGATCAAACTTCACCGTCCGACCAACCCGCCACGCCACGTTGCCGAGATGACAGAGCAAACTCGACGGGTGGCCAACCGTTTCTAAATCGGCGACAGGCTTTTCGCGTGACCGCATGCAGTCGATGAAGTTCTGCGCGTGTGCCGCGTCTTGATAGACATTGCTTTCTTCCTTCACAAGCTTGCCGCGATCATCGAACGCTCGCCAGCGACCGTTGCCAATCACGACATATCCGCCGTCTCCATGCACCGCCGCTCCCTCGGTTTCCTCATGTAACGGATAACGGTTCCAGACTCGCATCTCGTACGTCAGTAAGTAGCCCCCATAGTCGTAAGTGACCATCATCGTATCCGGCCACTCCTGTGCGTCGTCAAAGTAGTACTTGCCGCCATGAGCCGAAACGACCTTGGGAACGCTGGCGAGTTGCTTGCCTTCTGCGGTCACTGCCGTATCAAGCGCCCAGCGTGCAACATCCAAGCGATGCACGCCGTCGTTCCCCAGATCCCCCGTCCCATAATCAAAAAACCAACGCCAATTGCCGTGGAACCGCCGTGGATTAAACGGTCGTTCAGGTGCTGGACCAAGCCACGTATCGTAATCAACTCCCTTCGGCGGTTCGCTGTCAGGCGGATTGCCGATGGAACCCTGCTTCGAGCTCTCCCAGGCCTTGGCAAAACGAACCTTGCCCAAGTTCCCTTCCGCGATGTACTTCATCGCGGAAGCTTGAATGATGCCGCTACGAGCCTGCGTGCCAAGTTGCACGACGCGCCGATGTTTCTTCATCGCCGCCACCATCGTTTGGCCTTCGAGAATGTTATGCCCATCGGGCTTTTCGACATAGACATCTTTGCCAGCTTGGCAGGCATGAATCGTAGGCAGCGCATGCCAGTGGTCCGGCGTTCCGGCAACAATCGCATCGACGCTGCTGTCGTCCAACGCCACCCGATAGTCTGCGATTCCGATCGGCTTGCGTCCGGTTTTGTCGGCGGTCTGCTGCACACGCGACCCCAGCACATTCTCGTCAAGGTCGCAGATGTATTTCACATCGACATCGGGCAACGATGCGAACGTGCTCAGGAGCGAACCACCACGACCACGTACGCCCATCACGCACACGGTGACTCGGTCGATTGCCGATTTCGCTGGCAACAGGTTAACTCCCGATAGAATCGCTCCCGCTGCAGCACTCTGAATGAAAACTCTGCGTTCCATATTGAGGCATCCCTTCTCCTGGTGTGTTCTTCAAACTAGCGTTCGCCCAGATCTCTCGTTTGTTCACTTAAGTTCGCTCTTCAACCATGCGTACGCTTCCTGACGCACCGCATCGGGAAAGTCGTGTGCGCTGTCAGGGTACTTCGCGACAACATTCTCGCGTAAACTGACTAGATCGTACGCCTTTCCAACCTCTTCAACAACTTTCCGCACGCCCGTCACGTCAAAATTGCTGTCATGCAGTGGGGCGTTGATGAAGATCGAGCGAGGGCAGATCGCGGCCAGGACTTCGTAGAAGTCGAACGGGACTTGATCGGGATCGTTTTCGTAGAGGTCGCGGATGCGCGGCATATAACGATCGCTGGTCCAACCGGCAAGCTTACCTTCGTAATAATGGTGGAAGGCGGTGAAGCCGCAACTCGTGACGACGGCTTTCAAGCGTTGGTCAAACGCCGCCGTGAATAACGAGTTGTGCCCGCCCAGCGAATGGCCGATACAGCCGATACGATCGGAGTCGACTTGGGGCAACGACACGAGCAAGTCGACCGCACGGATATTATTCCAGATGGCTTTCATCGAGCCACTGGCGTAGTGCTTGCCCTGCGTCTTGAAGTCATACGGGTAGTCGCCGAACGACGGATAGTCGGGAACGATGCACACGAAACCACGCTCGGCCAATTCGTGCGCGTAATGCAGCGTCGGCTTGCCACCCAGTCCCGCCGGTTCGCCCTTGCCGATGCCGGTCGTTTGATGCAGGCAGAGCATCGCTGCTGCCTTGCCTTTAAGATCGTGCGGGATCAATAGGAAAGCTGGCACGCGGTCGCCTGGTTCTGCGGTAAAGCTGATTCGTTTTCGTGTGTACTTGTCGCTTTCGATCTCTTCCAGCACTTCAACATCGAGGGGGACTCGACGAGAAGTTTCAGGCAACTCGCCCATCGCGGCTTGCATCCCTTGCAGGATGTGTTGCCGACGAACGCACAAATCGGCAAGTGTCTTGACGGGCAGATGTTCCCCTGACACGTCCTTATACATCATCACTTGCTGATGATTCTCGTAGGGTGGGCTCTGACCACCATCCTTCGCATGAGCTTGTTCACGATTCGAGTTGGTGGGCTCAGCCCACCCCACACTCAGGTTCTCACACAAATACACGCCGCATTTATCGGAAGTGATCACATCGAGGTCACCGTCAGAGTCGAGGTCGATGATCTTCAAGTCGAGTCCCGTGCCAACTCGTTCGCCAACCGAAATTGGATGTCGTGTCCAGCTTCGCGTTTCCGTGCTGAACTCGTACCAGTAGAAAACGAGCGGGTCATAAGCGCCTGGGTCTTTGCCATCATGTCCTAAGTAGCGCTTCCCCGTGACGAGATCTTCATTCCCGTCGCCGTTCATATCGGCCCAATACGCCGAGTGACCTTGCGACCATTCGCTGTCGATGGCATGCCGCAACCACTGACGTTCGCCATCTTTGTGAAGCTGTTCGAGCCAGTACACGCCAAACTTGTGCCCGCGTCCCCAAACGAGATCATTGTCGCCATCGCGATCAACATCCACGACCAGCATCGGAATGCTGCAATCGCTGTCGAGTGAGAACTCGCGATGAAATACCCATCGCCCCTCGCGACGATCTTCGGGAGCCTCCAGCCAGCCGCGAGCCCCAACGATGTCACCACGTCCGTCGCCGTTCACGTCTCCAAATCCGACACCGTGGCCAGCGGCTTCACTAGGCAGATCGTGTCGCACCCATTTCGGCATCGCACCCACCTCGGTCGATGGCAACAGTTCCCACCATGCAGCAAAGTCCTTCCCGTTCGGCAAGACGTCGTCCCGTCCGTCGCCATCGACGTCAACCAAGATCGCCGTCTCCATGGGACCGGGTGTGTCGACGACGTGCTTCTTCCACGGCGTTGCTTCTGCTCCCGCGTTCTCGACCCAATAGATCGACTCGCTACGATAATTGGCACTGACGTAGTCGACACGACCATCGCCATTCACATCCATTGGCAAGTGCGAATAGTCATCAAACCGCCCGCGAATCACTTGGACATCGCGGAGGAAGTGTTTCTTCCAACTCGGTGCTTCGTACCAGAAACCACCGCTGACAATGTCCAGCTTGCCGTCGTCATTCACATCAATAGCCGCACACGCAGCGAATTCGGACGTCGCGTCGATCGTGTGCGTTCGAAAGCGAGGCGGTTCGCTTGCGTCGCCGCTGACCACTGCAACACACAATGGGACGCTGAAGCTAACAAGGAACAGACATCTACGAGTTGCAGTCAACATATAGCCTCGCTTCTCAATGACATGGATCGATGTTCGGCACCGTGGCGATTCGCTAATATAACCTGGATTAGTTCCACGAGGTGATCATGTCGATCGAGTTTGGCTGTTGTGAGTGCGGCAAACTGCTGCGAGTTCCGGAGACGTCTGCGGGCAAGAAGGCTCGCTGCCCAGCCTGCGGCGCGATTCAGGAAGTCGCCAGTCCGGTAACGCCAACGAGTCCGCAACCAGATGCAGCGTCGGATCACGACCTCGTCTCGGCCGTTAGTCCGGCACCGCAGACACCGCCTCCAGACTCTCCCTTCGCCGCGTCTGCCTCTTCCAGCAACCCGTTCGCCGACCAGACTTCCACGAAATCCGACAACCCCTTCGCGGCTGGCTCGACGAATCCCTATGCGACGCCAGCCAGCGGTACGGGGACAGTTAGTCAAGGTCTTTTCGGTCCGGGCAGCAGAGTTTGGGCTCGCACGAGTGTGGAAGGACCGGCGAATTCGCTGGCAGCGGTGGGGGGAGTGGTCATCATATTCAGTGGGCTTGGCTTTGCCATCAACCTCTTTGAATTCATCGAAAGTGGCAGCCCAGAGGTAATGATCTACTCAATTGTGGGCACTTTGGTGCTGATGATTCCCTACGGGATCGTGATCTTCGGTGCCACGCGCATGAAGCAGCTCAAGAATTATCCCCTTGCAATCGCTGCGTCGATTTTGGCGATGCTGCCATGTAGCGCTTGCTGCATTCTGGGGTTGCCGGTTGGCATCTGGTCGTTGGTCGTTCTCTGCAATCGCGACATCCGCGAGGCATTTCGACAGTCCGCCTAGCCGCTTTACAGTTCGGCGGGCTCGCACGTACGATGCAGGCATGAATCCTAGCGAATACGAATATGATGTGTTGGTGATCGGTGCCGGTCACGCGGGCACCGAGGCGGCGCTGGCTGCGGCACGGATGGGGGCGAAGGTTGCGCTACTGACCACGAACCTCGATACCGTTGGCCAGATGAGCTGCAATCCGGCGATCGGCGGTATCGCCAAGGGCCAGATTGTCCGCGAGATCGATGCCCTGGGGGGCGCGATGGGAAAGGCGATCGACGCGACGGGCATTCAGTTCCGTTTGCTGAACCGGCGCAAAGGGCCGGCCATGCATAGCCCGCGGGCTCAGGCCGACAAGAAGCTCTATCAGCAAGAGATTAAACGCATCGTCGAGGACCAGCCGGAACTCGACCTTCGCCAGGAGATTGTCGAAGAGATTCTTACGGAAAGCGTCGGCGAGCGAACTCGAGTTGTCGGCGTGCAGGTCAAAGGCGACGCGAAGTACAACGCTCCGACCGTCATTCTTACCACCGGGACGTTTCTGCAAGCTCTGATGCACACCGGCGAGGCGAAGACAGCCGGCGGCAGGGCAGGGGAGGGGACCACGGCTGGCATCAGCGGCGCGTTGAAGCGATTGGGCTTCCGACTCGAACGATTCAAGACAGGAACGCCGCCACGGTTGAATGGTCGAACGATCGACTACGCGCGCACGGAGCTTCAACCGGGAGACGACGTTCCGCAGCCGTTTTCCTATATGAATGACTCACTCAACGTCGAGCAACTTCCTTGTTGGATCACTTACACCAACGAGAAGGTTCACGAGCTAATCCGCAACAATTTGGCTCGCGCTCCGATGTACAGCGGCCAAATCCAATCGAGCGGCCCGCGTTACTGCCCGTCGATCGAAGACAAAGTCGTGCGTTTCGCTGACAAAGAGCAACATCAACTGTTCCTGGAACCTGAGGGCCGCAATACGCACGAAGTCTATGTCAATGGCGTTTCAACCAGCCTGCCGCGTGACGTGCAAGACGCCATCTTCAAGCTGATTCCGGGGCTGGAAAACGCTCAAATCATGCGATACGGCTATGCGGTTGAATACGACTTCAGTCCGCCCGATCAACTCTGGCCATCGCTCGAAACTAAGAACGTACGCGGACTGTACTTCGCGGGTCAGATCAACGGAACGACCGGCTACGAAGAGGCTGGAGCGCAGGGGCTGATCGCGGGAGCCAACGCTGCGCGACAGGTCGCTGGTCACGAGCCAATTATTCTGAACCGCGATCAGGCTTATATCGGCGTGTTGGTCGACGACCTCGTCACATGTGGCGTGGATGAACCGTACCGCATGTTCACGAGCCGCGCTGAGTATCGCTTGTTGCTTCGCCAGGACAATGCCGACCGGCGGCTGACACAGTTGGGATATGAAGTCGGTTTAGTCGGCAATGACCGCTGGCAACGACTGCAAAAGAAGGAGGCCGAAATCTTGTACGCGCGAGAACTACTAGAGTCGAACCGGACGGAAGGCGTCACGCTGACCAAGTACCTGCGCCGGCCTGAGGTGACGTGGGAGACGCTGTGCGGCGTGTTGCCGGAACTCCGATCGATCTCTGCCGATGCAACAGAACAAGTTCTTTACGACGTTAAGTACTCAGGCTACGTGGCTCGCCAGGAGCAACAAGTTGAACGGCAGAAGCGACTCACTAACAAACGCATTCCCGAGACTTTCGATTTCGCCGCGATCACACAACTGCGTATGGAAGCGAAAGAAAAACTGACGCGAGTGCGACCCATCAGTCTTGCTCAAGCGAGTCGCATCAGCGGAATCACTCCAGCCGACGTAGCGCTCCTACTCGCCCACCTCGAAGGCAAGCGATAGTCGATTGTGTCTGGAACTACGCTGCATATCCGTCGGTAAACTCAGCGTATTCTTCCAGGGCGCAATCCTAGGCGATTCCGCGACTTCCATCTCAAGTCGCTTACAGTAAACAGCTTACGTCGCTAAGATCAATCTTGACTGGCTTCGCAGGCTCGCTATAATTCGGGCGTCTGTCAAACTCGGTAAGCTCGGAAAGAACAGTTAGTGCTTACTAGATGGAGCGAAGCAGAAAGGTGTGCCGTTTACGCACGCCACGAGGTCTTGTTGAACGAGGGAGCTAAGGACTAGCAACGACGTGGCGATCCACGGAAGTTCAGGGAACATGGCAAGACGCCGCTATCCCGACCGCTAGTTCTACCATCGATAGGAGGGATGGTAGCAGACATGAGTACCAAAACAGTTTTCACCACAGGTGAAGCAGCACGGATCTGCAAAGTCAGTCAGCAAACGATCATTCGCTGCTTCGACAACGGTTCCCTCAAGGGGTTCCGCGTTCCCGGCAGTCGGTTTCGGCGCATTCCGCGAGACCAACTGTTTCAATTCATGAAGGACAACGGTATTCCCACCGATGCCCTGGAAAGCGGCAAACGCAAGGTGCTGATCGTCGATGACGACGAGGATCTTGTGGAATTGCTGGTCGACGTGTTTGCCCGTGACGGTCGCTTCGAGATTCGCACGGCAAACAACGGTTTCGACGCCGGCATGTTCGTCAAGGAGTTCCGACCCGATTTGGTGGTGCTCGACGTGATGCTGCCGGATATCAACGGCAAGGAAGTTTGCCAGCGAGTTCGTCAGGACGACACGCTCGAAGCCGTCAAGATTATCTGCATCTCAGGTATGGTCGAGCAGGACAAGGTTGCTGATTTGAAGGCCGCCGGAGCCAACGACTTTATTCAGAAGCCGTTTACGGTTGACAAGCTTCTGGATCGTTCCTGCGATCTGCTGGATATCGAACGAGTTGTCGGTAGCTAACTCCGATTGCATTGCAAGTACATGCTGTAGAGCAAGCTGTTTGCTCGATGCTTCGCATCGGCAAGTGGTTTGCTCTACACGCATTTTGGGACGAGTTGATGGTTCCAGGGATTGATTCAACGAACAACCACAAGTCTCGCGAAGATGCTGCGCGAGAACTGGTTCAAAAAGTTCTGCTGGCGCCGGAATTGCTCCACGATCCATCCGTCACGTCATTCGTTGCGGACGGCAAGTACGCGAGAAAGTCGTGGGGTTCCTGGGAACTGGCGTTAGATGGGCTCGTCGAACGACTGTCCCGTCTGGAGCAACTCGAAGACAATTTCGACCGAACGTTGCTCACTGAAAAGTTGGAGTCGATGCGTGAACTGGCGTACGGTGCGAGTCACGAGATCAACAATCCGCTGGCAAACATCTCGTCGCGGGCACAGACGTTGCTGCGAGATGAAACGGACCCGGAACGGCGACGCAAACTTGCGACGATCAATAGCCAAGCGTTCCGGGCTCACGAGATGATCGCCGACATGATGTTGTTTGCGAAGCCGCCCGATCTAGTGCGAGAGAACGTCAATCTTTCTGATTTGATTGCTCAGGTTTTAGAAGAACTGAGTGGCAGAGCCGACGAACAAGGAACGGCGTTACTGGTCACGGGGACGAGCGATGACTGTTGGCTTAGTGCCGATGCAACTCATTTGTCCGTCGCGCTAAGAGCACTCTGTCGCAATTCGCTGGAAGCAATCGGTGCTGGGGGACAAGTGACCGTCTCGCTTGTCGCCGCCGAGGATTCCGTTGAACTCAGCGTGACCGACACGGGGCCGGGCATCCCAATGGAAGTTCGAAAGCATCTCTTCGATCCCTTCTATTCGGGACGGGAAGCGGGTCGCGGGCTCGGATTTGGACTTTCAAAGTGTTGGCGAATCGTTGAACTTCATGGCGGATCGATCGAAGTCGGGGAGAACACGAACGAGTACACTCGTTTCACGATCCGCTTGCCCCGACGTATTGAACAGCCGAAGCAATCATCACCACCTCTTGTCGCCTAGTTGGACATTCGCAGCGTGACTTGGATCGGACAAATCTGGGGTGTGCTGTTCCCGCCCGACTCGTATGGCTGCTTGAGCCTGCTGCCTCCGCTAATTGCAATCACCTTAGCCATTGCGACGCATCGAGTCGTCGCATCGTTGCTGGCGGGAATCTTTGCCGGCGCATGCATCTTGGCCAGCGGCAATCCCATCACCGCGATCGGTACGACGTTCGAGACACACCTCTGGACGAGCCTCAGTGACGGCGATCATCTGCGTGTCTTCGTGTTCACACTGTTGATGGGAGCCATGGTTGGCGTGATGCGACAGAGCGGAGGCATGGAGGCGATTGTTAACGGCATTGCGCCGCTGGCTCGCAGTCGACGAGGCGGGCAGTTGACCGTCTGGTTGCTCGGGTTGATCATCTTTTTTGACGATTATGCAAACTCGCTGCTGCTCGGCAACACGATGCGCCCGCTCACCGATCGATTGCGTATCTCTCGCGAGAAGCTTGCTTACTTGGTCGACTCGACCGCCGCACCGGTTTCTGGCTTGGCTTTGGTTTCCACCTGGGTGGCAGGCGAAATTGGGTACATCCAAGACGGACTTACCGGAACACCGCTCGCCGAGTCGACAACGGCGTTCGAACTCTTTATCGCGACGATTCCCTACCGCTTCTATGTGCTGTGGGCCTTGTTGATGGTGCCGCTAGTTGGAATTCTCGGGCGCGACTTCGGTTCGATGCTAGTTTCCGAACGGCGAGCGATTCGCGAGACAGCTGCTTCCAAATCGAGCGGCACTAATCCACGAGGAGATACCTCGCAATGGCCTAACGCGGTTATTCCGGTTCTCACGGTAGTACTCGTCACCATCATTCTTATTACGGCTACGGGCTGGCAAGCGATTGCTGAAGACACGACGATCGAGCGTACTGCGCTGAACATCTTTGGCAACGGCAACTCTTACTTGTCGCTGGTGTATGGTTCGCTGACAGGACTCATCATCGCGGTGCTGCTGGGGTGGTGGAACGCACGCATCGACCTAGAGAACTTGAAAGCGGCAGCAAGCGAAGGAGCGATCCAAGTCATGCCAGCACTCGCGATTCTGTGGCTAGCGTGGGCGCTGTCTGGCATTACGAAAGAGAACTATCTCGGAACGGGCGAGTATCTCGGGCACTTACTGGTCGGCTCCGTCGATGTTCGCTGGATGCCGACGATCGTTTTTGTCCTGGCATCGGTGGTCGCATTTTCCACGGGAACCAGTTGGGGCACGATGGGAATCCTCATGCCGCTCGTTGTGCCGACAACCATCCAGTTGCTCGGCGCTGACCAGACTCAAGTCTCGGCACAAGACCCGCTTTTGATTGGTGCAATCGCTGGAGTTTTGGCGGGCGCGATCTTTGGCGATCACTGTTCGCCGATCTCCGACACGACCGTCCTCTCGTCACAAGCCAGCGGCTGCGACCATGTCGCCCACGTCCGCACTCAGATGCCGTATGCGTTGCTCGTCGCGGGCATCTCCGTCGTCTGCGGCACGATTCCAATTGGGCTTGGAGTTTCGGTCTGGTTGGTGTTGCCGATTGGCGTTGCCGCGATGGTGATTTGGCTTTGCGTCGTTGGTCGGCAGTGCTCTCACGCCGGCGATTGAGATTCGGAAGTGTAATGCAATCATCGCGATGAACTCGCGATATCTGTTATACTTAGAAACGAAAGGCAAGTCCCAAAGGAGCACGCCATGTCTCAAGCAATTCCTGCAAACACCAAGCTCGGCTACGAGCACTATGTGTGTTATCCCGATGATGGGCGGCGGCACGAGATCATCGACGGAGACCATTACATGAACCCGGCTCCCACGACCGACCATCAACGATTCTCACGGCGTATCCAATTTCAACTTTACGAACAAATTGAAGAATCCGGGCGGGGCGAAGTCTTCAATGCGCCATCCGATGTGCAACTCACCGATCACGATATCGTGCAGCCGGATTTGATCATCGTTATGCACGAGCGACGCTCGATTATCACGCCCTCGCGGATCATAGGCGTGCCGAATCTGATCGTTGAGATCTTGTCACCGACGACGAAACGGCACGACTGCGTGTTAAAGAAGGCGTTGTACGAGCGGGTGGGAGTGCCGGAGTACTGGATCGTACTCACTGACGATCGTGCCGTCGAGCAATTTGTGTTGCGAGACGGGAAGTACGTTTTGGAGGGAAATCACTCGTCGAGCATGACCGTGGCAACAATCGAGAACGTCAGCGTTGACTTAACGAAAGTCTGGTAACCATCATGTCTCCAGCGATACGTACAAAGAACAAACTCGGGTACGAACACTATGTGTGCTACCCCAATGATGGGCGTCGACACGAGATCATCGACGGAGATCATTACGTGAACCCCGCACCGAACACCGGACACCAACGTTTTTCTAGCAGAATCCACTATCAGCTTTATCACCAAATCGAAGAAACTGGTCGTGGAGCAGTCTTCACTGCCCCAACGGATGTTCAACTATCGGAACACGATATCGTTCAACCCGATTTGATCATCGTGATGGAGGAGCGGCGACTAATCATCACTCCAGCTAAGATCAAAGGTGTGCCGAACTTGATAATCGAGATTCTGTCACCATCAACAGCGGCGAATGATCGATCGCTAAAGAAAGAGATCTACGAGCGTGCCAGCGTGCCCGAGTACTGGATCGTTGATCCTGATGAACATGTCGTGGAACAGTTGGTGATGCGGGACGGCAAGTATGAACTCGTAGGCTCACACGCCGTGAGAATTACCGTGAGTACGATCGAGAATGTGTCTATCGATCTGGCCAAGGTGTGGTAGCACCGGCGTTCTGCTAAGCCATCCCACGCTTCTTTAACTCGCCGACCACCGTTTGCACGATGCGAGTGACTTGATCGGAATCAACTGAGTCACCAACTGGGCAACCACCGACCGGCTGATCAGTAAATCCTTCGGCAGCGAGCAGGCATTGGAGTTGATCGCTCAGCTTGGCCAGTTCTTTTTGCTGCACGAGGGACTGTGGCTGTCGACCAATGCCGGTCGAGAAGCCTCGTAATCGCAAGGCCGCTCGGAAACCTTCGGGGAACTCGGCGGAAAATAGCATCGCGTCGAATAACTTCAGCAGCCGATATTGCAATTCTCTTGCGTCATCCAGTTTGCCGCTCAGCGTCAGGTCGTAAAGCTTGCGAGTGATCTCAGGAACGACGCCGCTGGTCGCATTTGTGCCGCCATCGCAGCCAATCAACAGCATTGGCATCAGTGCCGCGTCCCAACCTGTAAGGAATGCGAAGTCTGGACGAACAGGCCGCACAGCCGCGATCATCCGCATCATGTGGGGCAAGTCACCCGAGGAATCCTTGATCGCTGCGACACGAGGACATTCCTCGGCCAGTCGTTGTACCGTGGGCACATCGATCGGTGACGCAAACATTGGAATATTGTACAGCGTGACATCGATCGGGGAGTTATCGGCGATCTCCTTGAAATAGGCATACACGCCAGCAGGAGTCAGCTTGTAGTAAAACGGCGACACAATCGCAACGGCTCGAACGCCGAGACTGTGATAGTGTTCGCAAGCCTTGATCGTCTCGCGAGTATTCGCCTCGGCGGCTCCGGCCAGAATTGGCACGCGGCCTCGAGTCTGGTCGGCCATGATCTCGATGATTCTGCGGCGTTCCTCGACTGTAAAGCGAGTAAACTCGCCCGTCGAACCATTGGGATACAATCCGTGTACGCCGCGATCGATCAGCCAGTCGACGTACTTTCGCAGTTCGGGCTCGTCGATCTCGCCGCGAGCGTCGAGAGGCACAATGTTTGGCGTAAAGATGCCACGAAGTGGTGTGTTGTTGGACATTGGCTCGGCAGATCCCGCTTGGCTCGTTAGAATTGTTACAACCTGTACCATCGATGGATTGGAATACTCAATCATAGCTCAGGCTTCGCCCATCACAACTTCTCATTTCCCGGCATCTTTCCCGTGCGATCACCGCCTGACAAGCCTGACTCAATGCCGGAATCGACGTCTGTGAAGTGGTGGCAGGTCGTGGCCTTTGGCGTAGCGACCTTTGGCTACTTTATCTTCTTCATCGCATCCGAGCCGAAGCGTGGCCTGATTCTCAGCCTATCCCTGCTGCCCGATCAACTCGTCCACTCCTGGTGCGACGGTGATTGGTCGCGATTCGCTCTGCTCGATCGGACACCTCTGATCGCCGCAAGTGCTGGCCTATTGCTGGTTGCTTATCTGGCGGGGCGACTCGTGATGGAGCGAGTTGGTGCAGACGATGGACTTTCGCAGTTGGAGTTAGTTGTTTTTGCGACGGGCGTTGGACTCAATCTGATCTCGCTGTACACGCTTGTTGTCGGCTTGGCTGGCGGGTTGCAATTTCGCTTGGCGTTCATCTTGCCCGGCGTCGCGATCCTTGTCGCGACGGTCATTCGTTGGAGGGAATGGTTTCCCGTATCGGAGTCGTTCGCTGCCATTCGGTCAGTTGTCGGAAGTTGGTTCACGGAACGATCGACGACCAATCTCGCCGCGTGGACGTGCCTCCCTTTCGTGATCGTCATTCTGATGGGTTCGCTGCTGCCTCCGTGGCACTTCGACACTCGCGAGTATCACTCGCAAGTTCCCAAAGAATGGTACGAACAAGGTGCCGTCAGTTTCATGCCGCACAACGTGTACGGCAACATGCCGCTCGGTGCCGAGATGCACGCCATTGTCGGCATGAATCTCTTGTCGGGTAAGGATAACTGGTGGTGGGGAGCTTTGGTCGGTAAAGCCATCATCGCTGCTTACGCACCGCTGACTGCCTTGGCACTGATCGGATTTGGAAGACGCTTCCTGCAGCCGACCGCTGGAATGATCGCAGCATTTGTATTCATCTCCACGCCATGGATCACGCATGTCTCGACGAGCGGGTTGATCGACGGCGCGTCGGCGTTCTATCTGCTCGCGACATTCTATGGATTGATGATTTGGTATCAGCGTCGCAGGACGGATGAATCATCAACGCCGGCGCTTTTGCTGGCGGGATTCCTGGCCGGGTCGGCAGTCGCGTGCAAGTATCCCGCTGTGCTCTTTGTCGTGATCCCAGGAATTGTTGCCACCGGATGCTTGCCCCTAAGAAAGTTACATCTTCGCCAAGCGGTGACGTTTGCCTTGGCGGTCGCGCTCGCGTGCGGATTGTGGTTTGGCAAGAACCTTGTCCTTGCCGAGAACCCAACGTATCCACTCCTGTACAGCGTCTTTGGTGGGAAGACTCGTACCGCAGAGAAAGATTTGCAGTGGACGACGGCGCATGGCCCTCCTCGCGATGCTGCAGGACGCTCTTTCAGTTGGAACTCCATGAAGGATAGTGCGTCGCTGCTATTCGTGCGATCAGAGTTTGCGAGTCCCTTGCTTCTGCCGCTCGCCGTCTTGGGCCTCATTTCGCGACGGCATCGGCGGCTTGTGTTGGCACTCGCGGCAATTGTCGTCTTTAACGTCGTCGCCTGGTGGTTGCTAACACATCGCATCGACCGCTTCCTGGTGCCAATATTGCCAGTGATTGCGTTGCTCGCTGGTATCGGTGCCACTTCGTATTGTGATCGAGTTTGGCAACGCACGACGATTGCAATTCTATGTGCAGGTTTCGCCTTCAATCTAGTATTTGTTACGTCGCCGCTACCGGGTGACAATCGCTTCTTAACTTCGTACGACGTCCTACGTCGTGACGAGCCGACCGACGGGCCATTTTCGGCTGAACGCATGCATCGGGCCCATAAGTACCTCAACGCCAACGTGCGTCCAGGCTTTGCCGTCATGGCCGTTGGTGAAGCTCAAGTCTTCGATTTTGAGATGCCAGTGCTCTACAACACCTGCTTCGACGATTGTGTCTTTGAAACGATGACGAAAGACCGTACGAACGACGAGCGAATGGATGCCCTCCGCGAGAAACGGATCTCCCATGTGTTCGTATTCTGGTACGAGCTTGATCGATATCGCAGCCCTGGGAATTATGGATACTCCGACTACGTCACTCCCGAACTGATTCGGCAAGAATTCGTCGACCGAGGCATTCTTCGCGAGATCCCACTCGGTCTTGAACCAGGGAATAGCCAGTTGTTTGAGGTCGTCGGCTGGCAAGCATGGGACGACGAATGAATCTCGCTCTTCAGGAAGTGGAACGTCGCTCGTCGTTGTGAACATCGCCGGAAAACCTGCTTGACAACGCCGCACGCGGTGATTCATGCTCGCGGCGTGGTGTGGGCAGATTCTTGCAGGAGCAGCAGGCAATGGCGCAATACAGCAGCGGTCAGCGGTCAGCGGAGCAGGGGCGTAGATCATGGCGGCAAGTTCTGAATCGTCCTCCCACGATGATCGAGATCCCGACCGCGTAGTTCAACCTTTGGCACCGTTGAACCGAGACCAAGTTGATTGGGGCGAAGTCTATCGTACTTACTGCAAGCTACCGCGCTGCGAACGGAAGGTGCTGGACTTACTCGTGGGCCGCTACGAACCCAAACAGATCGCACGACAACTACAAGTGTCTCCGGCCACCGTGCGCGATCAAATTGCCAGCGCTAAGCACAAGCTTGATGTCGACTCGCTACTGGAACTCGTCAGTTTAATCACCATCGCGTTGTACGAAGAAGCACAACGAACATAGCCGCCACTCTGCCTTCTAAAGTTGCGTTCACTGGATCAGAATAGACAGAATAACTGTCGCACCTTTGCGCGAAGTCGATGGCTTTGGTTTCGTTCAAGTGAGAAGTCAATCACCTTGATACGAAAGTCGGGCTGATAATATGGGTTTGCTGGCAGAAAAGACCCGCCGATCGCCGGTCGAGCACTCGCCCCGATGCTGCTCGTCGCGGCTGCCCTGAAAGCGGACTCGTTCCTCAATTCATCAACTTCTTGGTCGTCGTTCTTCACGGCGGCGTTGGTGTTTGCCGAACTAATCATGGCTGGACTGCTTTTCTCGGGTGCCATGCCGTTGGTTACTTGGTGGGCGACTCCGTTGTGCTTTAGTTGTTTCCTCCTGGTCGCGAGTGTGAAGTTGTTGCGAGGCGAAGTCGACTACGGGTGCTTCGGGGCGGTTGCTACGCCACCTTGGGTGACCCTGACAATTGATCTTTCTGCTGTTGCCGCGTTAACATTCAAGCACCACGAGTGGCGTGTATCGGTGCCTGCAACGGTTATTACTGGCTTGGCTGCAATGGTGCCTGTTCTTGTCAGACGGATGATAGAACCGGGTTAGAGTGCTGGTGCGACTACTGATAGGTCAGTTCGTAGTTGAGTTTCTAAACCGGAGGTCGGCCAATGCATGAACTCAAGCAGATTCTTTGTGGCATCTTCAGCATCTGCCTCATGGGTGGACCGTTGACGGCGCAGGAGCCTGATCACGCATTGCGAGACCGCTTTCTGAAAGGTGTCTCCGAAACGCAGGAGATCGTGGACGGCTTGTGCTTTCGTGCACAAGTAGTCCTGACCGGAGACTATGCTTCGCTTTCGGATAAAATGAAAGCAGATTTCAAGAAGCTTTCGCACGATCCGTCTAAACCCAATACAACTTTGTTCGAATGCGCTTTTCGCGGCCCCATGTGCCTAGAGGCTGGAACGCAGGGGAATGGGATTAGCTTCGTGATGGCGAAGAATTCGGAATACGCATTTCGAGTCGAACGTCCAACGGACGATTTACCCTACTCGCTCACGTTTGTGGAACAACACGGTTCTAGTGCCGATACACAACGGCTAGTGGACGAGGCTGAAATGCGAGCACGCGTAGTGCCTTTGGCAACTTGGTATCTGTTTGGAAAACCGTTATCGCACTTTGTCGAAAGCCCGTTTTTCAAATTGAAAAGCATTTCGTACGTTGAGTCGACGGATAGTGAACTCGTTCGAGTCGAGTTTGACCATGACGTCGAGGATCCGGAGCGGAAACTCGAACGATTGTCGAATGCATTCATCGTCTGCAATGCGGCCAATCATTGGGCACTCCAGGAATATGGTGCGACGTTATGGCAAGGAGCCGTCTATCACGCAACGATGCAACCAGGCGAGAATGTCGACGGATTCCCTGTTGCTAAGCACCGCACCCTGATGATTCCTAATGTTCTCGACCCCGCGTCGGTTCGTCGCAATGAATCGACGATTGACGTGTTGACAAAACACGTGCCCCGCGAGGAATTCTATCTAACTCACTACGGCTTGCCGGAGCCGAACTTCGGGGAAAGTTGGTTGGGAACGTGGGGCTGGTATTTAATCGGGGGAATTGGATGCATTGTCGTCGGAGTGATTACAATCAAATGGCGGAACAATCGAAACGAGTCACCGGAACAAAGAACTTTGCGGTCGAAGAACACGAGAGGGACAGGAGAATTGAGGCGACATTTTAGGGGGGGCGGAGTTGATGGTACTTGACCGGAGATGGAAATGTCGCGTGCGTCGCGTTCCGTTCACCTTGCGGTAGCCCTTTGTTACTTGCCGTGGGCTGTTTCAGCACAAGAGCATGACCCTAGGTTGCAGGATCACTTCATTCAAGGGGTTAAGCAGACTTCAGCGAAACTCCAAAGTGTCTCATTCCGTGTGCGGTACGTGTCTACCTTGACCGACACCGCTTCCGGCAAAGCCGACATCAGGGAATATGAAGTGGGCATCCGTGGGAAGAATGGACTGCAATCGGGCGTGAAAAAAGGTATTGGATTTGTACAAGCACGGAATGATGAGTATGCGTTCTTAATTCACCGTTCAACGCACGAAGCAGCGGCGAGTCTGCAGTTTCTGGAACGTGTAGGTGTGGACCCTTCCATCGACACAAAAATCGCCGCCGTACAGCAGGAGCCTCGCACAATTGCTTTATTCGCCTACCATCTTTGGACAGAGCCACTAGCGCGCGTCATCGAGAGTGAAAGATTTGAAATCAAGCGTGTGTATGCTGTCCCATCGGTCGACCACGACTTCGTGTGTGTCGAATTCAACTACGGCATCGACGATGCGTTGCAAAAGATCCACGACCGCTTTACCGATGGCTACCTTATTTGTGACCCTACCCGACAGTGGAGCCTTATAGAGTACGGCTGTACTCATCACAACCTTAACGACGACCATATCGGGACGCTCAAAACAGTTTTGGAGCATGGCGATGCGATTGGCGAGATACCCGTTGCGACACGAATCACGCAAACGATGGCGTCCCAGGTCAACGATTACACGGCCGAATCCGTGATCCGCGTGGAAGTGATCGGCCGCGAGTTGCCGGAAGAGGAATTGTACTTGAGTCACTACGGCCTACCGGAGCCGAACTTCGGGAGGAGCTGGTTCGGAACATGGGGTTGGTACCTAATCGGGGGAGTTGGATGCATCTTCGTCGGAGTGAGCATTGCGAGACGGCGAAAGACCGGGCGGATGCATTCGCGTGTGGAACGTACGACGATTCAATGACCGATCACGGAATTATTCGACGTGCGAAGGCTGTTTCGTCGCCAGTCCCTGTGCTCGCTCCCGCACTTATACTTTGTGCCGGGCGGAACGAGCGATTTGGACCACGGCGACTTGTCACCGCTTTCCAATTTTGTGGCGTAGCCACTTGCCAAGCGTTGCCGACCGTTCAGGACAAAAGCGGCTCCGCCGCAAACAATAGCTGTGACATGTCACAGCATTCCAAAAAAGTATCTCGCGACGTACTGCTGGCAGGACAGGGTGGCTGATCGTTGCGTTGCCTTGCTCGTGTGGCCGGAGTCGTGTCTCAGTGAGAGTTGGAGTACTGGACAACAGTCTGACGTGAATGACATCGCCACTCAACTCACTGTTCAGGATTTCTCGCATGTGCTGACGCCAGTCTACGAGACGAATTGTCTCGTCGGCGCAGTCATGCTCGAACGCGGAACGAGACGCAAGTATGGTTTGGAAGTTGCCGAAATGCGGCGTTTCAACTGCGGCTACTTGATTTCCAACTCTGGAAGAATTTCTCGCCACGAGAAACTCGATCTTGTGCCCTTCAAAGAAGGGTTGCCTGGCGTGTTGAAGCAAGATTGGATTCGCGACCGCGTGCTACCGGCGCTCCAGCTTAACCAGCCGCTGACGCCTGGCCGAAATTTTGAACAGCTGCACTTCCACGATCGTGACGGGAAAGAGCGGTCGATTGCCGTTTCCGTGTGTTACGAGTCGTTGTTGCCCTGGCTGCCGCAGTATCGCCGCTGTGCGACAGCGGATGCGATCGTGCATATGGTCTACGACGGCAATACCGCCGAACATCCGAGCATGATGCAACGCCACATTCGCGCGTGCCAGTACCGGGCGATCGAAACGCGAAAGTGGAATTTGGTTTGCTCCACGTGGGCGGGAAGCGTTATCATAGACCCGTCGGGAACGATCGTCGCCCAATTGCCAGCGACGCCAGGGGTTTTACGGAGCGATGCCGTGAGAAGCAAGGGGAACGGATCATGGTGAAGCGGGCACGCTGCGGTTTAACGCTCATCGAGCTGCTTGTCGTGATCTCGATCATCGGCGTGCTGGTTGCGTTGCTGTTGCCAGCCGTGCAGCAGATCCGCGAATCGGCCGCACGGATGCAGTGCCAAAACAATCTTAGGCAACTCGGGATCGCTCTCCATCACTACCACGACACGCACCGCATCTTGCCGCCGGCGATGATATGGAAAGGGCGTGGCGAGCCGTTAGGCGGAGGGCTGCTGCCAATCGGCACCATCGATCGCGTGGCTCTGGGCATTTCACCCGGCAGCGAACTGGATCGGCTGCATGCTAACTGGGTGATGCTACTCTTGCCGTTTGTGGAACAAGGCGCGCTCCACGACAGTTTCAACTTTAACGTTCCCATCGATGATCCTTCACAGCGCGTGGCACGCACGACGAACTTGCCCGTGATGAAGTGTCCGTCCGACGGTCAAAACGAGACGCCGTACGAACGCGCATTGCTATCGGGTGTATCTGGTCATTCGTATGCTCGCGGCAACTACGGACTGAATGTTGGGGTCAATGCGCCGTGCTTTACATTTTTTCCGAATTGTCCCCAAGGGTTTAGTTCGGATACCAACGATCTGCTCAATACCAACACCAAGGTGTGGGGCACTGGCGTAGCCGGGTTCAATGTCGCCTTTGGCTTCCAGGCGTTCAGCGATGGCCTGTCCAACATTGTGGCGGTTGATGAACTCCGGGCCGGAATCGATCCAATCGATCCACGTGGGACATGGGCGTTGGGATTTGTGGGTGCCAGCCTGACGGCGGTCCATGCACCAGGTCCAAATCAGATTAACTCGGGATTGGACAGCATCACGGGCTGTACTCTATTGACATTGACCTATTCGTCGCAGGAATTGAAGCGACGTCGCATGCCTTGTTCAAATAGTGCGATCGAAGCCAATTTCGCCGCGACGGCCCGCAGTCAACACCCAGGGCTCGTCAACATATTGCGGCTGGATGGATCTGTCGACTCGGTGAGCAATTCCATTGACATGGAACTGTGGGCCAACATGCACTCCCAGACGAAGCTGATACCGTAACAAGACCGAAGCTGAAGCAGTTACGGGCCGCTGGTTTTAGCTGGAGGGCGTCGTTGTCCTTGGGCCGTGCAAGGTCGGACAACGAATGAATCTCGCTCTTGCTGATATGCAGGCGATCAAATAGTCTTCTGTTAAGCAATCAACGCATTACGGACGGTGACGATGAGCAAGCAAGGAACGTGCGAAAAAAACGCGTGGGAACGGGGGCGCCTATCCGCCCATCATGATGACACCGGGAGTCTGCTCGCGTCAGCCGAGAGTGCTATCTCTTTGGCAACGGACTGGTTCACCACACAACAACATGCAGACGGCCATTGGTGCGCGGAACTGGAAGGGGATACGATCCTCGAAAGCGAGTACATCTTACTGCTGGCTTGGCGCGGGGAAGAGAAGACAGAGGTCGCTCGCAAGGCCGCGTCTTACATTCGCTCGAAACAGCAGTCGCACGGCGGTTGGTCGCTGTTTCCCGGCGGCGAGTTGGACATCAGCGTCAGCGTCAAAGCTTACTTCGCCTTGAAACTGACGGGACATGATCCCGAGGCTGACTACATGCGCGAGGCCCGCGAAGTGATTCGCCATCACGGTGGAGCGGACGCGGTAAACAGTTTTACACGATTCTACTTTGCGTTGCTGGGCCAGATCTCTTTCGACCAATGTCCGGCAGTTCCGCCAGAAATGGTTTTATTGCCGAGTTGGGCACCGGTGAACATCTATCGCATCAGCGCTTGGTCGCGAACCATCTTCGTTCCGCTTTCGATCGTGTGGGCTCGTCGTCCTGTCCGGCAGATCGATGATCGACTTGGAATCCGCGAGTTATTTCTGCGAGAACCTCGGGATTGGCCGCCGCTGACGAGTCCCGGCAAGCACGCGGGGCTAGTCGCCACCGCTTGGCGTACGTTTTTCCGAACCGTTGACTCGACCTTGAAACTCGCCGAACGATGGCGAGTCCGACCTCTACGGCGACGCGCGCTACGCACCGCAGAAGCGTGGATGCTCGATCGATTCAAGGCCAGTGATGGGTTGGGCGCAATCTTCCCGCCAATTATATGGAGTGTCGTGGCGTTGCGATGCCTCGGCTATTCGGAAGACAGCGACGAAGTATGTGAGTGCATTCGACAATTGGAAGCTTTGATTATCACAGAAGGCGACACCGTCCGATTGCAACCCTGCAAGTCGCCCGTGTGGGATACCGCGATTACTCTACGAGCGCTGGCGGCAGCCGATGCGACGGGGTCGGGAGTCTTTTTCGGCGACAGGTATTCGCAAGGCAAAGATCGTGCATCCGAAAAAGACTCCCGACCCCTTTCTCGCCACCTCGCTGCTGTGACGACGCGCTGTGTGGACTGGTTGTTAGCGAAGGAAGTCCGATGCGACGGTGACTGGCGGGCCAATGTCAAGGCCGCGCCCGCCGGCTGGTTCTTCGAATACGAAAACGCATTTTACCCAGACGTCGATGACACGATCATGGTCATGATGGGACTTCGCGAGGCGCAAAGCGTTTGTGCGACGGGAGCGACGGGGTCGGGAGTGTTTTTCGGTAACAGGTGTTCGCAAAGCGAAGACCTCGCATCCGAAAAACACTCCCGACCCCTTTCTCGCCACGATCGAGTGGATGCTGCGTGCGATCGTGCCTTGCGATGGATCTTGGCCATGCAGAATCACGATGGCGGTTGGGGAGCGTTCGACAAGGACAATGATTTTGAGTTCCTCTGCCACGTTCCGTTTGCGGATCACAACGCGATGATTGATCCCAGCACACCCGACATTACGGCAAGAGTCCTCGAAGCGTTGGCACAGTTTGATCTGACTGTTGGCAATCCAGCGATTGATCACGCCGTTCGCTATTTGCGTGAGACTCAAGAGCCCGATGGAAGTTGGTTCGGACGCTGGGGTGTGAATTACATTTACGGCACGTGGCAGGTTGTTTCTGGCCTCGCTCGCATTGGTGTGCCTGTCGACGATTCGGCGATTCAACGTGGAGTTCAATGGCTGCTCGATTGTCAGCAGCCGAGCGGAGGCTGGGGCGAATCGGCCTCGAGCTACGACGATCCGTCGTTAAAAGGGCAGGGGAGTGTGACCGCATCACAGACGGCTTGGGCGTTGCTCGGCTTGATTGACGCGGGCCTCAAGGATCACCGCGCGGTTCACCGCGGCATTCAGTTCCTGGTCGATCAGCAGCAAGCCGATGGTTCGTGGCACGAGACTGAGTTCACTGGCACTGGCTTCCCTCGCGTGTTCTACCTCCGCTATCACATGTACCCCATGTATTTCCCATTGCTCGCGATCGCACGTTGGAAACGGTCTCTTCTGTCTCATCCCTCATCCCTCTCCCCTCATCCCTAAACCCGCCATGTCTGTTCCTCTGTCTCAAATGTGGACCGTTGCGACTTACGTCCTTGGCAAGAAGCTGCGAGGCGTAAGGCGGTATCCGCTTGTTTTAATGTTAGAGCCACTGTTTCGGTGCAACCTCGCTTGCGCCGGTTGTGGCAAGATCCAGCATCCGGCGGACGTGTTGCGCGACGAATTGTCGCCCGAGGCATGCTTCAAAGCCGTCGACGAATGCGAAGCTCCGATCGTCTCGATTCCCGGCGGCGAACCGTTGTTGCATTCGCGGATCGCTGAGATCGCGCGGGGATTAGTTTCCCGGCGGAAGTACGTCTACTTGTGTACGAATGCCTTGAAACTGGAAGAATCGCTGGACCGCTTCACACCGTCAAAATACCTTGCCTTCTCCGTCCACATGGACGGCCCGCGTGACGAGCACGACCAGGCGGTGTGTCGAGACGGAGTATTTGATGTTGCCGTACGTGCAATCAAGGCGGCGAAGCAACGTGGCTTTCGAGTCACAACGAACACGACTCTTTATGCAGGTGTCGATCCGATCCGAATTCGCGGGTTCTTCGATCAGATGATGGATCTTGGCGTCGAAGGGATGATGATCTCGCCTGGGTACAGCTATTCGAAGGCGCCGGACCAAGATCATTTTCTGGCACGTCAGCAAACGATTGGGCTCTTTCGGCAGATACTTGGCGGCGGCAAACGCCGCTGGCGATTTAACCAGACACCACTGTTTCTTCAATATCTGCAGGGCAACTTCGATCTGGAGTGCACACCGTGGGGTAATCCAACGTTCAATCTGTTCGGATGGCAGAAGCCGTGTTACTTGATCGATGAAGGTTACTGCGAGTCGTTCGACGAATTGATGACGACAACCGCATGGGACGATTACGGACGAGCAAGTGGCAACGAGAAGTGCCAAGACTGCATGGTCCATTGCGGTTACGAACCGAGTGCCATCGCTGCAACGTTTGGTAGTTGGCTTGGTTTTCTGAAGACCGTGCAGTGGCAGTTGGGGATTCCTGGTCGAGCAAGGGATCTCGCGGACTCCGGTTCGATCAACGGCACAACAGGTGTGCCGGAACCCGCTCTCGGACCAGCAAGCAATCGACGCGTTCGGCTCCCTGTGCTCAAATAGAGCTACCCGTTCGACTTTGTCGTGCCGGTCTCTCTGGACTTTAGGATGCTGCGCTTATGATGCTTCGATGGATGGTCAGCAACTTGCTACGGCAAGCTGCACAAGATCAGATCCGCAACGTCGTGTCTAGCGCGATGCAAGGTCAACGAGAACCGAGTGAAGCTGCCGCAATCGAACCGCTGCCGCCCATCGACGTCGTGGTCGTATTCGCCTTGAGTATCGAATCGGGTGGTTTCGTCGACTTGCTGAAAGAACGCAAGACAACTCGTTGCCACTCGCACACCGAACATCGAGGGCAGTTGAACGGTCGACAGGTGTTGGTCGCAGAATCGGGGGTTGGGCAAGCTGCGGCAAAAAATGTGACCACCGACGTGACCGGACTGTACCAACCGAACTGGGTGATCTCGGCGGGTTTTGCTGGAGCATTGCAGCCAGCATTACGACGGGGACACATTCTGATGTCGGAAGAAGTCGCCGATGTCACCGGCAAGCGGCTGTCCATTGGCCTTACAGTCGATCGTGCTGCGCTCGAAGCTTCTCCCTCGCTGCATGTAGGCCGACTGTTGACCGTTGATCAACTGGTCCGCACCCGCGAAGTGAAAGAACAACTAGGAACCGATCACGCCGCACTGGCCTGCGACATGGAGACTCTCGCCGTCGCACAAGCCTGCCAACATGCAGGGACGAAGTTCATGTCGATTCGCATCGTCAGCGATTCCATCGATGACGAATTGCCGAAAGAAATTGAAAGCCTGCTCGCGCAAGCGTCGCTTGTCGGCAAGCTTGGAGCCGCTGCCGGCGCGATCGCCAATCGACCTTCTAGCGTCAAGGACTTGTGGAAGTTGAAAGAGGACGCATTGAAGGCCACGGACCGGCTAGCCCGATTCGTGACGAGTGTGATCGATCAACTGCCGCAATCTTAACTTGACTTGGAATTGGTTCGGATACCGTACGCTGTCGTTTACGACTCCAAAGCCGTCGAATCGTTGCAAATTCGTCGGGTGGCGGAGGCCGGTCGTACACACGAAACCGGTCCGCCTCCTAGGAGCCTGTCCGGCTACCGTAGTCTTTCATGCACGACGGCTCTCTGAAGCCGTCGAATCTTTGGAAACTCGTTGGCCGACGGGCTCGGAGGCCCATCGTACGAATCCATCCAAATTAAAAAATTGAACAGCCCTGGGGAATTCGACCGCCACAGCCGCTACACGTCCGTGCAACTCCCACTAGCCTCTCGCTAGCGCCTCGTGAGATCGACTTGCCACGCCCCGAAAATCCGTTCCAAACTACCCAGCTTTCTCTAATGAATCTACCGCTAAAGCTTACTGCTCTGGGCGCCGATACGAACAAGACGCGGGTTCGTTAGGACGCGCGGAGTCAGGGAAGACTCTAGGGGGATGAGATGCGATCGGTTTTGTCGTGCAGCGCACTACTTGCGCTGGCATTCTGCGTGGCTTCCGTAAACGCAGAGCCCCCTGCGCCGGCGCTGAAGCCGTGGGTCTCACGTCAAACGACCTTCAACATCCCGTTTTCGGTAGACCTCTCGCGCGGGATGCCTCGCGAAGTGCAATTGTTCGTATCGCAAGATGCCGGCAAAACCTGGCATTTCTACGGCAGGCAAGCCCCGACCGCAAAGAACTTTCCATTCCGAGCGAGCGGGGACGGCGACTTTTGGTTCACGTCACGAACTATCGATTCACAGCGAGATGTTCCGGCGGTCGAGCAACTTCAACCCGAACTGCACGTTCAGGTCGATACAAAGCAACCGCAACTGGAGTTTACCGCGACCGCGGGCGCTGCGGGACAAGTCACGACAGCCTGGAACGTCGCCGATCCGACACTTGATCCAAATAGCCTCAAGATCGAGTATCAAACGTCTGCCAGCGCGCCATGGCGAACGGTTGCGATTGACCATTCAAAATCGTGGAGTACGCCCGGATCGTTGCAGGGTGAAATGATGTGGTATCCGGAAGGAAGCTCGACGGGCGTGACCGTTCGAGCCGAAGTCACTGACGGTGCCGGAAACAAATCCGTCGTGAACCGCCAAGTCTCGCTGCCACATATCACCAATCGGCCCGCTCCCAACGCTAATGGGTCGGTGCATGCGACGACACCTGTTGCCCAAATTGGAGCGTCGCCGATCCTCGATCGGGCAACGCAAAGGTCGGACGACTCGAACCCAAAGCCAGTGGCTGGATCGACGGCATGGCCCACAGATAACAAGTTGCGTACGGGCAACTCTCAAGGCGTCGCGGAAGTGCCACAATTCCCGAGCGGAGCGCAAGCGACGTCTGAGCAGTTGCGAGAGTACTCCGCCGCTGATCCTCAATCTGACGCTGCGGCTGCCGGTAGGTATGGCCCGGGGTCGACGGCCACGACGAGCGGAGTTGCAACGGGCCTGGACGTACGATCAGACCACTCGCGTCATGATGCAACCGATCGCACTTCGCTGCCTCCAGGTGAACGCGCCCGCATGACCAACTCACTCCGTTTTCAACTCGACTATGAACTGGATTCGGTGGGCCCTGAGGGAGTGGACGAGGTTCAGCTATGGGGGTCGACCGATTACGGCAAAACGTGGGTGCGGTGGAGTCTCGACGAGGATCTGCGCAGTCCGTTGGATGTACAAGTCGAGCAGGAAGGGATCTACGGGTTTCGCGTCGTGATTGTGGGCCGAAACGGTTTAGCGACGCCCGCTCCGCACACTGGCGACCTTGCCGATATCTGGGTTGGCGTCGACACGACGCGACCCAACGCACGCATCTCGTCGGCAATCTATGGCGAAGGTGTCCATGCCGGCGAGCTGGATATCCGCTGGGAGATCATTGACGAGTCGATCGGCGATCGCGCGGTCACGCTCCTGTTCAGCGAGCATCCGACTGGCCCTTGGACGACGATTGCCGCCGGCTTGCCAAACACCCAGCAGTACTATTGGAGCGTTGACCCGAACACGCCGCGGCAAATCTACTTGCGACTCGAAGTCCGCGATGAGGCAGGCAATACGACGGAGCACCAACTCGTCGAGCCAATCAGCACAACCGGCCTCGTGCCGAAGGCGTTTATTCGGTCGGTACGTCCCGTCGCCGAGAAGCCGCGCGAAGCCTTCCTGCGAAATCGGTACTATCAAGCTCGGTAGTACTGCGATTGACTCGCCCCAAGAAGTAATTAAAGCCCGCAAATCAAAGGATTTACGGGCTTTTCAGGAGCGAGGCCGACGGGGCTCGAACCCGCAACCTCTGGATCGACAGTCCAGTGCTCTAACCAATTGAGCTACGGCCCCTGAATTTGGAAGTTGAATTATACCTCTGACCTATCGGTTCGCAAGGGCGGCCAGCTTGATCTGCGAATGTGAGAAAAGGCACGAATTCTTCCCGGTTTCGCCCTCTCGCAGTACGTTTAAGCGAAGCCAACCTTTCCCCCAGAAGATCGGACGTTGGCCGCTTTTTGTGTCCTATACTTGTGCGGATTATCTCGCGCAATGAGGGCTTTAAAATGTGGAGTTTTGTCGAGCGGGCTGCGAATGACGTGTTTCGCATGACCGGACAGTTGGACCGAGAAAATTGGATTGCCGTCTTCGTGGCCGCATTGGTCATCGGGGCATTCCTCTTGAAAGGCTTCGGGGCACGAATCTGAGGTTCGTCTTCGGAGCAAAGCAGAGCGACGTTCCTGTGAGAAAGATCCGAGTATGATTTGGTTCAGCTACGCCAGTCCAGTCATTATGGTCGTCGCCGTCTGGGTGGCGTATCGCGTCGGCAAGCGGTCGCGAGACAAGCTGGAACAGCAGCAAGAACTCGGCGATTTGGGACATGCGAAATTCGTCGTCCAGGATCTGGAACAGATCTCGCAGCAGGTGCGGCGGAGTTTGGTGAGTCATCACGCCAGCATCGTGCAATTCAAAGAGCGAATCAGCAAGCTGACCGAGGGCGGTGACGCAGAGGCCCTGAAGGAATTGTCGCGTGAAGCAGAACAGATTCTACAACCAACAATCCAGCTGGCTAGCCAGATCGCTCATGCCTACGACGAAATTCGGCAGCAGACCGATCAACTGAGCGCTCCCGACCAACTTCGCACCGATCCTTTGACCGGATTGAGCAGTCGGCGAGCGATGGAAGATATCTTGAAGATGTTGCTCGCGATGCGGTCTCGCTACGACACGAGCTTCTCGATCGCGCTGGTCGATATCGACGGATTTCAGAAAATCAACGACCAGCATGGGCACGTACACGGGGACGAGATGCTGCGGTCATTCGCGGCCACGATTGATAGTGCCGTCCGCGAAACCGATGTAGTTGTCCGATTCGGTGGCGAAGAGTTCGTTGTCATTATGCCCGAGACGGATTTGTCTGGGGCTGGTGTCTTCGGTCAGCGACTGCGGAAGAACGTTTACGAGAAGCTGGAATTGGCGATTAGCGTGGGTACTGCGGAAGCTCGAGATGGAGATACTCTGAAATCGCTTCTTTCTCGAACGGATAGTGCGCTCTACAGTGCCAAAGCCGGTGGCGGAGACGCAGTCTTTCAGCACACCGGACGGCATATCGAGATGGTTCGTGCAGTGAAATCTGTCGCGTTGGCGGTGCCTGACGTCAGTACGTCGACCGACACGACTACGACTGCGACGAATGCCTGATACTCGCTAGAATAGTTGGTCGTTCGGCTCATACCCTAGATTGCGGACTCGCTCGCGATCGACCTTTGCCTGATCGTGCATCTTCAGCCGGTCATAGACTAGTGCCCGATGGTAAAGCATCACGGCGAGTGCTTGCTGGTACGACGCACGGTCCGTCTCGGACTGATAGCTTCGGACGCTCGGTAACGATTGAGCCTCTTGGTAAGCAACGAGTTGCTCCCAGTGTTCGACGGCGCGTTCGATGTCTTCCTTCGCCGCCTTCGAATCACCAAGCCGGTATTTCACGTAGCCGCGTGTGTCCAACAGCGCGGGGTTGTCGCCCGCAAGCCGGAGTGATTCGTTGATGTTCTTTAAAGCTTCCTCAAGTTGTGTGTCGCCAATCGCTTGTGCATACGCCAAGGAGTTCAGGGCTTGCGCGGCGCTTCCAATCCATTCCTCCTGCGCCAGTCGCAGGATCTCCTTGCACACCTCGATCGCTTTGTCGTGCTTTCCCAGATGATGCAAGGCTTGGCTTTTTAGTCCCAATGCGGAGGGCGATTTCGGTGTGAGCGCTACAAGTTTCTCCGCATCGGCTAGTGCGTTGTCAAATTGTTTCGCTTCGAAGTAGAATTGCAGCCGCTGCTCATACACGGCAGACGTGTCTGGGAATTCTTCAGCAGCGATCTCCAAAATCGAGATTGCACCTGGCAGGTCGTCGTCCAGCCACTTGGCCTGTGCTGCGGCGATTTGCCACTTGGCGCGCTCCGCCGGCAGCCAGTACAGAACGATCGGGACCGCGACGCCGATGACTAAGAGCAGGAACAGGACTCCCCGAGGCAGTGGGTTACGTCCTGGGCGATGGGAGGATTCGGACAATTCAGCCTGGAAAATTCCGTCCGCATTGGGTACTGCGGCACCGGACGGGTCGGGATTCATGAAGGCGGATGATTTCATGGTTTTGCTGACTAATGTCGAAAAAAAGCGGTCTGATGGGCCTCTGCAGACGGACGGGTCCGGAAACCTGCGATTCCCGCTGTTGAATTGCCTGTATGAACTGTATCATATCGAGCATTGGAGTTAGTTACCCCATCCGAACTCGAACCACATAAGGAGTCCGTGATGCCACTGTTCGAGGTAGAAACGAACGCGCACATCATTATCACTTGGGCCGCTGACGAAGACGCCGCATCGGCGGTTGTCAACGAGGCGTATCCGAACGACACCGTCACACGACTGACCAAGCGTCCTCGGGATACGTGGGTTATCTCCAAGGGAGCCCTTGGTTTGACTGATAGCACCACGACCGACCCATGTGGCGTCGCTCGCGATTGCTTGTCAAAATCAGCCGGCGACAAGGTCCATGCCATACGACTTTACATGCATGAGACCGGTACGGACCTGGAGCATGCTCGCAAAGTCATCGAATCCAATGTCGTAATGGGTTGGTAAGAAACGTCTTACGATTTTCTGTGATCACAAGCCTCGCTCATGTTCGATGACTCTATAGAGAGAAATCGTACAGGAGCGAGCGATGATCAGACTCGATGATTCGCATACAGAGGTCACATCCCTTAGTAATCCGGGTGTGATCCGTAATTTTCGTGTGCAGGTACGTCAAAGCAGTGGTTCCATCTGGCAGATGTATCGCACATTCCGGCGTCGCAGCGAAGCCGAATCTTGCATTGCCGATTTGCAACGAGCCGGTATGTCGGCCCGCTTAGTCGATTGCGACCGCTGTCCGACGGCTATCTAAGTCGGATCGCGGCTTCGAAACCAACTTCCACGGTTTTCCTTCCGGCGCATCATTCGCCGTGCCTATCCCCGTTCGAGGTGCTGGCACGCAGTTTGAATTGCTGCGCCACCATGAATCGCTGTGCGCCGGCGTTTCGTTGTGTATCCTGTTAATCTGACGCAAGCTGCAAGGGCTGCGTCTCTTCTGAATTTGCACCGATGAAACCACAAAGAGGCGACGCATCCATGACTCAAGAGCTACGCACCCGGATCTTCGAGGAACTCGACGCACTTGTGCTGATCGATCCACACACACACATCGACGCGCTCAATCCCGCCTCCCGAACGCTGGCCGATATTTTGGGTTATCACTACTACACCGAGCTATCACACTCAGCCGGGATGCCTAAGGAGCAAATCGAAGAGCCTGGGATATCGCCCAAGGAAAAATGTCATCGGCTGTTCGAGAATCTCGGCCCCATCGATAACACAATTCAATACAGTTGGTTCATCGAGATGGCTCAGAGGTTCTTCGGGTTCGAGGGAGATCGAGTTGACGCGACGAACTGGGAACTGCTGTACGATGCCGCCGAGGAGAAGATGTCTTCAGCCGAATGGGCCAGCCAAGTCCTTGAGATTAGCAAGCTGGAAGCCGTCTTTCTCACGAACAACTTTGACGACCCACTCGAAGATTTTGACACGGCCAAATACGTTCCCTGCCTGCGGACGGATGATCTCGTCTTTCATCTTACGCGGCGGGATGTGCAAGAGCGTTTGCAAACCGTGGCCGGCCAATCGGTAACCGACGTTGCCTCGCTGCGGACCGCGATCGGGGGCTTGTTCGAGCATTTCAAGTCCAAGAACGCGCGGGCCTGTGCGATCTCGTTGCCTCCGGATTTTGCTCCGACTCGCATCTCAGAAGGGCGAGCGGCGACTGCCATCGATGCTGTCCTAAGAAAGAAACTGGAAGCCAGCGAGGCCGATCAGCGAGCGGCTTCGAACTTCGTTTTCTGGACCCTTGCCGAGTTCTGTGCGGACGTCGGGTTGCCGTTCGACCTTATGATCGGGGTGAACCGAGGCGTCTACAAAGAGGGCGTATTCCAAGGTCAGGATCTGTACGATAGCCGCGTCTCGATGATCCAGTACAAGGAACTGTTTAACGCGTTCCCGCAGGTAACTTTCCCGATCTCGGTGCTGGCTAGCGTGACTAATCAGGAACTGACCAGCTACGCATGGATCTTCCCCAACGTCGTAACCAACGGCCACTGGTGGTATTCCAATACACCGACATTCATCGAACACGACGCCGCCGCAAGGCTAGAAGCCGTGCCTCGGACCAAGCAGATTGGGTATTACAGCGATATGTATAAGCTGGAGTTCGCTTTGCCAAAATTCGCGATGTATAAGCGAATTCTGGCCAAGATTCTGGCCGAGCGATACGTCATCGACCGCCGTTGGACCGAGGAGCAAGCGGTCGATTTCGGAAAGCAGGTACTCCGGGGCAATGTCGAGTCGATCTTCGGCTATTAAACCAGAAAGCGGTGGCCCGAAAGATTTTTTTCAAAAATTTTGCGAACCATCTGGACGATGAGACGTCTGAGTTTGCATACCAGCGTGGGTTCGCCCAGCGATTGCATGACGGGCTGCATTCCCGAAAGCATTTGCTGGCAAAGGACTTCGGTGGTATAGTTTTGATACGACTGGCGTCGGCTTGTGGCCGATCCAACTGTCGTTTTTTCTATTTTGTGTTCTCTCTCATCGCGCGAACAAGCGCCGGGAGGATTGAGATGCGTAGTTTAATCAATGCCATTAATAGCGTCGTCGTCAACGGTCAAAACGATCGTACGAACGTAGCAGGCATCGGTTCGCTACGCGGACTCGAGCTCCTACTTAGTTCGTGCATCTATTCAGGACACGCGCTTCATGCGGCGTTTTTGTCCGGCTTGAAATCCATAAAGCCGGCGCATCAACGCACATTCATGGCCGAACAGAGAGTGTTCGCCATGGCTGAAGCGCCATGTTGGCATCCGGCGCAGCCCTCTACCGGCTCGCCCGCATTCGCGTGTAGCACCTGAACTAAGCCCCTTCACGGCAAATTAGTTCTGCAACTCGCGAAAGCCAGGTCGGATGCCGACCGAGCGGCTGGATAGCTCCGTGTCTATTCCTTAGACCGATTCTATCCACCTCTCGTCGACTTCGGTCCCTGATGCTTTGAGCTATTTGCCGTGCCCTAAAACGCTCAGCTTGAGAGAGAAAATCATGACGATCACCATCAACGAAACGGAAGAGCTACAAACTTCGCAGCTGGTCTTGGCTGCTCAAGGCGGCGACCGGCACGCGTTTGGCCAATTGTTCGAGCGATTCGAACGCACCGTGTTTGCCATCTCGCTGCGTCGTCTGCGGGATTTTAACGAGGCCCAGGAATTGACTCAGGACGTCTTCGTGCAAGCGATGACGAAGTTGGATCAGTTGCGAGAGCCGGAGCGGTTCGCCGGATGGTTGCGTTCAATCACGCATCGGATGGCAATCAACCGCATGGTGCGTAAGGGACCGGCGATCCCGACCGAGCCGGAGACGATGGAGGCGAACTGCGTCGAGTATGTAACGCCGCTGTCGGTTGTCCTGCAAGGCGAGCGTCACTCGCAAGTGCGAGCTGGCTTGAGCCGATTGCGCGAGCTCGATCGCGAGACGCTGGAGGCGTTTTACGTCAAAGGCCACTCGTTGATCGAGATGAGTGACGAGTTTGATGCTCCGCTTGGAACAATCAAGCGGCGTCTGCACGTTGCTCGAAAGCGGCTCGCGAAGGAAGTCGAGCCGATGGCAGTATAAGGCTCGAAGACAAGCAGAAGCTCGTTGAGTCCCTCAGTCGTTTTGGCAGTGCCTGCGGCTGAGGGGCTTCTTTATTGCGCCACACGATCTTGTGACTTCGCGGCAACGATGGCAAACAGAATCCAGCCAACAATGAGACAAGTCCCACCGATCGGCACGATCGCGCCGAGAATCTTTGTTCCCGTAAGGACAAGCGCATACAAGCAGCCACTAAAAATGCAGGTGCCAACGACAAAAAACATCGCCGAGAAAGTGAGGCAGGGGCTACTTCTTTGACGGGCAAGAAGCCCGAGTGCCAGCAAGGCGAGCGCGTGATACATCTGGTAGCGGGCAGCAACTTCCCAATTCTCTAGACGCTTCAGTTGCTCAGCGGGTTCCAATCCCCACTGCGTAACCGCCTCTCGGAGCGAGTGCGCGCCGAATGCCCCCAAGGCAACGCTCAGGCCACCCAAAACCGCACCGGCAATGAGGATGTGTCGATCGTTCATGCGTTATCCCTTGAAAGCTGCAGCATAAAAAAAGCCCGTCGCGCGAGCAACGGGCTGTGAGAACTGGTCGTGGTACAGTTTGAAATTCTTGAAAGTAGGATGGCCACTCTTGGCCGTCTTCTGTCGGGCACGAGTGCTCGACTTACGGCAAACTGTAACACTACCTGACAACTCGACGCAGGTTGAGTCAAGTTAGGGAAGGATCTCGATGCCGAGTTTTTCTTCCTCTTCCTCTTGAATGATGATTCGAGGCGTCACCATCAACATGAGGCTTGTCGTATCGCGACCGATACCGACGTTCTTGAAGAGGCGGTTGACGTAGGGGATTTTGTTCAACATCGGGACGCCCTGTTCTTTGCGTTCTTCGGCCAGTCGTTTGATTCCGCCCAGCAAGACAGTTCCACCGTCCGGAACGCTCACCGTCGTCGATACGGTTGTGAACGAGAACGTTGGCAACTGGACCGTCGTGCCTTCCGTCGTAGTTTGGGCGTTGTCTGTGTTGCCCGTCGGATCACCGTTCGCATCGACAACGTTTGAGCCCGTGTTTGTTGTGGTTGATCCCGTGAAGGTAAACTCCTCGACTTCGCCGATCTGGCTGAAGAAGGGAACCAGCGTCAATCGCACAAACCGGCGATCGGAAGAAACAACAGCCTGAACGCCGAGTGACGTGCCTTCGCTAAGCACGACAATCACCGGTTGATGAGCGGCGGCAAAGTCGCCAACCACAGGAATCAGGCTTGTCACAAACGGTCGTTGCGACACGTCGCTGACCGACGCTTGCTGACCGTTGAAGAGAGTAACTTTTGGAGCCTGTAGCACGTTGCTGCGATCGCTACCGGTTGCTGCTTGGACCAGGAAGAAGGCTTCAATGTCGCTGAGGATCGCGAACCCGAAGTTCGCCGCATTCGCTCCGCTGTATCCGCCAAACGCTGGTGCCGTAATACCGAAGCTATCTTGAGTGAACGAAAAGTCGAAGTCTGGAGTTGGTTGACCGTCAGGTCCCAAGCCAATCGAAACAGAGGGGCCTGAGTCATCGGCAGGCAAGGACGTGACGTTGTCGTCAACATCGAAGTCAAAGTCGACGCCGATCCGTTCAAAGAAGTCGTCACGCAACGTGATGAACCGGACTTCGATGGTTACTTGCAAGTCTTGCAAGCGTCGTAGTTGTTCGAGCAGGTCGGCGATCTGTTCGTGAACATCTTGTGTTTGGCTGATGACCAGACTGAGGTTCGTCGGGAACGGTTCAATGGCACCTGGCCCACCGACCTCGTCCCAAGTGTCAGGCTTGATCGTGGATGTAATTAGTTGAATCAGCGTATCGAAGTCGGCAAGAGCTGCACCGCCCATGCTTCCAGAACCATACCCCAACGGCTGTGATGGACGGGATCGACTGCCTTGCGGCAAGCCGCCATAGGAGTTCATCTGAGCCAAGGCCGAGGCACTCGTTGGGCCACCATGCATATCGTTCGAGGCAACTGTCAAAGGTGCCATCGAAACGGGTTGGATCGCACCACCATAACCAAGCGCGTTCGTTGCCTCGCGGATGGCGGCCGGAAGCCCCACGTTGTAGCCGGGTATAAAGTTCGGAATTGGAATGACGAGATCGGCAACGTTGTAGACTTGCGGCTTGACGTTGGAGTCACGCAATTGTTCGCTCGTGATGCGTAGCACTTCGTTCTGAATCACGTAACTCAAACGCAACGGCT
The DNA here is from genome assembly GCA_020638975.1 of Planctomycetaceae bacterium. GTDB lineage: Bacteria > Planctomycetota > Planctomycetia > Pirellulales > Pirellulaceae. Next base: position 79,774 of record JACKHN010000021.1, read on the forward strand.
CGAGAATTAGATTTAGCGCACTTTGCAGCGAGATGGCCTGTGTCAGTGTGATGTTGACGGGCGTATCGCTGGTGACTCCCTCGGCTGCCAAGCCCTGTGGATCGGCATAGATATTCACTCCCGAGAGACTGGCCAGTGTATCGAGCACTTCCTTCAAGGGTCGATTATTGAAATTCACATCGACTGGCTTCTTGAGGGTGTTTTGAATTTCCATCTCCACCGGGGAAAGGTGGCGCTGCTGCATCTCAAGTCGCTCGAGACGGCTCTTCGACAATTGATCCCAGCGAGTCTTGTCGCCGAAGGTGAGCGGGTTCTCATCGTTAACATTCGCGATCGATGCGGCGTCTACGTTTTGCATGTTTCGCACGAAACCATCTTCTTTTTGGTCCGCAATCCATTGGTTGCGTTCCATTCTGTGCGCGAACTTGCTCTTGATCGTCACCAATCGTGTGATTGGCGACTCGGGGTCGAGCTCACGGATCTGGCGAGCGATTACCTCCGCCTCAGCATGGCGTTCTTCATCCAGCAAGTCGTTGAACTGTTCGACCAGTTGTGCGACTTTCTGCTGCACTTCAATTTTCTGATTGCGGTCACGATCGATTGACTCGACAACTTCGCGATTCCGCTCCTTCAAAGCAATGTCGCCTTCATTCTGGCGAATGTACGCTTCGATGCTAGTCACTTCTTGATCGACGATGGTTAACAGCTGACGTCGTGCGCCAGGATCGATCTCGGCTTGCGACACTCGTTCGCGTAGTTGCGTGACGCGCTGCAACGCGCCGCGGGGATCCGTTCGAACCATTTGCTCCGCTTCTTTCGTTTCGTTTGAAATCTCTCGGAACAGCTGCTGACGTAGTAGTTCTTGTTGCGCGTCGACTTCTTCTAGCGGCGATGGCTCGCGGAGCGGTCGATTTCCAGCCTCGCGGAGCAGGCTGAGCTTGTCCTTCAACTCTTGCCGCGTCACCGGATCAAGTTCCTGTTGGTGCTGCCACGCATCGTGAAAGAGTCGCAGCGCGGTCTCGCGATCTTGGGCCTGCAGCGCTCGCAGCCCCTCGCGATAGATCTGCAAACCAGCAGATTCTTCGCCGGCCGGGCGAGCTGCCGGTGTTGGGATTTCCGCCTGTGCGTAACGATTTCGTGTGGGATCGGAGTCCGGTGTGTAAATCCCCTGGCTGACCGGAGATCGACCGGGCTGAGCGCTGCCGTTGGCGACGGCAGGCATTGTTTCGAAGTTTCCAGCCGGAATCACTCCCGAACCTCCCTGTCGATTTTGCTGGCTCCGGATTTGAAGCAGCAACTCCCAGGGGCGTGTTTCTCCTTGGGAGAATTCGTGATCGGGAACTCGGATGGCTTGAGCTTGCTCGGCAAACTCGTTCGCAGAACGCAAATCACCGCGTCCCATCGCGGCTTGTGCCTGCGCGAGCAGACGCAATGCTGCCATCTTTTGCGGCGTGGCTGGACCCGCTGCACCATATCGCGAGTCGGCTGTCAGCTGGGCGGGATTGGTGACGACACTTCCTTCAAACGCGCTATCTGAATTTGACGGCATCGGTTTGATGGGCGGCAAGCGATCTAACTCGCGAGGAGCAAAGTCAGATGGATTCGTTGGGAATGGTGACGTGGGTTGCAATTGCGCCATGCGGCTGATGTCGAGCCCCGCTCGTTGCAAGTCGGTTGCTAAGTGAACCGGAGAGAACTCGCCCGGCCCGAAAGTGGCACCCGTAGCAACCGCGCGTTGGTACCAAGACAACGCCGCGGTCTTGTCGCCCTGCTGAAGAGCTTGACGTCCACGGTTGAGATACTCGCTGGCTTGTGCCTTGCCTGTGCTCGTGAGTTGATTCAGTACTTGTTCAGGATTGGCAGACGCGGTGTTGTTGTTGGGAAACCCCATCGATCCGCTCGGAACCGATGCGGCGGGGTTGAACTGCTGGCTGGGGACCTGAGGGCGATCCGTTCCACTTCCACGGGTCGCAGCAATGTCGCGTCGCACTTTGGCCGGGGTATCGGCTAAGCGATCGAGTGCCGAATCGTATTTTGCGTTCAGCTTTTCGGCGCGATCGACACAGAACTCGGCCACGTCCGAATTTCCGGACTCGATCGCTTGGCGAGCTTGCCGCAACCACTTGTCAGCCTCTCGACGACGAGCAGCTTCATCGGCGGAAGCCGATTGGCCGACGGCTACGTTCGCACTGGCAATCGCTGTGATCACGGAGTGGCTCTCTGCGAATGCGGCTAGCGGCAGTGTGAGTGCCAAGGCGATGCATCCGAACGATACCTTACTGATCGCTTTCAACGCGATTCTCCTTCTTCGAGAAGCTTTATGACCCAATTGTCCCCGTCGTCTGGGTTTGCCATCGTCCGGGTAAGACAGTGATTCGCGAGGTGCCCGACCAGTTTTCCATTACCGTGCGAGAGTTCGCGTTTTGAATAGGGGGTAATGACAAACTAACGGCCACGCCCACTCAGAGAATCACCATCACGGGTGTGTACAACCGCTGACAGGCTTATCTTTTGGTAGACGAGAGCGGGATAAATACTCGGGGCCGGACGCGCGGTCAAGGTCACTTCTGAGAAGTGTTAATAAAAAAGCTCCATCCGATGAACGAATGGAGCTTTGGAAATATTCGTCGTTCTACTGCGTGTAGCGCAAAAACTTATACGGCTGGACCGTTCAAAGGAGGCTACTCGCTGCTCGGTCCACTGCCATACATTCCGTAGTCCAGAGCTTCGCCTCCGCCGTAGGCGTCACTCCCAGTCGGAGCCGACTCGACAACGATTGGTGGCGGTGGCGCATACTTATCGAACATCTGCCAATCATCCAGTTCATTACGAACGATGAAGTTTCCGCGGGCATCGATGATCGCGACTTCACCGGGCGTCAAAAGCGGTTTGACTTCTGTGGTCACTGTCGTTGCTGGCGCTGCTGTCGTCACAGTTGGCGTCTCGAGGACCTCGCCCCCGCGGAGGTCAATGACAAGTTCGCCAGAAGTGAGTCGATAATCGGGAACTTTCTTGTACACCAGTGAAACAGGATCGATCACATTAGCTTCGATTTGCGTATCGAGGAAAGATCCTCGTGAAGCCGGTACGATGCCAGGAAAGTCGACCGCATACTTCGAATTCCAGCTCAGATTCATAAAGTCAGCGACTGGCTCACCGTCGGCGGGGACTGAATAACCACTCTTCTTTCCAACGTTAGGGTCTGAACTGCGAATCACATCCAGCATTCGAGGTAAGGTGACGCCGCCTGCGTAGGATTCTGACATCGGTTTGACGAAGACCGGAGCAGTCGGTTCGCTCCACTCGCTCGTCAAAGTGTAGAGGCGAATGGGAGTCTTTTTGGCCGCCGTTTGCTTCGCTTCTTCTTCAGCGACCGCAGCCAGTCGCGTCCGGACCGTGTCTGCCAAGATACGGTCTTGGGGTTGCATGGGCAGCATCTGAGGGTGATTTGGATCTTCCAGTACGACTTGGATTCGATAGACGTACTTTTTTCCTGGTTGGATAAAATCGAAGAATCGAACCATCAAAAACTCAGCTTGCGGCCCTCGAACGAGTTGAGCACTCATTCCGCCCCCCATCATTCCCTGGCCATATCCACCCTCGCCGCCATACATCCCCCCACCTCCAGACATATCGCCGCTACCGTACATTCCTTCGCCGCCATACATGCCTCCCGCGCCCGCTCCAGGACGTCGCGAACCCGGTGCTGTCGGCAAATCGTCGATGTCGGCAGCTTCACTCACTTCATCCAAACCAATTCGCTCAGGCTCTACTCGCTCCGTGGTTTTGGCAACCACCTCCTCTTGAAGAGGCACTTTGGGGTGGAGTGCTAACGGACGAAGATCTCGCATCATCACCGGCGGCACGGGCATGGTTAAGACACCTGGCAACAGGTACTTGGAATCCGCGATTTCACCTGGGAAACCCGCCCATCCCAATCGGGGAAGTGCATCGAGAACCCGTTCTGTCCAGGCGATGTAGTCCTTATTGGTCCAAACCAGCTCTGCGCTCGGATCACTTGGTAATTCCTTCCGTTGGGCACGGAATGACAGATATCGAGGAACGTCGCGTGCCGCCATATAGCCAGCCGCGTCTTCGAAAACTTTTTGAAATTCGTCCCATTGCTGCTGGTAAGGCACCAGCCCTGTCACCGCGACAATATGCGCCGGCGCACCGATAACGGAAGAGCCTGTCGCAGTCTGTGTCGCAGTCGGTCGATAACCGTGAAACTTGTCCCCGTCGGCTCGAACCGCCGGGCCAGCGACGGCACCCGCGATCCCTCCTTCACCGGCGTACATTCCTTGCCCCCCATACATATCGCCATACATCGACTCTTCGCCCATACCAGATTCTTCGTCGCCGTACATGCTCTCCATGCCTTCGCCGTACATCGAGGTCGGTGGTTTCTTTTTCTTCTTTTTCTTTTTCTGAGCCTCGATCTTCTTCTGCTCCATGTTTTCAAGATCGGCGAAGGGGTCAATGGATTTAGGAGTGGCTTTGAACGCGATTGCGCCCGTAACAACCGTCGCTTGGACATCGGTAACAGCAAAGAGCTCCGGATCTTGGCGTGGTGTTGCGGAGTTCGGTGGACTGCCTATTAAAGGCGTCTCAAGTCGATAGTAGTTTTCTGAAGTCGGAGCGTCGCCGATTTGTTTTCGTGCAGGATGGTCGAGCACAGGTGTGTATTCGTCCTTGATATTAACCCAAGTATCAACTTCTATCTTTTTGCTGACAGCATCAACTTTGCTAGCAAGCTCCGCTGGGTTTTGAGCGCCAATGCCTTCCAAGCTCGATCCACTCCAAATGAACAAACCGAGCACCAGAAGGACAATCCCCAACACGATCTTTTCCGTATGGTTGAAAAAGAAACTTTGCAGCGATTCTTTATCGAGTTTTAACTTCGCCATGACATTAGTTCCTAAACTTGATCCATCCCCTGTCGATCTTATCCTTGCATCAGCATATCATCTTCGCCGTCTGGCAGGATACGTAACCTGCTCGTAACGCGTCAATTTGCTGCCACGTCCCTACTCGCTGGTGCCACAGCAACCGGCTCGGTCGCAGCAGGCTCCGCCGGGACGGCATCGGGGTCCGCTTCTTTAAGTTCAATGCCAAGCTTCTTCTCGGCGACCGGATTGTAGATGTAAATGATTCCATAGAGTTCGACGGGCATGTCGTAGCTGGATTTCATGGAAGCCGCCTGAGTCACTCCACCACCGTATCCGCCACCCATCTCCCCGGACGCTCCGTCGTCGCCACCATATCCGCCGCCGAATCCTCCTCCGCCACCGAATCCTCCGCCACCACCAAATCCACCCCCGAAACCTCCGCCCATTTCACCACTTAAACCGCTTCCCCCACCACTCATTCCGCCAGCAGTGGGCGTGGACTGTCGATTCACGCGAATCTGGCGAACTTCGACCATCAACGTCGAGTTACCGCATTCGGTCACGAGGCGGTGGATTCGTCGCTGATCCATTGTCAGGCCAAGTCGAATTGGCACACGTTTCGCCACCACCAGAAACGCGTCGTCGGGACTCTCGCCATCCGGACTCAACGCTGCGCGGACGCGACTCGCAGGAAGCGCAACGTAGTCGTTATCGACGTATCGGAGTTCGGCAGGATCCCGATTTACAGATCCGCCAGTTCCAGCACCACCATACATATCTTCCGCACTGGCTCCCGTTGCTTCGGAGGAATACATCTCCGCTCCGCTCATGTCGCCATACATACTCTCCGCACCTCCGTACTCATCGCCGCCACTGCCGCTAGACGAACTAGCCTTCAGTCGAGTCACCTTACCCGCAGCCCCGCGCACTGCTCTACCAAGCTGAACGTACTTCAACTCCTTGATCGTCGCATCGTAACTCGCAGTGGCGTCTCGATTTGTTCGCTTGATGATGTTCATCACCGCGTTCAATATCCACAAATCTTCTTGAGCGTAGAGAATATCCAGAGTTTGTGGCAATTTGTCCGCAGTGTGAGACCAGTCAAATTGTGACATCAATCTCGATTGGTCACTCGAGTCCCAAGTGACGATAACATTGTCGGCGGTCGATGGCCTAACTGCCGGGCCTTGGCCATAAGCTGCTGCGCCTGGACCGCCATACATCGCGTCGTTTCCGCCCCCGCCAGCTTGTGCTGTCGCACCCCAGGGAGCACCGATGATCTTGGCAAGTTTTGGCAATTCTTCTTTGATGTAATCGCGATACTCTTCTCGATACTCAAGCCGTAGTTCGTTGGCTGGTGGCGTGGGAAAGAGCATCGTCTCTTCGATTGGACGTAACTTGTCGACTTTGGCGACGAAGTCGCGACGCAGTTCACTCGGCCAGACGAGAATCTTTTTTTGCTCTTCGTACTGAGCCTGCCAAGCGTCAAAAACGCTCTTTTTGAGCCGCCCCAGATTCGCATCCATCCCCTTTGCAGAGATCGGATTGGGATGATTCGAGATGCCGTCGATGGTCTGGGCCGTTGAGTAGGCCGCAGTGATCGCCGCCTTTCGCGAATTGAACTCGTCGTCCAACTCGGATTTGGCCATAAACCAAACACCAACCGGAAGCAGCGTCAAAAATCCACACACCACCCAAAATCGATGGGTGTTTAATACGGCGAGTACTTGTTTAACTTGATCCACAATCGTGTTCCTTATGCTCCAGCCTCTTCGGCCCCTACTGGCTCCGCGACCGCTTCGACAGGCTCTGCAGCTTCTGCTGGTGCCGCGCCTGCCGGCACTGCATCTGCCGGCACTGCATCTGCCGGTGCTGCATCTGCCGGCAGAGCGTTCTGATCGTCGGGTGCTACTACTTCTGGCACAGCATCCGCGGGAGGCGCGTTCGCTGCGGCGGCCTCGTCCGCTTCCTTCTTCAGGCGAGCTGCTTCTGCTTGTGCGGCAAGACGCTCGCTGAGCGTGGTTTCAGTCCAACAGAACTGAATCGTAAACGTCGTTTCTTTAACTTCAAAAAAAGCAGGCAGGACTTCCGCGTCCTCTTCGCCAGGGCCCGCCGCTGGGCGGGAAGGTGACATCTGGCCACCGTAGCCGCCTGGCCCGCCACCGCCAATTCCACCCTCGTCAGATCCCTCGCCACCGTACATACCTGCGCCGCCGTACATCCCGCCGCCGGCCCCAGCGTCCGCACCAACCGCTTGAACGTCTGGATTCGGAACGCGCACCTTTTTGGGTTCACCGCCGTTTAATGCGAGGATCGGGTGCGAAATCCCAAGTTCCTTCACCGTAAAGGTGCGGAGCTCGCCTTGAGCGTTGATCGGCAAATTGATGCTGCCTTCCTCTAGGAATTTCATTATCGTCGCCCGGAGGAAGTTCAAACTGCCAGTCTGACGATCCTTGTTGTAGTAGTGATGGCCGCTGAGTTCGATTACCCAACCTGGCCCTTCCGGGCCGGGGAGCGCTTCTGCTCCCGCGACAAGCTGATCTTGGCCTTCTGTTGATTCAATGAGTTCCGTCTCGTCTAACACAACTCCCTTGCGGTTAGCCTCCAAGTGTCGCGTAAACTCGAAGTACTGATTTGCCACACGCGGCGTATACCAGGTCGGCAAATCGGCGAAGTACTCTGACTCGATGTAATCGATATACAGCACAGGGCGTTCGTCCATCGGCAACGTCTTATAGTCAACATACTCGCCCGGCTGGATGCCTTTAGGCCAAGGAAGCGACTTGTTCAACGCCGTCATTAACTCCAACCACAACAGCCGCCGATCGCCAGAGCCAACGACCTCTTCGCCAATCTCACGGACAAATGCCTGCTTTGCTTCCTTATCGCCATGCTCTCGAATATAGCCGTCGCTCGTTCCCTTAACCTGGACGATCTTCTTCTCGCCAACGTCCCAGGCGACGCCACCTTCCTGGTAGTCTGCCTTGACCTTCGACCACACGTTGTAGTGGAAGAAAAAGTTGAACGAGCAAGCGAGTAGCAAGGCTCCCACCGAAGCAACCGCCCATGGCTTCTTCGCCTTGATTGCTCGCTTGGTGAGTATCTCACGCGGCAACAGACTGGTCGAAAGCCGTGCTTTGCCGAGCCCCTGAAGACAGAGGCCGTAGCTAACACCGTATGCCAACACGTTCTCGGAAAACTGCGGCGACCCGATTACGGACGCCCCCGACAACTCCTTGAACGAGTCGAACTCCAGCACGTCGTAGCCGAGGTTCTTCGAGATGTACTGCTGCAAACCGGGCAGTTTCACCGTGTTGCCCAACAGCACCACACCGCGGATCTTTGCCTTGCGGTCGATGCCTTGAAAGAAGCCGATCGAACGTTGCACTTCTGTTACCAGGTCGTTAAAAATCGGTCGCATTGCCTGGAACACGGTCTTCGGATCTTCGGCTTGGCGAGCGTTGCGTTTGAGATGCTCTGCCTTCGCGAAAGTCAGCTTCAATTCTTTGGTCAGCTGCTTTGTGAAGTGATTGCCTCCCAGCGGGATGCTGCGCTGCCACATGCGGAAACCGTTGGTGACGACAAGATCGGTCGCGTCGGTTCCCATTGCGAGCACGACGATCGATTCAGGTGGATCGTCCGGATCGAACATGTCCTCGTCAGGACCATCCGTCAGAATGTCGTGCGTGACAAAGTTGTAAATCGAAATCGGTGCCAGCTGGACAATGTCCAACTGAATATCGGCGGTGTTAAAGGGACGCAGCGCGCGATGCACTTGCTCGCGTTTCATCGCAAACAGGCCGACTTCGGTGTCGATTGCGAAGCCATCGATGACTTGCCCTCCCGCCAACTGCTGAAAGTCCCAGATGACTTCTTCCAAAGGGAAGGGAATCTGTTGCTTCGCTTCAAAGCGGCAGATGTCCGGCAGTCGCTTTACGTCAACTGGCGGCGGCTTGAAGAACTTTGTGAGGCCGCTTTGACCGGGCACCGAAATAGCGACCTTGTCATCGCGCCGCGAGATTTCGTTGCGAGACAAGAACGTTTCAAGCGCTTCTTTGATGAGCAGTTCCGGTTCGGCCTCCGGTTGACTCAGGATTTTTGGATACTCGATATAGTCGAACGCATCGGCGACGATTTGGTCACCTTCGATCGTGCATCGCAGCGCTTTGATCGCGCACTGTCCAATGTCGATTCCCCAACAGCGTTTGATACTCTTCGCCATGTTTCACTCCGCAAACGAATAACCACGCCGATCCCGAGGGGATGACGTGGTCATGGACAACCAGCGGCTTCGCGAGTTAAGCGAGATTTGATTCACGTTGACGCGTAGTAGACAAGAAAGCCGCTATCCCCTGTTCCTCTACTACTTTACTGAGGCAACGCACCAATTGTCAACTATTTCTGTCGCCTTCTTGGGGCGAGCGAGTTTCCCGAAAGCTCCATCTGGACCCGAGTTAGCCACAGATCTCGCTGACGTGGGGCGCTCGACTGGACCCGTCACCGCCGTTATCGTGGAACGGAATCGTCGTACCGCGCTAGTCGACACTTATACAGCGACGAAAACAACGCATCACGCAAACCTGCGAATCCCCCACCACACTCCTTCGCGAACGAAGCCATGAAGTTCCAGGAACTGATCATTCTGCTGCCCTGTCACAGCCTTGAGGACTTCCCTCAACACCACCAAGGTGAAGAAGCCGCAGGGCTGCTCGCGAATTGGACGGCCTTGTGGCATCCGGCGTTAATTGCGGGAGCTGGTTGCGCTCCGACTTGGTATCGTGTTGACGACCCGCCCGAAGAACTAAGCGGTCGTCTGCTGTTAGTGCCGTCGGTCAGCTCCGATCAGCTGCCCACCGGCTTCGCTGAACGCGCAAAAGAGTCCGGGGCGTGCCTCATCCGCCGCTTGCAGGATCGTCAAGAGATCATTCAGCGAGCCTTCGAGTACGCCGACGAACTTGCCCAAGACATCGAGCAGTCGCTTGTCGCGGACTTTTTGGCGTTGGGGTACTGCTTCCTGCAAGTTCAGTTGCTCACGCGTCAAATGCGTTACTCCAGCAACCTGGACGAAGTGCGTTTCAACGACCTGCTTGTCGCCGGTGCTGTAGCAGCCGCGAATGGCGACGAGCAACTGGCCAGCGACAAGCTGACGGCCTGCTTTAATCTGCTCGGCGAAGAACGCGACCATTATTACTCGGTCGACGCGTTCTTGATCGATCTCACGATGGTTGCCGAGAAAACGCTGGGCGAGTCGCTGCGCAGCGAACTTGCCCAGGGATCGCCCATCAATCTCCTGATGCCGGGTGCGCTCGCCGCCAATCTCGCCAAGCACGAAGCCGACACCCAAGCGGCGCTCGCCAAGTCCTTGGCGGATGGCACGGTCGGCCTGATCAGCGGTGAAGACGTCGAGCGACGCTTGCCGTTGCTGGCATGCGAGACAGTCCTGGCCGAACTTCGGCGAGGCAAGGCCGCGTGGCAAGATGCGTTCGGTCAGAACGCTGCCGTTTATGGTCGGCGGCGTTTTGGTCTGACGCCTCTGTTGCCACAAGTGTTGGAAAAACTTGGATTTACCGGTGCCTTGCACGCCACGATGGATGATGGCCGCTTCCCTCTAGGCACACAGATCAAGACTCGGTGGGAAGGAACGGACGGAGCCGCAATCGACGCGATCGCTCGCGCGCCGCTCGATGCCTCGAAGCCAGAAACCTTGCTCAACCTCGCGACGAAGCTTGGCGAGTCGATGGACATGGATCACGTCGCGACGCTCATGTTTGCACATTGGCCAGGTCACGCGAGTGTTTGGTACGAAGATCTGCGTCGCTGCGCCAAGTATGGCTCGGCGTTGGGTAAATTTGTGACGGTCAGCGACTACTTTCGCGACACCTACATGCCAGGGCATCTCGATCGCTTCGAATCGGACCAATACCGATCGCCGTATTTAAAGCAATCGATCATCCGAGCGGAAGCCGATCCGCTATCCACGGTTCAACGATACTGGCAACGAAATACAACGCTTGCCGTTTCCAACTCGCTTTCGACGCTAGCCACTCTCGTTCAAGGAAAGCTGGCAACAACACCAGCGGATGACGTGAGGCTGGTGATCGACCGCGCGTCCGATGATCCGAATTCAAGGGAAATCGACACGCAACTCGCCACACATCTAACGACCGCGACCGAAGCCTTCGCCGCTTGCATCCCGACCGGTAAGGGACCGCAAGAGGCAGGCTATCTCGTGATGAATCCGTTCAGCTTCGTGCGCCGCATAGGTGTCGAGATGCCCAAACTGTCGGCCTTGCCCAAGATCGAGAAGCCAATCTACGCCGCTGCCGAAACGGCGAACACCAAGCATGTGGTCGTCGACGTCCCGCCGATGGGTTTCGTGTGGGTGACGCCAGCAACTTCGACGAGCAAGCAACGTCCATCGCCAGTCTTGGCCGAAGACATGCGCGACCGTGAAAATCTGGTTGTAATCCGCAACGAGTTCCTTGAAGCCACAATCAATCCTACGACCGGCGCGATGCAATCGTTGAAGGACTATGGCAAACGAGGCAATCGCCTTTCACAGCAATTGGCCTTACGAGTGGCGGGGAAACGCGGACAAGTGGGGCAGTCGTGGCAAGACCCCGACGAAAGTGCCGAGTACTCCGTGATGGCAGCCGACTCGGTCGAGGTAACTGCCGCGACGACGGCTTACGGCGAAGTTGCTGTCGTCGGACGATTGCTGGATCGCGAAGGCAAACTGCAAGCGAACTATCGTCAGACCTTTCGTCTATGGCGCGGCACTCGTGTCCTGCACTTAGAGATTGAACTCGACCCGGCCATCGAACCGGCGGCGGATCCGTGGAATGCGTACTACGCATGTCGCTTCGCTTGGGCCGACGAGACCGCGGAACTCTTTCGCAGCGTGAACCAAACGCGCCAGAAAGCCAACCGCAAGCAACTCGAAGCGCCGCTGTACATCGAGATCAACACCGGCGAGGCACAGACCACCGTTCTCACCGGCGGCTTGCCGTATCACAAACGAATCGGCGATCGCATGCTCGATACGCTGTTGTCGGTACGTGGCGAGCGGCAAAAGACGTTTCACTTAGGACTCGGCGTCGACTTGCCACAGCCGCACAACGAAGCTCTTGGATTACTCGCCCCCGCGACGCTCGCCTATCAAACCGCTGCGACACCACAGTCGGGTGATTCGAGCTGGTTGTTCCACATCGACGCGCGCAGCGTTGTGGCGACGCATTGGGAGCCAGTGACCGATGGCAACACCATCACCGGCGTTCGCGTCCGTTTGCTGGAGACCAGCGGTCGATCTGCGCGAGCAAGATTGAGTGCATTCCGTCCGGTACAGTCCGCCCGTACGTTGGACTTCAACGGCAATTCGCGAGGTGATTGCCAACTGAACGAAGGTCGCGTGCAGTTGGAATTGTCGCCTGGCGAGTGGATGGAGTTGGAGGTTCTTTGGGCATAGACTTGGGTAGTGGCACACCTCGACTGCACCCTCCGGCTTCGGCATTCCAACCGTAGGGTCCGCTGTGCGGACCAAGCACCTCGGCGGTCCGCACAGCGGACCCTACGCGAGAATCCTGGTAGCGATACCGTTTAAAGAATCCGTAGGACGGACGCCTCGTGCGTCCGGGGTTTCAAACGGCCTCTTGGTCGGACGAGGCGTCCGACCTACAAACGGCACCACTACGAGAGTCCCAGGGCTTTTCATTTGTTGAAGTTGCACAAGATGTACGACGGGCCTCCGAGCCCGTCGAATAACGACTTAGATTCATTGAGGGGCTCGGAGGCCCGTCGTACAAACCTATCAGTTTGAAAAACTAAAAGGCCCTAACGGGAGTCCTCTGCTTCTGGATAAGACTTCTCGTCGCTGACATAATGGAGATCCTGTCGCGTGTTCCGCATTCTTTCGCTTACCGCAATGTGCCATCGTGTTCGGATTCTTCAGCAAACTGATCGGCACCAAGCGTCAACCGCAACGGAAACGAGCGCGTCGGGGCGGGCTGCGGAGGAGCAGGCTGCAGTTCGAGCCGCTCGGCCAACGCGTGTGCCTGTCGGCAACGGTGATGTCATTCGGTACCGACATCGAGCTTGTCGGTGTCGGCGTGCAGAGTTACGGAGACACGGTGCTTGTCGGGCATCGAGTGAATTCGGTAACCGGCTTTACGGAAGGCGTGATTCTGGAGATCGAGGCGGATGATGGCTCGGTTTCTGAATCTGTTCTTGGCACTTTTGGTGGTAACACCTTTGTCACGAGTATTTCACCGAATGGTCAGTATGTTACCGGGACTTCGCTGTATTCGGATAGCTCTCTGCCGGCTTCTGGTTTTCTGGCAGAAGTTTCTAATCCGGGAGTTTTAACAGCTACCGGTGGTCTTGGTCCTATTCCAGAGTCTTTTGGCTTTGATGTTTCAAACTCTGGAACTGTTGTTGGAACGACTGATGGGCTTTTAGTCCCCTATAGTTGGTCTACTAGCAGTGGCATTGTTGGGCTTACCCAGCCAAATGGGGGGGCGCGTGGAATTTCAAATGCTGAGGTGATCGTAGGAGTTGATACCACAGGGATCAATGCGACAACTGGCTTAATCGTGACGACTGGCTTTGTTTTTGAAAATGGAAGCCAAAGTTTTCTGGAAACTCCTGAAGGACTCAGTAGTTTCGCCAGTGACATTTCGCCAAACGGCGAGTATATCGGTGGTTTTCTTTCCTTCGAGGACTTAACCCTTTTTGAAACGATTAACCAAGCGGTAGTTTGGGTCGATGGTACGCTCACCCAACTCAAAGACGCTGAAGGCAATGTCTTTGAAGGTCAAGTTGCTGCTGTCTCTGACAATGGCTACGCCGTTGGACAGGGGAGCGATGGGCTTGGCTTTATCTGGCATGAGAGCTTTGCGGGGGTGCGCATGTTCGATGAGTGGCTACTCGACGAATACGGCGAGACGCTGACGACGCCCGTGACTGCCGTGCCCGATGTGCTGTTTGTCAATCAACGGCTGCACTTTGTGGTGGATGGCAACGCCTCGCTGGTCAGCGTCTTGGCTCCCGATACGAGCCCGTTTCCTTATCACAACAAAGTCCTGGCCACCGATGTTGATGGCGATGGCCAAGTCGCACCGCTTGACGTGCTGTTAGTTATCAATGCGTTGAATAATCGCGGCGGAGCTTACAAGCTGCCAACGTCACGGCCCATCGGGGCCGCTTATCTGGATGTGAACAAGGACGGCAGCGTTTCACCCATCGATGCCCTGATCCCCATCAACCAACTCAACCGCCCGGAAGTCATCACCACCCGACTCATCGATCTGGGTGCTGGGGTGGATGTTGTTGGGGTTGCGGTCTTGGATAACGGTCATTCGGTGCTCGTGGCAAATCGGGTTAATCAAAGCACCGGATTTTCCGAAGGCGTCATTTTTAATGTTGATACTTCGGCTGGTTCGTTTACGGAGTCGGTTGCTGGCAGCTTCGGTGGCGATACGTTTCTGACGTCGATATCGCCGAATGGTGTTTATTTCTCCGGCTACTCTGAAGTGAACAGCACTGCACCGTTCGAGGGTTTTCGAGCGGAGGTGGCTAATCCGACGGTGCTCAGCGGTACTGGCGGTCTTGGTCCAGTCCCCGAGTCCTTTGCTTTTGATGTTTCCGACAGCGGAGTAGTAGTTGGTTCGACGCATGGACTACTTTTGCCCTATAAGTGGGAACCGAGCAGCGGAATTGTTGCTCTAATTGCTGAACCCAATGGCGGCGGCGGTCAAGGCATTTCCGCTGCGGGTGCCATTGCTGGCGGTACTTTTACTGGAATGGGTCGGTTCAACGCGGTGCATTGGCAGGGAGCAAACCAAGAATTGCTACCCACTTCGGAAGGTTTCAATAGCACGGCCGCGGATATTTCTCCTGACGGTGAGTACATTGGCGGCGTCGTCACTTTTGAAGACCTAACACTTTTCGAAACGATCAATCAACCTGCTGTTTGGTCTAACGGTGAACTTACGCGTCTCGAAGACGCTGATGGCAACGCCTTTCGCGGACGCGTGGCTGCGGTTTCCGACAATGGCTTCGCAGTTGGTGAAAGCTCGGATGGACGCGGCTTCATCTGGCATGAGAGCTTTGCCGGAGTGCGTCTGTTCGATGAGTGGTTGTTAACCGAGTTTGGTTTAACGGTGCCGTCCGCGATTCTTTCGGTGACCGACGTCTACTTTGATGGCGTGACCTTAACCTTTGCCGTGACCGGCACCAACGGCCTCATCCAAACGCCCGTCCCCCGTTCGGCCCGCTAACGAACAAACCTTCGCACCTGCTGTGCGTGGGTCCCTGCTGTGCGCGGGTCTCCCGACCCGGCGATGCGTGTCGTTCAGTCACCGCCCACGATCTCGCTGATCGGAAAGATGCGGATGCGTAACCAGCGGGAGAGATCGGGCAGAATATCTTCGTGGACCCAGTAGGCCGTTCGTTGATCGGACTGTGAGTCCGCGGTCTCTAAAAAGACAGGCACGCCCCGCTTGCTCGACAAGACCTGCACTTTGGCATAGATCGCCGGACTCTTCACTGGAAAACGACGATATCCGGGTGGCACCGACTCGCTCGACATGACACGAACGGTCTGCGTCAACGCCTTTTCATGTTCGCGATTGCTCGCTTGCCGAATTGGTTCGAGTGCTTTTCGGTGCATAGCGATCTAGTGCTGCGTTTCAGCTTGATTTTAGGATTAGCCGTTTTGGCGTTAGCCACGGTTCCATCGTAACAACCGGGGCTAACGCTCAAACGGCTGGTGTCTACAACTAGTTCTTGGCAGTCACGAAGCAATTGTTTCTGAAATGTCCTTCTAGTGCCGTGTCAGGTTTCGATCATTGAGTTGGAGTCCAGCCTTCAGGCTAAACGGAGCAGGCGAAAGCCTGTACTCCAACCCAAGCTTTTAACATTGACGAAGCACTAGTCGTGGCCCTTCGACACACGGGATTATTGCCAACTGGATGAATTCGGCAAGGGAAGATCGAATGCTTGTCGTATCTGGGAATTACGGTTCGACCAAACGGATTTGACCCTCTTGTCACGCTCTGGTTAAATGGAACCATCCCGCCCTCGCGGACTAACCCGCTGCGAGCCTGCTCCTGCCACGACGTGAACACATTGGAGTTTCACTCATGCGATCGGCGTCCACCATCGCAATTGCGTTCGTCTTTCTCAAGTTCTCGTCGTTAATGGCGGAAGATGCGAAGTCGTTGCCACCGTCTGTCGAACGTCGAATCGACTTCGTCGCCGATGTACAGCCGATCTTGCGAAAGACTTGTTACTCGTGTCACGGTGCCGAGCAGCAGGAGGCAGGACTGCGGCTGGATGTGAAATCGCGAGCGTTAGAGGGCGGTGATGGTGGCAAGAGCATCGTGCCAGGGGACAGCACGAGGAGTCGCTTGATTGCGTTGGTTGCTGGATTGGACGAAGACACTGGTATCATGCCGCCGGAAGGGGAGGGGACTCCGCTAACGCCGGAACAGATCGCGGTGCTGCGAGCTTGGATCGATCAAGGTGCAAGTTGGCCCGATCGTGCCGACGCTGCTGCCTCCGGTTCGACGCATTGGTCGTTCCAACCAATCACTCATCCAACGCTGCCCAAGACGAATGACACGGCGTGGGTGCGCAATGCGATTGATGCGTTCATCCTCAATCGCCTCGAAGCCAAAGGAATTCTCCCCTCGGCAGAAGCCTCGCGGGAAACATTGATGCGGCGAGTCTATCTTGACTTGTTGGGACTACCGCCTTCGCCCCAAGAACTCGACGCGTTTCTGCAGGATTCCAGTGCGGATGCCTACGAACGGATGGCGGAACGCGTCTTGGCGTCGCCGCATTACGGCGAGCGTTGGGGGCGGCATTGGTTGGATTTGGCACGCTATGCGGATAGCGATGGCTATGAGAAGGATCGGGCTCGACCCCATGCGTGGCGTTATCGAAATTGGGTGATCGACGCGTTGAATGCCGATTTACCGTACGACCAGTTCAGCATCGAACAACTCGCCGGCGACATGCTGCCCGATGCAACGCTCGAACAGAAGGTCGCGAGTGGCTTTCACCGCAACACATTACACAACACGGAAGGCGGGACTGACCAAGAAGAAGATCGCGTCAAGAAGACCGTTGATCGGACGAACACCGTCGGCGCAGTTTGGTTGGGCCTGACGGTTGGGTGTGCCCAATGTCATTCGCACAAGTACGATCCGCTCACACAGCGAGAATACTATCAGCTCTATGCGTTCTTCAACGATATTAACGAAACGGACATCGATGCACCGTTACCAGCGGATCAAGAACGAATCCGTTTAGCGAAGGCAGCTCATGACGAGCAGCACGCGAAATTGACGGCGGCGGTCAAAGATTACGAGACGAATCAACTCGCGAACGCTCAAGCCGCATGGGAGTCGACCGCGTTAGACAGCGCCGTTGTCTGGCAGACGATCGAGCCGACATCGGTTACTTCAAAGCACGGTGCAACGCTTCAAAGACAAGACGACGCGTCGTGGCTGGCCACGGGCAAGAACGAAGTCTCCGACGTTTACACGGTCGAAGCAACCGTCGATGCCGAACGTATCTCGGCGGTACGGCTTGAGGTGCTTCCGGACAAGAGTCTGGTGAAGCAAGGGCCCGGTCGCGCTGACAACGGCAACTTTGTGTTGACGACATTTCGCCTTGCTGCTTCTCCAGCGAGTGATGAACAAGCACCAACGCCGATCGAACTGACGACGGCGAAAGCGGACTTCTCGCAGAACGATTGGCAAGTCGAGAAGGCGATCAACAATGATCCAGCAGACGGTTGGGCGGTTAGTCCGGAGTTCGGCAAGCGGCACGTTGCGTTGTTCGAGGCGAAGGAGGCGGTTGGCTTTGCTGGCGGCACGAAACTGACATTTGTGTTGGACCAGACCTACAATCGAGGCAACTCGCACAATCTTGGGCGATTCCGTTTGTCATTCACGTCGGGGCAACTGCCGGCAACGCTCGAAGGTTTACCAGCAGAAGTTGCCGTCGCGTTGGCGAAGGCAGATGCGGATCGAAATGCCGAAGAACGAAAGCAAATCGCAAAGTACTTCCGCACGGTTGATCCGGAACTTGCTCGGTTGAACCAGATCGTTGCAGATCACGCCAAGCAGGCACCCGCGGCCTCGGACGTCAAGGCCCAAACCGTGGTTCAAGTCTCACAACCTCGCGAGGCAAAGATTCACATTCGCGGGGATTTCCTGAATCAGGGCGAGTCGGTGATCGCGTTAACGCCTTCCGTCTTGCCGGGTTTGGCCGCCGATGAAGCCAAGCACAGCCGATTGGATTTTGCGCGCTGGTTGTTCGCGGCTGACAATCCGTTGACCGCGCGAGTAACGGTGAATCGAACCTGGCAACGGATATTCGGACGAGGCATCGTCAACACGGTGGATGACTTCGGCACGCAAGGTGAAGCTCCATCACATGCAGGGCTGTTGGATTGGCTGGCGACGGAGTTTCAACGGCAGAGTTGGAGCTTGAAGCAACTGCATCGTCTGATCGTCAATTCGGCGACGTACCGCCAGTCGGCAGCGTTCCGCCCGGAGCTAGTCGAGACCGATCCCGAAAACCTATTGCTCGCACGACAGCAGCGACGGCGCGTCGAAGCGGAAACGATTCGTGACCTTGCGCTCGCTACTAGCGGGTTACTCGACTCGCGAATTGGCGGTCCCAGCGTTCGACCGCCACAGCCTGCCGAATACTCTGGCCTGACTTATGCGAACAGCGCCAAATGGCAAGTCAGCAAAGGTGGCGACGCGTATCGTCGTGGTCTCTACACCTTCTTTCAACGAACGTCTCCGTATCCGATGTTGATGACGTTTGATTCACCCGATTCAACCGAATGCTGCGCACAACGAAGCCTCAGCAACACGCCATTGCAAGCGCTCACGCTGTGGAACGATCCGGCATTTTATGAATGTGCGCAAGCATTCGGCGCTCGCGTTGTCGCAGAAGTCCCGCCGATCGGCGATGCAATCGAGACCGCCCGCGAGCGGGCGCGCTACGCGTTTGCGCTCTGCCTGTCGCGGTTTCCCTCGGACGACGAGTTGGCGGACGTCACCGCTTTATACGAAGGACAACTATCGCGGGCCGTTGCCGATCACGAGGCCACGAAGCAAATCATCGGACAGCAAGTTGCTCCCGAGGGTACACCACCGGCGGAACTCGCCGCTTGGATTATCGTCGGTCGCACGCTGATCAATCTCGACGAATTTATAACCCGTGAATGATCGCTAGTGCGAGTCGCACGGACGTGTAGCGGCTGTGGCGGTCTAATCCCCAAGGAATCTTGACGAAACAACCCTACACTTACCCGAAGACCGCTCTAATCCCCACCATCAACGACAGATTTGAGGAACCGATGATGCGATTGGAAAACTGCACGTGGGAACAAACGCGACGCCAATTCCTGACATCGAGTGCCTCAGGACTGGGAGCGGCAGCATTCGCATCGTTGTTACAGCAGGACGGGTTGCTGGCGAGCGACGTGTCCGCTAATCCGTTGGCACCGAAAGCTTCGCCGCTTCCGGCAAAGGCCAAGCAATGCATCTTCATATTGCCTGCCGGAGCGCCCAGCCACCTTGACCTGTTCGATCCGAAACCCAAGCTCCGCGAACTGCACGGCCAAAAGCCACCGGCCTCGTTGATCGAAAACGTCCGCTTCGCGTTCGTCAAGAAGGAGACGGCCGTGCTCGCCGGCAGCGCTCGCGAATTCAGCAAGCATGGCGAGTGTGGGATGGAATTGTCTGACTTCCTGCCGCACTTGGGCAGTTGCGCCGACGACTTGTGCTTGGTTCGCTCGATGCACACCGACGCCTTCAATCATCATCCGGCACAACTGATGCTGTGCAGTGGGGTGCCGCGATTCGGACGCCCGAGCATGGGTTCGTGGCTGACCTATGGTCTTGGCAGCGAGGCGAACAACTTGCCCGGCTACGTCGTGCTGACGGCAGGTCGAGGCAGTAGCGGAGGTGTCTCGAATTGGTCCAGCGGCTTTTTGCCTTCTACCTATGCAGGCGTTGTGTTTCGTAACGAGGGCGAACCGGTCCTGAACCTGAACAATCCTCCCGGCATCGACCGCGATGTTCAGCAACAAGGCTTGGAAGCACTGAGCAAACTCAATCGCCGTCGCTTTGATCACGTTCAAGATCCTGAAATCGCGAGCCGCATCTCGTCCTACGAGCTTGCTTTCCGGATGCAGGCGGCCGCTCCCGAACTGATCGACTTGTCGGACGAGACGCAAGCGACTCTCGATGCATACGGAGTGACTCGTAAGGAGCCCGAGAAGTTTAACTTCCGCGGCGGCGGCCCCAATGTCTATAAGCAATTCGCAACAAACTGTGTGTTGGCGCGACGCATGATCGAACGCGGCGTCCGGTTCGTAACGCTCGTTCACGCGTCCTGGGACCATCACAGCAACATCGATGAAGAACTCGGTTACAACGCCGGCATGGCCGATCAGCCGATCGCTGCGTTGATCAAGGACTTGAAACAGCGTGGCTTACTCGATTCGACGCTGATCGTATTTGCCGGCGAGTTTGGCCGCACGCCGCTTTGGGAGAACCGTGGCGGGAACCAGACGGCGGTCGTTGGTCGCGATCACCACCCGGCAGCCTACAGCGTCGTGCTGGCAGGGGGCGGAATCAAAGGCGGGCAAGTCTACGGCGAAACCGACGAGATTGGTTGGTCGCCGATCAAGGATCCCGTTCACATCAATGACTTCCACGCCACGATTCTGCATCTGTTTGGCTTCGACCATTTGCGGTTCGCGCAAAAGTTCAAAGGCCTGGAGGTGCGGCTGACCGATCAAGGCGGCAAAGTTGTCCGACCACTACTCGCGTAACGGGCGAGTAGTCAGGCTGCGATCACGTCGTTAACGGCGGAGCAGAGCGGACGAACTGATCGCGAAGTTCGCGGGCGGTTTTCTCTGCAGACGCAGCCGGAAGAAAGCAGCCGAGAATCCTCGCACGTCGAATGACGCCTTTCTCCAGTGAGCCTGGGAATAATCGGCTCGTGAGCTGAGTGTCGTCATGAAGAATCGCTTCGACATTTGAACCGTCCGCGATCTCGACGTAGCAAACCTCCGAATCTCGCAGTGGCATCTTTGTGATCCCGTCTTCGATTGATTCAATACCGCCAGCGACTTGGCTCGTCAACGTCAGGCTGGGCGTGGCGTCGAGAATCGAAGTTTGAACAGAAACGATTAGCTGTATCCCTACGCAATCCAATTCGTTCTCGACTCTCCAATAAACTTGAGTTCGACAGGGATGTTCACTCGACTCTTCGTAGGTCGCGACGAGATCGTTCCCGCGGACATAGGCATCAGCAAGCACCGTCGCTTTGCTTGGCAGCGTCAGTTGCATGATCGCTGCACCTGCTTCGACAGCGAATTGATTGGCGTCGAGTTTGCCCGCGATGTTCGTTAAACCTCGCGTTGGCAAAGCAAGATCTAATTCACATCGCAGGTTAGAGGTTGCGAGGCGTGCCTTACTTCCATCAAGCTGCCACATGCCGCGATGCTCCATGCTGGCTGGTTGAAATTGAAAACGAAAAAACCCCGCCATCACGTAAAACGAGATGGCGGGGCCGGAACAGAGAAGAGGCCGATTCGCCAGCTAGGTAGAAATCAAACAAACCTAAAAGGCAAGTCTCGGTAGCGTCACGACCTCTCGTTGGGGGCTGAATACTTCTCTCGATGATAACAAGATTGGTTGACGTGTCCATACTTTCCGTTAGAAAAACAGCGTCCTCAGTGACGTTCCTCAAAATGTCTCCCCCACCCGAATTAATGCGTCAAGGCCAATTCGAGACGCGAAGAACACCGTAATGCACGACTATATCACGGTTTGCGAACGGGCTGCGAGAAGAGGTGGTGAGGTACTTCTTGATTGGCAGGGGCGGATCAGCCCAAGGGAAAAAGCCCCCAAGGACTTGGTAAGTGAGGCTGACCTTGCTTCTCAGACTGCGATTTTCGAGATCATCCATGACGCGTTCCCGGATCACGATCTCCTAGGCGAGGAGGATGATACGGCGAATTCCGCTGCCCGCAGTTCGGAGTTTCGGTGGATCGTTGATCCACTCGATGGAACCGTTAATTATGTGCACCGACTGCCAGCCTATTCCGTGTCGGTTGCTCTTGAACATCAAGGGCAGGTTCAGGCGGGGGTTGTCTTCGATCCGATTGCGAATGAATGCTTTTCCGCTGTAAAAGGCGAAGGGGCGTTTCTAAACGGTGTAAAGATATCGGCGAGTGGGTGCGATTCGTTACGTACTGCACTGGTGGCCGCCAGCTTATCGGCGGGCGTGTCTCGCGATTCGGAAGAGATTGCACGCTTTCTGGACGTCCTCGTCGAGTGCCAAGCTCTGCGCCGTTTAGGTTCGGCGGCATTGAACCTCGCCTATCTCGCTGCCGGTCGTCTCGACGCGTATTGGGCGACGAGTGTGAAGGTGTGGGACGTGGCAGCTGGTGTGCTATTAGTACAGGAGGCTGGAGGTCTCGTGACCGGCGTGGAAGGCGAAGCGTTCGATCTGAGTCGGCCTCGGTTTGCCGCTGCAGCGACCCTAATGCTGCACAAAGCACTCGTTTCCACGCTGAAACGGGGGAGTAAAGACGCCATCATTCCGAACGAGGCTCCCTAATTTTTGTCCGCAAAGCACGCATCTATTGCTTTAATCTGGGGGAACTCGCGAGTAGACTAGTAAATACATACTCCTCTTCCAGACTTGGGATGTTTTCTTCGCGCCCTGGATGGCGCCGCTCATGAAGTGCCTAGCTGTGCAATCTCGTCTCGTCCCACTTTTGTCGTTGGCGTTTTTTTGCGTCGTCTGGACGTGCGGTTCGCTTTGCGCTCAGCCAACAGCGAGCGATGCCCCGCCCGCCACACGAACGGAATCCGGCGATCTTATCCGTGGATCGGATTTTAAGTTCCGTCTCGAAGATGAAAATGGCAACTTGGTAGCGGTCCCAGGTTTTACACTTGAGAAGTTTCTTGAGCTGCTTGCGGTTCAGAATCGCCTAAAAGATCAACAGGCGGCCCCTCCGAAGGTGACCTTTACGGGTTCAATCGAACTCAATGGCCAGGTTAATTTAAAGCAACAGTTCGCGCGTCTCGATGTCACGTTTCGGATTCGGCTGACGCCGCGTGTGCAAGCCGAGGGAGAGGCCTGGACGGCCATCCCCTTGCGTTTGGATAGTGCTTTCCTTGATGTCGGTGCCATTGAACACAAGGAAGAAGGCGAGATCTATGTAACCCGCGACGAAGCTTCGTACGTCTGCTGGTTGCGCGCGGCTCCCGACAGCACGCACACAATTCGTGTCCCCATCAAAGTGCCCGTCCGTCGGACGGGGCAGCAAGACTCATTCAGTCTCACCTTGCCAAACATGGCGACGTCGATGACGTTGACCGTGGATGACGCGATGATCGATGCGTTTAGCCCTAGTGGGCGAAGCAACGTGTCGCAGGAGACCGTCGACGACGCCACCATCATCACGGTCGAAGGTGGTGGCGGCGAGTTGGACATCGCATGGCAGAGGCATGACACGATTGCGCCACATGCATTGGAAGCGACGAGTGCTACGACGGTGCATGTACACGGAAACCTCATTTGGAGCGAAGCTCAACTCAAAGTGCGTAGCCGCGCCGAACCGATCGACTCGTTCATCGCCCGTTTACCCGAGGGGATGGAACTAACTTCGACAAGCGACGCGAACTTTCAGATATCGCTGCTGCCATCCTCCGACGGTGCAGCACCGCAGCGTGTTCTCGTTAAAAGACTTGCTGGTCCAACTCGCGGACTCATCGAAACGCATCTCGAAGCGACGTTCCCGCCACTTGCTGTTGAGAGCCAACTACGCACCGTTCAACTCGCTGGTTACAGCGTCGAAGATGCCGTGCGTGAATGGGGATCTGTCGATGTCGTGCTTGATGGCAGTTGGCTGCCGAGTTGGCAGGCCGGACAGTTCGTTCAACGTGTCGCCGTGGTGGAGGATCCAGCGAGACAGCCGCCAATTGCTGCAAGGTTTCTGTACGACCGACAACCCTATTCGTTACGGCTCGAACTGCGACCAAAGAAGACTCCCGTTGCGTTTGAGACGACTTATGTCGTGGACGTTTCCGATACGGAAGTAAAGCTCGACGCCAGGATCAACTACTCCACCAGCAACGCCAAAACCGATTCGCTCAGTTTTAAGATGCCGGGCTGGACGGTCGACGCGGTGACCCCACCGGATGCGTTAACGAAGCCGTTTAGCTTTGATGATCAAGGGGTTTTGACATTGCCAATCAATGCTGACGCGACGGAAATTGATCTCCATGTGCTTGCGCATCGAGCCATCGAGCAAAGCGATATCGCAATCAGCTTCGATCTCCCGCGTCCCACCGAATCAGACCTGCTCCCAGATACGACGTTAATCGTCCTCGCAAGCGATAATGTGGAACTGACGCCAGAGTTGGGGGCAATGAAGTGGCTGATTCAGGAGACTCGAACATCGACGTTAGACCTCCCCACGCGAATGTCGGCACCGCTGCTTTTTCGCGAGGAACTCTCGGCCGAAGTGCCAGAAGCTGCTCACTTTGCGGCGAGTTGGCGCGTCCGCCCACGAGAAACCACGGTGATCGTAGCCTCCGAAGCAGCGAAAGTTGGGGACATGTTGCAGGTTCATCAGACGTTCCTCGCCACAGTCGCTTATGCACCTCTTGCCGAGTTGCCGATCGTGATCCCGAAGAGCGTTGTCATGTCGAAAACGCTGCGAGTTACGAGTGATGAACGGGAGCTAAGCTATCGAGTTCTAAGTTCGGAAGAACTCGTTCCTGTCACGGAGGCTGGTGAGTCAGCAGGCAACGCCGCTTCGTCAACCGAGGCTGCGATCGTGAGTTTACCCGCGCCAATAACGGGTGAAATCCAACTTGAAATGACATTCGACGTTCCTCTTGCCGACCTGATTAATGCTGCTGGCTTACAGATTCCTCTGGTCCAACCTGCCGGAGTCGAGGCGACGGAGAATGTCACGAACACTCTGACACTTCGATCGGACGAGGAGTTGGCGTTTACCCTCGCCGATGAGATGTGGACGTTGCAATCCGACGTTAGCTTGCCGATGAATGGCACGCACGAGTTGCGAATTCGCTCCACGGGAGTCGCATCCGTGGCTGCGGTGCAAACGTCGATCGTCGAGACGCGTAGAAACGGCAACACTTCGATTGCACGTGTTTGGATCCAGTCGTGGCTGACAACGACCGACCGACGAGATCGTGTGTGCTTTCAACTGCATAGCGATCAACCACTCGTCGATATACAGTTGCCACCAGACGCGGATCGCGACCAGCTTCGCGTCCTGGTCGACGGACAGCCCCCAATGGAACTTGCTAATCTCGGTGACGGCTCGCTGACAGTTACTCTTACCGATGAGCAAGTTGGGCGTATTGTGGGGCTCGACTTGTGGTACTTAACCGAGACATCTCGTAACTCGCGATTCGGCGTCGCGATTCCCTCGATTGTCGATGCCGACCGCGCCGAGCGGGTTTATTGGCAGATCGTGCTCCCACGAAGTGAGCATCTTGCTTGGACCCCGGTGACTCTGACGTCGGAACTTGTCTGGCAACGCGACCAATGGTATTGGGGACGACGAGGTCGCTTAGAGCAGAAGGCGTTGGAGGAACTCGTCGGGGCTTCGACCCAGGAATCCGTCCCGTTGGACACCAATCGCTATCTCTTCAGTTCGACCGGTTCGGTGGAGTCCGTTGGTTTTGTCAAAGTCAGTCGCCTGATGTTGTTGATGGTTTCTTCCGGACTGGCATTGGTGACCGTTCTTCCGTTTATTTACTTGCCGTCGCTTCGGCACCCGGGCGTCTTCTTCGTAGTAGGTGTGATGTTGTTTGGCATTGCCGTGACCTATCCAGAGCACACAGCGGTGATAGGACAGGCGGGCGCTATCGGGCTTGGATTGGGTATTTTGGCTTGTGCGATCCAGCGACTTGTCGGCAAAACGCCGGCGACGCCGATCGCTCGACGAGGCAGCGTTTATATCACTCCCGACTCTCAACCAAGCTTGACGCCCCCGCGCGTTGCAGAAGGGAGTTCGCGTGCGACAACGGCAACAGCCCCGGCTCATTTACAGGTGGCTCGAGTCGAAGGTGACTCATGATCTCTCGCAACGTTCCAGGGCGGAGGATCACCATCGTTACCGCCTTGCTCTGCCTGGTAAGCCTGTGCGGCGGACGCAACTCGCGGTTGCTCGCCCAAGAAAGCGGACCGTCCATTCTGCAGTTTCAACGGATCACGATTCCTGACGGTCGCATCGACGAGATTGGTGGTGAACTACTGCCTTTGGATCGCGAAACTTTTCAGAAGACGATTGCCGAACTAAACGCCAAGTACCGTGCGCTCTACGGTTTGGCAAAACCAAAAATCGTCAGGGCGTTCTACTCCGCAAAGTTCGAGAATCGACAGCTTGTCGGCGGTTTGGCCAATCTCGAGATCAAACATCCACATCGCGAGTCGGTCTACTTGTCGTTGTCACCGTTCGGCCTCGCGGCAAACTCGTTCCGATGGAAGAGCGATCCCAATACGGCGACGCAAGTTGGCTTGCTGCCGACGGGTGACATTGGGGTGTTCGTTTCGGCGTCGGATACGTTGTCGTTCCAATGGTCGTTGCGTGGTGTGGTCGGTTCTGAGCTAGAGCAGCAGTTTCGGCTAACACTCCCCGAAGCAACTGCAAGTGAGCTATTGCTGAATTTGCCGACGGGGGCTCGACCGGAGTGTATTGATGCGATTATCAGTGAAGTGAACGACACTCCACCCCCTCGCCGAGATGCCGTCCAGACAACTCAATGGCGAATCGAGCTAGGTGCAACACACGAAACAGAGCTGCGTATTCTGTTGCCGCCGGAGAACGTTAATCGCGATCGATTAGTGATGGCGCGACCAACTTTCGATTACCGGATCAGCTCAACAGGGGTGGAAATTCGCGCCGGGTTCCTCCTTGATTTGCAACGTCAAGCGATTCGAGAGCTTACGATGCAGGTAGATCCTCGCCTGCGAATCGCTTCGATTCAGCTAGACTCAAAACCAATTGGTTTTGCGCCGGTGCCTGACGAGTCCGAGTCGGCGCAGCGTTACCTCCTCGAACTTCCAGCGTCCATTGCCGATGGACCCAACGAACTGAGCGTGACCGCTCATGCACCGGTCGATATCGACAAATTGTGGCAACTGCCCCAGTTACAGCTCGTCGACGTCTTGTGGCGACAGGGAACCGCCTCGATCGACGTTGTAGAACCACTACGAGTAGGTCAACTGAATTGGGAAGGCACCGTGCTACGCGGGGTCGAGCCGCTTCCAGCACCCGCGACGGGCGAGTCGCGAAGGTTTGCCCTGCTCAACTCCGATGCGTCGTGTAACTTGCTTCTCACTCGCCAGGCACCACGACTCCACGCCCAAATTGGGACAACAATAACACTGAATGACTCGATTGTTGCCGCCGAGTGTATTGCACAATTGTCGGCGAACGGCGGAGCTGTATTCTCGATCCCATTGCAGCGTGACGCAGGTTGGATCGTAGATTCAATTGAGTCAGTCCCCCCACTAATCGACCACATTGATACCGTACGCGGTACGCTGCGTCTTAGCCGCGAGATTGTCTTGCGAGATCCAATTACACCCGAGAAACCATTGCGGCTGATCGTTAAAGCGCACCGACGGATGCCCGATGCGGGCGTGTTGACAGGTCTTGAAATGCGTCCCATATCGTTGGTCGACGAAGCAAGTCGGTCACGATTAACCGTCGTTCGCGCAGAGCTTCCGCTGCAGTTAGACGTTCTGGGGGACGCGAGCGTATCGCGTCTCACGGAAGCCGAGCTCTCAACCGTCGAGAAGGGGTTGGTCTCTGCAGAAGCAGCGCCGCTCCTTTTCCGTGATGACCCGATGGCGGATCGCGTTCGAGTTGCGTTGCGAACTCAAACACCACGATTCCGAGGCGAAGTCACGGCTGAGGCTCTTGTGGACGCCAGTACGATCAAACAGTCGTTTTTGTTTCAATGCTCGCCGATTTCTACTCAGATCAGCAGTTTGCGAGTTCGTTTCTCGCCGCCCCCAAGCGATCCGATTCAATGGACATCCGTGGGTGACGGGGCCGGAGGCGTTACCGCGATTAAATTGGATGTCGACGGTAATGAGTGGGAAGTGCGATTGAGGCGTCCTCGGAGCGTTCCCTTTGAGATTCGGGCCAAGCTGACCCACAAGTCGATTCCCGCGGATGCCTCTTCCTTCGCGATCCCAGAGTCCATCGTATTAGCGTCGTTACCGGACGCCGATACTCAAGTCGGAACGATCAGTCTCGGCACGCCTGATGGTACAGGCTTCAGCCTGCAGCAAGACGGGTTGCGAGCGATCCCGACGCCGGTGAGTGACATTGCTCGACTGCAGACCTCGCGCGCGATGTACCGGTATGCACCGGCTCAAGACGTGGCACTTCAGTTGACTCGTCATACGGCACAGAATGACCCTCCGGATGCGTGGATTTGGGATGCCAACGTTACATCGCATATAGATGCCGATGGCGAGATAACCCATGTTATGTTGCTGCGAATTGAAAATGTCGGTGCCTCGCAGTTGACCGTGGAGCTCCCTCAGGATGCCATGCTGGACGGTGTCGATGTGGATGGAGAACAAGTCGTCACTTCTCAAGATGCGACAACGCTCAGCGTCCCGCTTCCGGCCTTGCGACGGTTTCCGTGCGTGCGTCTGCGTTATCGACAAAGCGGTCGCCCGCTCGGCAACTATCGTCGCGAGATTCTGTCATTGCCCGTGTTTAAGCTTCGCGTCCTGCATCGCTCGTGGCAGGTTTGGGTACCGCCTGGCTACGAATCGACTACCGGTAACACGTTCTGGGATCTTGCCTCTTCATATGCGACGTCCACGGAAGCTCTTCGTTGGGAGCAACGGCTATTCGGCTACTCGATCTTGCGGCGAACGGGAACACCGTGGAACTTCGCCTCACTTTTCGGTCAGTCCCGCGAAGTGACAGGGCAAGCAAACCAGAGTCAAATGCTGAGTCGGCTACAAACGTTTTTCGACTCTTTTGACGCGATCATCGAGAAGGAGCAGGACTCATCGCCGCTCACATGGGATGCGGCAATCGCCAACGCGAATGCTACCGTCGCCGAGAGCGTGCCACCCCTCCCGTTCTATGTCGACCTCGAATCGCTGGCCGACCTAGGGATATCTCCCATTTCCCTTGTGTCATCACGGGCCACTTCCACTCTGAACGCGCTGCGATTGAGTGACCTTGTGCTGGTCGTTAGTGACAACGCATTGTTGTTGACGACCTTTGCTGCACAAGCCTCGGGCGATTTCGGTTCTTGCACCGAGATCAATGAGCGCACCTTCTCCACGCCCGTGAGTTGGCTTGACGGTCAAACTCGTTACTTGCCTGTCGATGAGTGGTCCGGTCATGCAGGGCTGTCTCCGCAACTATGGCACGATGCTGACACCGATCGGACTTTCACACCACTCTTTGGTTGGACCTGTAAGCGTCTACCGCCGGAAAGCCTCCACACGACGATCATTCTTTGCCGAACCGAGATGTTGGATACCTTAGGATGGGCAGCGTTTTTTGCAGCGATCGCTTGTGGTTTATGGGTGGGACGACGCCGTGGAGCGTTCTTGATCTGCTTCGTCATTGTCGCGATGGTTGTTGCGCTGCTTGTTCCGGTTGGCCTCGTGTACCTATCGAGATCAGTGCTATTGGGACTCCTGGCGGCCATCGCACTCATCGGTTTAAGGCGACGGAGTTCAAAGCAGCCAGCTTTGCGGCAATCGGACGATTCTATGTCGTATCGGATTGCACGCCGAGCGGAATCGGTAACGGCTGGCTTGTTACTAGTCGCCGTTATCTTCGCGATTACATCAAGTCGCCGTGTTTCCGCGCAAGAGCAGCCGCCGATGGGGATTCGTGCAGTCGCTAACGTATTCCGCGTTTACGATCCGGTTGACTCAGAAGGTAAGCCGTCTGGGGCCCACATGTATGTTTCGCGAGCGTTCTTCGAGTCGATCGAATCGCTCAAGATGACGCTCGGCACGCAACGATTCGGAGTGGTTTTAACGGAAGCCCGATACTCGTTAGCCGTACCCGATATGCCGATGGCAGCCATGCTGCCGGAACTGGTTGTGGAATTTGACGTGACGAGCCCAAGCATCGGTCCCACGGTAATTCGCCTGCCGTTTGATCGTGACGAATTGCAAGTAATCGAGGCGACGATTGATGGACAGCGTATTTATCCGCAGTGGTCGCCGGATGGCGAACTGCTGGAAATGGACGCTGAGATTCTAAATCGGCACAAGCTGCGACTCATAGTTCGTCCCGTGCTGACACCGCGATCGGACCAGACTAGTTTCGATATGCGAATTCCCGCGATCCCCAGTTCGCGTCTGTCGATCACCGGACGCGACGTCGCTTCGATTGAGCCGACATTGGCCCTGGGAGCAATCTCTCGCTCGGATGATTCAATCGAAGCAGAGTTGGGCCCAGCGAATCGCTTGTCAGTCCAGTGGCCGGTTACGGACACAAGGAATCCAAGTCCAGCAGAGTTTACGGTATCGCAGCTCACATGGGTACGTGCTGAGTCACGGGTGGTCACGATTGAAACGCAATTCGCATTCTCGGTCATCAGCGGTTCTTTGACGGAAGTCGAACTGCTTGTTGATCCACGACTGCACTTGTTAGCCGCTGACACGCAAGCTCAAGTCGTTGACAGCCTGACACCCGACACCGCATTGCGGCGAATCCGTTACCAATTCAAAACGCCCTACAAGGCCGGCGAGAGTGTGACAATAAAACCGTCGTTCGTAATCACCGACATCGCGCAAGACGAAATTGTGACGCGACCCTTGATACAACTCGCTTCGCAAATCATCGACAATTCGCTGCTCGCGCTCTCTACGTCGCCTGGCATCGCCGCTTCCGTGATACATGAAGGTGATTGGCCATCCGTCCAGCCGCAGATGTTTGCCGAGGCGTGGGGAACAATGCAATTGCCGAAAGCAGCGATGCAATTGCCTACGAACGAATCAGAGTGGTCTCTCGCCATTGCTCCGCTCAAGCCACGACTAAGCAACGCTGGCACAACGGAACTGCGGATTCGACGCCAGCAGGCCGATATTCGTTACGTTGATCAGCTGCGAGTCGATGACGCTCCGGTGCTTCATTTCGTGTTACGGCTGCCGAGTCAGATGGCGATTGAGAACGCCAGGGTACTGCAGGATGACATCGACTTGCTTCACCGGTATAGCAAGAGCCCCGATGGCACAACGACGATCTATTTAACCTCACCTACGCAAGGTAAACTGCGAGTCGAGGTGCAAGGTTCACTCCCGCTACCACCGAGAGGCGAATTCACATGGGAAGGCATACGGCTCACGGATTCAGCCACCAGCTCGCATCGTTTGGAGGTTTTTCGTCACGCGGATGTGCTTGTTCGAGTCGTTTCGATCGGTAGCAGCGAGGTGGCAGAATCTCCACCATCCGATCAGCGCCACGACGCTGACGTGCGAAGAGTTGGCGTCTACGATCTGACCGAGGAGATCGATGCGGTGAAGTCGGAGTTCAAGTTCGACATTTCACCGAACGCTGCGAGGTTTTCGGGGCAACTTGTCACGACACTTCACAGCGAAGAGTCGCAATGGTCCGTCGTCGGGGATCTGAGATTGCAGGTCGCGCAAGGAGTCCTCGATTCGGTTCGCGTTCGACTTCCACGTGAATTGGTATCGTCACTCAGCCTCGATCCACCGTTGCCGTACAAAGTACTCGAAGTACCGGGGCAATCCGAACCGAACTTGGTGATTGCACCACCAACGGCCATTGATAAAGTGTTTCGGGTCCGTTTGAACGCATTGCTTCAAACGTCACCGGACGGCAGCATCAGTGCCCCGCCGATCGAGATCTTGGACTCGCCGCAAATCGAACGTCTGCTTGTGTTGCCAAAGCGATCTGCGGAACAAGAGATCGAGTGGGATATCCGTGGCTTGGAACAACCCGAGAGCGACGAGTTACAGACGACCTATCGAGTCCGAGGCCGACGGATGCGTGCGGTGGTACGTGAGGTGAATCAATCCGCTGGCAACCCGCGTTTATTGCTCACCGATATCGAAGTTACTTGGCAGTCGGATGCGAGTTACGTCGGAATCGCGAGTTTCGACTTGGAGCCTGGTGCATTGACGACATGTGACTTAGTCATTCCACCGGGCGTCGACCTGTTGCACGTTACGGTGGACGACGTGCCAGCCTTGCTGCAACATACCGACACAGAAATCGCGTCGTTTATGCTTGGTTCGGATCGATTGCCGCAACGAATAACGGCTCTTTTTACGGGGCAGGCATTATCAATGGCGACGGAACCAAATAGTCTCACATTCGCTGCGCCGAGCCTGCGAGATCTGGAATCGGAAGCAACGTTGTGGGCGATTCGAGACCCTGTCAGCGAAGCGTCAGTCCCCATGTTGAACCACACGATGATCGATGAGGCGGCGACGCGAAAAATTCGTGTTGACGTCCTTCAAGAAGTTCTTGGCTACAGCGTCGGCCCTGTTCCACAACATCGATCCAACGATCTTCAGATTTGGGAACGGCGGTGGCGGGAGCGGCTGAAAAAAGTTGGTGCCGTAACTCTTGAAGAGAATTCACCGCGTCGCGCGTCGGTGATCTCGATGCGTGACACAAGTGCCTTGCCACACGCCGCGCAAGTGCGGGACGATTGGACTTACTGTTCGTTTGACGGTGCCACGCAATCCTTAACGATCATTCGCCACGACCGAGACAAAGACGACTTTGCGAAGCGGTTGGCCATCGCGATGACGATGTGCATAGGTACCTGGTTCGCGTTCAAGGTAACGAGTCGCGACAGTATCCGAGATGCCGTCAGTCGCTGGCCTTATTTGCCGGGCGTCGTGCTTGGCCTCGCATGGTGGCTGTGGCTCGCGCCGAGTGTCGTGGGCTGGTTAATCGTCGCCGTCTTCCTCGCCGGTTCCATACGTCCGATCTGGCGTTCGCGCGCGGTGCGATAGAACATTCACTGATTCTCGCGTTGTCAATTCTTATTGCAATTGGCCATCGAACCCGCGAAGATCATAGGCGACCAGTCAGGGGATTTCAGTGGAAGGTGTAATGTGATGAAAGCTGTCTCAGTTGTCGTGATTGGAGTATTGCTGGCTACCTCACCCCAATTGGCGGCACAAACGTCCGATCCGTTTGCGGATAATTTCAGTCCGTTCAGTGCTGGAGGCAATCCGTCAAAACGCGCCGTTCCAATTCTTGCAGATAGTAAACCGATACTACCCGAAGTGGGCTCGCCTTCGAAGAAACCGTCGGCTGTTCTCATTGCACCACTCTTCCCTTCGTTCTCGATCGAGGGGCGGAACTCAGAATCTTGCACCCGCATCGAAAACGCTCTGAATGCTGAGACAACATTCGATTACCTTGATCAGCCCTTGAGAGATGTCATCCAAGATATCTCCTTCAACCACAACATTCCAATCGTCATCGATCGGAAGGCCCTCGACGATTTCGGTATCGACACAGGCACACCGATTACAAAATCGATTAAGGGGATCAGCCTGCGTTCGGCGCTTCGGCTGATGCTTCGAGAACTCGAACTGACGTACGTCCTTCGCGATGAAGTACTCCAGATAACCACTCCCGATGCCGGCTGCGCCGAAACAACGACGCGTCTCTACCCAGTTGCTGACCTACTTCCGCCGAACGGTGAAGGCGACGTTCTCGTGGATCTCATTAAGACGATGGTCGCGCCGAACTCATGGAGCGATTCAGGCGGTCCGGGTGCGATTGTTTACGTCGAACACCTTGAAACGATCGCCGTGCGACAGACCGACGGAGTCTTTCACTCGATAGATCAACTGCTCGCGGCGATAAAGCAACAGCTTGTCGATAAGCAATCCAAACGTTCCGACAAGATCGAAGCTTCCGAGTAAGCTTGCTCCAGAAGCAAGATCTCGACAGTCGCCGACGACGAAGTGTTCGACGACGTTCACTCGGATCGACCAGCGAGTTGTCGCTCGACGTACTTGGCCAGTAGATCCGTCTCGATGTTCACTTCACCGCCAACTTGCAACTTACCAAGTGTGGTGACTTGAAGTGTGTGCGGAATCAGTGCGACGCTGAATCGTTCGTCTTCGACATCGACCAGCGTCAAGCTGATCCCATCCACCGCAACCGAGCCTTTGCTGGCCATTTGTCGCGTCAGTGGCTTCGGAACACGGAACCAGAACTTGGACCAATCGTCGTCGTCTTGACGTTCATCGAGGGTCCCCACCGCGTCGATATGCCCGGTCACCAAATGGCCGCCCAATCGATCACCCAATTGCAGCGACCGCTCGAGATTGACGTAACTGCCTCCGGACAGTCTCCCTAGGTTAGTGCGGCTTAGCGTCTCTTCACCAGCATCAAAGCGGAAGCTTTCAGCGTCGTGTTCGACAACCGTCAGGCAGCACCCATTCACGGAAATACTGTCGCCGAGCTTAGCATCACGAGCTATCTCGGCGTTGCGGACCACGAGCCGGACGCCCGGCGGTCGCGACTGAACCGCGACGACATTCCCCATTGCTTCCACCAATCCGGTAAACATGCGTCGCTCCGTGATTTCTCTGGCTAACGGTTAGATGTTGTCTCAGTTGTAGCGCCAGAATCCCTGTTTCGCAATCGCGGGTTGCCCTTCTCAGGGCTTTTCAGTTTTTCAATCTGAATGGATTCGTACGACGGCGCTCCGAAGCCGTCGAGCAACGAATTACTGAGTTCGACGGCTTCGGAGAGCCGTCGTACCAATTGTGCGGATTGAACAAAACGAAAGCCCTGTGGCCCTTCTGGCAGGGATAGTCAATCTGCCATTCATTGTGCAGAATGGCGGATTCGCAGCAGCCACCAATATCGCTCTAGCATGCAATTAGCACGTTTTAGGCGTATCAGTACTCCAACGTTAGAAAGCGAGAAAACATGAGTATTATCGGAGCCATTCACGGG
>JACKHN010000022.1 GCA_020638975.1 Planctomycetaceae bacterium
GACTTTCCGCCGAGACGTTGTGAATCAACTGCCGGTGTGTGTACAATCGCACACGCAACAACGGAGCGTCTGAATGTCCGATCCGATATGGTATTACGCTCGCGGCGAGTCCGAACAGGGCCCCATCTCGTCCGCGCAAATCAAAGCCCTCGCCGCAACGGGTGCGTTGCGTCGTGACGATTTGGTTTGGAAAGAAGGGATGGAAAATTGGCTTCCCGCCAGCGATGTCGACGAGCTTTTCCCCAACGGCAAGAAAAAGGCCAAGGACTCGCCCAAGGAGAAGGAAGCGACAGCCAGCACCAAAGAGAACGGCAAGCCGACCCCGAGGCCCGTCAGTCGTCCCTCGCTTCCTCCTGACTTGGACATGGCGCAAGTGCTTCGTTCGGTAGGCCGAGGCTTAGTCGTTCTTGGCGTCTTGATTGTCCTGATGTCGCGTGGCTGTGATTCGTTAGGTGTTCGCAAAGTTGCGAGATTGGAAGCGTTGGCCGAGATCGCCGAGTCTGACTTTCAACGCGGTTGGGATCGTGAGAAAAGTTCTTTAGAGGATGAGCAGCAATCGCTGCGAGACCGAGGGAATCTCAACAACGTCGAACAGCAACGCTTGAATAATCTTCCGGATGAAATTGCCAAACTGGATCGAGAGAAAAAGGAAGAGCAACGCAATCTCCGCCGCAGCAAATGGGCGAGCTACCAGATCGCTGCCGAAGATGCCAGTTCGAGCAATCGCACCTGGGCATATTGGCGTCAGGTTGGGTTTCTGTTCGGGACGATGGTGCTGGCGGTCGGACTATTGTTTGTCACTCCAACAACGGAAGGGCCCGAGCGTTGGATTTGCCTCGTGATGTTGACCGTGATCCTCTATAGCGTCTATTCCAGCAACAGCGTTTGGGGATGATCGCCGTAGGGTGGGCAGAGCCCACCGTAACCTGAGATCAGCTCAGTCGAGCGGCTCTATTTCAAAATCCGATTTGTTCACCCAACCGGCGTTAAGCTTCTCGCCCTTCATGTATCGCTCGTAGAAGTTGCGAGTGCCTTCGCTGGCGTAGATGTACTCGTCAAAGATCTTGCCGTTGCCGAGAACTCGCGGGTCGTCTTGTTGTTCTAACTCCGCGAGCATCTGCGACCGAAGCTTTTCTTTCATCGCGCCGTAACCAGTTTCTGTCGCCAGGTTGTTCATGCACTCACGATCACTCTTTACGTCGAACATTTCCTCCGCGACGCGTTTTCCGAACGCCAGCTTCCAAAAGGTCGTGTTGGTGCCATCTCGCCGCATCTGGAGGATCTCGGTCTTGGTGGGACTACCGTCGCAGTTCAGATAGCCCGTCTCTGGATTGCCAGCGGGCCAGCGCGATGTTTCGTAGTTCTGTAGGTAAAGCATGTCGCCCTTGACGATCCCGCGTACGGGAAATCCTTCGTCGTTTGGGCGCCCGATGTCGTGACGTTCCTTGCCGATCAGCACATGATCGCGTGCTGGATTCACCTGGCCTGATGCGCTGGAAGCAAAGACGTCCGACAAGCTTCGTCCGGGTGACGGTTGCATTCCCGTATCCGCCCACGACAAGCCCGCCGCCTCAACAAAGGTGGGAGCAAAATCAATGAAGCTGACGTAATCATCAATGGTGCGGCCTGGGGTCTTGATTCCCTTAGGCCACATCACCGCCAAGGGCAAGTGATTCGATAGCTCGTACTCCTGCCCCTTGATCCGAGGAAAAGGCATTCCGTTGTCCGCGGTCACCACGACCAGTGTGTTGTCGAGTTGCCCACGCGACTCAAGCTCTTCAAGCATGCGGACCAAGTGAGCATCGAAATGTTCAATTTCGAAGGCGTAGTCGAGCATGTCGTTGCGTGTCACTTCGTTGTCGGGCCAGAAGGAAGGAACCTTGTCAATATCGGAAAGCCGCTTGCCTCCCTTGCTCGCACCCGTGCCGTACTCGTAGGCCCGGTGTGGTTCCGTACTGCCGTACCAGAAGCAAAATGGCTGGTCGTTCGAATTGGCATCGAGAAAATCTTTGAAGTTCGCGGCATAGTCGGAAGCATTGATTGCTTTCGTGGGAGCCATTGCTCGGCGTTTATCATAAGATTGTCCGGCCAACTCGCGAGGTTTTCCGTTCACATCGTTGGCCACCCCCGGTGCCCAGCCTTTCGCCGTCTTGCCGACATGGTAGCCGTGTTCGCTGAGTGCCTCGGCGTAGGTCTTGAACTCGGCAGGAAAGTACGGGATGTGATTACATGCTTCTTTCAACTGCCAAGAGTTCCGCCCGGTGAGGATGCATGCTCGTGAAGGCGCACATTTCGCGTTCGGTGTATACGCGTGAGTGAACAGCAATCCTTCCTTCGCCACGCGATCGAACCCAGGCGTAGTCACCCACTCGGTCCCGTAGGCTCCCATGTGCGGATAGGATGCATCGTCCGCGATGCAGAACAAGATGTTCGGTCGCTCGGCGGCTGCGGTCGGAGACACGGAAGTCGTCGATACCGCGAGTAGTACGACGAAACAACAGGACAACACGTTCGTAGGCATGATTCAACTTTCTAGTCGGAGCGAAATGAACTGTGTATCCAACATTGTGGTTGCCGTGGCGGTTTGTTTCCAGGGATGGTGTACGTCAGGGTAACTCGAAACCCTTTCGGCGTGGGCGGCTGAGTAGCTGATTGGCCGAATCATCGCCAACAAATTGCTCCACAAGCGGGTTCCATCGCAACGGTCGCCCTACTTCTCGAACGATGTTCCCTAAGTGGCAGATCGTCGCAGTTCGATGCCCGATTTCGACGGGTGCATTGGGAATCGACCGTGCTTGAATGGCGTCGATCCAATTCGCGAGATGCGGTCGCGCGACGTGCCCTTCACCTTTCCAGCGAGCTTGCGTTTGCGGATCGATCGGAGGAGCAAGCCCCGCTGGTTCGGTGCGATAGTTGTTCCGACTCATGGAGAGCTTTCCTCGCTCGCCATGAAAGACGATCTCTCGAACGTTCGGATCGAACTGCATTAACGTGCCGCTTGCGTATCGCATCGAGACGGGACAGAACCGCATTCGATCCGCCACTTTATTGTCGAGCGTACCGAGCGGGGGAGTTTTATCGTGCCAGCGGTCGTCGATCTCTTTGTCGAACGCCTCGAGCAGCTCGATCTCCGGCCAGATTTCAACCGGCCCCGTGTGATCCATCCCCAAGGCATATTGCACCATATCAATGCTGTGTG
Source organism: Planctomycetaceae bacterium (assembly GCA_020638975.1). GTDB lineage: Bacteria > Planctomycetota > Planctomycetia > Pirellulales > Pirellulaceae. The sequence goes on from JACKHN010000022.1 coordinate 3,200, forward strand.
CGCCCCAATTCGTCATCAAGTGACCTGAGTAGTCACGATAGAGATCCCACCCACGCCAAACGAGAGGGCCAACTTGGAAGGCGTCTTTCACCCACAGTTTCTCGCTGTAGGCACGCAACTCCGTCGGACCACAAAACAGATCCCAATCCAGTGATTTGGGAACCGCTTCGGTCGCGAAACCACCGTCGTATGTCATGGGGCCGGGAAAGTTCTGCATTTGGACGAGCGAGATTTTTCCGAGCCCTCCGTTGCGAACGAACTCGCAGCCCGCGCGGTTCACCTCCATCGTTCGCTGCTGGCTGCCTGTTTGGACAACGCGTCCATAGCGCCGAGCGGCATCAACCATCGCTCGACCTTCGGCGATGGTTGCCGACAGCGGCTTCTCGCAATAAACGTCCAACTCGACCTGACACGCCAGGATCATGGCTTGAGCGTGGTGATGATCCGAAGCGGCGATAACCACCGCATCCAGCTTTTCGCGATCCAACATTTGTCGATAGTCTTGATAGATTGAACAAGCTTTCGCTTCGTTCTCCGCGAACTTCGTGAGCGGTTCTTTGAGTTCGCCCTCGGGCTTGCGAGTATTGTCGACGTTCGCGAGCGAGCAATCACACAGCGAAACAACGCGAGCGGATTCGGGCATATTTGCGATCAAGTACTTACCGCGAACGCCGGTGCCAATCACACCAACTCGAAGTTGCTCGTTCGCGCCCAGTACGCGAGACGAAGCGAGTGGGGCTGCGAGACAAACAGCGGCACCTGCTTTGAGCATGGCGCGGCGACTGACTGAGCGGGTGATGGGGTGACGCGGTGAGGAGGTGCGACGATCCGTGTTCATTTCTTCGCCTTGAGCAGCCAGGAGTCGGGGTGATTGATCATTCCGACGAGAGTTTTTAGCACACCGTCATAAGTTCGATACAGTTCGGCGGCGGCATCACGATCGATATACCGACAGCTTACGGCAAACTCCAGCCAGACTTGCGTCTCTGTGGCTTCAGTTTCTGAATCCGACAGCTTACTGATGAACGCGCCTTCATAGCGTCGCTTTCTCCATGCCTCCGCCAGATTTGCACAAACGCTACGTGAAGAGCGGCGAATCTGGTCGGTCAACGAGTACTGTTCCTCTTTTGGAAATCGCGTCGAAAGCTCAAACACTGTCATTGCTGCATCGAATCCTCGTCGATAAACATCCAAGTCGTGGTGCGTCCGGATCTTCTCACTCATCGCAGCTCCCGCAGTCTCAGTTCACCTCGTCACCTATTCACCCTCTCACCCTCTCACCTTGTCACCCTCTCACCTTGTCACGCAATCCCGAGTACATCGCGAGCGTAATCGAGGCTTTCGCGGACGTTGGCGTCTTCTCGTGCCAACTGCTGTTCGGGCGTCATCCGACTGATGTATTGCAAGTTGTCCGTCGTGCCATCGCGTACCGTCCTGAGGGTTTGGGCCAAGTCGCTCGCCGGTAAGTCAGGGAACGTCGACCAGTACTTATCGCTGAGAACAGGCACCTCGAGCGGATCACGGGTAATGAGCTCCAAACTGAAACGCACCTCCGGCTTCTTGCTCTTGATAATTGCAACGATCTTCTTCAAATCGATAAACCCTTGGCCGAGCGGGATGTCGGCGAGCAAGAACCCGTCGTCGTACATTTGGACCGCTTGATCTTTAAGATGGACCGAATGAGCCCACGGCGCGAGCGCGGTCGCCGTTTCGACCGGATCTTCGAGCAAAGCAAAGCTATTGCCCGTGTCGAGGCAGGCACCGACATACTCGCTGCTGATCTGTTCGAACAGTGCAACACGTTGGCCACTGCGATGGTCCTTGTGGTTCTCGACAGCCAGGGGCACCCGATGCTTCTCGACGATCGGCGCGGCGAGTTCGAGCGATCTCCGCCCGCGCGCCTCAAACTCGCGAAACATCTTTAGCGAATCAAAGTACTCGTATCGCCGTCCGGGAATGATTGTCGTTCGCACCGCTTTCGCGCCAGCGGCTGCGGCAGTCTTGATCTCTGCCTCAAAGCGTTCAACGTCCATCGGGTCTTTGGGCACGGAGACGATCGCCTCGATGTAAAGCGAGTTCGCTTCTGCGTGCTTTCGGAGGTTCATCGCATCGCTCGCCTCAAGGACTCCCAAGCGGTTCTGCATCCCGCCAGCGCCCAACGATTTGCAATGATCCAGAAACGTTACCGGCTCAAAGAGATCAATCGATGGCTTCGCCTTGGCTAACGCCTTACTGCGGAACTGGCAGCAATAAATTACTAAGCCCAGCCCCGTTGCCGCCGGTGGATTATCTCCGTTGGCGAATTTCGGCAGCACCAAAGCAGTTGAACTTGCTGCGATTGTTTGAAGTAACTCACGTCGGTTCATGATCGACCCCAGCCACACACAGACAAGGATGTTGCTAGTTGCGTTCAGGAGGAGTAAAGCGGTGTTGGCCTCGTCTCGCGGCGGTCAATGATTCCATCGTGTCTTGCGGCACGCCAGGATCGCCTTGCAAGGCCATCCAACGGTCGAGTTCCTTCGCAAGCCTCAATCGAACGTCTTCGCTGCCTGCGTCTGCGATGAGGTTGTTCATCTCATAACCATCATCCGCCGTACGATACAACTGCTCCGGCGGACGCAGCGTGTAGCGTTTTACGAGGGCGTACGTCTCCGGATCCGTCTGAGAACTCCACACCCAAGTGGCCCAGTAGGGATTATTCAACGCCCCGTCTCCCTGGGATCCCATCAAATGCTTTTCGATGAAGATCTCGTTGGGCGTCAAGTTGCGGATGTAGCGATAGGTGCCGTCGGTGATGGTGCGAATCGGATACGCAGGCCCTTCTGGGAGATTGTTATGCATGCCGTAAACGAACTCGCGGTGCGAGTCTCGCTGGCCCATTAGTACTGGGAGAAAGCTTGTACCGTCCAACTCTTCCGTGTTGGATTCCGAACCGACTGCCTCGAGCAACGTCGGCAGGACATCCGCATACTGCACCATCGCGTCGGTTCTGGCATCAGCCGTGATCTTTCCTGGCCAGCGAGCGATCAGTGCCGTGTGCAAACCCGTATCCCAATTGGTCCACTTACAGCCCGGAAACTGCGACCCTTGCTCGGACGTGAACAGGACTAGCGTATCATTCGACTTGCCGGTCGCCTCCAAGAGTTCAAGGATCTCGCCGACCTGACCGTCCATGTAAGTGATCTCGGCCAAGTAGCGAGAGAAGTCATCGCGAGTTCGTGGCGTATCGGCGATGTTCGGTGGTAGCTTAATCTTCGCGGCAGGATATTGTGACGGATCGCCCATCACCCAGGGCACGTGCGGCTCGACCAACGCAATCACCAGACAGAACGGTTCGTCGGTCGACATAAAGGCTTTCGCGTCGGCAACGTCGTGTTCCCGAGTCGGGTTCCGAACACAATTCGGGTCGAATCCGCCCACCGGCTCAAAAGGGAAAGCCTCGTCTGGCTTCACATGCACCTTGCCCGCGATGCCCACTCGGTAACCGTGCTTGCCGAGTCGTTGTGGCATGCTGAGCGTTGTCGATCGACTGGCGGAGTGATTCCACGCGCAACCATTGCGCATGGGGTATTGCCCCGTGAACAACTCGGCTCGACACGGCTGACACATTGCCGAGCTGAGATAAGCTCGATTGAACGTCAGACCCTGACTTGCCAGTCGGTCGATATTCGGGGTGCGAGCGTTCTGTCCTCCGTACGGAGGCAGGTCGTTGAAGGTGCAGTCATCCGCCATGATGATCAACACGTTCGGCGGTTCGGCCGCGATACAAGAGTGAGAGGGTGGCAGGGTGAAGGGGTGAAGGAGAACCAGTACGGCGAAGGATAATAGGGAGTATCGATATGCCTGAGGCGTCATGTCAGTGTTCCGATCTTTCGACAATTCGATTCGATTACAAGAGCTGACGGCTGATCGCTGACCGCTCACTTACAATTCGAACACTTCACGGAGATGTTCCGCTAAATCAGACACGGCCTGCTTACCGACGTCGAACACTCCCGAGAAATGCACGAAGCCGTGAATCATGCCGTCGTACCGGCGTATTGTCGTCGGGACACCGGCGGCTTGTAAACGCGCGGCGTAGGATTCGCCCTCGGTCAACAGGACGTCATACTCCGCCGTGATGACATGTGCCGGCGGTAGCTCGCTGTGGTTGGTTGCTCGGCTAGGTACGGCGTATGGACTCGCGGTGTGATCTTCGTGGCCCAAGTACTGCTCCCAGAACCACATCATCGTCCTTCGCGTGAGGCCGAATCCCTCGGAGTGAGCTAGGTACGACTCCGTTTCGAACTGTGGCTCGACAACGGGATAGATCAAGACCTGAGACCGAATTGCCGGCAAGCCAACTTCAGCGGCGCGAATGGCCACTGCAGCAGCCAGATTCCCTCCGGCGCTGTCTCCGGCGACGACTAATCGCGACGGATCAACGTTAAACTCTTCGGCATGCTGTGAGACGTAAGCGGTCGCGTCGAAGCAGTCGTCGAAGGCAGCGGGAAATTTCGCATCAGGGGCCAGTCGATAATCGACGGCGACGACAACGCACTTCGCTTGCTTGGCAAGGTGTCGGCAAAGTGAATCGTGTGTGTCGAGATTCCCTAATACCCAGCCACCGCCGTGATAGTAGATCACGACCGGCAGTTCGGCACCTGAGGTCGGCCAATACACTCGCACGGGAACGTGTCCAGCAATCGTGCGATCTTCGACGCGGTGCAACTCCGGCCCTTCGCCGAACACAGCTCGGAAGCTTGCGAACAACGCGCGGCCTTCGGCGGGTGGTATCGTCTCCCAACCGGGACGACCCTGCGCGGCAAGTGCGTCGAGAAAACTTCTGACTTGAGGGTGCAAAGTCTCGTCCTTACTTTCCAGGTCGATCGTGTTTTGATGCGCGAGAGTGAAGCCATTCTAAAGCCGCACGGTTTGATCGTCGAGATACTTGGTCAGACCAGTTCCGTCGGCGAGTAATTTGTCAACTGCCACTTCCCATTGCAGGACTCAAGGCTGGCTCATCCAGATCCAGACGATACAGAATCTGGTTGTAGTCGTATCGCGGCGTCGCCTGCGGATAGGTTGGTGCGAGTGCATCTCCCTTCGACGGTCCGGCGAAGAGAGTCGTATAAGTCCCTTCGAAGAACAGATGCGGCGCGTCTTCGGTCGTGAACTCGGGGTGAAGCTGCGGGTTGTAAAACGAGTAGTTCTGGTGCGAGAGTACCTTCACGGCGGTACCCCAAGGGCCGAACGGCGATTCGGCTTCCGCGTACCAGATTTCCCCAAAGCCAGAAGGTTTTCCGAACGCTTCCATGAAGATCGTCACCCAGCGTTTTCGATATCCGTTCCACGCGACGCTCCCGCTGTGAGGCTTTACTTTCACGCCCTCGGCAGATGTTAAGTGCGTCGGGGCGTCGATCGATTGCCACGTTGCGGGATCACTCCACGCTTCATAGGTCGCCGGAAACTTCAACACAGGCAGCGGGTTTCCGAAGAGCACCCATCTTGTTCCAGCATCGTCGTCCCAGAACGCCGTGTGGCCATGCGGAATCTTTGGCTCAGGAGTGTCGTCCCCTTTATTCCAGAGCACGCGTTTGACTTCAAACTCTTGAGTGGCCTCGTTCCACTCGCACAATCCTCGCTGCCACGCGGAAAGTGGCGGATCGACTTTGACGTATGTGGCAACAAGATGCGAATCTCCGCTGGCATCGTCGAGACTCACCAGTCCGAATAACCATGTTGGACCGCGGCCGGGCAATTTGGCAACGCCTCGTGGTTGGCCTGTCGTGTCGCGGAAGTACTCAAGCGGCAAGTCCAATGGCGGCTCGAACGACTTTAGCGGTTGCGTCGCGGACGTAGCCGAGCTGGCGTGATAGATTCCCAGCGGATAGCGAGCCAAGTTCGAATCGCCCCAAAGCCAATGCAACTTGCCGCGGTGGAGCGCCGTCTGAACGCTGTCGCAGCCAACAATCCCGGAGTCGGAGACAAGTGCCTGCTCGCCTAATTTCTCCGATTCGGCGTACAGCCCCGAGCCAGTGATTCGTCCAATTCGTTTTGCAATGACGCGACGATCGACTTCAATGCGGAGTGTGCTGCTTGAGCGAGGCGTCAATCGCACGCCTTCATACCCAAAACCATCGGGCTCGACACCGTAGCCTTGCCCCTGCACATGAAACCACGTCTCCTGTCCCAGCAGTTCCGGCGCGTCGCAGGCAATTACCCCGGCGTTATCGGAGACGAATCGCAGCCCACTGACCGTCCGCAATTCAACCAGCGGCACCGGCCAGCCCGACGCCTTGTCAACGATCTCGATTCGACATCCATCAGCCGCAGCAAGTTCCTGTGCGGGCACGGCGAGAAGGATCAACAGCACACTGACGACACAGTGGATTCGCATTTGCGTTTGCTTTCGATGACGATGTTGAGAATGAGGTCGAGTCAGTTGAGCCATAATAGACCGAACGCGGCGCGTCCAGCTACCAATTCTGTCAGTTTCGATTCGACTGTGCCCAATGGGGTATGAAACAAGCTAGAATGCGATCGCTGATTCCTCTACCGCTGTCGACAATCCAATTGAAGAGGCTTTGCGAGAACCATGATGACACATTCGACGAACAATTCGCTTTTGGCTCTTACGGTGAACGGGGCTGTGATTGCTCTGATACTTGCCACGACGCCGTACTGTCTGTCCGACGATCCCGTCACACTTAACGGCAAGGACGACGGTTATCGTGGCATCTGGTACATGAACCAACCGTCGAACGACGAGTACGTCTACAAGTACAGTGGCGGACTGGGGACCTATTGCGCCAAACACCGTCCCTTTGCCATTTACTGCAAAGAAGTGGACAAGACGTTTTTCTGCTACGGCGGGACGACGAAAGAGAGCAACCAGCAGTTGTTACACATGGTCTCGTATTTCGATCACAAGACAAAGACTGTGCCGCGACCGACGGTTTTACTCAACAAGCACACGAGCGATGCACACGACAATCCAGTCATCTCAGTTGACGATGAAGGCTACATCTGGATCTTCTCGACCTCGCATGGCACGTCGCGACCTTCCTATATCCATCGCAGTAGACAGCCCTATGACATCGACGAGTTTGAACTGGTTCCTGCGACGAGAGCCGATGGCGATCGACGGGTGCCGATCACGAACTTCTCCTACATGCAGGCGTGGCACCAAGCCGACGAAGGCTTTCTCTGTTTCTTCACTCGCTATAACTATCCAGCAAGTCGCACGATTTGCTTCATGAACAGCACGGATGGTGTGAACTGGAGTGAGTGGCAGCGTCTGGCAGCGATCGACGAAGGGCACTACCAAATCAGTGCCGTCGGAAAGACGCGAGCCGGTTCAATGTTTAACTATCATCCTAAGGGCAAGGGCTTGAACTGGCGGACGAATCTATACTACATCGAAACGAAAGATGTTGGAAAGACATGGCAGACCATCGAGGGCCAACCGCTTGAACTTCCGTTGACCGAGGTCAAGAATGCCGCACTCGTTCACGATTATGAAGCCGAGGGATTAAACGTCTATCTGAAAGACGTTCGCTTTGACGAGCATGATAATCCCGTGCTTCTCTACATCACTAGCAAAGGCTACGAATCCGGCCCGAAGAATGATCCTCGCACTTGGACCATCGCGAAGTGGACCGGAAATCAATGGACGATGCACGCGGTGACGACTTCGGACAACAACTACGATTTCGGAGAACTCTGGATTGAATCGCCTGATGACTGGCGAATCATCGGCCCGACGGAAACTGGGCCCCAACCGTACAACCCCGGCGGCGAAGTTGCCATGTGGCAAAGTCGCAATCAAGGCGAATCCTGGACGAAGATGCGACAGCTAACTTCCAAAAGCGAGATGAACCACACTTACGTCCGGCGACCGCTGAACGCCCATCCGGACTTCTATGCCTTTTGGGCAGACGGTCATGGCCGTAAGCCATCGGAATCGAGCCTGTACTTCTCCGACCGTGACGGCAATGTTTACGTGTTGCCTCGCCAGATGGCGGCAAATTCGCAAGCGACACCCAAGCTCGCAGCGCCGTAGAGCAGAACGGAATCCATTCCGTTCGACTCGCGACAAAGGCACGTCGAATCGCAGCGTGGACCAATCCAAAGGTCCGCGACAAGTTTCGCCCTACGCAAGGCTCATCGTGACGGTCTTCAATTCCGTGTAGTTTGCCAACGCTGCTTCGCCGCACTCCCGACCGATACCGCTCATCTTGAACCCGCCGAAGGGGGCCGCTGCGTCGAAGACGTCGTAGCAATTCACCCAGACGGTTCCGGCGCGCACGCTGTTCGCGATGCGATGAGCTTTCGAGACGTCACGCGTCCACACGGCGGCAGCCAATCCGAAGCACGTGTTGTTGGCGCGTGTGACGACTTCGTCGAAGCCCTTGAAGCTCAGGATATTCATTACCGGGCCAAAGATCTCTTCTTGGGCGATCGCCATGTCATCAGTCACGCCTGTAAAGACAGTCGGCTCGACAAAGTAGCCTTTGTCGCCAAAGCGATTTCCGCCAGCAACACAAGCAGCTCCCTGCTCTTTGCCTTTCTCGATGTAGCCCAAAATTTTGTCGAACTGAGCCTGGTCGACTTGCGGTCCCTGCGTGGTCTTGGCATCGAAGGGATTGCCGAGAACACGGCTGTTTGCTCGCTCCACCATCTTGTCGACGAATTCATCGTGGACCGACTCTTCGACAAACAAGCGACTGCCAGCACAGCAGCACTGGCCTTGATTAAAGAACAAGCCAAACTCGGCTCCAGCGACGGCCGCATCGATATCGGCATCCGCGAAGACAATGTTCGGACTTTTGCCTCCCAGTTCGAAGGTTAATCGCTTTAAGGTCTGAGCTGCGTCGGCCATGATAATCTGAGCCGTACGATGTTCGCCGGTGAAGGCGATCTTGTCGACGCCGGGATGTTTTACCAAGGCAGCACCCGCCGTCGGCCCGTAGCCGGGAACGACATTGATCACGCCCGGCGGGAAGCCCGCCTCCATCGCGATCTCCGCCATTCGTAAGCACGTGAGCGGCGTCTGCTCGGCGGGCTTCATGACGATCGTGCAACCAGCCGCCAAGGCCGGTCCCCATTTCCAAGCTGCCATCAGCATCGGAAAGTTCCAGGGAATGATCTGACCACAGACACCGAGCGGTTCGCGTCGCGTATAGCAGAAATGATTCCCACGAATTGGAATCGTATCGCCGTGAATCTTGTCAGCCCAACCGGCATAGTAGTGCAGACAGTCGATGACCAAGGGGAGATCTGCGGCACGGGCATCGGAAATCGGCTTTCCGTTGTCGAGTGACTCGAGAGCGGCAAGTTCGTCGAAGTTGTCTTCGAGCAAGTTCGCCAGCTTGGTCATCAACTTGCCGCGATCGCGTGCATCCATCGTTGCCCACGGCCCGGATTCAAAGGCCTTGCGCGCGGCTTTCGCAGCCAGATCGATGTCCGCGGCGTCGCCTTCCGCAACTTCCGCGATAACCTCTTCGGTGGCAGGATTGACCGTGGCGAACGTTTTGCCGCTGACGGAGTCCTGCCACTTGCCGCCGATCAGAAGCTGCGTCTGGCGAATCTTGGGGAGGGTGTAGGTCGTCGGTTCGAGCGCGGTTGCCATCATGCTTCTCCTTGTTCAGAAACGGTGGGGTAAGCTTCCAGCTTGCCAAATCGAAGATCCGCAAGCTGGAAGCTTACGCCACGCGACTAACCACCGCCGATGGCGGGCAAAAAGTGTATTTCCGCATCTGGAGCCGTCCGCTGCAACATCCCTAACGTTGCCACCGACCCGCCGATATCCACGGCCAATCCGGGCCGAATCTCTTCCTCCTGGCAGAGTCGTTCCTTGATGCCAGGAAAGCGTTGCTCGAGATTCTCGATCACTTGCCGCAGGTTCGTGCCGCCTACTTCAACAACTTCCTCGCCCTCGGTCAACGAACGCATCGGAGGTGGAATGAAGACGCGTGGCATGATCTTCGTAGGACAAGCCGCTAGATAGTCTATTTTACTAAGTCGAATGTGTTCGTCGCATTGGTAGGCTGAAGCCAGTAGTGGTACAGTTTGAAATTCCTGAAAGTAGGACGGCCACTCTTGGCCGTCTTTTGTCGGGCAGGAGTGCCCGACTTACGGCAAAGTGTACCACTACCCTGAAGCCTAACCTACGTTAGCTTTCCTTCTTCAAGATCTCCGCCAACAACTTTGGCGGTGACATCGGTAAATCGTGCATGCGGACACCGACAGCGTCGTAGATTGCATTGGCGATGGCTGCCGGTGGCGGACAAATTGGAACTTCACCGACGCCACGAACGCCGTACGGATGCTGCGGATCGGGGACTTCGACAATGATCGTGTCAATCATCGGAACGTCATAGCAAGTGGGAATACGGTAATCGAGATAGGTCGCGTTGCGCATCTCGCCTTTCTCGTCGTACCAGTATTCCTCGTTCAACGCCCAACCAATGCCCTGCACTGCTCCGCCTTGAATCTGGCCTTCGACGTAGCTGGGATGAATCGCGGTGCCACAATCCTGTGCGGCCGTATAACGGAGAATTTGAACCTTCCCAAGATCGACATCGACTTCGACGTCAACGCAGTGTGTGCCAAAAGCTCCGCCCTGAGTGGCTTCGCTTGAAGTGCCACGACCGATGACGGCTCCACCGGTTCCATGGAGCTTCGCAGCGATCTCCTTAAACGACAGGTGCTTTCCGGCGGGACCATGAAGACCGCCGTCGCTGTACGAGACCTTCGATGCATCCACGTCCCAGATCATTGCCGCGCGAGCGATCAACTGGCGTTGAATATCTTTGGCAGCTTCGATCGCAGCGATGCCTGTGGCGAACGTCACACGACTGCCGCCGGTGACGTCACAATAGCCAACACTGTCGGTATCGCCCACCGTCGGAGTTACTTCTTCGGCGGTGATGCCCAAAGCTTCTGCAAGTTGCATGGCGATACCCGTTCGCGAACCGCCGATATCCGTGGAACCTTCCAGCAACGAAACAGTGCCATCGGGATTTACGGTCGCCGAGGCTGCGGACTTAAGGCCACAATTAAACCAGAATCCCGAAGCAATCCCGCGTCCCCGATGCTTGCCTTCGAGTGGCGCCTTGTAGTGCTCACTGTTCTTAATGGCTTCGACGGTCTCGACCATGCCCACACGGGCGTAGACCGGCCCGTCGACACGGCGGACTCCTTCTTTGGCGGCGTTCTTGATGCGGAAGTCAGCTGGATCGATGTCGATCTTCTCGCAGATCTCGTTAATCAAAGTCTCCGTTGCAAAAGCAACATGCGTAGAACCAGGTGCGCGATACGCGTTTGTGCGTGGTTTGTTTACACAGACATCAAACCCTTCGACACGACCGTTAGGCAGATCGTAACAAGCGAAGACACACATACACGCAGGGCCAATCGGCGAACCGGTATAAGCACCCGCCTCAAACGCGATCCAAGCTTCGCCCGCGACGAGCTTGCCGTCTTTCGTCGCACCAAGCTTCACTTTCATGTGCGAACCGGGCGTTGGACCAGTCGCCTCGAAGACACTGGTTCGCGACATGACCAACTTCACCGGGCGACCCGACTTCTTCGACAACATCGCGGCAACCGGCGGCAGATAGACCGAGATCTTGCCGCCGAATCCGCCTCCGATCTCCGTTGGAACGACTTTTACGTTCGAGATTGCAACTTTCAGCAACTCCGCCGTCTGCTGCCGAACCGAGAATGACCCCTGCGTGCTGAGCCAGACAGTGATCTTGCCGTCGGTGTTCCAAAACACAGTCGCATTATGCGGTTCGATATAGCCTTGATGCACCATTGACGTATCGAACTCGCGTTCGACGATCACATCCGCCTTGGCGAATCCTGCCGCGATATCGCCCTTTTCGAACAGAAAATGCTTCGCAATGTTCGTTGGCTTCGAGTCCTTGCTGGCGGGCGCCGAGCCTACGGATTCGGTGCGAATGTCGTCGTTCAAGACAGGCGACTCGGCGGACATCGCCTTGCGAACATCCAAAACTGGGGGGAGCAATTCGTACTCGACCTTGATCAGCTTAATGGCTTCTTCGGCAATATGGATATTGTCGGCAGCCACAGCGGCGATGGCATGGCCTTTGTAAAGCACCTTGCCGCGAGCCAGGACGTTCGCCGTGAGGTGTCGCATGTTCGCGGCACCTTCACCCAACTCGACAATTCGATCACCCTGCTCTGGCAAGTCGGCGGAAGTCACGACCGCACGTACTCCCGCAAGAGCTTCAGCTTTAGAAGTATCGATGCTCTTAATTTTGGCATGAGCGTGCGGGCTGCGAAGCGTTGCGCCATAGAGCATGCCCGTCAGCTTGATGTCTGCACCGTACTTCGCGCGTCCCGTCACTTTATCTGCACCGTCGTGCCGGACGGGCCGTGTGCCAATGACTTTGTATTTTGGCTTATCTGCGGTTGCCATTACTCGAATCCTCGTTGATATGTTTGTTTAACCCAGTCGCATCGCGACGGCTTGGCCTCGGTCACTCCGTCGCGATGCGACTGGATTAAACGAGGGAAAATTATTGGCTTAGACACTCCTAGCGACTTGCCGCTTCTCGGCGGCGGCTTGCACGGCGCGTACGATCTTGTCATAGCCGGTGCAACGGCACAGATTACCCGCCAAGTAGAATCGAATATCATCTTCACTTGGATTTGGATTTTCGGCGAGCAAGGCTTCGGTCTGGACGATGAATCCCGGCGTGCAGATTCCGCATTGCAATGCAGCGCCTTCGAGGAACGCCGATTGAACCTCGTCGAGATGCGAGCCGCATGCGACGCCTTCGATCGTCCGCAGTTCAGCACCTTCGGCTTCGACGGCCAGCACCAGACAACTCACAACCGGGCGTCCGTCCATCAGCACAGTGCAGGCACCGCAGTTTCCGTTGGAGCAACCTTCCTTGGTACCGGTGAAATCGAGATTGTTTCGCAATACTTCGAGCAGCGTTTGTCGAGGTTCGCAGAGAACCTCAGTCTGATCACCGTTGATCGTAAGTGTGACAACACGTTTACCTGACATGAATGACTCCAGGGTATTGATTTATCATTGCAACCCGCCGCGTAAGCGAGGAAGGGCCAAGCCAAGATCCTCGCTTACGCTTCGGGTTACGATAGATTCGTTCGCGGTTAGTGTCCTCGACAGTAGCCAATATCTTCACCGCGTGCTCGAGCCACGGCGGCTTGCAGCACTCGTTTGACGAGCACTCCAGTCACGTGAATTCGATACTCGCGCGTCCCTCGCATATCGGTGATGGGAGATGCAATTTCACGCGCCGCAGTGGCGGCCTTGTCTAAAGTCTCGTCGTTCACAGGCTGGCCGGCCAATAACGCACTCGCTGCCTGAGCGAACAGCGGCGTTGGCGCGACGGCACCCAAGGCGATTCGAGCCGACGCGAACTTCTGGCCGCTCGCGTCGAGCACGACGCTGGCTCCGACACCAACAACCGCAATATCCATCTCGTTACGTGGAATCATCCGGCGATAGTGCGAGCCGCTGTTAGCCGGTCGTGTCGGGAATCGCACTTCGACCAACAACTCGCCGGGCTTCAAAACATTCTTGCCGGGGCCGGTGCAGAACGATTCGACAGGCACTTCGCGAGTTCCATCAGGTCCAGTGATCACGCAGACGCCGCCTAAGGCGATCATGCTGGGTGTCGAATCAGCTGCCGGGCCCGAGTTGCAGAGGTTCCCGCCAATACTGGCGCGACTCTGAATTTGAATTCCGCCGATAATGTGGCAACTGTCGGCGAGAGCGGTGTACTGTGAATTGACGGTCTCGTCGCTATAGATGCGATAACAAGGCACGGCAGCACCGACGTGCAAGCCATCCGCATCGACAGACAAAACATTTAGCTCTTTGAGTTTCTTGACATCGATCACCACTTCCGGTGCGAATCGTCCGACTCGCATCTGATCGATCAAATCCGTGCCGCCGGCCAGCGGGCGGGCGGTGCCATTGTGTTTCGCCAGCAACTGAATGGCTTCCGCCACCGTCGTTGGGGCTTGATAGTCAAAAGCGTGCATACCGTTTGCCTGGTCCTTCGTTGAGGCTGATTCGTTAACATCGATGCCTCGTATTCTATCGAACCTGAGCGAGCATGCAATTTGGCGAGCGAGATATTGATACCTTCGGAGGTCTCTTGTCGTAGTTCACAAGCTGTGCGCGGGTCTCCGACCCCGCACAAGTCGACCGACCGTAGGTCTCACACGTAGCGGCAAGCGATGCGCCGCTCAGGTGACCTTCGGTCCGGCGGTTCGGCAACGCCAAGCGGCCTGCGACGACCACATGCCAACCGACGCACGGCAGTCAGGGTAAGTACAATGGAATCAGAGCAATCTTATAATCTCGGTGAACGATGCCTGACAACGCTGACGAATCGATCCTCGAACTAACGGACATCCGGCGGACCTTCCGGATGGGCGAGGTGTCCGTGCAGGTGTTGAAAGGTGTCTCCTTTCGAGTTCGGCGAGGAGAGTTCTTGGCGGTCGTGGGGCCAAGCGGTTCGGGGAAGACAACGATTTTAAATTTGATCGGTGGCTTGGATTCACCTACATCGGGCACCATCCGCTATCGCGACCAAGACCTCACGAAAGCCAGCAGCCGGGAACTAACTCGCTATCGCCGTGAGGCCGTCGGCTTTGTATTTCAGTTTTACAACCTCGTGCCGAATCTTACTGCTCGCGAGAATATCCTCGTTACAACGGAGATCGCTCAAAGTCCCCGCGATGTGGACGAGGTGCTAGAGCTCGTGGACTTGACGGATCGAGCGGATCATTTTCCCGCCCAGTTGTCCGGTGGCGAGCAGCAACGGATCGCGATCGCGCGAGCCGTGGCCGGGAATCCGGAGTTGCTGTTGTGCGATGAACCGACAGGGGCACTCGACTTCGAGACCGGTAAGAAGGTGCTGCGTGTTCTGCTCGACTTGAATCGGCAACTTGGCAAGACTGTGGTCGTCATCACGCACAACTCGGCGCTGGCCCAAGTCGCCGACCGCGTGATCCATCTTCGCAGCGGTGAGATTTCGAGTGTCGAAGTGAACGAATCGCCAATCGCGCCCGAAGAGGTCGAGTGGTGAAAACGCTCCATCGCAAACTGGTCCGCGAGTTGTACGACGCGAAGGGGCTGCTGCTGTTGATTGCCAGCATCATCGCCGTGGGTGTGACTTGCTTCGTCGCGATGCAGTCGGCTTATCACAACCTCGATCAGGCGAAACGCCGCTACTATCGTCAATGTCGCATGGCGGACTTTTGGATCGATCTGAAGAAGGTTCCGCTAACCGAATTGGAATCGCTCTACTCCATTCCTGGCATCACCGAGATTCGTTCGCGGATTCGCTTCATGGCCAATGTCGACCTGGAAGACTACGTCGAGCCGGTAAGCGGTATGGTGCTGTCGTTGCCTGATCGGCAGCAACCAGTCATCAACAACATCGTGCTGCGATCCGGCGACTATTTTACAGATCATCGCCAGAACGAAGTCATCGTCAGCGAGAAGTTCGCACTGGCACATAATCTTGGACCGGGGCAGACCATTCATCTCGTGCTGAACAATCGGCGACAGGAGATGTTCATCGTCGGCACGGCCATCAGTAGCGAGTTTACTTATGCGGTCGGCCCCGGCTCGTTCATTCCCGATCCGAATCACTTCGGCGTCTTCTATGTGAAGCGGACCTACGCGGAGGACATCTTCGACTTTGAAGGAGCCGCGAACGAAGTTGCCGGGATTCTGGCACCAGAAGCTCGAGCAGGTGTCGATGAAATCCTGCGACGCGCCGAACGGCTGCTCGATCCCTACGGTGTCTTCGCCACGACACCCCTTGATCTTCAGCAATCCGATCAGTTTCTGAGTAATGAAATCAAAGGGCTCGGCGAGATCGCGACCGTCATCCCGACAATCTTTCTCGCCGTTGCGGCACTGGTCTTGAATGTTCTTATTACGCGGATGGCTCGAAGGCAACGAGTCGTCGTTGGCACGCTGAAAGCACTCGGCTACTACGACAGTCAGATCTTCTGGCACTTTCTCATGTATGGCCTGTGTGTCGGTGTGCTGGGTGGGGTGCTAGGCAGCGTCCTCGGTTACTTGTCCGCGACGGGAATGACGGCTGTCTATCAATGGTTCTTCGAGTTTCCCGATTTGCGGAGCGATTTCTATTGGTACACGCACGCGATCGGGATGAGTGTCAGTATGGCGTGTGCGTTGATCGGTGGTTTTCGCGGATCGCGGGCGATGTTACGCCTGCAACCGGCGGAAGCCATGCGGCCCGAACCACCAGCGCGCGGCGGTCGCGTGTGGCTTGAACGTTTGATCGGTCCGATGTGGCAGCGTCTTTCATCGAGTTGGCGAATGGTCTTTCGCAGCCTGTTGCGGCATCGAACGCGAACCGCGACGGGCGTCTTTGCCGCGATGATGGGTGCGGCTTTGTTGGTCTCTGGGTTCATGATGTCCGAGGCGCAAGACTATCTGCTGAACTTTCAGTTTTATCGCACGGCGCGCAGCGATCTGGATGTCACGTTCGAGAACGAGCGGGGTATCGACGCACTCGCCGAGATCAAGCAACTCGACGGCGTCGACTATGCCGAGCCAATGCTGAGCGTCGCGTGCGACCTCGTCAACGGACCCTATCAACGCAAGGTCGGCATTACGGGACTTGTCACCGACGCACGGCTCACCGTTCCCTACGACAGCGACGGACAACCGATCCGAATTCCGGAGTCAGGCGTCGTGCTGACGAAACGCCTTGCGGAGCTGTTGCATGTTCGCCCAGGCGATCGGTTGACGATGATTCCTGTCAAAGGCGAGCGGCGACCGGTCGAGGTTCTCGTCACACAGATCGCCGACAGCTACATGGGTTTGTCGGCTTATGCTCAGATCGACTACCTAAGCCGATTGGTCGGCGAACCGTTCGTAATGAGCGGCGCACAACTGACGACCGTTCGCGATCTGACACGACTCGATGCCCTCTATCGCGAACTGAGACAGAAACCGAACATCCAAGGCGTTCAATCACGTCGCGCGATGATCGACCAAGTGACGGAGACGCTCCTGCAGAATCAATACGTCTTCATCGGCGTGCTGGTGCTGTTCTCAGGGATCGTCTTCTTCGGTAGCATCGTCAACGCATCCATGGTGAACTTGGCGGAACGGCAGCGTGAAGTCGGCACATTTCGGGCACTCGGCTACAGCGAATGGCAAATCGGCAGCATGTTCCTGCGTGAGAATCTGATCACAAACGTCGCGGGCACACTGCTTGGACTGCCAGCGGGTTGGTTCTTAGCATGGCTGACGGCGGTATCCTACAACAACGACTTGATTCGGCTTCCGGTGGTTAGCGCGCCGTGGGTTTGGTGGACTACACTAGTATCAGCGTTGGTGTTCGCTCTGGCCGCCCACGCGGTCGTGCAATGGACGATCTCGCGAATGGACTATCTTGAGGCTTTGAAGGTTAAAGAGTAGCAGCGCAGTAAACTTCCGACGACCTGGGAAGTTTGATTAAGGATTAGACATATGAATCGCGGAATACTCATCACCATCTTCCTCCTCCTTGCTGCTGTGATCGCCGCCACAGCATACTTCTCAAACGCAGCAGGGCTTCCGGTACAAACCGCCAAGGTCACTCGCGGCTCGATTCGCGAGTTTGTTGATGAGCGAGGTAAGACACGACTGCCGGAGGACCATCTCGTTACGATGCCATTCGCAGGGCGAGTCGAGTCGATTGGATTGCTCGAAGGCCAATCGGTCACTGCCGGTCAAGTCTTGGCTCGGATCTCGGCTACGGATATTGACGAAGAGGTCGCGGAAGCAAAGGCTGCGGTCGATCGGCTCGATGCTTCGCTGGCCGAGAACGACGATGCAACGGTCGAGCAGAGTACTCGCGAGCAGGCCGAACTGTTCGCCGAGTCGATGGTGTCGACCGTTGCTGCTGCCGAGGCTCGGAAGATCGCTGGCAAGAGTCGACTCGACTATTCCGAAATCTTTCTCGGTCGCACTCGCAAGCTGGCGGAAACCGGAGCCGAGACACAAGACGATCTCGACAAAGCCGAGTTGGCGTATGTCGAGAGTCAGATCGATTATCGAACCGATGCGTTGACCGTCGAGGCACTCAAGTCGATGCAGGCGGCGACCAATCTGCTGCCGCGGATCGTGACAGAACAGATTAGCAAGAAGAGTCTCTCCGCAGCGGTAATCCGGCAGCAGAAGCAAGAAGCCGAAGCTCGCTTGCGGCAGGCGCTCACGCGTAAAGCGCGGAGCGAGATGAAGAGTCCCGTCGACGGTGTTGTTCTCGAACGAGCCATTACGAACGAACAGTATCTTGCGGCCGGAACGACATTGCTCCGCATCGGCCAACTCGACCAACTCGAGATCGAAGCGGACGTGTTGAGCGAAGATGTTGTGCGGATTCGTCCCAATGATCCGGTCGAAATCTACGGCCCAGCTGTCGGTGCGACGGTGGGGCACGGAGTCGCGGGTGTCGTTGATCGCATCTATCCGTCCGGATTCATGAAGATTAGTTCGCTGGGCGTCGAACAACAACGCGTGACGATCATCGTTCGCTTTGCTGATGGCGTTCTGAACCAGTTGCGATCGAAGTCGGAACTCGGCGTCGACTATCGCGTCCGCGTCCGGGTTTTTACAGACGAGCGTTCCGACGCGATGTTGGTCCCCCGCTCCGCGATCTTTCGCGGCATGGCAAACGGCTGGGAAGTGTTCGTCGTTCGCAACGATCGGGCCGAGAAGCAGGCGGTTGAAGTTGGCTTGATCAACGACGAAACGGTCCAGATCACCGCAGGTTTGGCCGATGGCGACACCGTCATCCTCGCACCGGAAAGCAATCTCGAAGTCGGCACGCGTGTTGATATCACGAGTCGCTAGAAGCGAGGTTCGAAGGATTGTGCCTGTTATAGGGTTTCTATCGGCGACGATGCAGGCGGCATCTGCGATCCTGAAACCAGATCGGCATTCTCCGCGTGATGCTCTCAACCGCGACGTATTCTCTCGTAAACGGTCATTCCACCGGCCTCTGTTCGAATGGGTTTGGACTCGTACGGCAGAACAGAACGCGAAGGGCAGATTGTGTTGGTGCGTACGCGACAAGAAACGGATGGGACGGCTCCGTGCTGGCTGAAGGCGCGTTCGCGCAGCCTTCTCATCCTCTCGGTAATCTGGGTCGGTGTCGCTGGATTCGGACTGTCTTGGATGTGGGAGTACGAATCCACGCCGGGCGCGTTAACTGTCGCACCAGCGACTTGGCCCGCGGACAGCGGTATCAAGCCTTCGGAAGGTTTATCAACGCTGCTTGTCTTCGCACACCCGCGCTGCCCTTGCACTCGCGCCAGCATTGGCGAACTGTCTCGCATCATGACGCGTTGCTATGGGCAACTGGATGTTCAAGTGTGGTTCTTCACACCGGAAGGTGCTGCGGCGGATTGGGCTACGACCGATCTGTGGCATGCGGCAAGGAAGATTCCTGGCGTTTGCGTAGCTCGCGATCCCGGTGGTTTAGAAGCTGAGAAGTTTCACGCATTAACGTCAGGCCACTCCATGCTATACGACGCAACAGGTCACTTACTGTTCAGTGGCGGAATCACAGCATCGCGTGGTCACGCCGGAGACAATCTCGGGAAAAGCTCGATTGAAGCGTTGGTTCTCGGCGAGTCCGCTTACCAGGAAAAGACGCTTGTGTTCGGCTGCCCGCTGAATGGCCACGAAGCGAAGGACGGTAGCGAGATATGAAGATGCCATCTACCACGGAGCGACTTGCGACTCAGAAGTTGGCCGATGCCCTGCTACGCCGGAATCAATTGGAACTTTATCGTCGCACAGATCGGCTGTTCGCCAGCCTGATGATCCTTCAGTGGGTCGCCGCAATCGGAATGGCCTTGTGGGTTTCTCCTCTCACTTGGGCCGGAGACTCCAGCGCGGTTCACATTCATGTTTGGGCGGCGATATTTCTGGGCGGGTTGTTCACGCTGTTTCCTTGCCTGCTCGTTCTGACAAGTTCCGGAACAGCACTGACGCGACATGTTATTGCCATCGGACAGATGCTGACATCGGCGTTGATTATTCATCTCAGTGGTGGGCGCATCGAGTCGCACTTTCATGTATTTGGTTCCTTGGCGTTTTTGGCCTGTTATCGCGATTGGCGAGTACTGGTCTCCGCGACCATCGTCGTCGCCATGGATCACTTGTTCCGAGGCATCTTCTATCCGCAGTCGGTCTTCGGTGTCCTGATGGCAAGTCCGTGGCGCGTCCTGGAGCATGCTGGTTGGGTTGTCTTTGAGAACATTTTTCTGAGCGTTGCGATTCGGCAAAGTGTCCAGGAAATGATTTCGATGGCAAAACAACGTGCAGACCTGGAAGCGGCCCACGAATCCGTCGAACGAGAAGTCGAATGCCGCACCCGCGAACTTAGGACTGCCAACGAGTTGATCTCCGAAACGAATTGTACCTTGGAGAAACAAGCCCTCGATCTGGAGTGTCAAGCCGAACAGTTGCGGGAAGCGAAACAGAAGGCAGAAGAACTTGGCGCCTTCGGACAGATCTTAGATCGTTCGTTGAACGAAATTTATATCTTCGACCGAGAATCACTTTGCTTCGTACATGTAAATCACGGTGCCCGAGATAATATCGGCTACACGATGGAAGAACTGCGCGGGCTCACGCCACTCGACATCAAACTGGAACACACACGGGAGTCTTTCGCAACCTTAGTGGCACCGCTGCTCGATCGATCACGGGAGAATATCGAATTCCGAACAGTGCATCGCCGTAAAAATGGCACGGAGTATCCTGTCGAAGTTCATCTCGAAGCTTCGGTACTTGGCGAGCGCCCTGTATTCGCCGCAGTCATTCTCGACATCACAGAGCGGCTGCGGATTGAAACACAGCTTCAAGAGTCGCGAGAGCGAGCGCTCGCTGCGGATCGTTCCAAATCTGAGTTC
The DNA here is from genome assembly GCA_020638975.1 of Planctomycetaceae bacterium. Classification (GTDB taxonomy): domain Bacteria; phylum Planctomycetota; class Planctomycetia; order Pirellulales; family Pirellulaceae. Next base: position 24,146 of record JACKHN010000022.1, read on the forward strand.
TTGGCCAATATGAGCCACGAGATCCGGACACCCATGACCGCGATTCTTGGCTTCAACAATATCTTGCTCGACAACGTGACTGGGCAGGACAACATCGAAGCCGCACGGACGGTGAAGGCAAATGGCGAGTACCTGATCAACCTCATCAACGATATTCTCGACTTATCGAAGGTCGAAGCGGGGAAACTCGACCTCGAACTGACCGACTGTTCGCCGCAAGAGATCGTCGCCGAAGTCGCCTCGCTGATGCAAGTCCGAGCCGGATCCAAGAACTTGCCTCTGAAAGTCCGCTTCAACGGCCCGCTCCCAGAAACCATTCGCACCGATCTCACTCGACTGCGGCAGTTGCTCATCAATGTCGTCGGAAATGCGATTAAGTTCACTGAGTCTGGATCTGTTCTTATTGCTACAAGCTTCGTCGATGATCCGAGCGACACACCCAAGCTTCGCTTTGACGTGATCGACACAGGTATTGGAATCGCCGAAGACAAACTCGAGAAGATCTTCTCGCCGTTCACGCAAGCCGACAGTTCGACGACTCGCGAGTTTGGTGGTACGGGGCTTGGTCTGACGATCTGCCAACGTGTAGCCACACTTCTTGGCGGTGAAGTGTCCGTGAAGAGTGTCGTCGGCCAAGGAAGTACGTTCTCGATTACGGTGAGCACCGGGCCGCTTGATGGTGTTAGAATGTTGGAAAGCAAGTTTGAGTCGGTGCGTGAGTCGCGTCTCGACCGCGACGTGCCTTCGAATGAGCTGCCGACTCTAAACTGTAGAATCCTGTTGGCGGAGGACGGTCCTGACAACCAGCGTCTGATCCGATTCCTACTGAAAAAGGCGGGTGCTGAAGTTGAGATCGCAGGCAACGGGCAAGTCGCAGTCGAGCGAGTAATGAACGCGGTCGCGGTCGACCAGCCGTTTGATATCGTCTTGATGGACATGCAGATGCCGATCCTCGATGGATATTCTGCGACGCGTCGGCTGCGCGACAACGGCTACTCGGGATCGATCATCGCACTGACGGCTCACGCCATGAGTGGTGATCGCCAGAAGTGTCTCGACGCGGGCTGCGACGACTACATTGCGAAGCCCATCAACCGGGAAGCCATGATTCTGTCGATCGCTCGCAGCTTGAGTCTCACGAATTCCGCAGCGACGAGCGATTCTCGACTCTAGTCGTTTCACTTGACGCCATCTCGCTCCTGCCCAGAATCCAAGTAAGATGTAAGGCATTACTCGCTTCCGTATTCCCTTTCGGCGAATCGCAATGGCCACGCCCACCGTCCTAGTCCATCCACGCGACGAGATCATGCAGACGATGGAGCGGATCTATCGCTATCGCATGACGACGACCTCCGGTGGGAATCTCTCCATCCGGGATGATTCCGGTGATATTTGGATTTCGCCCGCGCGCGTCGACAAAGGAAATCTGACGCGACGCGATGTGGTCTGTGTAAGACCGGACGGCACGGTCGATGGACCGCATCCACCGTCGTCGGAGTTTCCTTTTCATCAGGCGGTCTACGAGGCCCGACCTGACATTCAAGCGATCGTGCATGCTCATCCGGTGGCCTTGGTCGCTTTCAGCATTTGTCGACAAACTCCGGATACTCGTCTATTTCATCAAGCTCATTCGGTGTGTGGCAGTATCGGCTTTGCTCCCTATGCGTTGCCCGGCAGCAAGCAACTAGGCCAAAACATCGCGGCGACATTTCAGCAGGGTTGCGACAGTGTCATTCTCGAGAATCATGGCGTCGTCGTGGGAGGCGAATCTCTCTCGCATGCCTTTCAGCGATTTGAGGCCTTCGAGTTCGCAGGGAAGACGATCATCAGCGGTCGGCAACTGGGCGAGGTTCGTTACCTGACAGAAGCCCAACTTGATCAGGCACATAATCGTAGCGTCGCGCTCGAATCGTTCGAGTCGCCCCGCGCGACGGCCAGCGAGAAAGAATTGCGTCGTCAACTCTGCGAGTTTGTTCGCCGTGGCTGTCGGCAACGGTTATTGATCAGCACGGAAGGCAGCTTCTCGGCGCGGCTGAGTGACGACTCGTTCCTGATCACCCCGACTCAGCAGGATCGCGAGTCGCTCGCCGTCGAGGACATCGTGCTTGTGCAAGGAGATCAACGTGAGGGGAACAAGAAAGCCAGTCGAGCTGTGTTCGCACATCAAGCGATCTACCGCAAGCATCCGCATGTGCAGGCGATTGTGTTTGCTCATCCGGTCAACGCCACGGCGTTCAGTGTGACCGACTCGGTATTCGACGCCCGAACCATCCCCGAGAGTTACGTCTTTCTCCGCGACGTGCGACGAGTGCCTTACGGCGTGCAGTATCTGAACGATGGCAGTATCGCCGAATTTGTGTCCGCCAGTTCGCCCGCAGCGATCCTGGAAAATGACGGAGTGCTTGTGAGCGGATCGAGCGTCCTCGATGCGTTCGATCGACTCGAAGTCCTGGAATCGACGGCGGAAGCCGTGATCAGTGCCCGTGCCATCGGCGACGTCTCGGCGATGCCCGATGCCGTCATCCGTGAGTTACGCGAGGCGTTTAAGATCGAATAGCCGATCCGCCCGTCGTTCCGCCTGATCCCTGACCACCAGTACGATTCGTGGTCGCGGCCCGCATGGTGGCACGCTGGCCCTGGTTCTGCGTAGACTGAGTACACTTCGAGTGCTTGGCTACAGCTTAGTCTTAGGGTTGTGTGCCACTGGCTCTGCCAGTGTCGTCACGGGCGTGGTTGGTCCGCGCAGCACTGGCCGAGCCAGAAGTGGCACCTGAGTTCTTAGCGGTAACACAGCACTCAAAGATTCATACTCAAAGAGAAGGTTCCTGCCCAATGCCACACTTCCTCTGCCCCTTGTTGACCACGTCGGGTCGAGCACTACTTGTTAGCTTCGTCGTTGTGCTCGCGATCGCTCAAGCCCACGCCGAACGCGATCCGATTCGTCTGACTGACGGGCCGATGCTGGGAAACCCAACCGCGCATTCGATGGCGGTGTGGGCGCGAACGTCGGACGCGGGCGAGTTCACCATCCACTATGGGACGGATGCAGAGCATTTGGATCAAGTCAGTGAGCCTGCGACGACAAAGATCGATCGTGACAACACGGGCGTCGCACGGCTTGCCAAATTGAAATCGGACACACGTTATCACTATCAGGTGTGGGTGAACGAACGACCGCATGGTTTGCCTGGATCATTTCAGACGCTGCCCGATGCCGATGACACACGAAACGCGGAGTACAACCCGAAAGGCTTGTTCAATTTCAAGTTCGAGATCGGTTCGTGTGCCAACCAGAATCCGTTGCATGGCATTGGACATCGCACACCGACCTACGAGAACTTGAATCGTGACTGGGTCGACAAAGTTCACTTCCACATCATGAACGGCGACTGGAGCTACGAGGAGCTACGCGAGTATCCACCCGAAGCCTGGCGATTGGTGCAGGGAGTCGAAGAGTTACCAATGGCGGTTCAAGTCATGCCCACGATCGTCGGCTGCTGGGAGAACTATAAGCTGTATCTCAGTCGCGGTGTCGAACTCTCCAAGTGGCATCGCAACATGCCGAGCTACTTCACATTCGATGATCACGAATTGGTCAATGACATCTGGGGATCGTCGGAAGCTGGCAAGCGACATCGGCGGACGGTGTTTCGCGATATCGGGACCCAGGCGTGGTATGACTACTTGGGATGGGCGAATCCGATGGAATATAACCATCCGATTCACTTTGGTCGTGGCAGCATGCGAGCCGGCAGTGATCTGCTGGTCGATCCCAACACAGACTTCACGAAACTTCCGCTCTCGGAAATGACGAACCTGCACGTGCATTGGGGAACGATCGAGGCAGGCGCAAACGACCTGCAATACGATAATGACGAAGGGAACAAGAATTCGTACGTTTACGATATCGTGGAAGTCGTCGACACCCACACGTTGCGATTGCACATGCCCGCGAAAGTCGACGATATGAGTCTGAGCTACTCGATTGGTCGTCGCAGCTACAGTAAGTTCCGCGTCTCGAACTGCGAGTTCTTTATGCTCGACACGCGTGGCGACCGCGACATGCATGACCTCCGCGAGCGAGACAAGCCGGGAATCTCGATGCTGGGCAAGCCGCAACGAGATTGGCTGCTGAAATCCATGCGCGAGAGCGATGCGGACTTCTTCTTCGTTGTTTCGACGGTCCCGTTCATGATACCTCACAGTGGAGCGGGTGGATTCGAGTTCGACACGGAAAACAAAGAAGAAGCGTGGACCGGCTTCTTTGACGAGCGAGAACTGTTGATCAACGAATGGGAGAAGTTGGGGAAGCGCGTGTTCGTGATGACCGGCGACTTGCACAACAGCTTCGCAATCAAGGTCACGGATAACATTTGGGAGTTCTGTTGCGGTCCCCACAACAGCGTGAATCATGTTCCCAAGTTGGACGAAAGCGATCGACCTGCGACCGGCAAGTGGACGTTTGGCCCGCGCGAATGCGACATCCGCTGGGGCAGCTACATTCTGCCCGACCTCCCGCGAATGGAGCGACTCTACCCGCATTACTGCATCGTGCAAATCAACAATGTATTCAACATGCCACTGAAACTAGGCGACAAACGCTGGGTTGCCTATCCGCACCCGCAAGTCATCTTCCAGTATTATGACGGTCGGACGGGTGAATTGGACTACGCAGAAGCGATCTCGGTCCCTCGATGAATCGCCAGCATCGGTGATCGCCACCGGACAATGAATCGTCAGACGAAAGGATTGCCCACTCGATGCCTGACCTGATCGCTCAAGGTGCCTTGCCGGAGCAACGCTGGCGACGAAAAGTTCCGTTGGGACAAGCGATCGCCATTGGGCGATCCGCAGGTCGTTGGTCAGTGCCGTGGGACGATCGTATCTCGCGTACGCACGTACGCGTCTCGATCGAAGATGCAAAGTTGTCCGTCGTCCGCATCCCCGAATCGTTGAATCCGATCTTTTATCAAGGGACAGCGAGGGACCAGTTCGAGTTGCGCTGCGGCGAGCATTTTGTGATCGGAAGCACGACCTTTTCGCTGGTCGAACAGAATCTTGGTGCCACGCTCGACGCACCGCCGCCGGTGACAGAAGAAACGATTTCGTACGAGTTACTCCAGAAGGTTCGCTTCGGCGATGCGGATCGACGCATCGATGCGTTATCGAGTCTGCCCGAGATCTTTTCCGCCGTCGTCAGCGAGGACGAGCAATCTGCGAAACTAGTGGAAGTCCTGCTGGCGAGCATCCCGCAAGCCAACTTCGTCGCCATCGCGGGGACTTCCGCAACGAATGCCGAGATCATGGTCATGCCTTGGGAAAGCCGCGACTTGCAACGCGCTGCAACGCTTCCCTGTGAACGACTAATTCGCCAATCACTCGAGAGTCGCGCCAGCGTCATTCACATTTGGCACCGCGATGCATCGGATTCCGACGCAAGTTTTACACAGCACGACGGTGCCGATTGGGCATTCTGCGTCCCGTTGGAAGTCGGCGGGGTGGGTTCGAGTTGCGTCTACGTCGCCGGCAGCTTTCCGCATGCCGGCCCGCAGCCGACCTCGAAGATGCTGACCGAGGACGTGAAATTCGTCGACCTCGCCGCACGAACCCTCGGCCATCTTCAAGGCCTACGTCGTTTTGAGCGCGAGAGCGCGAGTCTGCGGCAATTCATCTCGCCCGTCGTGATCGAGACGCTTGTCGACCAAGACCCCGAGCTGGCGTTGACGCCTCGCGAAGCGGATGTCTCCGTGCTGTTTTGTGATCTGCGCGGTTTCTCTCGTCGCACGGAACAGGAAGCGGATGACTTGCTCGGTCTGTTGCATCGAGTTAGCGATGCGCTAGGAGTAATGACTCGTCAGATCCTTGCACATGGAGGCGTCGTCGGTGACTTTCATGGCGACGCAGCAATGGGTTTTTGGGGATGGCCGCTCGCCCAGGAAGACACCGCGTCGCGAGTTTGCCAAGCGGCGCTCGCCATCCGCCGTGAGTATGCCGAAGCGGCGATCAACCCCAAGCATCCGCTGTCCGATTTCCGCATGGGTATCGGTATCGCCTCGGGACGCGCCGTGGCTGGCAAGATTGGCACGACAGACCAGGTAAAAGTTACGGTATTCGGGCCTGTCGTAAATCTTGCATCGCGACTCGAGTCGATGACGAAAACGTTGCGTACGTCAATCTTGCTGGACGAATCCACCGCTACTTATGTTCGCGAACACGTGCCACCGACGCTCGCCCGCGTGCGGCGAATCGCGAGCGTACGTCCGTATGGCATGGCGACCCCGCTGGAGGTGAGCGAACTGTTACCGCCCGCTTCCGAGTTCCCCGACCTATCGGACGAAGCCATCGCCGCTTACGAGTCAGCACTCGATGCATTGGCGGCTCGGGATTGGGAACGATCGTTCTCGCTTCTGCATCAAGTCCCCGCGACCGATCGCGTCAAAGATTTTTTGACGGTCTTCATCGCTCAAAATAATCGCACTCCACCGAGTGATTGGGATGGAACGCTGCCGCTGGGTCACGAGAATCAAGCGGGCGATGTTCGCTAACCGGTTGACAATGCGAGCGGTATTTCAGAAGCTCGCACCTTAACCAATTGATTTACTTCCGACAGAAAGATCAGTAGCGATGGCCAAAGCGAAAGCAAGACACATCTTGGTGGACAGCGAAGCCAAGTGCGAGGAACTCAAACAACAGATCGAAAACGGCTCCGACTTTGGGGCGGTTGCAGCGGAACATTCGCAATGCCCTTCCGGGCGGCAAGGCGGCGCACTCGGTGAGTTCGGCCCTGGCCAGATGGTTCCCGAGTTTGACAAAGTCGTCTTCAGTGGCGAACTGAACCAAGTTCATGGGCCAGTAAAGACTCAGTTCGGCTATCACTTGCTTGAGATCACCAGTCGCACTGATTAGTTAGCGCCGAATTGTTTCTTGGTTCAGAGACGGCTTGCGATCAGAGTACTTCGCATGTTTCGTGCGGAGGAAGGTCTCGAATTCTAGGGACGGACTGTGAGCGTGTATGTTCCGTGCGAACTTTGACGACGCCACGTTCCTTGGGGTGGTGGGAGCGATTGCCCTCACGCTGCTCGAACTGACGGCACTCCTTTCGGCGCTGCACGCGATCATGGCGTCGAGGACGTCGCAGGGGGCGGTGGCTTGGGCGATCAGTCTAGTAACGCCGCCGCTGATGTTCGTCGCGCTGCCGGCCTATTGGATCTTCGGACGCAGTAGGTTCGAGGGTTACGTCAAAGCGCGGCGGGGTGGCGACAGCCCGATGCGAGACGTGCTCGAAGATGTCGGTCGAATCGCTCGCGAAAGAGGACTTGTGCGGACAGACGCTCTGGGTGCTTGCGCAGTGCTCGAACGACTGGCTTGGATGCCGTTCACTCGGAACAATCGCGTCCAATTGCTGATCGACGGGAAGGCAACGTTCGATGCGATTCTGGCTGCCATCGACGCAGCCGAAGAATATGTCCTCGTCCAGTTTTTCATCGTCAAGGATGACGAACTCGGACGCGATTTGAAAGGTCGGCTGCTACGGCGAAGTCGCGACGGTGTCCGCATCTCGTTTATCTACGACGAAGTTGGTAGCCACAAGCTATCGTCAGCCTACATCGACGAGTTGCGCGAAGCTGGCGTCGACATCCGTCCCTTCCACTCGAATCGGCGCAACCGATTTCAACTCAATTTTCGCAACCACCGAAAAATCGTCGTCGTGGACGGCAAGGTGGCGTTCGCAGGTGGATTGAACGTTGGCGACGAGTATATGGGCAGAAGCAAAGAGTTCGGCCCATGGCGTGATACGCATGCCCGAATCGAAGGGCCTGCCGTCCAAGCGCTTCAGCTATCGTTTATCGAGGATTGGTATTGGGCAACCCGCGACGTGCCTGAATTGAACTGGACGCCGACTCCGGTTGAAGGTGGCGCGCAGGACGTGCTCGTCCTGCCAACCGGTCCGGCAGACAGCATCGAAACGTGCGGTTTGTTCTTCATCCAGATGATCAGCATGGCGAAAGATCGTCTCTGGATCGCCAGCCCTTACTTCGTGCCTGACATTCATGTCATCGCGGCATTGCAACTGGCCGCGTTGCGTGGTGTCGATGTGCGGATCATGTTGCCTGCGAAACCGGATCAATTGCTCGTCTACCTGGCATCGTTTTCTTACCTGCAAGAGTTGGAAGATGTAGGTGTCAAGATCTACCGCTACCAACCCGGATTCCTGCACCAGAAGACATTGCTCGTCGATGATCGCTGGTCCGCCGTGGGCACTGCGAATCTCGACAACCGCTCCTTCCGACTGAACTTCGAGATCACGATCCTCGTCGAAGACATGTGCTTTGCCGCACAGGCGGCTGAGATGTTTGAGCAAGACTTCGCTAATTGCCGCATTGCCGAAGCGGACGACCTCAAGAATCGCTCGCTTCTGTTCAAAATCGGAGTGCGCGTCGCTCGCCTGATGTCGCCGATCCTGTGATGTTTTGGTGCTAGCACTGACAGGCTGCGGCCTACAGGGGGGATTCTAATTTGCGTCGGCGTGATCGCGGGGATAGACTGTTGCAACAGGAATCACTTACCGTCGCAATCCGTCATGGCCATAGATAGGGATATCGAAACATGAAGGCGAAACTAGTCGTGGTTGGGGGCACAACCAGTACAGCCGAGGTCAGCCTCAAGTTGCCGGCGATTATCGGTCGCGGACGCAGCGCTCAAGTCACGATCCCCCATTCTTTGGTGAGTCGTCAGCACTGCGAGCTATCAGACGTCGAGGGGCATCTAGTTGTGCGAGATTTGGATTCGCTGAACGGCACGTATGTCGGTGACGAACGGATTACCGAAGCGATACTGGCACCCGGTGCGTTGCTGACGGTCGGGACTGTTACCTTTCGAGCCATCTATGACGTCGGGTGCGGCGACTCGCATTCCGCCGATGGAGATGACACTCGCTTGGATACCGAGACGGTTGACGGTGACCAGTCTCCAGTCGCAGACCAAGAAACGGTACCGGTCGATTCAGGGGCGTTTCGTGAACCTCGATCCTCCTCGATCGCGTCGGAGGCTTCCGACGAGAAAGGAACCGAGGCAATGTCGGAACCTTCCGACCAACCGTCGCTAGAATCCGCCGCACAAAACTCGGACTAACGGGACCCCTTATGCTGTTAATCATGTCTTCGCGCTTCCTTCGCGCGCTCGCCGTCCTCCTAGTGGTCCAATCCATAGGCTGCTCTCAGAATGTGGCGGTCGAATCAGCCGAACCGCCAACCGAAGCCGCTACCGAAACACTTGTTCCCGACAACGAGAAGAAAGAGAAAACCACGAATCGGTTGGCGAAAGAGACAAGTCCGTACTTGCTTCTCCACGCTCACAATCCCGTTGATTGGTATCCGTGGGGAGAAGAGGCCTTTGCCAAAGCGAAGGCCGAGGGCAAAGTCATCTTTCTGTCAGTCGGATACACCAGTTGCCATTGGTGTCACGTTATGGAACGCGAGTCGTTCGTGGACGAAGAGATCGCGGCTTACATGAACGAGCATTTTGTATGCATCAAAGTCGATCGCGAAGAGCGTCCCGATGTGGATTCAATCTACATGACGTCCGTCCAGATCTATAACCAAGTGACTGGCAATGGTCGAGGCGGCGGTTGGCCGATGTCGGTATTCATGACGCCGGATGCGAAGCCGTTCTTCGGTGGAACGTATTTTCCCGCGCGAGACGGTGACCGCGGCGCTGGCACCGGGTTTTTTACGTTGCTGAAACGTGTCGAAGAGTTTTGGAGTATGCAGCGCGAGGCGATCGAGCGGGATGCGGAAGCGATCACGCAGTTGGTGAAGCAAGAGCTTGATCGCCCACGTACAACCGACGATGCGGTCGTTGAACCGGCGATACTTGACCAGACTCTCCAATCGCTCGCCGATCGTTACGACCCGGAGTACGGCGGCTTCGGATTCTCGCCGGCAAATCCGAACCGCCCAAAGTTCCCCGAGCCACCCAATCTCGACTTTCTCGTCCAACGGCTGCACAGCGGGAAGCTGAGTGAAGCGGATACGGCGACGGCGACGAAGTTACTCGTGGGAACGTTGGAACGCATGGAGATGGGCGGGATTCGCGATCATTTGGGTGGCGGGTTTCATCGCTACAGCGTTGATCGCTTCTGGCGTATACCACACTTTGAAAAGATGCTGTACGACAACGGCCAACTTGCTTCCGTCTATGCCGAAGCCTATGCCATCACCGGTCGTGAGGATTTCAAACGCGTCGTCGACGAGATGCTCGCGTTTATGTTGCGAGAAATGACCGACGATCGAGGTGCCTTCGTATCGGCGTTGGATGCTGAATCCGAGGATGAAGAAGGCAAGTTCTATCGTTGGGAGAAGGCTGAAGTTGAGAAGTTGCTTTCACCAGACGAATTCAAGTTGTTCGCGCAGGTATATGGACTGGACGCCGAACCAAACTTCGAGGGCGAGTACTACGCGCCGCAACTGTCGAAGACTCCCAAGGAACTCGCCGAGCTAACTGGCCTGTCGGATGGGGAGTTGGAACAGAAGCTAAAACCGCTGCGCGAGAAGCTGCTCGCTGCCCGCAACCAACGTCCCCGACCTTTGACCGATACGAAGATCCTTACGAGTTGGAACGGGTTAATGATCCGAGGCTTCGCCGACGCTGGCAGGATACTGAAGAACGCGGCCTATGTGCAGGCTGCAACTCGCGCCGCCGACTTTGTCCTGGCCGAACTACGCACCGACGACGGACGATTGGAGCGAACTTATGGGCAAGGCAAATCGGCGTTGAACGCCTATCTCGATGACTATGCGTTTCTCGCCGATGGATTGATCGCGCTTCACCGAGCCACCGGAGACGAGAAGTGGCTGCGAATCGCCGATGAACTAACTGCGAAACAAATGGAACTATTTTGGGACGAGAAAAGCGGCGGATTCTATTTTACTTCCGGCGACCACGAAACGCTGCTCGCTCGCGGACGCGACCCGGTCGACGGCGTCGAGCCCGCTGGGAATTCCGTAGCGGCCAGCAATCTCGTTTACCTCGGCAAAACGCTCAACAAACCAGCCTATCTCGAACGCGCGAAACAAACGATCGATTCCGCCGCGGGACTGCTGCAACAATCCCCAGGAGCCGCACCGCGACTGTGTGTCGCTTATCAAGCGTGGTTGGAAGCGACGACGCCTTAATCGGACTAGCGCGTCAGATGCGGTTCTGATCCAGTTGTAGACGACTGACTCCTCAAGCGAGGACCATTGGACTACTCGGAACGTTAAGCTCGGGTCAAGAGTTCCAGCAACTGGTCATCCAACAGTTCATCGGATTCATCGGCCTCATAGTCGCTCCAAAACTCGTCGTCCGCTTCGGCATCGTTCGGATCTTCTTTGGGCCAAGCGAGTTCAGGGTTCCAAATCCTGGCACCAAACACGGCGGTTGACTCTTCAGTAGCGGTGTCCTCTGAAAACGTTGCTTCGTCCAGCTCGCCTGTATCTACGGGCTCGTACTGATCCCACTCGCCAGGCAGTATCGAAGCGAAACCTCCCAGTCGCGATGCATCAGAATTCACGTCGTTGGCAAGATCCATTTCGGCGAGGAAGTTGATCCGCAATAGAAAATCCAGAGGACTTAGAAATCCATCATTATTACCATCGACGCGGTAATCTGCGTGCACATCGACGTCAAACGCTAGTGAAGCATGATCAAAGAGTTCACGGCTAAGTTGAACAGAACCGATGCGATCTAACGTATTCACCACGATCAACGCGTCGAGCGGTGTAATAGCGCCATCTTCGTTTGTATCCATCGGATTGTCTGCGTTGTACCAATCCGACATGAAGCTCATGACTCCGGTCGAGAATATCTCGGCAGATTCAGGCCCACTACCGGCGAAGTACCAGAAGTCACCTTCTTCGCTGTCGTCCGATGAGGCGAAGTCGTCCAGTATTCCTTCCGAAAAGAGTTCGCTGTCTCCCAGGACCGAAGTCTCAAATATCGACGTGTAAAAGACTACGTCTGTGTCCCACAGTTCGCCGTCAAACGCATCGGCATCCGAGTGCGTGCCTTCGTCAAATCGGGCAGTCATCGACATGAAATGAATCGGCTCGTGGTTCAGTGAATCGAAGTCCTCCGTCTCAAAGAACTCCTCCTCGACAACTGGTTCGCTGTTTTCATCCGGCGACCGGAAAGTCATTTGCCACTCATCATCCCAAAGCTCAGCAGAGGCGAACTCCAATTCGGAGTCATCTTTCACGAACGATACCGGATCGTCCGATATCACATCCGCCGCCATTAGATTGCGCACTTCCAAGTGTTCCACCCCGCGCCGCAGGCATCGAGTGAGGGAACTTCGTTTGATTCGTTTTGACACCAGCCGGTTCATCTAGGGACCTCGTTGCGATAAATGTTTGCCTATTTTTTGCCTCTATCTAGGAAGGCAGGAATTCTCGGCTAGTGTTACGACAGTTCTTCGCACCGTTGTTTTTGCCGGCGACCCCGAACCGAAACAATGATCTGCCACAGTCCCATTCCGCCCAACAATTGCCAACTCGGCAACCGCCCCATGGGCGAAGGAGCACTTGCCGTCAGCAGTTCCTTTGTCCGCGAGGCTTCCTCTCCGTTCATCACCGGTCGCTCGATAGGTTCGCCTGGAGCTAACTCCTGCAGACACAAACGTTGGGGATGCGATTCTTCCTGCTCTTGAAGCGACGCGCTAATTACCGGCTGGCCGTGCGAGCGTGGCAACTCGTCGTGCACTGTCCACGACTCAACTTGCGAAAACACCTCCGCGATCGGATCGAATCCGTAGTTCGCGACGGCGACTTCGGATGGCACCGCGACTCGCACCGCTTTGTCGAAGAATGACACGTTGTCAGGTTCTCCGAACCCGATAACGTCCAGCAGCGTGTCGGCATTGACCAACTCTTCGGTCGACGCCTTCCAATTTGGCCCGCTCAAAGCCGTTGTTCCAGAGAAGTAGACCGGTTGTTGCAATAGCGCGGCGGGCCTCGCGACGTCCCGCCTCGTATCATCGGACACACCTTGAACTAGTGTCCGCTGTGGCGGAATTGAAACGGCCTGAACAGGTTCCTGGGTGCCCGAGTCGGACACGGCCACTTCCCCGCGTTCTAGTTCACCACCGACCGGTGTCGCCGAAGTCAGAGCGTGAAACTCCTCGTTAATCGGTGTGTATCCGGATTCGACGAAACTCTCATTCGAGTCGATAGCCAGGTCTTCTGACTGCTGAGGAGATGCTTGCCGAGCGCTGGGGTCATCATTCGGATCGCAGCTTACGTCGTCGTCCGCTTCGAAATCGGCAGGGGTGTGAGGCGAGTGACGCGACAGGTCCACAACATCTCGTGCGATGCACTCAGTGTCCGTCAAAACCGCAGGCACTGCTTCTGGATCGCACCACACATCAAGCTCAATTAACTCGGCCATTGCCGACAACATGTGCCGCGGCTCGAGCTGCTCGACGTGCAAGTGATAAGCGATACGCCGCCGCTCGCCAGACGATCGACTGGTCCGTCGCCGGAATCCCGACGACACCGCACCGGGCAAAGTCGAGTTCGCCAACAGCAGCAACGGATTGTCGTCAGTTCGAGACACGAGAACGATTCCTACTTCAGTGGACGACGCCTTCAGTTTGAGTCCGGTCCGTCAGTTCGAGGACGGCAAGATTGCCTAGCACACCCGCGAGGCAATTGCTCAGTTCGGCATCTGCATCTTCTTCCTCTAGCAAGCCTTCAAGTATTTGTCGTGCAGCGTTCAAGCTAACGACCGCTTCAGGTATCCGACCTTCCTGCGCCAACTTTCGCCCCGTGTTGTTCTGCTCGATGGCGGCGAGGAGAACGAGTCGCCGTTCGCAGACACGGATCGCGTCGCGGTCTTCGGTTTCAGTTGTGGCTAATGACTTAAAGCGTTGTCGCGATACTTCGTAGAGTTCCGCTGCTCGCGGCAGGTGCCCTAGTTTCTCGGCAACTGCGGCGGCCTTAAAGGCAGCGGTCGCTGCATCCCGTTGGAGTGTCGGGTCGGAGTGAGCGTATCGTGCGAGATCCTCGTAGAACCGAAGCGACTCTTCGAGCATCTCGCCGCGAACTTCGGTCGCAGCCGGAATTCTCGCTAATCGTTCGCTCATCTCCGCGCCGAATCGGTCGACCACTTGCTTGGCGGTTGCCAAGTGAGTTTCCGCGCGGAACAATGCCGCGGCCGTCGCCCGTTCCTTTTGCGCTACGGCAATCGCTGCGGTGACACTGACAAGCGATGTCAGGAGCAAAAAAACAGCCGTAGCAACGGCCATCCTTCGATGGCGCGCGAGCCACTTGGTACTGCGATCTAAGTAGCTCGGACGACGTGCCCGAGTCGGATGACCATCGAGGAACCGTTGGAGGTCATCGGCAAAGTCCGATGCCGAGAAGTATCGTAGTTCGCGATGTTTGCTCATCGCTTTTAGCAGAATCGTTTCGAGGTCGACGGGAATTGCCGGATTCACTCGTCGGGGCGGAGGAGGTTCCTGATTCTCGATTTGACGAAGCAGCAGCTGTCGATCGTCGCCAGGGAACGCGGCTCGCAACGTGAGCAGTTCGTACAGCGTGGCGCCCAAAGCATAGATGTCCGCCCGTTGGTCAACCAAAGCGTGACGACCCGCCGCTTGTTCGGGACTCATGTATCGCAACGTGCCAATGATGTCCCCTGTCACCGTAAGTTCGGCGCTGGCCTGCACGCGAGCCAATCCAAAGTCGGTGATCCATAATTGGCCCTGCCGATCGACCAACAGGTTCGATGGCTTGATGTCGCGGTGGACGATGCCGAATTCGTGTGCGTGTTGCAAAGCGTTCGCCGCCTGGACTGCGAGTTGCACAGTACTCCGAAGATACGCTCGAGTGGTCGCCGTACGGATCGTCGATTCTCGCTGGGTCGAGGCAGTCGCGATGACAGGTTGCGACAACGTCGCATCCTCGCGGCGCGCCGGCATCGGGGTCGTCGTTGGCACTCGCGCTCCGCGTAATCCCTGAATAGCTTGATCCAACGGTTGTCCGTCGATGAACTGCATGCTGTAGTAATGGACGCCCCGATCGCAGCCTACACCGAAGACTGGCACAATATGCGGATGCTGAAGTTGGGCTGCAGCTCGCACTTCGTTTTGAAATCGCGCGATGTACTTGGGATCAAGCACGGCAGCGAACGGCAAGACTTTCAATGCCACGCGTCGGTCCAACGACACTTGCCAAGCCTCGTAGACAACGCCCATTCCGCCGCGTCCGATCTCCCGGATCAACCGATAATCGCCGAGCATTTGTTCGGTCGCCTGCGCCGGCTTTACGCCAGCGGCTTTCGTCGGACTTGCGACAACCGACGTCGTGCGATGCAAAAACTTCAAGCTATCGAGATAACGATGCAACGGCGCAGAGAGATGACGATGGCCAGCCAGCAACCGATCGACGTCCGGTTCGAAACCGGTTTCGATTTCAGTGAGGTACTCGTCCAACAAACGGGCCAACATCTCGCGGTCTTCGGAGGGAAGTTCTTTGATCGCGATTTCGTGGTCATCGGTATGCAGTTCAAGATCTGGAGCAGGAAAGGCGGTCATAGCAATCCTTTGAGATCAAGTTGCTCCCGGAGTTCCTCGACCGCCCGCAGCCATAACATCCGCGTTGCTCCTTCCGATCGCCCCAACACTTCCGCGATTTCCTTGAAGCGGCGTCCGTCGACGTGCCGCAATACAATGACTTGGCGGTAGTCGGGCGGCAGCAGCGTCAGCGCCTCTGCTAGGGCTACGACTTGTTCGTGTCGCTCCACCTGCGAACTGGGCGAAGTGATATCGTCGTGCAAGAGTGCCGCCAAGCACGCTTTTGACTGGTCACCACCGACACCGATCTCGTCCAACGAAACGTCTCGCCGCACATCCCGTTTGCCGGTCAGCAGGTGATGTTCGACCATTCGCGCCAAGTTGTGGACGAGAATCGTCCGCAGCCACCCTACGAACTCGCCCGATGAACGACCCACGAATCGATCAAAGTCGCGGTGTGCCTCGAACAGCGTCTCTTGGACAATATCAGAAGGGCTGACTCGCGCCCGGAGCCGCTCGTCCAACTGGGAACAGGCAAGCAGACGCAAGTAATTTGAATAGAGCTGGAGCAGACGCGACAAACAGCCGCTTGTTCCGGCTTGGGCGGCTACTAGTAGGGAATCAGGGTTAGTTTCGATCGGAGGATGCATATTTCACCTACTGGAAAGGCAGGAGTCTTACTAATCTGTCACGCACACCGCAAACAAATTGGCGCAAGTTTAGATTGCCTTATTCCAGAAGGTGGCCGCTTCCGCCAAGTCACGACCGAAGACTTCGACCACGCATGGCCAGAGTCAGCGCGTCATTATAATTGGAGTCACAAATCCGTCACGTCCAGAGTAAAAACAATTTTCCGTGGCCTGAGACCGGGCGAAAAACGAGCCTTGATGTTGTGCGGGAGTGCTAGCCATGTTGGAGTTTGGCACGGTCAGCTCGCGGCTCACCTTATGGCAATACCAGCCGAAGTATGTAGATTCCGAACATGACCCCAAAAGCGACCACTCCAGCGTGCTTGTTGTGTTCCAGAACGGCAGCACCCGCTAGCAAAGCCGCGAATGCGCCGAGCACGTAACAGGTGACTCCGCTCGAACGGATGGAGCTTATCGCGAATCCAAACGCGGTAACGCCTAAAAAAACTTGCCGGAGGCCGAATTGATGTCGCGCATTCGCCATACGTCAGCAATCCTAGCAGGCGATGAAATCAATCACCACGCGGCAGGTGCGATGGGGTCGCACCGAGGAACACGGCAAGCTCCAACATCACTCGCTCAAGGGGACTCATCAATGCCCTCTCCGCGAGGACGCGGCGTGCGACGTCGGGATAGTCGGTAATGATGTTATCGACTCCGCGGCTAATCATCACCGACATTGTAACCGGATCGTTGACGGTCCAGACCGCGACTTCCTTCTGCTTGCGATGAGCCGATTGAATGAAAGCGGGTGTCGCGAGCTTGGTGTTGACCGCAAAGAAGTCCGCTTGGGCACGAGTCAAATCACCGACGGCCACGGCTGTCAGCAACCCAACCGCCCAGTCCGGGCGCAATCGCTTGGCCTTCTGAACACCCTGCAACTCCAGCGACATCAGGACTACATTTCGCTGCATGTCGTGCTGTTCAACGAGGTCAATGACACGTTGCTCAAGATCCTGGTCATGTCCATAGTACTTAAGTTCGATGTTCAAGTTCGCACGTCCACGACAGGCTTCTAGCACTTCGGCGAGCGTTGGCACGCGTTCACTTGCAAAACGCGGGTCAAAGTGTGTGCCAATATCGATCTCTCGCAACTCCTCTGCTGTGGCGTCCCAGATTTTCGTATCGACGCCCGACACTTTTTTTAAATCGCTGTCGTGAGCAACAATCACAACTCCATCTTTCGTCTCCTGCACATCGATCTCTACCCAATCCGTACCGTCGGCGATCGCTTGATTTACGGAAGCGAGTGTGTTTTCGGGAGCTTTACCCGACGCACCACGGTGCGCTGTAATTTGAACATGGTCTTCCAGTTGAATGCTGTGAATCGCAGAGGTCCCCGCGAGCGCAGCTGCAACACAACCGATCGAAAGTACGCCGGCGATACGGCCTCGCGTCATGACAACCTCAACTTGCCCACCAACGGGTAGCAATAGCGGCTTTGGCTGTTCGTAACACTGTGGATTGGTTGTATAGAGTCGAACAAGCACGATCGACAACGAAGTAACTGCCACAGAGTGTGTGAGCAAGCCGAGCAGCACCCAAGCGACCAGCAGGGCTCCAATCGCGAAGACGCCCGTCCAAAGCGACGTCAAGAAATGCTCAACGGTCGAGTAGCCGATAACGACGACGACGCTGGTGACAAGGGCCGACGCCACCGCGTTGCCGAATAGCCATCCGGTTATCCACATCGCGATTCGCGTTCGGTCCCCGGCGGAAAATTGATTGCTCCTAGCAAGACATTCCTTCGGCGGCGTATTTTCAAACAAGTACATCGGCAGCGAGAACGCCCAACCGGTAATCAGTCGCAGTAAGACGCAGGTCATGGCGACGACGACGATACCGAAGAGCAGCGTGGCGATCCAAAACGTTGGTGGCTTCTGGGTTAGATAGAAATTGATGTCATGTTGAGTTAACAGTGCCATGTAGATCGCACCGCCCACTGCCAAAAAGGGAAATGTGATGAGGAGCAAGTGGACTACTAATCGCCAAGCGATCTGAAAGATGCCGTACGCCCGCGATGCAACGAACCGCAATGCCGAAATCGTCCCGACGGTACGTCCTTGAATGGCCGACAGTACGATTGCCATATGGGCGGCTTGCTCGAAGGCAAGAATTGCGAGCGATCCACCTCCCACAACGATCGCTGTAAACCAACCGATAGGATGCAGCAAAAAGAATGCGATGTCGGCGTCGGCCAGCACACGGCGACCGGAGAACTCCAGAAACCTGTTGAACGCCAAGCTGACCAGCGGGCTCAGCACCATAAATCCGATGGCTTTCATAACCAGATCGGTGGACAGCAACGACTGCCAGTTCGAGCGAAGGTCGTCGATCATCGTCCGCATCATGAAACCGCTCCTGGCGGCACCGGTAGTCGAAAAGAGCGATCTACCCCCAACGTCCTGCATCCCGCGATGTTAGACGCGAGTGTCGGAGCCACTCTTCAGCAACACGATTGCCGACTCGAGACTGTCAGCCATCTGCAAGTGGTTTGCGGACTCGCGGTTCTCCACAATCAACTGCGAAACGGTCAGAACGTCGACGACGATGCCAGCCGGTTCCGACAAGACCACACGCCCACCTCGCTGCTCCACGGCACCGCGAATGCCGACAAATGGCAACAATGCAATGCTCGTCAGGTATTCGACATTCTTCATGTCGATGATGATATCGTCGGAATCTGATTCGCGAATGGCTGCCACAATCTCGTTGCGTAAGGCGAACACCTGCGATTCTTCGCTGAGCCGCTTCGGAATGACCTCGATAACCAGAATTCCCTGTTCGTATCGCGATCGAATGTATGGAGAGTCGTCTGCCATGCTTGAATTCACTTCGGTTAATCGAATGCGGCGGTTGAGGGTGATTCTAACTCCTGCATCAAGCATCCGCAAACGACGCCGTAGTGGCCCCAGGGCAATTCATTTGTTGAAGTTGCACAAGATCGACGTCGGGCCTCCGAAGCCGTCGAATGACAACTTAGATTCATCGACGGGCTCGGAGGCCCGTCGTACAAACCTCTCAGTTTGAACAACTGAAAAGCCCTGGTAATAGACCGAATCGACACAATCCAAATTCTGGGATCTTCAAGACAATCAGTACCAGATGTTAAGCTCTTACAGACGCTTCCGGTTAATAGGATGGACAATTTCGCTGTCAGGGTTCCATTAACAAACGTCCGCCAGAGGTCATCGTGACGACTCTTATACTCACACCAAC
Organism: Planctomycetaceae bacterium; assembly: GCA_020638975.1. Lineage (GTDB taxonomy): Bacteria > Planctomycetota > Planctomycetia > Pirellulales > Pirellulaceae. The sequence continues at coordinate 43,604 of JACKHN010000022.1, forward strand.
GCCGCTGGAGCTTCGCGTTCTCGCCCCGCTATTGTCGCCCTTGTTGGGTGCGATTGAGGCACGGATCGAACTCTGTGGGTTCGGCCCGATTGCATCGGCCGCTCGATCGATGCAATTGTTCGCGTTGCATCAACCGACGCACGTCGTATTGGTCGGTATTGCGGGAGGGCTACAGTCGGATTTATCGATTGGCACCGCACGAAACTTCCAGGAAGTGGGGTGCGTTGGCGTCGGTGTAGGCACGGGAGCGGACCACCAGTCCGCTGACACAATCGGTTGGAAGCATTGGACGTCTGCCGGCGAAAGCATTGGCGATTTACTCCCGCTAGCGCCGCGTACCATCGACAAGTCCAAACTCGGTAGAAAGCTGCTTACCGTATGCGCGGCATCAGCGACCGACGCCGACGTGGCAATGCGAGTGGCTCAACACGCGGATGCCGATGCGGAGGAGATGGAAGGGTTCGGCGTAGCAATGGCTTGTTCACTGGCGGGCGTACCGTTGCAGATCATTCGCGGAATTTCTAATCGAGCCGGTGATCGAGACAAACGGAACTGGGATATCGAAGGGGCACTTCGTGCCGCCGCCGAATTGACATGGAATGCATTAAGTTCCTAACGCGGCCCAGCCGCAACCAAAGTAGCTTGACTCTCCGAGTCAAGCTACAAGATGCGCGCACCGTGCGCGTATCACACAACGTAAGACTCTAACGCGGCTTTGCCGCAACCAAATGCCAGATGGACGCCCTTGTCCGTCCGGCCATCACGAACAAACACGGACGGACGAGGGCGTCCGTCCTACCGAGATGCGCGTCGTGCGCACATCAAACCGAGAAGGGCTAACGTACTTCTTTCGGACGACGAAAACATCACCGAATATTGAGGACGATTGTGACGCAGCGAATTCACCTTGGCATTTCGACCTGCCCGAACGATACATTCACCTTCCACGCTTTGATGACAAAGGCCGTCGACTGGCGTGGGCTCGATTTCGATATTGAATTGATCGACATCCAGCAACTGAACGATCGCTTGTTCTCAGACGAGTTTGATGTTGCCAAGACTAGCTTTCACGCGGCGTTGCTGTTGGCCGAGAAAACAGTCGTCTTACCGAGCGGTTCCGCCTTGGGGTTCGGCGTTGGGCCCTTGTTGTTGGCCGCTCATCCGGACACAACACCGAGTACCGTCGCGCAAGTGACCCTTTGCCCTGGTCGACACACTACCGCTTCACTACTCTTCTCGCTGTTCTATCCGCAGACGACGCGAGTCGAGCACGTCGTCTTCTCTGAGATAATGCCAAGGCTACAAAGACGCGATGCGGATTTCGGCGTTTGCATTCACGAAGGTCGGTTCACTTGGCAACAGCAAGGCCTAGCCTTGGTCGAAGATCTCGGGACGCGGTGGGAAGCGGAGACGCACTGCCCGCTACCTCTGGGAGGGATCGTTGCACAGCGGCGCCTCACGCCCGACACAATCGCCACCGTCCAACGCGTGGTCCGTGATTCGCTTGAATTTGCATTGGCTGATCGTGACGCAACGTATCCGACGATGCGGAAGTACGCCCAGGAACTCGCTGATGAAGTACTCATGCAACACGTCGATCTGTACGTCAACGAATGGACCATCGACCTTGGAAGCACGGGGCAGAACGCGCTAGATCAGTTGTCAGACAGAGCCGCGAGGGCCGGATTGGTCAAGCGTGGCGGCCCTGGCATCGAGGTATTTAGAGGAGGAGAGGATGAAAGGCGGCGCGAAACGAGTAGCTGACTCGTGTTGCAGCAACTGAGCACGTAGCACCGCCCAAACAATAAGTGGGATAGGCTTCTAGCCTGTCATGACTGAATTGACAGGCTGGAAGCCAATTCTGTTCGGCACGTGGTTTGCCGGAGTCATCCTACCTGTCGCGGGATGCTGTGTCATGTGCTTCGTCGAGTGATGGTTGGCGGCAGGGTGTGGCGAGCGGTTAGGGAGTGCGCAGCGTGAACCGCCGCGAGGCCCGGGCCAACGCGGTGGCGACTACTTCGGCGGAAGTTGTTGGATGTGGGCCTCCAACTCGTCCAACTCGGCGAGGCCAAGCAGGTAGAAGCAGATCATTTCATACGTCCGCTTCGTCGGCAGCTTACCCGTCATCGCCAAGATCATGATGCAAGCGATGATCGCCATGTAGATCTGAATCGTCACGCCGTTGGCTTTCGTGCTCAGCAGATGGCGACAGCCCAATAATTGTTTGATGATGCGGAAGTATAACTCAATTGTCCAACGCAACTCGTACAGCGCCGCAATGATCTCGGCGGGCACGTCTAGATTGTTGGTCACGATCCGCAAGTAGCCATCGCTGCTCGCGCCGCTGACGCCGTTCTTGCTGCGACGACTATCGTGAGGCTTGACCTTGACAATCACCAGTCGCGTGGAGTGATCGGGTGGAGTCGTGCGGCTGTTGGCCGTGCCAAACTGTACGATCTGGTCGCTCACGATGCTGGCACTTCGATCCGTGTCGGTCAGTGCGTTTTCGCGGACCACTTCGTACGGTATCGCGTCGCCCAGCCGACACACATACTGGCTGTCCGCCGCAGCGATGGCGTTCCACAGCACGTACTTGGCATAGCCACGATCGATGAGATAACAACGTCCCGACTCAACGGTTCTCTCCAACACGCGTCGCTCGTCCGCTTCGCCTTTGGGATTGGCACCGGTCACGTCGATGCGGCTGGGCGTGCCTTTGAAGACTTCAAATTGAGCATGCAAGCGATAGCCGCAGGACGACTTGCCATCGCCTTTGGGCAGCCAAGCCAGCTCAGCGATCTGAGCCAGCAAGCGAAACACCGATCCATCCACGGCGGTGATCTTCTTGTCAACGCAGGCGAAGTTCTCCGGCGTACGATCAGGCAGCTTGTCACTCAGTTCTTCGGCCAGTCCGGCGAGAGGCGTTGGATCGAAGATCGTGACCGATTCGGACAGCGACCCCAGCGAAGCCCGCCCGACGCCGAGTCGCTTCTGCACGTTCTTCAAGCCACTGCATTGTTGCAATCCGCGAAACGAATCGATGATGGGGTTGTAGAGCCACATCAGCACAAGCAAGCAGTACTGATCCATGTGCAAGTCACGGTTATTGGCTTTGTCTCGTTCCGTGCCGATTCGGTGCAGCGGTTTAAGCAGCTTCGCCATCGCCTGCAGATCGCGGAGCCCCGAGAGGTCGCTTTCCTGGATGCCTTTGTCGGTGTTATCCTTAGACGCCATGCCCACAATCATGACAAACACAACCACGGCTAGCTAGCCCAATTCGTAAGAAAATCCGGCTAGCAAATGTCATGCCGAACAGAATTGGCTGGAAGCCTATCCCACAAGAGTTTTGCGACAGTAATTGTTTGGCCGATGCGTAGTCGATGGGAGAGTGACGATCTGACATTAATCAGGTACAAATCACTCGCCCGAGTTACGATGTTAAGAGGGATTGTCGCGTACTGCGGAATCCGTATCTCACCCAAGCCGGATTCAGAAGGAAAGTATCATGGTCGAGTCGGAACCCGTTCCTGCGCCCGAACCACCATCGAAAGAAGAGTTGCGATTGGCGATGAAAGCGTTCCGGAAACGTCTTAAACTGACACGCTTAGATGACGAGTCAGGAATGGGATACGGTCCAATGTCCTCTGGCCAGCGATCCCGGATAATTGCGATTACTCCGCCGAATCAGTTCCCCAAAGCCGTCTGGCAAGAACTCGCCAGGCAAGGAAAACTCAAACACGATCGCGGTGGCCTCTATTCGCTCGTTGAGGAGTAACTGCGTCGCGCGTTACTGCTGCACAAACGTCATTGACTGTCTTGGATCCTGAAGACCGAGCTTCTTCATTTTCTTGTACAGCGTCGTTCGATTGATGCCAAGCAACTCCGCCGTCGCGTTGCGATTCCAGTTGTTGGATTGTAGTGCGTCGAGGATGATCTGGCGTTCAGGAGCATCGAGGGCATTTTTGAGCGAGACTCCGGAGGAAGGCTGCACGACGACGGGGGCTCCCGACGAAAGCTGGCTCGGAAGATCCGCGACGGTAATCATCGATCCTTTGCCAAGCAGAACAGCACGCTCGACGACGTTCTGCAGCTCGCGAACATTTCCAGGCCACTGATATCGCCGCAACGCTGATAGTGCATCGTCGGTGAATCCTTCCACGTTTCGACCGGACTCTTCGCAGACCGAGGCGAGAAAGTGCTGTGCCAGTAGCGGAATATCCGAGATCCGCTCGCGGAGCGAAGGGAGTTCGATATTGATCACGTTGACTCGATAGAAAAGATCTTGGCGGAATCGCCCTTCGGCGACGGCACGTGACAGTTCCTCGTTAGTCGCCAACACGACTCGCGAATCGACGTGAAAGGTCTTCGTGCCGCCAACTTGTTCAAACTCAAAATCCTGCAATACGCGAAGCAACTTGACTTGCATGCTTGGCGATGCCGTGCCGATCTCGTCTAAGAAGATCGTGCCGCGATCCGCTTGCAGGAACTTGCCCATCTTCTCGCCCACGGCTCCGGTGAACGCACCAGCGACGTGACCAAAAAGTTCGCTCTCGAGCAGAGCTTCGGGAAGCGCACCGCAGGCGATCTCGACAAATGCGTTTTCGCGACGACTGCTACGGCGATGAATGGCACGGGCAATCAGTGACTTACCAGTTCCGCTCTCGCCGGTGATCAGGACAGTGGCTTTCGTATTTGCGATGCTGTCGATCATGTCGTAGATCTTCAGCATTCGATGATCGTGCCCAACGATGTTCTCCATGCCGAAGCGGAGATCGAGTTGCTCTTTGAGCTTTCTGTTTTCTTCAATGACTTGGCGTTGTGACAACGCACGATTGATCGACATCAACAGTTCTTCGTCGATCAACGGCTTCGTCAGCAGATCGAACGCTCCGGCGCGGATCGCTTCGACGCCCGTCTCAACCGTGCCATAGCCGGTCAGGAGAATCACCGTCGTCTCGGGGTGATTCTTGCGGCAGTGGGCCAACACGTCGAAACCATCGCCGTCCTGTAATCTCACGTCGGCCAAGACCAAATCGAAGGTCCGGTTGTCAACCTGACGGATCGCGTCCGCCCGACCGGACGCTTCCGCGACCTCATAGCCTTGCTCGCGCAACCAATCTGACATCGAGTCGAGGACGTGCCGATCGTCGTCCACAAGCAGTAACGATCCGTTGTTCATCGTTTGCTTCGCCTTGTGCTGTAAGTAAACAGTTGTCGTAGGGTATCTACGTCACACGTTGTGCGGCGTCAACGAATTCGGGCAAAGGAGCCTGCTAGCGATCAAAAATCGACACGTTCGGTGTACGAATTGCCACTGTCTATCCCCCAAATTACTGAAAAACCCACCCATTCGGGAATTCCCTGCTAGATCGTGCGTCAAATAAAGGTAGTATGATCGGAGTAGGACGGTCCTTTACTCCTAACACTAACGAACTATCGCACTTACAGCATTTGCCTTGGCACTCGACGTTTGACTACCTCAGTGCAGTGGCTACCAACGAAGGAAAATACCATGACAATCAAAGTGGTGGTGGCGGACGATCATGAGGTTGTACGAAGCGGACTTGCGAATCTGTTGAAGGGCTCGGACATCGAGATCGTCGATGAAGCATCCGATGGCGACGAAGCCGTCGAGAAGACGATGAAGCACCATCCTGATGTCGTTTTGATGGACATTCGGATGCCAAATCGCGACGGGCTATCTGCGCTGGAGGCAATTCGCGGGAAGTTGCCGGAAGCGCGGGTTGTGATGCTGTCGACGTATGACAATCCAACTTATGTCGCCCGGAGTGTGGCGTTGGGAGCGACCGATTTCGTTCTCAAGGGATCGACTCGACAAGAACTGGTCGATGTGATCACACGAGCCGCGTCTGGCGACGAGCCGCTTGATACGAGCGTCTTGCGCCGTGTGAAGCGCGTCATGCGTCGTCGTCACGAACGCGAGGACGATGGCATTCCGTTGACTAATCGCGAGTTGCAAGTGCTGCGGCACGTCGCGCTGGGCTTGAGCAACCGCGAGATCGGCCAGTCGCTCGGCATCAGTATCGAGACGGTCAAAGAACATGTTCAGAACATCTTGCGCAAACTCGATGTAAACGATCGCACGCAAGCCGCTGTGTGGGCCGTGCGTCGTGGCGTGGTGTAAGGATCGCAATCCGATTCGCTGCCTATGCAGCGTGAACCTCCTCGTTGGTTCAAGTGACTGACTCCGAATAACGGCCTCCGCAGCGAGGCCGTTTCTCGTTTCTTGCTCAAGGTTGTGGACTTCCGATTGCAATGATCACGATCGATGGCTCAAAAGGCGAAGGCGGGGGACAGGTCGTACGATCGTCGCTCGCACTTTCGCTGATGACGGGAACTCCGGTCACGATCGACAATGTACGCGCCGGGCGCAAGAAGCCGGGACTGCTGCGTCAGCATACGACAGCCGTCCACGCCGCTGCCGAAATCAGCGACGCGAGGATCGAAGGTGCGGAAATCGGCTCGAAGCGATTCGTGTTCGAGCCCGGCGAGGTCAAGGCGGGCGAGTACCGATTCAGCGTTGGATCGGCGGGCAGTACGACGCTCGTCTTTCAAACCGTATTGCCCGCGTTGATGCTCATCGAGAGCGTCTCCACCGTCGAAGTCCACGGTGGTACACACAATCCGTTCGCACCGCCATTTGATTTTCTGGCCAACGCGTACCTGCCATTGCTACGAAAGCTCGGGCCGGTTGTGGAAGCGGGCGAATGCCAGCCAGGTTTCTATCCAATGGGAGGAGGCAGCTTTCGCGCTCGCATTTCCGGTCGCCAACCACTTCAACCGCTAGCGTTGGCGGAGCGTGGTAAACTCGTACGACGTCAGGTTCGAGCTTTGGTTGCAAACTTACCGAAACACATAGGCGAGCGAGAGTGCAAACTGATCGCGCGCAAGACGGGTTGGGATGCGAAGTCATTCAGTTATGAAGAAGTGAAGGGGTCGCCTGGACCGGGTAATGTTGTGATGATCGAGCTTGAGTTTGAACAAGTGACGGAATTGTTCATTGCGTTTGGCGAGGTCGGAAAAAAGGCCGAACGCGTGGCCAACGAAGTGCTCAAAGCAGCTCAAAAGTATCTCGCAATGGATGTGCCAGTCGGTTCCTACCTCGCCGATCAACTCTTGTTACCGATGGGAATTGCCGCATCTCAGGGCCAGCCGTGTGAATATCGCACCGGTCCGTTGACACAACATACACGAACCCATATCGACGTCCTGAAACGCTTTCTCGACGTTTCGATCGACGTTGCACAAGACGGCGACACGCGAACGGTTCGGTTGCGTCAGAATTGATGTTTCAACCCGATGCACTTGCGAAAGTGCGGTCGCTCGCGTTAAATACCTGCGCGCGTACTGATCATGGCCCTCCGAATCACCAATCTGCGAATGTCCGTCGAGCAACCGGAAACCGAGTTGCCGAAGCGGATTGCGCGTCGATTGAAGCTTTCGGCACCGGAAGTTCTCCGCTGGCGCATTCTCCGTAAGAGCCTTGATGCTCGCTCGCGGAGTGATCTGCAGTTTGTTTACTCGACGATCGTCGAGCTTCACAACGAACCAGCATGCTTGAAGCGACTCGAAATGGACGGCGATATCGCGACCTACCTGCCGGAATCGTTTGACGATCCCGATTCCGGAAAACAGACGCTAAGTTCTCGCCCAATCGTCGTGGGATCAGGACCCGCTGGATTGCTGGCCGGTTACTATCTAGCCCGCCGAGGCTATCGACCTTTGATCATCGAACGTGGGCAGGCAGTCAAAGATCGCGTTCCAGTCCTCCGCGCTTTCGATCGTCACGAAGCCGATCATCAGAACGAGAATAATTACCTGTTCGGCGAGGGAGGGGCTGGTGCCTTTTCCGATGGCAAATTGACTTGCCGAATGACCGGGGCCGACGTTGACTGGGTTTTGGAAGCATTCGTCGAGTGCGGCGGTCGGTCGTCGATTATGTATGAACATCGACCTCATCTCGGCAGCAATAAGCTGCCGATGATCTGCCGCAACTTTCGGCGAAAGATCGAGGCGTTGGGCGGCGAGTACAAGTTCGGTTGTCGCCTGGAAAGTCTCGATGTTCGTGACGGCTCAATGGCGGGACTGCACACATCGAGCGGATACATTCCCGCGACACATGTCGTTCTAGGAATCGGACATAGTGCTCGCGATACCTACGAGATGCTGCACGCCGCTGGCATTCCGTTTCAGCAGAAAGCGTTCCAACTCGGCTTGCGCATTGAACAGCCACAAGCACAAGTCGACCAGTGGAAGTACGGTCGCGATCAGTACCGCGAATTGCTCGGTGCCGCAGACTACACGCTGGTTGCGAAGGGACAACGTGATCTGTATTCGTTCTGCATGTGCGCAGGAGGCGTGGCGATTCCGAGCATTTCGGAGCCGAATCAGTTCTGCACGAATGGCATGAGCAATTCGCGTCATGATACGCCGTTCGCTAACAGCGGCTTGATGATCACATTGGAACCAAACGAATTCGGCAGCGATCATCCACTCGCGGGTGTCGAGCTTCAACGTCGATACGAGGCGATCGCGTTCGAGCTTGGCAAACGGGACTATCTGAGCCCGATCCAATGGGCTCGCGATTTTGTCGTCGGACGAACCTCGTCAAGTGACCAAGTGCTTCCATCCTCCTATCAACGTGGGACAGTGAATGCGGATTTGCAAGCAGTGTTGCCACCCGCGGTGATACATGCCATACGAGCCGGCCTGCCAATCATGGACAAACGCTGGAGAGGCCGCTTCCTGGAGAACGCGACGTTGATCGGCCCGGAGATGCGTGGCAGTTCGCCAGTCCGGATCGACCGCGACCGAACGACCCGGCAAGTTCCAGGTCTCGTCGGCATGTATCCCGTTGGTGAAGGCGCAGGCTACGCTGGTGGAATCATTAGCGCTGCCGTTGATGGATTACGGTCCGCGCGTGAAATCGTCAGGCAATTCGCGCCGCTATCGGCTTGATGCCTGTGCTCAAACCGCTGATGGTCTCCACCCAAAGTCCCAGAGCAGCAGCCCCTCAATCAGCAGAGTCTCGAGGCGCAGCGGCCTTCTGTAATCGATCAGCGACCGCCAGACCGAGTCCTTGACCTTCTGGAGCGGAGGCTAAGATGAACGCTGCTCCCTCGTCGTCGGCTCTTCGCAATGATGCGAACAGATTCTGCGGCTCGAGGTCGGTCGGCGATAGGATTCGGACTTCGTGCCCCATAGTTTGAAGTTCTCTTGCGCGTTGTTCGAGTTCGTTTTGTGGTGCCAATACGACGGCAGCACGAGGCGCGTAGTGCGTCTTCAACTGTCCGGAGACTCGCACATCGCTGGTCATGGCCACTGGAACCTTGTAGCCAAGCGTCGCCTCGATCTCTTCTTGCGTCACGCCGCCGGGCCGTAGGATTCCTGGTCGGTCGGATGTGAGATCGACGATCGTCGACTCAAGCCCCACGTCGCATGCGCCACCGTCCACAACATAATCAACATCGTCGCCAAGATCTCGCCGGACATGTTCCGCCGTCGTTGGGCTAACAAGTCCGAATCGGTTTGCAGACGGAGCGGCGATTCCGCCTCCGAACTCCTTCAACAGAGCCAAAGCCAGCGGATGGCTCGGCACACGCAATCCTACCGAAGCCTGTCCGCCCGTGACGATGTCAGGCACTCGAGATGACTTAGGAACGATCAGCGTAAGTGGTCCTGGCCAAAATCGCTCCGCCAACCGAATCGCAGCGTTGGGCAAATCGACGGCCCACTCGGTCATCATATCTGCGTCAGCGATATGCACGATTAGCGGGTGATTCTCGGGACGTCCCTTGATGCGAAACACTCGTCGGACGGCAGCTTCGTTCGAGGCGTCAGCTCCCAATCCGTACACAGTCTCCGTCGGGAATGCGACGACGCCGCCCGCGTTAAGGAGTGAAGCCGCGTGTGAGCGGACGATCGCTGCAGACGCTTCCTCGATCCCCGCGACAATGGTGCGATCTGCAGGAAGTTCTTCCCGGTGTTTCAGCCCATGGCCGGTGAGAACATAGATTCCCTTCGCACCGACTCTATCAGCGAGCTCGGCATCCGAAGGATGGTCGCCGACCACATAGGAGCGTGTAAGATCTATCCCGAAGTCACGTTCCGCTATCCTCGGGAAATAGGGATTCGGTTTGATACACTCGCAACCATCGGCTCGCTCGTGCGGACAGCAGTATACTGCTTGGATCGTGATCCCAGCTTCCGCAAGATGCTGAACTACGAACTGATTGATGCCGTGTGCCTCGTCGGCACTGATGAGTCCCTTCGCGATGCCGCTTTGATTCGTGACGATAAAGAGGGCGAAGTCACGGAGGCGACGAAGGGCTTCAATAGTATCGGGGTAGAATTCGACGCGGGCAACATCGCGAATAAAGCCTACGTCTTCGATGAGGGTCCCATCGCGATCAAGAAAAACGGCTGGTTTCTTCATTCGACTCGTGAATCAGATCGCGGGGACGCAAGTTTGCGAAGCGCTTGTTTCGGAAAGCTTGACCACGACGGTAGGTCGCGACGAACGACTTCAACTTACCACTCCAACAATATCCTAGGCAAGACGCAGGGGCATGCCAACGAGTCCGGGATCATGAGATTTCTATAGCGAGCGGGACTTGCAATGAAAGAACCGCGTCTACCTTATATCGACCAATTTCACATTTGCCTGCTTCTCGTTTCGCCCCATGTGCTGGACGACCTCGTAGCGAATCTGGGCTCGCTGGCCGGCAGTGACCTTAGCGGTAACTTGAACGGTCTGATAGTCATGCAGCACCGCGCCAAGTCCGTTGCGAAAGACGACGTGACCGGGCAGCAAGCGTCGAATCTCTAGTTCAATTGGTTTGCCGGAAAAATTGCGTACGTGTTGTATGTAGTACGCGTGCTCGTCCCAACCGGCTACCGAGCCTCGCACGTCGACGGCGATGTTACCGTCATCCACGCGACGAAAGACGTCGGCACCGTCGACTTTGATCCAAATGTGATCACGCCAAACGCGCCCTTTCACAAGCTCGAATACGACTTCCGAATCGACTCCGAGATTCAACTCGATCTCGTCGCCGATCGGAATGTAGTTGATCGATTGCGATGCGAGAAAGCTGAGTCCGTCGCGACCATTGTCTCGGAACACTCGCACGATGCCGTCCGGCAATGGTGAGGTGCCCAGGTTCGAGCCAACGTCGTTTCGCATTAAGTACATCCGCACCAGTTGCGAGCCGTACTCCACTTCGCGATAACGATATTGAATCTTCAGCGGCACATCGACCGGCTTTACGCTTCGCATTCGCTTCGACCAACCGTTCGCGATCGTCTCGGTGCCGTCGATCGTAAATAGGAAGTACTCGCTGAGTCCTTCCTTAATGATCCCTTTCTCCTCTCTCATTTCGCCAAGGCCGGCACCGGAAGAGTCTGCATCGGCAAACATAGAATACTTCACAGCCTCCTTCTTCCATCGTACGGTAGCGGCCTTTCCTAAATCTGCGACGTCCTTGGTGCCGATGCTGGCGAGTTGAGCAATCCTTTCGACCAAGTTGATTTCGCCAACGACGAGCCGGACTTGAGCATCTTCATACTCTTCACCCGAATCATTAAAGACTCGCACGAAGCCCTCGAACGCAATCTTCGTCTCATCTTGATCGGCGACCAACACGTAATCAGCCGACCAGCGGATGCCGCTCGTAAAGTACGTGATCTCGATCGTTGCTTCGCCATCGAACTCGCTCTCGACGTTCCAGTACAGTAATTGCGGTTTGGCGTGCGGAAACGTGGTGTCGAGCACTTCGAGTTCATCCCGATGCGTCAGGAACTTCAGTTCAACGGAGGTGGGATCGATCAACGTGTTGGCCCAACTGAATTGCAGCGGGTTGATTCCACGCTTCAGGCTGATCTTGCGGGTCTCGCGGACCAACGTGAGGTCTTCCGAGTTGTAAATTGTGAGCTGAACGGTATTTCGATCGGGAACGGTCGACAGATCAACATTCTCTGCTCGGGTTCCGGTCGCCGAACCTACTGCAATTGCTAACCCGATGACGAACAGTTGGCAAAGCGTCATTCGTCTCATGGCGTGACCTCGGCCTTCTCCAGCGTAACGTTGCTCTGTTTAGCGTTCCTGTCCAAATGCACGACTAACTCGTAGCGTAGATCGACTTGTTCGCCGGAAGGCACCGACGCGGTGTACTGCATTGTGCGATAGTCGTGTTCCGAAACTGTCAGCAGACTGCGAACGACCGCATGACCATCGAACGAGCGACGGACCTCTAAGTCGATCGGCTTGCCAGAGAAGTTGCGGACGCGTTGCCCGAAGATCGTGTGTTCATCCCAGCCAGCAACGGTGCTTCGCACTTGAACGTCGACGCCAAGTTCGTCAACGCGCCGATAGACATCTGCGCCGTTGATACGCATCCAAATGTTGTCACGCCACACCTTCAGCTTGACCAACTCGAAAATCACTTCCGGGTCGGGACCCAGGTTGAGTTCGATCTTGTCACCGATCGCGATGTATTTGATGGCCTGTTCCGTCAGAAAGCTCAGCCCATCGCGGCCATTGTCGCGAAATACTCTTACGACTCCATCGGGCAAAGGCGTCGTACCTAGCTTCGATGCGACGTCGTTCCGCATGAGATACAGGCGGACGAGCTGCATGCCATACTCGGGCTCGCGGTAGCGGTATTGAATCTTCAAGGGAACTTCGACCGGTGTCAGGCTCCGCATTCTTTTCGACCATCCATTGGCGATCGTCTCGGTACCTTCAATGGTGTAGATGAAGTATTCGCTGAGCCCTTCTTTGATGACTTCCTTCGGTGCCGGCTGGCCGCCCCCGAAACCGGACGCGTTGCTAGCGGGCATACTCAGAGCTCTCCGCGCGGACTCGACCTGAAAGTGCAACCGCTCGTCCCGTTTCAATTTGTCGACTTCGTCCATCGAGACGCGCGCCAGCTGCGCGATCTTCTCCACGAGATTGATCTTGCCGACAACCAGTCGCACTTGAGCGTTCTCATACTCCTCGCCGGATTCGTTAAATACGCGGACGAACCCCTCGAAGCCAACTTTCGTCTCTTGCTGATCAGCGACCATGACATAGTCAGCAGACCAGCGGATGCCGCTCGTGAAGTAAGTGATCTCGATGGTCGCCTCGCCGTCGATTTCGCTATGCACATTCCAGTACAGCATTTGTGGCTTGTCGTGTGGAAACGTTGTGTCAAGCACTTCAAGCTTGTCGGGCTGGGTCAAAAACCGCAGTTGCACCGACGTGGGATCGATCAAGGTGTTCGCCCAGCTGAATTGCAGGGGATTGGCACCCTCTTTGAAAGTAACCTTGCGCGTCTCACGAACCAGCGTGAGATCTTCCGAGTTGTAGATCGTCAGTTGCACGGTGTCGCGGTCGGGAACTGTCGAGAGATCGACGTTCTCGGCTCGCAGTCGCGGCGATATCTCCGAAACAACGAGCAGCAACATCAGGCAAAAGGAAATGTGTCGCATCTTTGTGTCTCCTGGCGAGTGCCGGTTTACCATTCGTTTTTGATGATGATGTGCAACTTGTGAATGACCTTCTTGGCGGTGCCGTCGGCGCCGCGAGCATCCAGATCCGCGTGCAGCACGACCTTATCGAAAGTACTCTGCGACTTGTCGAGTCCGCCGGCAAAGGTCGTCGCCGGTCCCAATTCCCATTCCACATCGCGGCCCGTATCACCAACCACTTCGTTGCGAATGGCCCGTACGCTCTCGGCGATATCCAAAGTGATGGCTCGGTCCTTGAAGTTCTCGATCTCGAACTTGACGATCACTTCACGGTTGTAAAGACTCCCCACGATTCGCTTCTGCTCGTTCTTGTCGATTGTGCGGACGACGACGACATCCTGTGCGGTTCCGACATACAAACGCATCTCGTCGTCCAAGGGTGTGAACTTGCCCCAGTCTTCACCAATAAAGGCTGTCGACCCGCGACCGTCTTCTTGAAAGATGCGGACCTTGCCGAATTGCAGCGGGGCCTGACCTAGCTTGTTGGCCTTGTCGTTTTTCAGCACGTAGTGCATCGGGACCGTCAATTTGTTTTTTGGACGATCCAAGTATCCGAACTCGGTGGCATCAACCGTATACGTCTTTCTGACCGGGACGTTCTCATGCTTTTCCATCAGTATTTGCTTGGTTTCGTTGATGCCGACGGCCTTCAGAAACCGCGGCCCAAAACCGGCCCACAGCCCTGTCGAACCGAATGCCTCATTGGCGAAGTTCTGCAAGCGAATGTATTGCGAGAGAACCAAGGTGCTCTCGTCGTGATCAGCAACCGCTCGGTAGGTAAAACTCTTGGTCAAGTTCCCCAGCAAGTAGCTGATTCGCACCCGGGCTGACCCCGATCCACTCGCAGCAACTTGCCACACCAATGCGTTTTCGTTGGGCGGATAGCTGACCGACAGCACCTTCACCTCCAATGCCTCCACCTCGCCATCCGGTCGAGGCAACACGCGGAATAGAATCGTATTGGGATCGATTTGAGTGTTAGCCCACGAGAAATCGACCTGATTGACGCCTTTTACAAGCGGCACGATTCGCTCTTCTTCGACAAGCGTGGCAGTTGCATTATCGAGTTGAATCTCGACTCGTTCCCGGACGGGCAAAGTAATCAGTTTGATTCGCGCAGATGCCGTCTCAGGCGTCGCGAAACATGCCGTTAACACGGCCAGCGTTACAAGAATCAGTCGTTGCATATTGATACTCCTCAAGTGAAAGGCGGTCGTTTGCGCCGATGAGTGCGTGACTCAGGTGGAACGAGCAGATGTTTCTCGAACCATCGAAAGCGGGGCGCCGACAGGAGATGAGACGCCGCAGGCTAGGAGTTTGTTTTCAGAACGGGAAGATTTTCTCGTGCGAGGCGGGAATAATGCCGTGATTCGATTCAACCACGGCGCCCTACGACCTTGGAAGTTCAGGTGGGGCGAGTCGTGTCGAACGCGCGGCTTTCCGCTTCGATGCAAAAGAGCGCCCGAAGTCGCTGGTCACGCACCCGCCACGCGATCACACCTTTGCGCGCAGCCTCCGTCACCTCTCGAACCACAGCGATTCGCACAGCGGCGTCAGCGTCGGAAGTGTTGGGGGGCGTGTTCATAGAACCTAACTAGGGAATTGGAGGGCGTCGCCGTAGCCCCATGCGAACTAGCCGATGCGACAGGGTGGATTGTAACAGTCCTCTTCGCCGCGACCACACCGAATGTTGTGCGATTGCCAGAAAGGATTCGAATGGATTCGTACGATGGCTCTCCGAAGCCGTCGTATTCAGTAGTTCGTTGCTCGACGGCTTCGGCGAGCCGTCGTACAAATTGTGCAGATTGAACAAAAACGAAAGCCCTGAGAAAGGAGCCCCCTTCCCTGACAATCGTCAAATTTCCGGATAGACTGCGTCTTTAACACTGTCTTTACCAGCTTGGGACTGGCGAATGGATGGATCCGCAAGCGCTCCTGACGGGAAGTACCAGTCCGCTCTGGAATTTCTCTATGGACGAATCAACTACGAACGGACCGATCGTGGCGTTCCCGGCGGCTCGCAGCTGAAGCTTGATCGAATGCAACAACTGCTTGACGCTTTGGGGAATCCACAGGAATCGCTCAAAGCCGTGCACATTGCGGGAACCAAGGGCAAAGGCTCGACCGCCGAAATGATTGCTTGCGCGCTTACCGCAGCTGGTTTTCGAACGGGGCTGTACACTTCCCCACACTTGGAGAAGCTCGAAGAGCGGATAAGCATTGATGGCGCCGACTGTACAAGTGCTGAACTTGTCAAGCTGGTTGAGGCGGTTCGCCCAGCCGTCGCGGAGCTCGATCAAAAGACAGCGAAGGAGGACGGGCTTGGTAATCCGACATTCTTTGAGATTACGACTGCCATGGCGATGCTCCACTTCGTCGATCACGGTGTCGATGTCGCGGTCCTCGAAGTCGGTTTGGGAGGTCGACTCGATTCGACGAACGTTTGCCGACCTGTCGTTACGGTCATCACGTCGATCAGCTTCGATCACATACAACAACTCGGCAATACGCTCGCGGCGATCGCTCGAGAAAAGGCAGGCATCGTCAAGCCAGCCATCCCACTGATCTGTGGTGTCACACAATCCGAACCGTTGAACGTCATCCAGCAAATCGCGGTCGAACGGGGGGCAAGGATCTACCAGATTGGAGAAGACTTTGGCTATCGGTACGCACCACCGCTGCGCAACTCGCCGAACTTATCGGGTGGCGTGATCGACTACCGTGATTCGCTCTCACGAGACGGGACTCAATTCGACGCCGTTCGCGTAGGGATGTTGGGATCGCATCAAGCGTCGAACGCGGCAATCGCGATCGCGACGCTACGCCGCATGCAGGAAGACGGCTGGAACGTTCCGGAACCCGCAATTCGCGACGGCATCGCCAACGCTCGCTGCACCGCGAGAATCGAGGTCCTGTCTCGAGAGCCTACCGTCATTGTGGATACCGCTCACAATCTGGCTTCGATCGAGGCACTGTTGTCGGCGTTGGACGAATCTTTCGACGATCAGCATCGTCTCTTGATCTTTGCTGCCACGCGTGACAAAGATGTATCAGGTATGTTGCGACTGTTGCTCCCCCGATTCGAGACCGTGATCCTGACACGCTACGTCGAGAATCCTCGCGGCGTCGCGCCGGAGAGGTTACTCGAATTGGTCGAAAGGCTGCGTGACGAGTTGCAACCTGTGCCAAGTGTGATTGTTTGCGATTCCCCTTCCGCCGCCTGGGAGAAGGCCCAGGCCACCGCGACACCTGAGCATTTGGTTTGCATAAGCGGGTCGTTCTTTCTCGCCGCCGAGATGCGACCCATGATTGAAACCAGAGGCACTGCCCCAACCCCTTAGTCACCCGCTCCCCACCCGCTTCTGCATGCTCGCCAACCGCTTCCCACCACGTCGAGGTTTTCACCATGTTTCCGCCAAAGACAGTCCTGTCGCTGTTTTTCGTCGTCCTCACGGGACAAGCCATCGTCGGTCGGGCCCAATCCACGAGCGAGCTTGATGCCGTCGTTACGGGCGCGCTCGCGCGACGAGTTGAGCGGTTTTTCGGCAATCTGAAAGCACCGAGCGTAACTGCCCAAGATTCTTTCGCCGACTTGTTGGCAGGCGGTCCACTGGACGGGCGGACCGAGCAATTGATCGCCTTTGTCGAGAACTACAAGAAGCTAGAAGCATCGTACGGGCGATTCCTGGTCGCCAAGCAAGTGCACGTCAAGCGAGTTGGCGATGACCTGATCTTCCTGACCTTTCTTTACGAAAGCGAGCAGTTTCCGATCGTCTGGCGATTTACGTTCTATCGCCCGCCGTTGGAAACGCTCGAGCGGCCCGACTGGTTTGTGGTCCGCTTAAGCTTTGACACCAAGCTGGAGCAACTCACCGGCTTGCCTTAAAGCGGTCTGCGTCGCGGCGTCCTTTTCGCGAAGTCGATCCTTTAGATAGTTGATTGCGCGGCGTAGTTGCGGATCGTCAATCGTCTCGGTTTCGGTCGCGGGGGCTTCTTCGTTTTCAGCCGGTGTCTCTGTATCTTCTGGCGTCGATTGAAAGCGATCGCGTTCACGTCGCTTCAGATAGACGGCCTCCAGCATGTCCTCGGGAAGAGCCACTTCAAAGCCTTTGTTCGGTTGCACGCCCCAAGCTTCCTCGTCGGTTGCGTCTTTACTGCGATGGATGTTCTTGCCGCTGGGGCGCCAGTAGGTTGCCGTTGTCAACTTCAATGCGCTCTGACCACCTTCGAGATCCAAGACGTTCTGCACCGTCCCTTTGCCCCACGTCCGTTCACCGACGATGATCGCTCGTTTGTGATCCTGCAGGCAAGCGGCCACGATCTCGCTCGCGCTCGCCGAGAAGTTATTGACCAACACAACCATCGGGATCTCTGTCGGAATGGCGACGCCTGTTGTCGCGTCGTAGCTACTGCGCAGCACTCCGTTACGACCATTCGTGCTGACAATTCTGCCTTTGTCGATAAACAGATCGCACATCCCAACAGCTGCGTCGAGCAAGCCACCGGCATTGCCGCGAAGGTCCATGATGATCGCTTCATATCCTTGACGCTCGTCCGTCGACTCGAAGACTTTCGCGACTTCCTCCACTGTATGCTGGCCGAAGGTCGTGAGCCGCAAATAGGCGATTCGCGGGTTTTCTTCGAGATGAAAATCCCAGGAACCATCAGGCCGACGCGTGTCGCCAAGCACTGAATCAACGGTAATGACTTCTCGAATGATCTTTACGTCGAAGGCTTCCGCTCGCCCAGTTCGCTCGATGGTCAGGACGATTGCCGATCCCGGTTTGCCTCGCATCAGCTTGACCGCGTCGTTCAAGTGCATGCCGATCATTCGTTCACCATCAACGGCAAGGACACGATCCCCGGCCTGAATGCCCGCACGGTAGGCGGGTGTTCCGACGAGCGGGCTGAGGATGAGCAGCGGTTGATCCGGCTCTTTCTTCTCGACTTCAACGCCCACGCCGCCAAACTCTTGATCGAGGCTGGCGTTCATCTGGTTGAGCGAATCGGGGCTAATGTAAGCGGAGTACTGATCCAGCCCCGACAACATCCCCTCCATTGCGTTTTCAAACAGCGTTCGCGAATCGACTTCTTCGACGTAGTATTCCGACACCAAGCCCATCGCATCGGCGACACTCGACGCATAGCGGTTGCGTTCGGCCTTGTGATAGCAAATCAACGACAAGATTGCTGCGAAGAAAATTATCGTCAGGTTGCGTGGCGGCATATTTTGTTCCGATCGAGTGGTCGTCTCGCCTTGCTAGCCGGGCGCTGGCTCGGCTGATTGACATCATCCTAGCTTGATGTCTGCACCCAAGTAAACCGAGTCATTCGAATGGTCAGGGCCTTTCAGTTTTTCAAACTGAAAGGTTTGTACGACGAGCCTCCGAGCCCGTCGATGTATCTAAGTCGTTATTCGACGGGCTCGGAGGACCGTCGTACATCTTGTGCAACTTCAACAACAGAATTGCCCTGGTCGAATGGTCGAGTCGCCAAAGCGATCACGCCAGAACTCGCTTACTCGACTCGCCTGCGATCTCCTGGACATAGCGCGGAACTGCATAACCCGGCAACCTCGCTCGTAGTTGTTCAATCAATTCAATACCACGTTCAACGGAAACCTCAAAGTGGCCAGCCCCTGCGACTCGGTCTAATTGATGTAGGTAGTACGGCATGACCCTCAGATTGACTAACGCCCGAGACAATTCGGTGAGCGAATCGACGGCGTCATTTACACCACGGAGCAGAACCGCTTGGTTCAAGACCGGCACTCCGGCCTGAATCAACTTCGCCACGGCAATCGACACGTCGCCTTCGAGCTCGCGAGCATGATTCGCATGGATAACAACAATCGGAGTCAGCCGTGAGCCTGCCAGCAAAGCAAGCAACTCGCTCGTCACACGTTCGGGAATCACCACTGGCAATCGAGTGTGAACGCGTAACCGCTTGAGATGCGGAATCCGTTCTAGTTCGCAGACCAACTGCTCGAGCAGGCCGTCGACCAGAGTCAGGGGGTCACCGCCACTTAGAATCACTTCTTCAACGGAGTTGTCACTGGCAATCCGTTCAATCGCCGGTCGCCATGCCTCAAGCGATCGCGGCGTGGCTTCGTAAGGAAAGTGGCGTCGAAAGCAATACCGGCAGTGAATGGCACATGCCCCTGTCGCCACGAGTAGGACTCGTCCTTCATACTTGTGAATCAGTCCCGGCGCGAGCGAGGCATCCAAGTCCCCAACGGCATCCTTGACGAAGCCGTTCTCCTGACGCGTCTCTTCGGATCGTGGGAGAACTTGAAGTAGGAGCGGATCACTCGGATCGCCCGGAACCATTTTGGCGACGTAGCCCCGGGGGGCGAACACTCGGAACGATTCCGCCGAAAATCTGCTGGCAATTTGGGCTGGTAAATCCAATTCGCGGCACAACTCCGCCGGATCGCGGATCGCGGATTTCATGGCCCCCTGCCAAGTTTGCGGTTGGCTGACAGTGGCGCGGACAGAACTGAGATCGGAAGCTACAATTGCCATAACTCGTTTCTTCGGGAGCGGGTTCCCGCGAATGCAAACGTCAGTGCGACTTGCACTTCGGCACCAGAATAACCCTCCAAGCCTCTGAAACGAAGTAGGGCGGCAGGGCCGCAGGTGTAGGGTCTGCTGTGCGGACCAAAAAGATAACGGTCCGCACAGCGGACCCTACTTGTTTGCAACGCTCCCGTTGGTCGCTAGAATCCCTGCCGAAACACCACCACACTCACTCAATTCTGATGTAGGAACAAACGACGTGGCGACATACAAAACAAGCGAGTTCAAGAAGGGTCTCAAAGTTCAAATCGACGGCGAGCCGTACATCATGATCGAGATGAACTTTCGCAAGCCGGGTAAAGGGGCCGCACTGTATGAGTGCAGGCTGCGGAACCTCATCCGAAATACAATCGCCTCGAAGACCTATCGAGGGGGTGAAACGTTGGAGTCGGCAGACGTCGAAGAAATCGCCGCCCAGTATCTGTACCGCCAAGCAGATACGTTTGTCTTCATGGACAACAAGACTTTTGAACAGTACGAGTTGTCCGCTGAACAAGTGGGTGACGACTGGAAGTACTTGAAGGAAGGCCTTCCCATCTCGATGGTGTTGTACAACAACAACCCAATTGCAATTTCGCCTCCGAACCACGTCGAGCTGTTGGTGACCGAGTGCGAGCCTGGTGCAAAGGGTGATACCGCCACGAATGTAACGAAGCCCGCAAAAGTTGAAACTGGTGGTGAGTTCGCGGTTCCGATCTTCATTAAGGAAGGCAACGTGATCAGGATCGATACCCGGACTGGCAGCTACATCGAACGCGTTAACAACTGAGCGATCGAGCTCACGGTGACCGGCTTCCAACAAGACGACTTTCTCCCCACGGCATCGTTGGAGATGCTGCGCTTACGAGCGAGCTTGCTCGAACGCCTGCGAGCATTTTTTTCGCGGCACGAGTTCCTCGAAGTTGAAACGCCGCTTCTTTCCGCCGACACGGTCATTGATCGCCATCTTGATCCGCTGTCGGTCACGCTGTTCGAAGACCCTCGAATTTCGGAAGTCGGTCGGCAGATGTGGCTTCAGACTTCGCCCGAATTCGCGATGAAGCGACTACTGGCTGCCGGGGCTGAACGGATTTATCAGGTTACGCGTGCGTTTCGAGGCGCCGAGCGAGGAGCCCACCACAACCCCGAGTTCACGATGGTCGAGTGGTATCGCGTTGGGGACTCGATGGAAACAGGGATGGCATTGTTAAGCGAGTTGGCAGGCGAAATGCTCGCCACTGACCGGGTATCTCAAATCAGCTATCGCGAAGCATTTCTACGTCATGTCGGCATCGATCCCCATGCAGCGTCTGCCAGTGAGCTTGAGGCCGCTGCGACCAATCTTGGGATCGCCATTCCCAGCGATATGCCGTGCGGAGATCGCGATGAGTGGCTGAACTTGTTACTGGCGACGCTTGTGGAGCCAAAACTCGGCGTCGCAGCGCCAGAGATCCTTTACGACTATCCTGCCTCGCAAGCCGCGTTGGCCCAGGTGCGAAACGACAATCCACCTGTCGCGGAACGATTCGAGCTGTACGTGAACGGTGTGGAACTAGCCAACGGCTATCACGAGTTGCTCGATCCCAGCGTCCTGCGAGAGCGAAATCAAAGGACGAACCTCCTCCGCCAAGCCGATGGAAAGCTTCCCCTGCGCGGTGATAGCCGACTGCTCGAAGCCATGGAGCACGGATTGCCAAGCTGCGTAGGCGTCGCACTGGGATTCGATCGACTGGTGATGGTAGCCGCCGGAGCCAATTGCCTTAGCAAAGTGATGGCGTTTCCGATTGATCGCGCTTAGCGACTCTGAAACGAACACGGCCCGTAGCGAACGAACGCTGCGGGCCATGGTGGAAGGAGGCAGATTGAGTCGGCGGGATTAATCGTCGTCCATCGAATCGTACATGGCGTCTTCGGATAGACGTCGCTCGACGACTCGGCCAAAGTCATCGAGACTTCTGCGTTGGCCAAACTGATGCCAAGGGCTGACATCTTTGAGCTCTGGCATGACTTCAACGAGTTGATCGACCAGCATCTGCGACATGCGTTGGATCGCAATGGGAGCACGCTCGTGGATAGCGGCTGCGGTCTTCATCAGACGGATCATGCGAGCACGCTCCATCACGGGGCGCGACAACGGCTCGTCAGTCTCTTCGACCAATTCGGATAGCGGAACGTCGAGAGCCCGTTGCCATTTGTGCAGATCGCTGAGCCGTAGATCGGTTGATTCTTGTTCCTGGAGCCGCAAGCTGCGAATATCGCTTCCCATTTGGCGGGCTGCACTGCGAAGCGAAACGCCTTGCTGAAGCCTTACGGTGCGAACGCGATGAAGTTGACGCGGCCTCTCCTTTGCCTCCGTCTTCTCCGTCGAATGAGATGGGACGACGGGAGTCGATACGGCTCCGAAGGTGCCAAATTCTGCTGTTGCCATGCTCTGGATCTCCTCTTTCCGGGGCTCTGTTCCGGTTTGGAGAAGTTCCGAGAATCATCGCTTCCATCCAAACCGCCACTTTGACGCAGGGCCGGATATCGGAGTTCCGTAAAAAGTGCAACTTTTTTGGAGGTTAAAAGGAACAGGACCCGAAAACTCATCGACCGAGCTAGTCGTCTCGCCGGTTTCGATTTCGCAACTTGTTATTTTGACTCGACTTAACGATCGGCACACTGTCTGAAAGACGAGCCAACCCTTGGCTATTGGTGCATCGCCGAAGGGTTGATATTTGAAGTAAATCGAAATAAGGGGGCCGGAACAGAGGGCTTCTTGGGGCCCCGCAGCGGTTTTACTGCCGGAGATCGACTGGTTCGACGCTCCCGACTGGACGCATGTGCCCGGTCGCGAACGAGCCCTTGTCCCCAATCTTCAAGCTGACGAAGAACCTCCGAGTTGATGCCCCCGACATTACTTCCGGCAGGTGCGACGACTAGTTCTTCGTCTTCGCGATGTCGCCAAGCGCGTCGAAGCTGGGAAGCGTTCACGGCTTCCTGCCCGGCATGCACAATCACGACGTCTCCTGTCGTCTGGGCTGCTCCCGTCTGAGCGCTGGCTTCGATTCCAAGCTGTTCTGGGTGACGCGTGACGCGGACTTGGGGATATTGTTGCGACAACTCCAAGGCCACGTCCTCCGTCTGATCGGTCGAACCATCATCGACAATCAAGACTTCGAACTTCGCTGCCAGGTCGGGCAGCACTTCGAGAAGGTGACCGATTCGTCGAGTCAGACTTCGCTCGGCGTTATGAACTGGTACAACGACACTGAGGGACTTGGCAGTTGTGCTCACGGAGTTGCTCCTGGAGGGGAGAGGAGGGGACGACGGAGAGTACAAGTTTCATCGGTTCTGTGTTGGCACTACTAGAGCAATGCGGAGACTTGTCGTATTGTGCCATTCGTACGATGGACGCAGATCCTTAGGCCTGCGCCGATCGTACTAACCGGCTGTGACGATCAAAACGTTCGTAAGCCGTAAGTTCGTCCAACGACTCAAACGTCGAGCAGTGAGGTACCCCAATGAAGTCGCTAACGAAAGAGCTGTGGATGGAAGTGCCTGAGCGACGCGCGATCATTTCCATTCACCGCGAAATCGATCGCCTTGTGAAGGAAAGCGGCATCCAGGAGGGGCTGGCACTGGTTAACGCCATGCACATTACGGCCTCGGTCTTCATCAACGATAACGAGTCCGGTTTGCACCACGATTACGAAGTTTGGCTTGAGAAGCTTGCTCCGTTTGACGCGTCGCCGCAACGTTATCACCATAATCGAACCGGCGAAGACAATGCCGACGCTCACATGAAGCGACAGATCATGGGGCGGGAAGTTGTTGTCGCCATCACCGCAGGAGAACTGCATCTCGGCCCCTGGGAGCATATCTTCTACTACGAGTTTGATGGCCGGCGGCGCAAGCGGTTACTCGTGAAACTGATCGGCGAATGAACTGGGGAGTCTGCTAAACAACGAAATCTGGCTCTGTTTGATGCCGTAACCACAAGATTCTTGGCCTGTCTAACGAATAGGTGGATGGAATCGTTCAAGCAGTTGTCGCTTTGCGAGGGCTGCGGCACAACTTATAATTTGTGCAGGTTGAGCAGGAGTTGTGAATTCAGTGTTCTTGGGTTCAAGTCGAACCTTGCAACAATTGGTTGGGACACAGCTGCGGATCGGAAAGTAGCAAACATGTACCCCTTCCAGAAAAATCGACCTGCGGATCTACGGTGTGAGGTACCGAAGGGGAAAGCTTGGCGGCGATTCAGCCGAATCGTGCTGTCGCTCTCCGCGCTCGTGCTGCTGGCCGCGGACGATGCGCCCGATCATCGAGCGGACGAGGGCGCAACAACTGCGACTGCGGTTGCCAGATTAATACCCGTCTCGCTGCCGATTACCGGCAACGCAGATACGAACTTGAAACGCATGATCGACCAGGCTATTGAGTCGATGGCCAATCAGGACGGTTCTCGTCCGATCTTAATTCTGGAATTTCGCTCCTCGGGGACCGAAGGGAGCGAGGCGAGTGAGTTTGAACGCTCGCTCTCGGTTGCTCGCTACTTGGCCAGCGATCGATTTAGCGGTGTACGAACGGTTGCCTATTTGCCTCGCAGCGTTCACGGACACGCAGTGCTCGCCGTCCTCGCGTGCGAGGAGATCATTATCGCGGCCGACGCGGAGTTGGGGCGGGCGGGTGTTGGCGAAGCACATGTCGACGAAGCGATGCGTAGCAGCTATCGCGAGATTGCCGAACGTCGACGGACGATACCGCCGGCGGTTGCCTTGGGCATGTTGGACAAAGAGTTTGCCGTCAGCCGAGTGCAAACGCTTGATGGTGTCCGCTATGTTTTGTCGGACGAGTTAAAGTCGTTACAGGAAGGTGGCGCGGCGACTTCGGTCGATGCGATCGTGGCGGCTGGCGATTTAATCAACTTCACGGGCAGCGCGTTGCGACTGGAGTATGGCTTCGCGAGCCATCTCGCCAGCGATCGCAACGAGCTGCTCGCGGCGTTGGAATTGCGGAGTGGGGCTTTGGAGCAAGATCCTTCTCTCGGTGGCGAGTGGCATCCGATTCGTGTGGACGTGAACGGTGTGATTAACTCGCAAAATATTAACTGGCTCTTAAAGAGCACGAAGCAGCAACTCGGTAGCAAGCCCGATGGGATCAACTTCATTTGTATCACGATTGACAGCCCGGGTGGGTCGTTAATCGACAGCCTGCGCATGGCAAACTATCTCGCCAGCCTCGACCCGGCGCAGGTGCGAACTGTTGCATTTGTCGAGTCACAAGCCCGTGGAGACGCGGCCTTGATCGCGTGGGCTTGCGATCAATTGGTAATCAAAGAAGACGCTATTCTCGGGGGGCCAGGGGCAGTCAATTTTGGAGTTCGCGAGATCCCCGAGTTGAAACAGGCTCTTCAGTCGATCGCTCGCGACAGGCAGCGTGATTGGTCGCTCGCCGTGGCGCTCGTTGATAGCAAACTTGAGATTTATCGATATACGAACAGCCGTGGCGACACTCGTTATTTCTCGGAGGAGGAGTTGGCACAGCAAGCCGACCCGACTCAGTGGACTAGAGGTGACGCGGTCGACGTCGCGCAGGGATTGTCTGGACACGAGGCAAGTTCGTTGCATCTCGCGCGTCATGTGGCTGGCAGCCTTGCTGAACTGCGTCAGCTGTATCAGATCGAAGACGAATTGGAAGGCGTTGAGCCGAACTGGGCTCATCTCGCCATTCAACAATTGTCGTCGCCCCAGATCGCTGGCACGCTATTGTTCATCGCGTGGTTCGCCTTGATTATCGAGGTATCGCAGCCAGGTATCGGAGTTGGAGGATTTGTCTCGGCGCTTTGTTTCATCCTGTTCTTTTGGAGTAATTTCCTCAACGGAACGGCAGCTTGGCTGGAAGGCTTGCTGTTCGTCGCGGGTGTGATCAGTTTAGTTGTCGAAATCTTCGTCTTGCCCGGATTCGGTATCTTTGGATTCGGCGGTGCGTGTTTGGTTGTCGCGTCGCTCGTCCTTGCCAGCCAAACCTTTATCGTTCCTCGCAATTCATATCAGTTCGAACAGTTCGCGAACTCGCTGATGATGGTTGCTGCGGGGTTGGTCGGGGCGTTTGTGTCGCTGCTGACCGTGCGCCGTTACTTGCCCGACGCACCAATCTTCAAGCGATTGATGTTGGCGCGGCCCGACGGCGAGGAATTGCAAGAACGCGAGCTACTAGCCGATTACCGCCACTTGCTTGGCAAGCGTGGACAAACGCTGACGCAGTTAACTCCCTCCGGTAAAGCCCGCTTCGGCGATCTCGATGTAGACGTGATCAGCGACGGCGAAGTTGTGCCGCGGGGAAGCAAGGTCGTCGTTGCAGAGGTGCGAGGTAATCGAGTACTGGTTCAGACCATCGAGGAAGACGCTAGGGTATAGATCATGGAGCCACTGGCCTGGTCAATCTGTTTACTCATCGCCGCAATCGCCTTAATTGCGCTCGAACTGTTTATCCCCTCCGGCGGCCTGTTAAGTTTTCTATCAGCAGTGGCAGTTCTGGCATCGGTGATCGTTGCGTTCTCAGCCGGACCACGAACGGGATTGTTGATGCTTGTTGTCACACTCATCATTGTACCGGCAGTGCTCGCTTCGGCAGTTCGCTGGTGGCCACACACGCCCATCGGCCAGTTGATCCTGATCGCGAGACCCGAGAGTCCCGATGATGTGCTTCCCGATACAGAGGAGTATCGCGGTTTGAAATCTCTGATTGGCAAAGTCGGCAGAAGCAAGAGCAAGATGCTGCCTAGCGGTGCGATTGTGCTCGAAGGCCGCACGTACGACGCTGTGAGCGAAGGCATGGCCATTGATGCGGGAATGGCTGTCAAAGTTATTGCCGTGAAGACGAATCGGATTATCGTTCGACCAACGGATCAGGCCGTTACAAGTCTCGCCGCGCAATCCGCAAACGAAGGAGGCGACGTCTTGTCACAACCAATTGAATCGTTGGGAATCGAAGGATTCGACGAGCCGCTCACTTGACAACGGCCTGCGTGACCGGTATCGAACACGTGTAGAAATTAGGGGAGTTTCCGATTTGGAGAGGAAACGATCCTCCAAATTGACGCCGCTGGCAAAAGGAACTGTTTATGTTGCTGTTCGCTCAAGGGAACGACTCGCCTGCTGTCTGGTATGTACTGATCGCGTTTGGGGCACTTGTTGCCCTGCTCGTCTTTTTCGCGATCTTTGCGAGTTACTTTCGTCTTTGGATTCAGTCGTTCCTGACCGGCGCCGGAATCACGATCTGGGATCTGATTGGCATGACGTTCCGCAAAGTGAACTCAAACGTCATCGTCAAGAGCAAGATCATGGCGATCACCGCCGGAATTGATAACAGCGAAATTTCCACCAAGGCACTGGAAGCACACTTCCTGGCCCGTGGCAACGTTCCACTTGTGATTCGCGCCTTGATCGCAGCTCACAAAGCCAAGACGATTGCCCTCACCTTCCGCGAGGCCACGGCCATCGATCTTGCCGGTCGAAATGTGCTCGAAGCCGTTCAAACCAGCGTCTATCCCAAAGTCATCGACTGTCCTGCCAAGGGTGGGGCTCGCACGACGCTCGACGCGGTCGCCAAGAACGGAATCCAACTGAAGGTCAGCGCCCGTGTGACGGTACGAGCCAACCTGCAACAGTTGATCGGCGGTGCCACCGAAGAGACGATCATCGCCCGCGTTGGCGAAGGTATTGTGAGCGCGATTGGTTCACAAGCGACGCACACAACCGTGCTGGAAAACCCCGATCTGATTTCCAAGGCCGTGCTCGCTCGCCGTCTCGATTCACAAACGGCATTCGAGATCGTTTCGATTGATATCGCGGATATCGACGTCGGTCAAAACATTGGTGCTCGACTTCAGGCAGATCGAGCCGAAGCCGACACGCGTGTCGCGCGTGCTCGCGCCGAAGGTCGTCGCGCGATGGCGGTGGCCGCTGAGCAGGAGCAAATTGCTGGCATCGAAGAGAGTCGTGCGAAGTTGGTCGAAGCAGAAGCTGAAGTTCCCAAAGCGATGGCCGACGCCTTCCGCAGTGGTAAGCTTGGCATTATGGACTATAACAAGCTTCGCAATGTCCAGGCCGACACCGAGATGCGCAAGGCCATTGCCTCCTCGGGGCAACGGCAACCTGCCGGTTCAAATAGCTAACCCATCCGCACCAAGGTATAGGTAGCACGCTTTATGGCTGGCGACATTGAAGAATTCCTACGACGCGCCGCGCAGCGCCGGGCCCAACAGCAGAAGCCTCGCCCTCAGACTCCACCCCCGCAGGCCCAGCGACCGAAGCCGGCCCCGCCTCGACAGGCCGAGATCCTGCACGCAGAAATCATTGATGACATCGAGATCATCGAGCCGGATGTATTGCAGGGCGGTTCTGTTGAAGCGCACGTCAAGCAACATATTCGCGACGGTGTGTTCGACGAAGAGCTTTCGCACTTAGGCGAAGATGTCGACAAGTCTGACGACCGAATGGAGGCACATCTCCACGAGTATTTCGAGCACGATCTCGGTGCACTCGGCGCGCGAACATCCGCTGCCGCCGACTCGTCGCTGGACGACGACTCGCCCGGTCAGCGGCGACCGCCTGTGAAGCCCACCGACTACTTGGCATTGCTTCAGAATCCAGCATCAATTCGGCAGGCAATCATCCTCAGCGAGATCCTGACTCGCCCTTCCGATCGCTGGTAATTCTTTCGCAGCTCGCGACGCATCGCTCCCGGCTAGAGTTCTGCGGATTTGTGGTGTAATATCGCTCGAAACTCGATTCGCAGTCGTAGGCTGGGCTTCAGCCCGGCAGTTCGGCAAACTATGCCTCCGGTAACGATAAAGGACTCAAGAGCATGACCGTCAAGATTACGCCCGGTGAGACAAAGATTGGTTGGATTGGCATTGGCGTGATGGGGGCGAGCATGTGCGGGCACCTGATCGACAAGGGGTTTGCCGCAACGGTTTATACTCGGACCAAGAGCAAGGCGGATGAGCTGATCAAGAAAGGTGCCGCTTGGGCTACGACGCCGAAGGCCGTGGCCGAGCAGAGTGATGTAATCTTCTCCATCGTTGGTTTTCCGAGCGATGTTCGTGAGGTGATGCTTGGTGCGGAAGGCGCTCTCGCGGGAAGCAAGGCCGGCAACGTGCTCGTCGATATGACCACCAGCGAGCCGTCGCTGGCTATTGAGATCGCCACCGCTGCGAAGGCCAAAGGCGTTCACAGCGTCGATGCGCCTGTCTCGGGAGGAGACGTCGGTGCCAAAGAAGCTCGTCTGTCGATCATGATCGGCGGTGAGAAGGATGTGGTTAATGCATTGCAACCGTGCTGGGAGGCGATGGGCAAGACGATCGTGTACCAGGGCGGTGCCGGTGCCGGGCAACATACCAAGATGGTGAATCAAACCTTGATCGCCACAAACATGATCGGCGTTTGTGAAGCGCTGCTGTATGCCTACAAGGCCGGCCTCGATTTGGAAACCGTCATGCAATCGGTTGCTTCAGGAGCTGCTGGCAGTTGGTCGCTGTCTAATCTTGGGCCGCGTATCATCAACAACAATTTCGATCCTGGCTTCTTTGTCGAGCACTTCATCAAAGATATGGGCATCGCGTTGGACGAAGCCAAGAAGATGAACTTATGCCTGCCGGGTCTCGCACTCTCGCATCAGCTCTATCTAGCACTCCAAGCACAAGGCCACGGTCGAGATGGTACCCACGCGTTGGAACTCGCTTTGGCTTCGCTCGCGGGCGTCGATTGGCGCGATCGATAACCGTTAGGCTTTCCGATCCCAGCGAAAGCTTTCCTTGAGCGTGGTGTTCACAACTGCGCCTTCCGGCCACACGCCGCGATAGAGCGATGCTATGCACTCTGCAGCTTCCACTCCCATCGCAACCAGCGACGTTTCGTCGGCTCCAGCAATGTGAGGGCTGACGACGATATTGTCGAGTTGGAAGAGCGGGTTGTCTGCGGAAGGCGGCTCTTGCTCGAAGACGTCCAAGCCGGCAGCGCGAAGATGTCCCGATGCGAGAGCCTGATAGAGATCGGCTTCTACCATCAAACCGCCGCGAGCTGTGTTGAGGAAGATGCTTCCTGGTTTCATGCGGGCGAATGCCTTTGCGTTGAACAGTCCGCGTGTGTCGTCGGTCAGCGGCGCGTGCACGCTGACGATGTCGCTTTCGGCTAGCAGTTGGTCCAACTCGACCAGTTGAATCTTCTGCGAACGGACAAACTCCGCGTTCGGAAATTTTTCTGTGGCGAGGACTCGCATTCCTAATCCCGCTGCGCGAAACGCCATCGTGCTGCCTATTCGACCAAGACCAAAGATACCGATCGTTTTGCCGCGACTAGCCATCGGCAATCGACGTGGCCATTTGCCCGCGCGAACTTGCTTGTCATTCGACACGATCATGCGACTTGCAGCGAACATCAACGCCAAAGTCATCTCGGCGACCGCTTCGTGATTTGCCGTGGGAGTAATAGTGACCGGGATACTATGGTCGGTCGCGGCAGGCACGTTCACGCCGTCATATCCCACACCGGCTCGGGCAATCACGCGAAGCGACGGCACGGCTGCGAGAACCCTCGGCGTATAACCCTCCGAGCCTGCGATGGTGGCATCAACGCCTTGTAGTTCCGCGATCAACTCCGACTCGCCACCACGATTCCTCGCGAGTTCGGGGTTCTTCGGATAAACAATGTCAAAGCCGGCTTCGCGCAGCACATCGACATATCGCTCAGGAACGTCTCGCATCGCCTCGGGGACGATCAGGCAGGTGGGCATGTTATTTCCAGTCGTTTTACTTGGGAGGTATTGGGCGAGAGCCGCGCATCAGGGAAAGGGCATCGGACAAGGGCTAGTGCTGCGTTACCGCTAAGGATTTGGGTGAATGAAGTGAGCCGCTGGCCGTAAGGCCCCGGGGGCGTTCTGCATATCTCGCCGCCCGACCGCTTACGCGTCACGGCTCACGAAACGGGCACACCCTAAAATCAAGGTGAAACGCAGCACTAGTCGAATCGAAGCGCAGTAATATATCTGAATTCTGGCAGGCATGCAGACCTAGTTCACTTGTTCAGCATTGCAGGGGCTGAAGCCGCTCGTGGCAATACTCCAACTAGGTCAGCGAACATGTCTTTGTTAGACTCGGGTACGTCGTTCCCCCACCTGTGGCTTGGCCAGTATTTTCAGATTGGCTCCGGCAACGTTCGTACGCCCGTCGCTCCCTTAGAGTAAGTAGGTATGGTTTCACGACGCGGGCTCCTGGCCGAACGCTTTCCGCAACTTGGCTGCCTAATCGCGGCGGTCGTCGCGGTCACGATGTGCATCTGGCCCTTCGTGCTGGTTAATGCCATGCAGATGGCCTTGACGAAGCTGCACTTGCATTCGATTGTCGGCTTCGGTGTGATGATCGGAATCGTCGCGGGCAGTTTCGTCAACTTTCCTCTGCATCGACTGGAACGTGAGGTCGAACAAGTCGAAGCACCTGGCCGATGGCATCGATGGCTTGGACGCGTCCCGCTCGTGCGTCGGACGAAAACGGAGACGATCATTGCTGTAAACCTGGGCGGCTGTCTCATTCCAGTGGCACTGGCTTGCTTCGAATTGCTCATTGTTGCGATCAACGCTCCTCGAGCAATGTGGGCCATCGTCGTCGCATCCGTGGCGAATATTATCGTCTGTTATCGAGTTGCACGGCCCATCCAGGGGCTTGGGATCGCCATGCCGGCTCTGTTGCCGCCCGCTGTGTCGGTGGGTGTAACGTGGCTGTTGCTGATGAGTTCCGACTATGATCCCGTTCGAGCCCCCGTCGCCTTTATCGCGGGAATTGCAGGTCCGCTGATCGGTGCGGACTTGCTGCATCTTCGTGATATCAGCCGGATCTCCGTCGGGGTGCTGTCGATCGGAGGGGCTGGTACATTCGATGGCATCGTCCTGTCGGGGCTCCTGGCAGCGTTGGTGGCGTGATCGAACGGGCTTGCTCGGATCTCACGACGAGATTGCCGAGTTCTTGACGCATTGCCGATTCGTGCGTGCTATAATCGCTACGACCACTTTCAGGTATCCACTAAATCAGAATCAACTGAAGATACGTTAGAGGGAGAGTTTGATGAGTCGCTCCGCACCTATGTTCGTCGCGATCCTGTTTGTTTCCGCGTTGACACGAGTCGCTGTCGCAGCGGATGAAGCGAAGACCATCGCCACTCACGACCGTTGGGTAACGTCGGTTGCTCATTCGTCCGATGGCGCGATCATCGCAACGGCAGGTGGACAGAGCCTGCAGTATCGCCCCGGCGACGTCCTGTTGTGGGATGCGAAGAGCGGCAACTTGATCGCGGCGTTGGAAGGTCACACGAGCAACGTGTGGTCCGTGGCATTCTCGCCCGATGGCCAGACACTGGTGTCCAGCGGCTACGACGGAAAAGTAATCGTCTGGAGCGTCGCCGAGAAGAAATCGACAGCGACTCTAGAGAAGCACAAAGGCTGGTGTCGTAGCGTTGCCTTTCATCCAGGGGGAAAGCAGTTCGCCACCGCCGGTGAAGATGGAACTGCCGTCATCTGGGATCTCGAAGGTCCGAAGGAAGCGAAGGAACTGAAAGCTCACGAAGCTGCGATCTATCAAGTCGCCTTCTCTGCCGACGGCAACACGTTGGCAACGGCCAGCACCGACAAGACGGTAAAACTTTGGGATTGGCAAAGTGGCAAGGAGAACGCGAAGCTCGAAGGAAACGAAGATGCAGTCTGGTGCGTCGCCTTCGGTGGGAACCTGATCGCGACCGGTGGTGCAGATCGCAAGCTTCGTCTGTTCGAGCCGAACGGCAAGCTGCTCGCCACATTGCCCGGCCACACCGATTGGATCAGTGGCGTGACGTTTTCGCCGGATGCCAAGACGATTGCCACCAGCAGCCTTGACCGATCCATACGAACGTGGAACGTCGAGCAAGCGATTGCCGCAGCTCCTGCGGTTCAACAAGCCGCCGCGAAGGTGAAGGAGAGCAAGGATCAACTCCAACAAGCAGAAGACACGATCGCCGATAGCGAACCAAAGATCGAACCTGCGAAACAGAAGGCGGACATTCTCGCCGCCGTTGTCCAATCGCGAGTGGCTGCCGAGGTGTTGGCACAGTCACAGGAAGTCGCCGAAAAGTACAAAGGCAACGGCTTTGTCAAAGTCGATGTCGAAGGAGCCAAGAAGGCTGCGGATGAAGCGGCTGCAGCGTCCGCCGAGAAGGCCAAAGCTCTGGAAGCCGACAAGGAGTTCACCGAGTTGGTAAAGAAGCTGAACGGTGGCTCGTCGGCTGATGCGACGAAAGAGAAAGATGCAGCTGTTAAGGCAGCCGCTGATCTTGAGGCTGGATTAAGCAAAGCACAACAAACGAAAGATTCAGCGACGAAGGCGTTGGCCGATTCAAGCGCCGCGCTGAAGGATCTCTCCAGCAAGCAATCGACACCGCTAGACGGCTTTAAAAGTACGGTGTGGACTGTGTCGTTCTCGCCCGATGGAAAGCGACTCGCCGCGGGCAGCCATAAGGCGCTGCGAGTGTGGGACCTGTCAACACCGCAAGAGCTTTTCCCACACGTCGAGAAAGCGGAAGCGACCGGCGAGTAGCTCCGCTGGTTGCTTATTCGGTGGGGACGATTTGCACGGCGTCGGCGATTACGTATCCGTTTGCTCTGGCGTTGGAGATCGTAATCGTCACGGCTTGGCCGTCCTCGAACTCAAACGTACCGAGCGAAATGAACGCTCCGTCAATCGGTGGCGTTACTCTTTGGTTCACGACGACCTTCGTCGCCGTCCCCGCCTGCTCGATCGTGATCGGAACATTGGTCGCACGGTTGGAATGTGGAGTGTAAGCAAGTCGGATTTCGAAACGCCCGTTTTTCGACGGTGTGTGACGAAAGCAGACGGACTTCAAGCCTTGGCCTGAATTGCCGTCATGCCAGTACTTGGCCCCCACAAAGTGATCGTTCGATGTACTGGGTCGCCAAATCCCCGTTTGTTCCATCGCTTCGTCGTCCAGGACAGTCCCCTTCAAGCTTTTCGGGGCGATGCTGATCACTTCTCGTGGCGGCGACTGCGTCCAGGCAAGGACTTGTTCGTCTGCTAACAGCCGCGAGGAGAGGCTTGCATAGCTGAGATGCTGGACGGCAATTGATTGGTCTAAACACAACACAGCGGCAGTCGCGGCAGACTGGCCCAGGACCATGAACACAGGTTCCATGCGAATCGAACCATACGCGATGTGAGAGGACGATAAACAGACTGGCACGAGCAAGTTCTCGCATTCCCCGGCCTTGGGTACTAGCGAGCGATAGCTGATCGAATACGCGCCACCGGGCGAAACCTGCACGTCACCTTCATTCTTCGCGAATCCTTCGGACGAGACGTAGCGCTGGACATTGTGCGAATCCATGTTGTACGATCCCATGCCGACCGAGTCTTCGGCGATTCGCGTTCGCCGACAATCTAACTCGGTTATCACATAATCGCCGACCATCCGGCGGGCTTCGCGAATGTACAGTTGGTGAGGCCAGTTGTCCGTTTCAGGGAACTCATCGGCGGCCAATCCCCACGTTGCCATTTCGTCGCGAATCGTTTGTGGCACCCGCGGATGATTTGCCAGCGTCCACATGAATCCTTTCTGGTAGGTTTCGTGTTCGGCAATGATCGCTTCGCGCCGCTCGTAGCTCGCGTCGGGATAGTCGTAGTTCATCCCGATGTTGTCGGTCGAGAACGCACCGCTGTTGTTCGTATCCGTCTTGCCGTTCGGCATCATGGCCGGATGCATCGGGAACCGCAGATCGCCTGCTTCAAAGTTCCTTAGCAGCAACTCGAATCGTTTCTCTTCGTACCCTGCGGGCTTTGGAAATGGCACTCGATTCGAAGCAACATTCGACATACACATCCGAAAACAATACGCCTGCACGCGATCGTCGCCAGCCCCTTCTTCGCCCGGCGGGTCGCGGTGAATGCCCGGTAGCAAACCGCTCCGTGAATCGCCCGGCACTACGTACGGATCGACCTTCACCGTAAACCGATGATTGTGCGTGTTCTCGTGTTTCTGGACGCCGTTTAGTGTCTCGCCGTAAGACGCGTTGTTTTCTCGCCCCACGGCGTAAGTAACTCCGGCGGCTGCCATCAAGTCACCTTCATACGTGGCATCGATGAACATGCGACCTCGGTAGACCTCACCGGACTCCATCGTGATCGAGATGATTCGTTGGCCGTTCTTGTGAACTCCGGTCTCTCGATTCAATCGTTGTTGGCGGACGATCGGAATATCGTGCTCAATCACAAGTTGCTCGAAGATCATCTCCGCAACATGCGGCTCGAAGGTCCACATCGCATCGTCTGCCGCACGATACAGAGGATAGTCATTGCTTCGTTCGTACTTCCACGCGGATGGTTGGTCGTAGTGCTTCTTGACTCGTTGATAGAACTCGCGTGAGATACCGCCGATCACTGCCTTGTTGCCGCTGTCGGTCATGCCGAGCCCGCCGCTCGTAAGGCCGCCAAGGTGATGACCGGGCTCGATGATGACGGTCGACTTACCCATTCGCTTCACCTGCACGGCAGCCGCTACGCCGGACGAGGTGCCACCATAGACGACGACGTCATAAGTCGGCTCGTCAGCTTGGAGCAAATCACAGGTGAGTAGAAACAGAGCGATCGAAGCGATGAATGTGCGCAGCATAGGGAACTTTCGCCAAAGAGAGCTAACGGGCGGCAATCGACGACATTCTATATCCAAATCCCAGCATCAACTTTGTCAACGAAGAATTCGAGTGTAGTAGTTGTCGTTGTGAGTCGGTTATAATCGAAACCCCACCACGATATCTCCCGAACATAGCTCGCCGTGAACAGATTCTCTCCCGTCATCGTCGTTTTGTTCGTCGCCATCGCGAACTTTAGTCCAGTTGCAGCGGCGAGTGGCGAAGCATTAGCAGAAGACGAACTTAAGTTCTTTGAAACTAAGATCCGTCCGGTCTTGGTCAAGCATTGCTACGCTTGCCACTCGGCAGAGGCCGCGAAGACGCGAGAACTTGGTGGAGGATTACAGCTCGATACACGAATGGGCACTCATCAGGGCGGGGACACGGGACCGGCGGTCGTGCCTGGAAAACCGACGGAGAGTCTGTTATTGGCCGCAATCAAACATGAGCGAAGTCTCGAAATGCCGCCCGAGGGAGGGCCGCTTCCGCCGTCGGTCGTGGACGATTTCGCTAAGTGGATTGCGATGGGAGCGCCCGATCCACGCGATGGCAAGCCGGTCACGGTTGGAGTCGATTTTGCGAAAGCTCGCGACTTCTGGTCGTTGCAGCCCGTGCGAAAACCCGCGACACCGCAGACCGGCGACGACACATGGCCGCGAGGCGACTTGGATCGCTTTGTGCTCGCACGCCGCGCGACGATGGACCTTCAGCCGACAGCAGACGCTCCTCGACGAGTCCTCTTGCGGCGTTTGTTCTTCGACCTCATCGGGCTGCCGCCTACGCCAAAGGATCTGCAGAAGTTTCAAGCGGCTCCGATCGAAGAAGCGGTCGATCATCTCTTGGCTTCGCCCCACTTCGGCGAACGTTGGGGACGACACTGGTTGGACGTCGCACGATTCGCGGAGAGCAACGGTCGTGCTCGCAACATGGCTTGGCATCATGCATGGCGTTATCGCGACTGGGTCATCGACGCGTTGAATAACGACCTGCCGTTCGATCAGTTCATTGCACAGCAGATCGCCGGAGACCTCTTGCCAGCAGCCGACGGCGACCAGCGAGATCGCCAAGTCATCGCCACGGGCTTCCTGGCGTTGGGGCCGAAGAGTTTGGAGGAGCTTAACCGCGAACTGTTTCTGATGGATACGATCGACGAACAGATCGACGTCATCAGTCGCGGTATCTTGGGCTTGTCGGTAAGCTGCGCCCGCTGTCACGATCATAAGTTCGATCCCGTGCCGACTGCGGACTACTACTCGCTTGCGGGCATCCTGCGAAGCACCGACACGCTGTACGGCATCGGCCCGATGGGCATCAAGGGGGTGAACGACTCGCATTTGGCCGCGATTGGATCGAACGCCGACGAACTAGCTGGTCCCGCCGCCGAGCACCTTGAGTCCGTGAAGGTACAGACGCAGAAACGGAATACAGCCAGATCGGATCGCTATCGAGTGGTGCGACGACTCGCCGATACGAAACGGCAACTCGATAAGGCGACCGCCGACAAGCAATCGCTTGAAATTGCAATCACACAGATGGACGCCGAGATCAAGGATTGGGATGACCGCATCAAGAGCATGGACGCCGAGTTGGCAGCGCTGGTGGCCAGCCCGCCTGCGCAGCCGCAATTCGCCATGGCCGCTCAAGATCACGCGAAACCGAGCGATACCCAGATCCGAGTGCGGGGCGAACCCTCGAATCTAGGTAGTCATGTCCCACGCGGCGTGCTGCGAGCCATCGAAGTGGCTGGTCTGTCCGAGATTGGCGAAGCAGAAAGTGGACGACTGCAACTGGCGATGTGGCTGACCAGCCGCAACAATCCACTCACTTCACGCGTGATGGTAAACCGCATCTGGCAACACCTGTTCGGACGTGGGCTCGTCGATACGCCGGACGATTTTGGCTTTACCGGCTCGCCACCGTCGCATCCGCTGCTGCTGGACTATTTGGCGGCGAGGTTCATGGAACAAGGATGGTCGGTCAAGAATATCATTCGCGAAATCGTTCTCAGCCGCACGTATCAGTTATCGAGCGATGTGGCAGTCAACGGTTCGGAGTTAGATCCGGACAATGTTCTTCTATGGCGCATGCCGGTACGCCGACTGGAAGTGGAGCCGTTGCGTGATGCGTTGCTGGCGGTGAGCGGGCAGTTGAATCGCGCACGACCAGCCGGTTCGACGATCCAGAAGATTGGCGTGTTCAGTGACTACGAATTCAATTTTCAAGTGAAGTTGACACCCGAGATGGTCCGCAGTGACCATCGCACGATCTACTTGCCAGTGGTGCGAGGCTCACTGCCCGAGATGTTGACACTGTTCGACTTTGCCGATCCCAACGCGTTGGTCGGAAAACGCGACGAGACGACCGTACCTTCGCAGGCATTGTTTCTGATGAACAGCCCAACGATGATCGAGTTCGCATCGCACACTGCCGATCGGCTGCTAAGAGACGCGACGATAGGTGACGCCCAACGATTACAAATGCTGTATGAGCTGACTCTAGCTCGTAAGCCTACCGAAGTGGAGCGGCAAACGGCTCTGAGCTTTCTGGCCAGCGAGCAAGGGGCGACTAATAGCCCCAGCGACCCGCAGTCGAATGCCGAGATCAGTCGTCAGGCGTGGCTCGGCGTGTGTCATGCGGTGTTAGCCAGCAACGAGTTTCGACATTTGAAGTGACTTTCGGCGATCTGCGCTCGGATGCTCGAATCGCCGGCATTAAGTCGAGGACAAACACGACATGACGCAAACAACTTCTTATCCGCAGACCAGGCGCGTCACTCGACGCGATTGCTTGAAGACGGCGTCGGCTGGGTTTGGATGGCTGGCACTCGCGGGTTTGTGCCAACAAGAAACGCAAGCGAACCCGAGTCCGCTGGCCCCGAAACTGCCGCATTTCGCGCCACGAGCCAACCGCGTAATCTTCCTCTGCATGCGAGGCGGTCCTTCGCAGATGGAGAGCTTTGATTTTAAGCCTCGCCTTAACGCCGACAACCTGAAGCCCGGTCGCAATACCAACTGCAAGCTGTTCGGCTCGCAATGGGACTTCGCTCAGCATGGCGACAGTGGCACGTGGGTCTCCGAGTTGTTCCCTCATCTTGCCACTCAGGCAGATCGGCTGTGCGTGATCAACAGCATGCACACTGACAACAACAACCATCCACAAGCACTCGAACAAATGCACACGGGCAGTTTTCAGTTCGTGCGACCGAGCATCGGCTCATGGGTGCTGTATGGATTGGGAACGGAGAATAACAATCTGCCCGGATTCATCTCGTTGAACCCGCTCAAGGCGTTGGGCGGCAGTCGCTACTATGCGAGTGCCTTTCTGCCGGCATCGTACCAAGCGACTTCGATTGGCGAGTCGGGAAAGAATATCAAGGCTGCGACGATTGAAAATCTGACGAACCCTCGGCTCACCGCAACCGGACAGCGCCAACATCTGGATCTGCTCCAATCGATGAACCGACGCTTCGCCGACGAACAACCTGGCGACACGCGGCTGGAAGGGATGATCGAGTCCTTTGAGCTGGCGTTTCGCATGCAGAGCGAACTGCCCGGTGTGATGGACCTTGCGGGTGAGACCAAGGAGACGCTGGAATCCTACGGTATTGGCACGGGGCCGACAGACAACTTCGGTCGCCAGTGTCTGCTCGCGAGGCGTTTTGCGGAAGCTGGAGTGCGGTTCATCGAGATCACCGACGAAGACTGGGACCACCACGGTTTCGTATCGCGGTTGATGCCACAAGCAGCTCAACGCGTCGACCAGCCAGCTGCGGCACTCATCAAGGATCTCCACGCTCGCGGCATGCTAGAGGACACACTGATCGTGTGGGGTGGCGAGTTTGGCCGCACGCCGGACGATCCGACGCAAGACGGTCGCGGCCATAATCACAAGGGCTATACGATGTGGCTGGCCGGTGGCGGCGTGAAGGGCGGACTGACATGGGGGCAAACGGACGAGCACGGCTACGAGGCGGTCGTCGACAAGGTGCATTTGCACGACCTCCACGCCACTATCCTGTATGCCCTGGGTCTAGACCACGAGCGTCTCACTTATCGCTACGCCGGTCGTGACTTCCGCCTGACCGACGTGCATGGCAAAGTCGTCGGCGGACTGTTCGCATAGGACTGAGCGAGAGTGAGTTGTCATATTCGTCGAGGGCGGGTCTCTCAGCCCGTCCGTCACATGACGGTCGGCACACTGACAGCGGTACTCACAGCATCCGCGATCAGCACAAGCGATCCACGCGTGAACGGCCATCAGCGTGCCACGCTAGACGCACCAGCAGAACACTTCTATGTTTTCCGACAGGCCAAGTAGAGACTTGCCTGCGAATCTTCTCTTGCAATCTCCATCGCAGAACTTGAGCCGATTGATCGCTCGCCGAGATCTTGCATCGCCTCCTCGTCGCGATAGATCAGATACCAGTTCCCGATCCATTCCATGTACGATTGGCTGGGGTTCGATGGTGCGAAGTTAAAGACGATTACTTCTCCTTGTTCTGCGAGCCCGTTCCAGAAGTATTGCAGCATCGCCGTGGCAGCTGCATCGTCAAGGTAATCAAACATTCCGGTGCAGGCGATGAAATCGGATTGTTCCAACAGCGTCGTGGCTCGCTTTAACTGTGGGAGCCGAAACAAATTCTCCCGATGAGAGTGGACTTGGTCGGCAGCGACGACCCTCGCGAGACGTTGCTCGGCATGCACAAGCGCATCGGGGTCGAGATCCATGAGGGTGACTTCGAGCCGCTTCCGCTCGTCAAACGAAAGTGCGGAACAAGCAAGCTCTACGTCGATCGCTGGGCCCGATCCGATACTGCACACGCGAATCTTGTCTTTCTTCGATGTGCGAATCGTTTGCGCAATTCGATCGGCAACCAGTTGCGTCCTGGCACGCACGGCTTCAGGAGCAGCTTGCTCCTGAAAGAAGTGATCGAACGCTCGCCCGAGCGGATCGGAACTCAAAGTTCGCTGAACGATCTTGTCGAGCATCTCGAAATCGCCGGCATAACCTCGCGGCTTTTGACGCGCATGATTCTGCAACCAACCAACGGACAGCGTTTCGCCCGCCACTTTCCACAAAGCTCGCGACGGGACGCGGTTGTCTTCGCCCCAACAATTCGTCAATGCCAAGTCATCCAGGCAGGCATTCATGATCCGAGACATCTCGAAATCAGCCCGCTCTTGATTCGCCCATCCACCGGTCGTCACACCCGCAAATCGCAGGTCCTCGATCAATTTCTCGCCGGCGCGCCGAGCGTGTTCACGTAATTCATTCAAGCGATTCATGAGAACATCGAGAGTACGATCTCGCAGATGTCAGTGTCGAGAACGGTGTTGCCAAGTCGCCCTGGTTCGGAACACAGTACAACCCCCTGTTGCTCGGGCGTGGTTACTGGAGCCCCATGAGAACCCTTTACCAACGTGGCGTCGAGCGGAATGCTCTTCGTCGCCATATCGAAGTGCAACTCGACGGGGTCGTAACCGGGCTTGCGATGGATATCGACCGTTCGAGCAAAGCCAGGAGCTCGCGCGTCGTCCAACCACCAATAGTAGGCCTGCCAACTGTTGGGTGGTGAGATTAAAATCACTTCGCCCGCTCGCTCGTGACCGATGTGGTATTTATCGCGCGCTGCTCCGACGAGAACCTCTGCGATTCCATCTCTACTGTCAAACAAGCGGCTTACTTGAGCCACCACTTCAGGATTGGCATCCTTGACGAACACATGCGAGAACTGGTGATCGACCAAAGCCCAAGCTGCGCTGTTCTCGTAGTCGAGGTGTTCCCCGTCTTCCTCGATTCGCACTTTCAAAAGGCCGGCTTCGCGGAGTACCCGGTTCGGATAGGTAACGTGGTCGACAGGCGTGATGACATACTCGCTGGCAACCAGCCATACCGGCTGGGTTCCGCAAGCTTCAGTCATTCCCTCCACCAACTTGCCGATCACTTCATCGAGTTCGCCGACGGCTCGGAGAGCGGTTTCGCTGTCCGGGCCCGACTTCTGCGCGGCGTAATCCAAGTGAGGCAGATAGAGGTAGAAAAAGTTCGGCTTAAAATGTTTGGCGGCAGTTACCGCAGAATCGGCGATCCAAGCCGTTGACTGGATATTCGCCAAGGGTCCCCAAAAGTGCTTTAGCGGGAAATGTCCGTGTGCATCTCGCAGTTCGCCGTACAACTCGATGGGCTTGGTATAACACCAGAGCGATTCAGAACCGTCAGGGTTGTGAATCGGTTTGGGCATGCAGATATAATCGGCACCACACCCTTTGCTCAGCATCGGGAACCAGACGGCCGAAGTAATTTCCGGATCGCGTTCATGAAGCAAGTCCCAGATCTGTGGAGCCGTAATCTTATCGTTCCACGCCGTCCACATTTCCACTTCGCGTGACTCGCGCCAATAGAAACCATTGCCAATCACGCCATGTTCATTCGGTGTTTTGCCCGTCAGCATATTGGCCTGAGTCGGCCACGTCACACAGGGAAAACTCGGCGTGAGCTGCGAGCGGTTTCCATTCGCCATTAGACTCGAGAGCCTAGGCATTTGCTCCAAGTCCTGTGCTCGAAGACCTGGAACCGACAAGAAGACGACGTGTTGATGCATAACAAACCTGAGAATTGGAGGGCGAAGAGGTGCAGTTCGCGACCATCTCCAAACTATCGTGGCGGCGCGAGCGTGACGGTCACCGCTTGCTCTTTGCCATCGCGGAGTATGATCACCGGAACTTTGTCCCCTGCCTTGTACTTTCGGAGCGCTCCGTCGATGTCTTCGAGACCGGCAATCTTGCTATCACCGAATTTGACGATCACGTCACCCGCTTTGATACCGGCGCGATCCGCAGGACTGTCTTTGGCTGCGCCCATCAACGCATAGCCCTCGACTTCGCGACCAAAGTCGGGAATTGTGCCAAGGTAAGGACGATCACCGCTGACTTCGTGCTTCTTTTGTTTGACTTCCACGTATTCGGGTCGTGCTTCGGCGGTTGCAAGTTGGTCGACAACGTCGGTCACCATCGCCGTAATGCGTCGCATTCCTTCAACGTTGATTTTTTCGATGTCGTCGCTGGGCCGATGATAATCGTTGTGTGTGCCGGTGAAGAAGTGGAACACAGGAATCTGCTTGCCGTAGAACGAGGCGTGATCGCTGGGTCCGTAGCCACCCGGATCCTTCTTAATATCGAATTCGTATCGCTTATTCGTTTCGTCGATCAACGCTTCGAACGACGTTGCCGTGCCTGTGCCGCTGATGATCAGCTTGTTGTCTTTCAGGCGTCCGACCATGTCCATATTCACCATCGCCACGGTCTTCTCAAGGGGAAGCGCCGGGTTGCTGACATAGTAGGAACTACCAAGCAGCCCGCGTTCTTCGCCGGAGAACGCCATAAAGACGATTCGACGACGTGGCTTAATGTCCTGTGCAACGATCTGTCGCGCCACTTCCAGTAGCGCCGCCGTCCCAGACGCATTGTCGTCGGCACCGTTATGAATCGCTTTCGTCCAAGGCGCCAACGAACCTGGGCCACCATCGCCGAGATGATCATAGTGGGCTCCGACAATAACCGTTTCGTTAGCGAGAGCACCTTCGCCATCGAGCACGCCAGCGACGTTCTTGATAGTTGCCTTTTTGAAATCGACATTCGATTCACAGTTGACCTTCCAACCCT
Source organism: Planctomycetaceae bacterium (assembly GCA_020638975.1). Classification (GTDB taxonomy): domain Bacteria; phylum Planctomycetota; class Planctomycetia; order Pirellulales; family Pirellulaceae. The sequence continues at coordinate 87,057 of JACKHN010000022.1, forward strand.
TTAAGATCTGGCTGTGCGGTGTTGGGCCTTCGTCAATCGCGGCTTCCAGTGCCGTGAGGTCTTTTCCTAACGACGCCTTAATTACACGATCCACTGCCGCGCGACTGGCAAAGAAGACAGGCAGCTTGCGATGTGTGCTCTCCGTCCCTGCGCCATCCAAGGCCAAGAGTTCGTCATGATCGCCCTTCAGTTTCTCGTCGAGTGTGTGAAGCTGCGCGACCAGTTTGCTGATGTCAGCTTGATGCGTCGCCGTCTCTTCTTCTGTCGGATCTTTCTTCGCCTGGAACTCGTTACGCAACTTAACCAGTTGATCCACCGATTCGTTCCACTGCTTTAGCGAGGTCTCCGCTGACTGTGTAAGTCCGAAGTGATCGTTCACCAAGATAACCGCTGCAGCGCCGTGCGAGTACGCGTTCGACACCTTGGTCGCGAAGTGCGCGTGTCGCGACGAAGCCGTCCCATCGAAGGCACTGTGCGGATTGTCTTGATCGGGCTCCTTGCGAAGGATCAACACGACCTTACCCTCGACGTCGACGCCCGCGTAGTCATCGTATTCGGCGTCTGGTGCGGTAATGCCGTAACCGACGAAGATGACCGGTGCATCGACCTTACCGGTCCCGCCAATTGCCAGCGTGCTAAGATCTTCTCCCAACTTCAGTTCGACTCGCTGTGCAACATCGGCATTCTCACTGCCTGGGCCGATGAAGGTGAGATAATTGTTCGCTGCTGGGCCGAGTTCCGCTTTCACGGTGATCTCGAACGACTGAAATGGGCTCCCATCGAACAAATCCGTCCGCAACCCGGCGTTCGAAAATTCGGTCGCGATGTATTCAGCCGCTTGGTCAAGCTCTGGGGTGCCAACACCGCGCCCACCCAAATCATCGCTCGCCAAATACTTCACGGACCCTGTCAGCCGCGACTCGCTAGCGGCGGAATCCTCGCCCCGAACCTGAGTCGCAAAGACGAAGGTGAGCAAAGCCGTTGAGAAAGTGAGCGAGTTAAGTAATTGGCGTAGCATGATGTCCTTTTTCCTTGGAGAGGGCGATGTGCGGTGTGCAGCAGAGATTTTTTTCTGTCGCGGACGGCTCGTCAAGTCATATCTCGTTTGGTTCAAGTAAGTTAATGCTACTCGAATTCGGTTTTGACAGGAACGAGGCTCGACGATATCCTCTCAACCCACGTGACCAGGACAAAACCCGGTCGCCAGGCCAATCAGGATGAGAGGCCGCATCCCACCAGAGTTTCCCACCGCACTGTCATCACTGCACACGGAGGTGCTAGGTTGACTTCAACGGCACCGGAACATCGTTCCGCCAGCGTTCTCATCGTAGATCGATCCGAGGAAACTCGTGACGTTTTGCGGACGATCCTCGAAACTCGGGGGGTGAGTATTCTCGAAGCAAAACAAGGGGCCGAAGGCCTCGAATTGCTCCGAGAACAGCATCCTCGCGTCGTCGTGCTTGATCTGGAGGTCGACGAGACCGATTCCGGGGAACTGCAAGGCGCGTACGAAGACGAATCCCGCCGCGATGGGACATCGTTGGTGATGTTGGGCAAGGTAAGCGGGTCGAATCGATCACGCGACGCCAACAATCCGTCGGAGCCTCGACACATCATTGAAAAACCCTACCATTACGGGCCGTTGATCCGTACAATCGAGCAGTTGCTTCGGCAACACGAAGCTGCCGCGTAGCCGACATCCATGTTGGGGCGAGTATCGTTCTGGCATCTGGCTTGGTCTGCGTGACCGCTCGAATCGCGATCATTTTCAGGCGGCTGAATTCCTTCAGCCGCTTGGTTACTCCCAGGCTCATGCTGCCGGACGGGTCAGATGGCTTCGCTGTTTGTAATCCAAGGAAGCGATCAGGGTCGGCGATACGATCTTGACGACGATGCCATATCGCTTGGCCGCGATAACGACAATAGCATCCAGCTTCACGACAACGAAGTCTCGCGCCACCATGCCGAAGTGCGCAGCGACGAAGAGGGCTTTCTCCTCGTCGATCTGAACAGCTCAAACGGCAGTTTCGTCAACGGAAATCAGATCACCGAGCAGTTGCTTGTCAACGGCGACCGGGTTCAATTGGGTCGAACGTTGATGATTTTCACGGGCAGTGATGATTCATCGTCGCTGAGCTTAGCGGACGAAGTTGACATTGTCGGTCAATCGGCAAGCGCAGCCGGTTCGCGAATCATACATTCGATGAGCCACGAAGAGGGCAGCCAGATCATTGAGAGTTTCAATGAATCCGAGAGCCCCTGGCTGGCACGAGCGCGCAGCAACCTGCAGATCATGTACCGCACAGCACTGGCGGTCAGCCACACGCTCGACATCGACCAATTGCTGCACCGCATCATGGAGTTGATCTTCGAATGGGTTGAAGCCGATCGCGGTTGTATCATGCTACTCGATCAACAAACCAACGACCTTGTCCCCAAAGTCAGTCGCAATCGCCGCCAAAGCGAAGCACGCGAAAAAGAACGCTTAGAAATCAGCCGCACGATTCTTGACTATGTGCTTGAGCAACGCGAAGGCGTGCTGACCAGTGATGCCAAGGACGATCAACGCTGGGATCCGGCTGCCAGTATCGTAAAGATGGGCATCCGCGAAGCGATCTGCGTGCCGATGCAAGGGCGATACGGCATCGTCGGCGTGATCTACATCGATACTTACACCGCCCCAGGACGTTTCGTCCAACGGGCCGGGAACAAGTTTTCGGAAGAACACCTAAAGCTGATGGTCGCGATCGCTCATCAGGCGGCGCTCGCGATTGAGGACACATCGTACTACTCGGCGATGGTGCAGGCCGAACGACTGGCTGCGATGGGGCAAACGATCGCCACGCTGTCGCATCATATTAAGAACATCTTGCAAGGCATTCGCGGCGGCAGCTACCTGATCGAAGAAGGATTGAAAAACGAAGACAACGATATCGTTCGCAAAGGCTGGTCGATCGTCGACAAGAACCAAGAAAAGATCTCCAACCTCGTGATGGACATGCTCACGTTCAGCAAGGATCGCGAGCCAGATCTTGTCCCATCCGATGTGAACGAAGTCGTCACGGACGTGCTTGAGTTGATGGTCGTTCGCGCCAAAACAGTGGGTGTGGAACTCAAGAAGAACGCCGACGAAGCGATGCCCGAATTGCTGTTTGACCCCGAGTTGATGCATCGTGCCATTCTGAACGTTGTCACGAACGCGATCGATGCCTGCGAAACTTCGGATCCCGGGCGAGTGGTCGTGTCGACCGAGCATTCCGCCGAGGACGGCAAGGTGCGAGTGATTGTCGAAGACAACGGAGGCGGGATCGAGGAAGCGGACCTCAAACGCATCTTCTCGGTCTTCGAGTCTCGCAAAGGCGCTCGCGGCACCGGCCTTGGCTTGCCGGTCAGCCAAAAGATCCTTCGCGAACACGGTGGCGACATCCTGGTCGAAAGCACACTCGGCACCGGCAGCCGGTTCATTCTTGAATTGCCGGCCATCATCCCCGACCCGTCGAACCATTCCGACACGTTGGCTGGATTCCGAATCGAATAGGCGACCGATGCGACTGTTCGCCGCCGGAGCGATCCAAGAACGTTGACCAACGTCGCCGAGCATTGACGTTGATCAGGAACGGTTCTCGCGCGGTCTTGAGTTGCTCATCACCGACATAGGTCGTTTCGTCTCGTTCACCAGTCCACCGATCACTGGCAGACTGCTGCGTAACGTGAATTGCGAGACCAAGATCAAATTGCTCGGCGAGCGCCAGTGCGATACCGAGTTGAAAGCGGTCTTCAGGATAGATAGGAACGGCCAGTGACTCCAAAGACCAACGGTCGACATACAACTGTCGCCAGTCATTCTCATCGTTTCCAGGTCCTAGCTGCCGCTGGATGTTCTGCGGCAACCGATCCAGCACGGAATCATGGATTGCAACTTGAACGCGACTACTACGCGGCGAATAGAGTTCCCAGGCAGCCCAGTGATCGCAATAGCCCAACGATTCGCTGATCGGAAATGCAATCACAACGCCTGTTACGCAACAGCATAAATACTCTGCCGCGCGCCAACTCGTGTCGTCGGTGGCGGGCACTTCGATGGCTTTGTGTTCCGCAAACAGCAGCCAAGCTTGTGCCATGAAGTACAGATTCCACACCAACACGCCGGGCTGATGAGCAAGGCCCCAGGGGCCAAGGATGAGCAGCAACAGCAGGTGCAAACCGATTGCGGCAAAGACGGCGACGCGTCTGGTTTGTGAAACGAGCAAGCCGATTCCAACAACCAGTTCGCCGAGTGGAAACAATGCGGCGATCCAAGCTTGCGAGTTGGCCGACCAGTCGTGTGATGCTAGACCGACGAAGCCTGTGAGTGTCGAGAGGAATTGCGGGCCGAGCGAGTGCAGAAACTGATAGTCGAATTTGCTGATGGCAGAGTAGACGTAAATGCTCACCACGATCCATCGCATCAGCCGGGTCGCGAGCCGTTCGCGACAGTTAGCCATGATCGTTGCGAACAGAACGAACTGGTAAGCCCACGGCTGAAAGCGATGTTGATCTAGCAGTATCAACACGACCGTTGCGGTCGCGAACAGCATCATCGCGAGCCGCCAAACAGGTTCCTTATTTGAAACGCCGGACACAAGCAGCGACGTCGCCGCAACCGCAACCGCGAGCCAATCCACATAGCCCGGCAATTGCGTCAAAACCGCAAAGAACGGGATCTGCGGCATGACCGTTTGCGGCGTCCACAACCGCCAAGTCACAAGGAACAGCAGCAGGCCGAAGCTCGCCCAAACGCGACGATATCGGATCGACTGCATTACTTAGTGACCGTGATCAGCCGATCTTCGGGATCTTCTGACAAGATCAGACCACGGAACTGAACTTCCTGCGGAACTTTGTTGGAATGGAGCTGCAAGCCGATCGGCCCGGCTTCGCAATACTCGGGCATTGGATCTTCCCAATCAGCGACCTCCTGGCCATTCACCGCGAAGCGAATTCGATTGCCGATCGCGAGGATTTCCATGCGATTCCAATCGCCTACCCGATCCACCTTCTTCGCGCGGCCATCGTCCTTGTAAATCGAATTGCGACGGTACAGATCGTAGAATCCCCAATTGCTCGGGAACATGACGAGATGTCCTTGATAGGAATGCGTCTCGCCGTCCTTCTCGAACTTCTTTCCCCAGATCGCGATGCCCGAGTGCATCTTCGATTCGGCGAGTTTTCCTTCGTAGACGAGCCGGAAGTTTCGATACTTCTTTTCGGTCAGCAGGTACGTGCTGACTTTCGGCGCATTTTCTGCGCTATTCTTCGCGATGATCACGCCGTCATTGATTGAGAAGTACTTGTCAGCATGGCCTTCCCAACCGGTGAAGTCCTTGCCATTGAACAACGCGACCGGCTTCTCGCTGGCTGGAAACTGGATGCTCTTCGACCAATCAGCGACCTTTGGCGAAGGACTATCGGCATTCTCGAAGCTGAAAGGAGCTTTGCCCGTGCCGGCGTATCCTGCGACTGGCGTGCCGTCCGCATTTAGTTTTTTAACCGTCCACAAAACGCCTCGCGAAACGGTATCGAGCCATTCGTCTGCCATCATCGTCTCGTTGTGATGACCCAGCGTTGTCCCGAACACACGAACGTTGTCGTAGTCGTTAATCCAAATGCAAGGTTGATCCGACTCCGTTTCAGGACTATAGGCGGCAGCGAGCGGTGTGCAATTCGGCCAGATGTTTTCGATCACGTACAATTCGCCGTTGGGAGTCTTCCACACCTCGGGAAAGCCGGCCATGATCGGATTGTCGGCAGCGAGATTGCGGACGTCGAGCGATCGTTTAGCTTTCTCGTGTCGTCGTGAGGTTACGCCGATCAGCTTCCGCCATTCGTCGGTTTGTGCGACGCGATAGGAATGCATCGCACAATGGACAAACACCGCCGCGGCTCCGCTGCGTTTGTGCTCGTTGACAATTCCCTCGACGAACTCCACATCTTCGATCGCGCCAAAGCATTCGTTGTGAACGACGACGTCATACCCGTCACTCCAATTCGGCTTTGCATACACCGAGACTTTGTGGCTCTTCCCATTCTCGTCGCCCTCGTGGACTATGTCCCAGGAGATGCTGATCCGTTGGCTCAATCCCTCGCTGATAATTAGTTTCTGTCGCGGATAGTCATGGCAGCAGCCGCCTGCCACGATCAAGCCTTTGAGCTTTGTCTGTGCGTCCTCCGCAGCGAATGAACCAGGGGCGAGTAATGCGACGAGTAGAATCGCTGCCATCGAATTGCGGAGGTCAAAGTTCATGAGAGGTCTCGTGGTCCGGGAAAGATCCAAGCGGAAAGCAACAGTTCGCTATCTTATCCAGTGGAAGTCGACATTCAAGCGAAGGAAACGTGCGCCGAAGGTTTTTCCTCGCGTTTTCTGATTAGAATGATGATCGCGTTCGTCAAGACAAACCGGAAGTCTACTTTCAGGATCCCGATGGCATTACCTTCCAATTGGAAAGCAAGGACTATCGCGGGTGATGGAGCCAAGTCGCGCAGGTTACTTCGGTCTAGGAGTCTGTTCGGATACCGTGCGCTGTCATGTACGACGGCTCTCCGTAGTCGTCGAATCGTTGCCAATCCGTTGACCGACGGGCTTCGGAGGCCCGTCGTACGTATTTAACCGGACAGGCTCCTGGTGGCCTCATCTTTCAATCGACAGGAATGCAATTTGAAAAGTCTAGAAATCATTGGTCGAGTCGTTCTGCTGCTGTCTGTGACAACCGCTTCGCTAACCACGCAGAAAATCGCAGTCGCCGAGCAATCAGACGAGCCGCAAGCTGGAAGTTTACCCCACACGGCACCTCGCACCGACATCAAGATCAGCGGTGTCTATCCACATCTGACGACCTACGGCGTCTATAGCGAGAATGGCGCTCACTATAAGTCGGGGCACAACGAATGCGGTATCGGTGCCATCGTGCCTTGGGCGGGCAAGTTGTGGATGGTGAACTATGCGCCGCACATGCCCAATGGCAGTGAGCACAAACTGTACTCAATCGACCCCGATTTGAGTCAGCCGATGACGGTACATCCAGAAAGCGTTGGGGGCACGCCTGCGGGACGGATGATTCACGCGGAGTCACATCAATTGCTGATCGCTCACTATTTGATCGACGCGAAAGGCACCGTGCGAGTCATCTCGCCGAAGGAGATGCCGATCCGAGTGACTGCCATCGCACGACATCTGACCGATCCGGCGAACATGGTTTACTACGTCGACATGGAAGGATCGATCTGGGAAGCGAATGTTCACACGTTGGCCGTAAAGCGGCTCTTCAAGAAACCAGTTCCTGGTTGGCACGGCAAAGGCGGATACACTTCGCAGGGAAGACTCGTCGTTTCCAACAATGGTGAACTTCACGTTGGTAATTACAACGATGTCCTTGTCGGCGGCAAAGCCGAGACTAAGGAGGAGCGTGGCGTACTCGCAGAGTACAACGGCAATGATTGGAAGATTGTTGAGAGGCGTCAGTTTACGGAAGTTACTGGCCCTAGCGGCATTGCGGGCGGCAGTGACGGAGATGATCCGATTTGGTCAATCGGTTGGGATCGCCGCAGCTTGAGATTGAAGTTGCTCGATGGCGGAACGTGGCAAACGTTTCTCCTGCCGAAAGCTGCGTTTTGTAACGACGCGAGCCACGGCTGGTATACCGAATGGCCTCGCATCCGTGAGATTACAAATGGTCGCTGGATGATGGACATGCACGGCATGTTCTTTGACTTCCCGAGGGCATTCTCCGCCGCAAACACTGCTGGCATTCGTCCCATCGCGAGCCACCTTCGTTATGTGCCCGACTTTTGTGAATGGAACGGGCAACTTGTGTTGGCATCCGACGAGACGAGCATTCAAGGCAATCCGCTGGCAGGACAGCCGCAAAGTAATCTCTGGTTCGGTTCGTACGAAGACTTGAAGTCTTGGGGGCCAGCGAGCGCTTACGGCGGACCTTGGGTCGGCGACAACGTTAAGAGAGGTGTGCCTTCCGATCCCTTCCTGATTGCTGGATTCGATCGACGAATCTTACACCTTGCGGTCGGTCGGGGAATCGATGACAAGTTGCCGAAGTACGGATTTCGAGCCTCGGACCAACAACCAATTCACAGTCTGCCTGCAGAGTTAGCCTCGCTTCCACGAGTCACCGTGAATCGAGGTGACTGGCATAAACCGGCACCGGGATACTCGTTCACGATCGATGCGCCAGCGACGATCTACTTGGCGGTCGATGAACGTGGCAACCCGATGTTGAGTGAAGAATGGAAAGTCACGTCGATGACGCTAGCTTGGGGCGAGAACCATCGAGACATCATTTTTCAACAATCGTTCGAAGCGGGGTTGGTCGAGATCCCCAGCAACGCCACCGAACATACGAAAGGCTCATTCGGAATGCCGCACACGGCATTCGTCGACTCAGGCGGCGGTTCGGGTGAAATCAAACCAAACGGTGGCGCGAGTGTTACGCAGCCAGTCCAATACGCAGACGCTGACGTCGCTGCGAACGAGGAGCCACTTGAATTCCGATTGGAGATTGATCACCAAGGGAACGGCGAGTGGACGCTCCTAAAGACGATCGTCATGGACGGCGACTATCTTGTGCACGAATTGCCCACCGGCCTCGAAGCCGAATGGATTCGTATTGCCGCGAATCAGGATTGCGTTGCGACCGCGTACTTTCATTTGACTGATGCGGAACGGCCCGATCGTTCATCCGACGCGGCCATGTTCTCTTGTTTGGCAGATGTTGATTCTGAAGAGGTATTGTCCGCCGTTGTCTATCCGGCCAAGAAGAACCGCAACCTTCAACTGATCACTAGCGACGAGCGATCGCTTCAGTTCACAAAGAGCGGCTTTGAGTTCATTGCCGATGAAGAAGATGCGGAATTAAAAAAGCTGCTCGAGGTCGAAGCCGAATTCACCGTCGATGATGCTTCGGTGATCTTAGCAGCTGGCGGCAAGCGATTGCGATTGCCAAAGGGCGACGTCGCATTCGACACGCCGTTCGCCGCTGGCTGGCCGCGCGGCAGTCGCGAAGTCGAATCGGAGCGCCACCTGGCGAACTTCCACGGCACGTTCTACGAAGTTCCGCTGATCACAAACGGATCGCCACCCGCTTGGCATCAGATGCGTCCCGTAGCGAGCCACGCTAAGCAGATCATGGACTTTTGTTCCTGGAACGGATTGCTCGTGCTATCGGGCATCCGCTCGGACGCGACGCCCGGCGACCATGTATTCATCGACTCACAGCAACAAGCTGGTTTGTGGTTCGGAGGCGTTGATGACTTGTGGAAGCTTGGCAAGCCAGTCGGCCGAGGCGGCCCGTGGCTCGACTCAACGGTTCAAGCGGACGAACCGTCCGATGCGTATCTGATGACAGGTTATGACAGGAAGACACTAACGCTGAAGGCGGACCGCGATGTCCGGATTATTGTCGAAGTGGATGTCGATCATCAAACCGGATGGCATGCCTGCGAGATGTTCAGCGTCAAGGCTGGCGAGCCCATCAGCTACGAATTTCCAAACACCTTTAGTGCCCATTGGATCCGATTCATCGCGAGCGCAGATTGTACAGCAACGGCTTGGTTGAAATACGAGTAGCGGACATAAGTCTGACAGACCACTAATCGTACATTTGACCGAGGCTCGTCAGTGCCGAATCGTTAAACAGATTGTACTTGGCAATCACTTCGGCGGACGAACTTGAGTAGGGGACCCTCGCTCGGACAATGCCGACATCGCGGTTGTACCAGTAGGCTCCATAATTATCGAGCGTCTTGTGACTCGGGTGTGTTCGATCATGACCCGAAAAGACATGCACATCAGGGATCGCACCACCGTTCAGCGGATGGTGTGGAATCTTGTTGCCACGAAACCAAGCCGGGTTGATCGTCGCCGGATAACTGCCGGTCAAGGCATACTGCAAATCGATCTGGTCCTGGATCGTCCTCAGCGACAGGCGAATCGTCGTTAGCTCGCTGTCGTCCGTTCGACTGACAACCTTAGGGTACGCAACGGCAGCGAGAATCCCCAAAATGAGGACCACGACGACCAATTCAACGAGTGTAAACCCGCGATGGTTTGTGTGAAATCGCTGCACGAACAGGTAACCCGACGATCAGTAACTATGACTTTGCCCACTTCAAGCCTAGCATTCTCGTCAATCCGATCGCACAATGGTCCAAGAACCGGGTGTTACGACCAGAATATCCTGCGTAAACTGACTAAGAGCATATTCACAACTCGTACGACGGGCGCCCACGTCCGTCGAATTGCGAGAGATTTCCCAAGACTCGACGGACGTGGAGGTCTTTCGTACGAGCTAGGAAGTCACGCCCTTGGAAGACGCCGCGACACGAAACGGACAACAAACGACTCCACTTGGCCAGAAGATCAATCCACCATGAATCTGAAATACTCACTAGCATTACTCTTAGTTTTTCCGTCTTCTCTGTTTGCTGCGGACGCCGTACTCGTCGAAGCCGAAAGCTTCGCCAATCACGGCGGCTGGGTATTGGATACACAGTTCATCGACAACATGGGCTCGCCCTATTTGTTAGCGCACGGCATGGGGCGACCGCTGCCCGATGCCACGACAGAAGTAACGTTCCCGTCGACCGGTGTGTATCACGTCTTCGTTCGCACCAAAGACTGGGTAGCTCACTGGGACGCGCCGGGAGCTCCCGGAAAGTTCAAGTTACTCGTTGACGGCAAACCACTCGCGGAGACTTTCGGCACCAAAGGCAAAGACTGGTCCTGGCATGATGGAGGCACCGTCAACATCGACAAGGAAACGTCAACCGTCGCTTTGCACGATCTGACGGGATTCGATGGTCGCTGCGACGCGATCTTGTTCACGAAGTCGACCGAGCCGCCTCCGAGCGATGGCAAGATCCTGCCAAAATGGCGACGCGAGTTGTTGGGACTTAGCGACAAGCCGATCGAGAAATCTGGCTATGATCTCGTCGTGGTTGGCGGTGGATATTCCGGAATGGGATCAGCGTTGTCGGCAGCTCGCATGGGTTGCAAGGTTGCTTTGATTCAGAACCGCCCGGTGCTGGGAGGCAACGGATCGAGCGAAGTTCGTGTCTGGGCGATGGGCTTGATTCGTCGCGGCGAGTTTCCGCGAATTGGCGAGATTATCGATGAGTTTGCCGACAAAGCAACGAAGTCGCCCGGTCGTGCCGATGAGTTTGGCGATGACTTGAAAGAACAGATCGTTCGCGCGGAGAAGAACATTGACTTGTTCTTGAATCACCACGCCTATAAGGTCGACCGCGATAACAAACGCATCGCAGCGGTTCATGCGTTCGACACGGTCACCAGCGAACACACACGATTCAGCGGCAAGCTGTTCGTCGACTGTACTGGCCATGGCACCATCGGCTACTTGGCAGAAGCCGACTGGGAAATGGAAGAGACGGGCCGCATGGGCATGAGCAACATGTGGGTTTGGGACGAAATCGATCAACCAACCACGTTCCCAGAAACGCCTTGGGCACTCGATTTGGAAATGAAGGACTTTCCGTATCCGCGCGAGCATCACGGCCAGTGGTTTTGGGAGAGTGGCTTCGACAAAGATCCGCTGGGCGGTGCCGAATCGATTCGCGATTGGAACCTGCGAGCTGTCTATGGTGCCTTCAACGCGATGAAGAATCGCGATGGTGCCGAGCAACACAAGAATGCCGTTTTGCAGTGGATCGCATTTATCGGCGGGCCTCGCGAGTCGCGTCGCTTAATGGGTGATGTAGTCCTCACTCAGGAAGATATCGTCACGAAGAAACAATTCAACGACGGCTGCGTGCCGAGTACGTGGTCGATCGATCTGCACTATCCCAAAGAACAGTACGCCGAAAAATTCCCCGACAATCCGTTCATCTCAATTGCAGTTCACGATCGCCGCATCGATCGGACGTTCGGCTATCCCGTTCCCTACCGTTGCTTCTATTCTCGCAACATCGAGAACTTGTTCATGGCGGGGCGCAACATTAGTGTCACGCACGAGGCGCTTGGCACGACTCGCGTCATGAAAACCTGCGGCATGATGGGCGAAGTCGTCGGCAAAGCCGCTTCGATCTGTACGCTGCACGATTGCATGCCTCGCGAAGTCTATACGCATTACCTCGATGACTTGAAGCAACTGCTACATCTCCCTGGACAGGCTCGTCGTGAGACCGTGTTTGACAAAATCCAAATGCCCGAGAACGTGCTTCCCGCAAGTGCGACAGGACCGCCATCGGGTATCGATCCAAAGTCGCTACCGGGAATCGTGATGGACGATGTGGATGCGATCAAATCAGGTAACTGGGCTTCCGGAACTGGCTTGAAAGGTTACGTCGGGTACGGATACCTGTACGCCTCGGCTGGCAGCAATGCCACAATCAAATTCGCTCCAGTCGTGAAAGAGGCGGGCACGTACGAAGTGCGACTTGGTTATGGGCATCATGAGAATCGAGGAAAGACCGTGCCCGTGACCGTTCGTGTTGGCGACACCGAGACCGCCCATACGATCGACATGACAAAGCCCGCTCCTCTGGAGAACGGCTTCATCTCGCTGGGCAATGTGACGCTGAAGGCTGGCGATTTTTGCCGTGTGACCGTATCGACCGATGGCGCAGGCGGAAACGCTCACGCCGACGCAGTGCAATTGCTCCCGGTCAAGGAATAGATGCGTGGAAGCAGGCTCGCAACGCGACTTGCTACCGATCGTTGACGGCGCGCCATCGACTCCGGTGGCGCGATCACGCTTTCGCGGCATGGTGTTTCACGTCCTGCGAGTTGGTATCGTCGTTGCCATCGTGTGGTTGATTCGCGACCAGCATCGCGAATTCGTCTTGGAGTTGGCAAGCCAAGAAGTTGTGCCAATTGAAACCGAACGAGTACGCAAGTTCTACGCGGATGTGGCCGAATTGCGACCGACCGTGGCTGGCCCCACGGGCGTGTTTGACGAAGCGGGCGAGCAACTTGGCTACTTCGTCCAGACATCTCCAACCAGCGACCACATCGTGGGTTATTCAGGGCCCACGGACACGCTGATCGCGTTCGACACAGACAGCCGCATCCTCGGTATCGACATTTTAAACAGTCGCGATACGCGTGAGCACGTCGCAGATGTCCAGCGTGACAAATTGTTCATGACGGCGTTGGTTGGGAAGAGCTGGAACCAAGTGCGTGACTCGGCAAACGTCGACGCAGTCAGCGGTGCGACATTGACGAGCTTGGCCATCCTCGAAGGCATCAATCATCGCCTGGGCGGCAACACGCCTTCGCTTCGCTTCCCACAGCCTGTTGAAGTCGCCGAAGTCCATGAATGGTTTCCGAGTGCGTCCGCACTTCGCCACTCGCAGGCTTCTGCCACAATGCTTGATGTCATTGATGCGGACGACCTGTTGCTGGGCCACGTGACACGCAGCTCACCAGCAACCGACACCGAAATGGGCTATCAAGGACCCACGGATACGCTCATCGCATTCGATCTGGAAGAACAGGTTGTCGGGCTTCAACTTCGGAAGAGCTACGACAACGAGCCCTACGTCGGATACGTTCGCGACGAAAAGTACTTCCGCGACCGCTTCAATGGATTGACGGTCCATGAGTTGGCGAAGATCGATATCGACGAGATGCGAGTTGAAGGAGTCTCCGGCGCGACGATGACGAGTATGGCCGTCGCCTACGGATTGCCAAATGCCGCCCAAGCCGCACTCGAACCGCCGGCAGTCGTCCAACGACGATTCGTGGTTGCAACGCGTGACATCGGTACGGCCATCGTGCTCGTGGTTGCCATCGCGTTTTGTTTTACACGACTTCGAGGCAATCGCGTCGCAAGGCTCGCGTTTCAACTCGTGCTCGTCGGTTACTTCGGCTTTATAAACGGCGATATGCTGTCACAAGCGTTACTCGTCGGCTGGGCTCAAAGCGGCGTCCCGTGGCGACTCGCCCCCGGGTTGCTCGCTCTTGTCGCGATATCTTTGGTGACCCCGGCTTTTTCAAAGAAGCAGTTGTATTGCCATCACATTTGTCCGTTTGGTGCGGCACAACAACTGATCCGAAACAGGCTGCCTTGGAAGCCGCGTCTTTCAAGTCGACTAAGCCGAACCTTACAAACGATTCCCGCTGTTTTGTTGACCGTCATATTACTGACCGCAATGCTTCATTGGCCCGTCAACTTAGCCGGGATCGAACCGTTCGATGCGTTCTTCTTTCTCGGAGTCATCGGGGTGGCATCCATTGTTGTTGCATTGATCGGAATAATCGCATCGGCATTCGTCCCGATGGCGTATTGCCGATTCGGTTGCCCGACAGGAGCGTTTCTCAATCAACTCAGACGCAACGCCCAGAGCGAAAGAGTCACCCGTCGTGACGTGTTCGCTGTGGTAATGCTCGTAATAGCGATCAGCATTTGGTGGATCAGGTAACCAGTCGCTGCTCCGCTGCGGTTGAACAGAAAGGAACGGAGAGAACAGAGAATTCATCACTGTCGAACTCTGTTCCCTCTGTTGCCTCCTGTTCAAAACATTCATGGGCGAAATGTTCGCTATGCGAACTGCCCGTTTACCACGTGGCCATGCACCTCGGTCAGGCGAAAGTCGCGGCTTGCGCAGCGACAGGTCCGTGCGGCACACACTAGGTCGAATAGTCCGAGTTGAAGTTGACGTACTCGACGGTCAAGTCGCTGGCCCAGAATCGAATGCTGGCGTCGCCTTCGCCAAATGCGAGCAACAGGTGAACTTCGAAGCTGTCTCGCATGGAATCGGACACGACTTTCTCGTCATACGCGACCGGCATGCCCGCTTTATAGATCAACGTGTTGTTGATTGTGAGCGTGACTTTTGCGGGATCAAAGGCCACGCCGGCGTATCCCGCCGCCGAAACGATTCGGCCCCAATTAGGATCGTTCCCCGTGATCGCGGTCTTGACGAGCGGGCTTTCCGTAACTGTTTTGGCAATTTGACGGGCATCGGCTCGTGTTGCACATCCGGTCACATCGAGCGTGATGAGATGCGTCGCTCCTTCACCATCCGAAGGTATTAGCTTGGCGAGTTCAACGCACACTTCGTCGAGCGTTTGCTGAAACGCTGCTCGGTCTGCTTCTGACGTCGGCGTAACACCCGCCCCACCGCTGGCCAGAAGCAGTGCCGTGTCGCTCGTGCTGGTGTGCCCTTCGACGCTGATGCAGTTAAAACTGAGTTCGGCGGCATGCGTCAACAGTTCCTGGGCCGCGGGCGCAGTCAATTTTGCATCCGTCATCACCACGCATAACATCGTCGCCATGTTGGGGCCGATCATGCCCGCGCCTTTGGCCATCGCCGTTACCTGTACTGTTTGTCCTGCAATCTCGACAGATCGGCTGGCGGTTTTCAAAAACTTGTCCGTCGTCGTGATGCCGCGAACGGCTGAATCGAACGCGTCGGCGTCGGTTCCAATTTTCGCCGTCGCCGCCGCGATGCCACTCTTGATCTTCTCCATCGGCAGGAAATGACCGATAATGCCTGTCGACATTACGAGAGCCTGATTTTCGGTGGCACCAACGGCTTCTGCGGCGAGGCGAGTCATCTCACGACAGTCTGAGTCTCCTCGCTCGCCGGTGCAGGCATTGGCATTGCCCGAGTTGACGACCACGACCCGAAAATCGTGACAAGGCGTTTTGGCTCGATTCTGAACCACCGAAGCCGCGACGACGAGATTCTGAGTGTAGACCCCAGCCGCGACTGAGTCGGCGTCAGTTACGATCAATGTCAAATCTTCTTTCGCGGCATTGGACTTAATGCCGCAATGAACGCCTGCGAGTCGAAAGCCTTTGGGAACTGGTTGACTCATGATGGAGGTGTCTCGTTGTCTTCGTTTCGATAGGAAGTTCAGTGGTTCAACGCAGGTATATCGCGGTCACGCAGCCTACAGTAACGCCGTCGTTTCGTCGAAGCCGTGCATGAGATTGAAGTTCTGGACGGCGACTCCCGAAGCCCCCTTAATCAAGTTGTCGGTGCACGAAAAGACGATCAATCTCCCCTTCACGAGTCGCACGGTGATATCGCAGAAGTTGGTGCCGGTCACATCCTTCGTGGCTGGCAAGTGATCGACGATTCGGATAAATGGCTTGTCCGCGTAAAACGCTCGCATTGCTTCGAGCAGTCGATCTTCGGTGGCATCTTTGATTGGCGTTGCATAGATCGTGCAGAGGATACCGCGATCCATCGGAACCAAGTGGGGTGTGAAGATGACCTGTACGTTCTGGCCGCTCGAAACCGTGAGAATTTGCTCGATCTCGGGAGTGTGTCGGTGCCGACCGACCGAATATGCAGAAAGGCTCTCGTTGCATTCCGGGTACAGAGTCGTGAGCTTCGGCGATCGGCCCGCGCCCGAGACGCCGCTCTTTGCATCGATAATGATGTCGGTCGAATTGATGAAGCCGCCGGACAACAGCGGTGCCAGTGCCAGGATCGAAGTGCTTGTATAGCAGCCAGGGTTCGCGATCAGTTGGGCGTCAGGAATGTCGCTGCCGAACAATTCAGGGAGTCCATAGACCGTCTTGCCGAGTCGTTCGGGATCGGGGTGTTTATGTCCATACCACTCAGCGTACGTCTCAGCATCACGTAAACGATAGTCCGCGCTGAAATCAACAACACGCACTTCGGTTTCAAGCATCTTCATAACCATCGCGGCAGAGGTCGCGTGTGGTAAGCAGCTAAAGACACAATCAGTCCGCGCGGCGACCGTCTCCGGTGCGAGATCTTCGAGGCTGACGTCAAGCCGAGCCATCAGTTGCGGGTGAATTGAGGATACGTGAGGATTGCCTTCCTGTCGACTCGTGAGCGTCGTGATCTCGACGTTGGGATGACGAAGCAGGATCTTCATCAACTCTAGTGCCGTGTAGCCTGTCGCTCCCAGGATTCCGACTCGAACCATCTGACGACCTCTTATGCCTTCATCGTTTTCTGTGCTAACAATAGTCAGCCTTCAATATAGCTGTCCCCTAGATGCCGCCAAGCCGCCCGCCGCTAGCGAATCACGTTGCCAACGACCTGCAAAAACTCCGCGAGGATAACGCTGGTCGCTCCCCAGATGTGATGTTCGTCGTAAGTGATATGCGGCACGCGAAAACGAACTCCACGACGATCGATCAAATGCTCGCCACGACGCTGTGGATCCACAAGCTCGACAATCGTTGGTTCAAGCAGGTTCGCGACCTCGGCGGCGTTTGGCACAAAGTTGGGTCGAGTTGGCGACCAAGCCACGCACGGCGTGACTTGAAAGTTACTGGCGAAGACGTACAGCGGAGACAGATATCCCAGCACGTCGACCCTGGCCCCCGCCTCCCCTAGCTCCTCGCAACACTCACGGAGAGCGGCCTGTTCAATCGTTTCTCCCGGTTCGATTTGTCCGCCCGGCAAACTGACTTGCCCTCCGTGCGCCGTCATCTCGGCTGGCCGCACCGTCAGCGGCAAATGCCACTCACCTCCCTTGGGGTAAAGCAACAGCAAGACGGCGGCTTGGCGAGCATCATGCGCTGGTGGACCTTGATGTCGACCGTAGCACAACTCGGCTTCAAAGTCCGTACACGTAGCGATGCCGGGCAACGGTTGCGCCAATCGTCGACGAAGTAACTCTGGGAAATCGGTGGTGGGCGGGGGATTCATCGCGTCACTTGCTCTGAGGAGGCAGTCGATAGACTTCAAAGCACGAATCGCCTTGCCAACGTTCCGGATAGACGCGAACAAACGACAGCGGTTGTGCACTACGACTGCGATCGATGATCACATAGCGAAAACCATATTTCGCGGACAAGCGTTGCAACTCTGCTTCACCGTGGGCGGCCAAGTCAAAGCCGCCAATGTTCGAGGAAAATACTTCGTCGATTCTTCGCTTCCATTCTAGGACGCCTGACGCGTCTTGCGGAATGTCCTTCCACGCCACCACCTCGGCCCGCTGGGCGTACCACTTGAAAGTCTGCTGATTGCGCGGCGTAAGGAACAGTTCGTCTTCCGAGGTGTGAGTGGAGATCCACTCACACGTGTTCAACCAGTCTTGGTAACAGCGATCCGCCTGCTCTTTGTTAATGTCCGTCGGTTGAGCTTGGATGATTGCAGCAGGTCTTGGGTCATCCATCCGCCGCAGGAAGACGTCAGAGGTGTTGATCGTCACCAACACGACGCAACTGGCCAACGCCCACTGCGAAGCGATGGGACGCGAACCGGCTAACTCCCGGATCGCTTGCGCTGACAAAAACGCGACGCTTAGCGGAACGATCGCATCCGATAAGCGGAACCAATAGTACCGCATCAGCTTGGCCGACAATGCCTCGTGATACATCGTGGCTTGGTCGATTAGAATTCCGATCGCGGCGATGATTAACGCACCAACTGCGAAGGCATACAGTCGCGCTGATCCGTCCTTGGGTCGAACAAATCTCCACAAGCCAACGCCAATGGCGATTGCAGCTAGGTGTCGAAGGAAGAACAGGTGCGAGTAGGGTAAAGTCACGGGAGCTACGCCAAGATAGGTAAAATCCAGCGTAATCGGTTGCGCAAGTATTCGATGAAACAGCAGATGGTGAGCGAGTCGCTCGTGGACATAGATTTCATTCGCTTGTGCGACGGTGGCCGTATCGACTCCCGACGTCAACATAACGCCCGGCAACAGGCCCGCGAGCGCGATGCCACCGCCCAAGGCAAGGGCAGGAAGCATCTTCAGAAAGCTTGGCCGATCATCTATCGCGAGCAACCACACCGTCATGGCAGCCACAACAGCCCAACCGCCGACAAGCACATGGAAGGCGGAAGCGACACCAAACAGTACCCATACTCTCGACCACTGATTTCGAACGAGTGCTTCAAGCCCAAGGAAGAGAAATACGAATGCAAAGCCTTTCGCTTCGACTCCGCCGATCACCCACTCCCCTGCCAGATGGCTGCATCGCAGCAACATCGCGAACATCGCCGCCGTGAGCAGTGACCAGAGGTGACCTGGAATGATCGCGACGCTCAACCGTCGCCAAGACCATGCCAGCAATAGCCATGTGATACAGCGTCCGAGCCAAGCGACAGCGTCCAGCGAGAGAAATCGCGTGAGCCAACCGACCGTCCAGTAGAATACGAGGTGCGCATCTGCGGACTCCAAAAACAAGTCACCGCGACACCAGTCCGGAATCCAGTAATGTTTGGCTTTGCTTAAGTAGTGAGCTTCATTGACATCCGGCGTCGCGCCGCCAGCCAGAACAAAAAAGAGCACGAAGATCAGCAGTACTTCGGTTATCGCGATGGTCCACCCAGGCCAATCTGGAGCGAATCTCGCGACGGTCGGTTGCTTGGCGGGCGGCATAGACGGTACGCATCGAAGACGGTAGGTGAAGCGGACAAGACTTCAGCGGCCCGTGAGCCTATCGAAATCTATCAGGGAGGTTCACTTCATCGTACTCAGAAGAACCAACTGCGGCTGGATGAGGTCAATAAGAATCAGGGCTAACGCTGGGTTTGCTCATCTTCCAAACGAGCGATCTTGGCCGAGAACTCTTCGGCTTGATCACTGCGACCGCCAACACGATGCATTTCCGCCAGGTTCGAGTAGGGGACGAGCAGGGCCTTCTGATCGAGCAAACTCGCCTTTGTCGCCCGCTCCATGAGGTCAAGCCCATGCTCGGTGAGCTTCACCGCCTCGTCGGCTAACTCGGCTTTCCAATACGATACGCCCATGCTCACGTATCGCTCGCCATGAATGCCCGTGTCGTAGAGATCGGATTTCGGCAGCCCTTTGTTGAAGTGAGGCAACGCCCGTTCGTACCAGCGAACGGCTTCGGCGTGATCCTTGTGATTGATCGCGTAAATGGAGCCGACGTAGAAGTAGAGCCGCCCAGTGAGGTAACGAGCCTCTGAGTTTGCGGCACGATCCTTTGGCAGCCCTTCGACCAGCCGAACAGCTTCTCCAGCATACTTCAAGGCCTGCGAATAACGGCCACGAGTCTGCTCGACCCGTAACGCCGCAAAATTCGCCTGTAGCAACTCCCACTTAATGTGTTGATGGAATAAGGAGTCTTCGGACTTGTCAATTAGGTCGGTTGCAATTTGTTGAGCAGCTTCGGCCACCGCCGCAGTATCGACGACATCACCATCCATTGAAGCGTAGGCCTCGAGCGTCCGCCGCCAGACCAGTAACGGCAATATCGAGTTCGCACCATCGTTCTGTACGAAACCCGTCGCCAGTTCTTCGGCGCTGCGCAACCACTTCGGCACGACTTCGGACTTGCGATCCCAGTGACCTTGCGCGATGTCTGTCGCCGCGCCGAGATAGGCGTCGACCAGAATGTGTTCCGCTTCGTGGCGAATCACAGGGTCTTCGTGTGTAACCAGCGGCGTTGCGGCTTTGACTGCGGCCAGATGATGTTCGACGGCGGCTTTGTGATCTCGGTTCAAGCCACTCGACATCAAGTCGCCAAGATCCAGCTCAGCTCGAGCTCGGTTGACCGCCGATAGATCGCTACGATCGAGCAGACGCTTCACGGCGACGACCGACCCCTTGTGGTCGCCTGCCCTCGCCGTGAACTTTGCCTGCGTCAATTGATACCGATCATTCTTCGGGGCCAGCTGCACCGCTTGCTTCACAAGTTTCAGCGCGTCGTCCTGTTTGCCCGTAATGGCCAAGAGTTTTCCGCCCAGCCACAGCGCCTCTGCGTTCTTTGGGTCGATGTCGAGTACCCGCTCAAGATCCTCCAGCTTTTGCGTATAGTGATCGCTTGGTGTCGCGTCGACTCGCAGCAGAAACATCTCGGCGGACAAAGGTTCAAGCAAAAGTTGCGCGACACGCGGGCGAGGCGAATCGGCTGCGTAGCTGAAAAGCACACCGCGTTCTGGATAGGCGATGCCAAGTGTCTCGGCAGCATTTTTAATTACGACGGGCTTGAAGCCGGTCAGACCAAGTTCAGTTGCTAGTTCGGACGGGTTGCGAGGCTCGCCGAGTTCGGCGAGAACCGACACGACAATGTTGTCTGTCAGGAACACTTCCACTTTCGGAAACGGTCCGACTTGATATTCCAAGATTGTGCTCGTATCGCCCCGTTGTTCAGTGCGAGGTTCGCCAAGCTTCTCGATAACTTCGGCCAAAGTCGTCTCACCTGGAGTTACACCGAGAAATTTCGCCGCTTGCAATTCAATCGAGTTGCTCGTCGCTTCGGTTTCTTCCGTCGTCGCTTCAGCCGACAGCGAGGGCTGCAAAGCTTCTTCGGCCACCTGTTGCGCATGCGTTGCAACACTGCACCAGCAAATCATGCCGGACAGCAACAGTGTGTGCATGAGAGTGCGAGACATCGTGTCACGCATGCGAAAGTCCTCGGACGAAAATCCAGTACTCCCAGAGAATCTGGGTTGCGGGAGTTTAGCGAATTGGCCAATCAGGTCCAGATCGATTGAGAAGGCACAATCCGACCGAACACGCGCGCGACGTTTCCAACGCTCGAAGGCCGAAGTCGCGAGTCGCTCGCTAGCAGTGACTGCTAGGGCGTTTCGCTCTCGCTATATGCCGATTCTTCGACGAATTCGCAGTCGGGCAACGACTCGAGGAACTTGCCTCCATACTGCTTCGAGCGGATGCGCGGGTCTAGTAACACGACGATACCGCGATCGCTTTTGGTGCGAATCAGCCGGCCAAAGCCTTGTCGCAGCTTGATGATGGCTTCGGGCAACTGATAGTCGAAGAATGGGTTGCCGCCACCCGCGCGAATTGCTTCGAGCTTGGCTTCGCGGAGCGGATGATCAGGGACCGCGAACGGCAATTTCGTAATGATCACGTTTCGCAAAGCGTCTCCCGGCACGTCAACGCCTTGCCAAAAGCTGTCGGTGCCCAGCAGCACACCACGTGGATTCGCTTTGAACCGCTCGATCATTTGACCACGTGGCATTCCATCGGCTTGACTGTAGAGCGCCAGGTCATTGCTTGCCAACCATGGTGTAATGTCTCGCGCGACGCGGCGGATCATTTCGTAGCTCGTGAACAACACGAACGCGTGGCCGTCAGTCTGTGCGACGTAGCGTTTGATCATTGCCGAACAAAGCCGCTCGTAATCGTCGCGAGCCTGATTCGGATCGGGCAGGCCGCGTACGACGATCACCTTCGCTTGCTCGCGATAGTTGAATGGGCTGCCGAGTCGCAGCGAGTCCGATTGCGTCAAGCCGACGCGAGACTTAAAGAAGTCGAACGAGGGCTGCTTGCCAACCGAGAGCGTAGCGCTCGTCAACACAACGGTGCGAACCGAGTTGAACAGCGACTCACGCAACGCTGGGCCAACGTCGACCGGCGCGGCGGAGAGTGTGAGGCGCGGGATACTCCTGCGGGACCAACTCTTCTCGACCCAGTAAACGGCGTCGGGCACGTCTTGCATCCGCCACTTCTCGATCTCGGCGGCCAAAGCGATCAATCGGTCGTGTGCCGACATCAGATCTTGTCTTTGCGTTTCGTTATCGATCCGATCGGCGTCGCTCCGAACCTGATTCGCCAGACGGGCAAGTGTTGGTGTCAGGTTATTCTCAACGATCTCGGGTGTGTGGACGCGGTGGTTGGAAGTCTTTTGCTCTTGCGACCATTGAAAGATGTCGCCAAAGAACTCGTCCGATGCATGATGGCATTCCAGCACACGACGTTGAGCATCACCCAACTTGTGATGAACGAGCAAGCCCTTGTTCGTGCGATCGTTGTACAGCTTGTTCAGTGTGTATTCGACTTGTCCCGACGTGACGCTCAGCCCCAAATGATCGCCGGCGACTGATTCGATCGTGTGAGCTTCGTCGAGCACGACCGCGTCGTAATCAGGCAAGATGCTGACGCCCAGACGGCGAAGCGCCAGATCGCTGAAGAACAGCGCGTGATTAACGACCAGGATCTGGGCGTTTTGAACTCGTCGACGAGCCGCATAGTAGAAGCACTCTTTGTACGTCGGACACTTGCGACCCATGCAGTTACCGCTGTCGCTGGCCACTTCGTCCCACACCGATCCCAGCGGCTTGAACGACAGATCGCTCAACGAGCCACCGCCGGTATCCTTCGACCATTCCTGAATCGTGCGAAGTTGTTCGAACTCTTCCGGCTGTTGAAACACGCTACCCGCTCGACCGAGTGCCGTGTCGAGCCGTCGGCGGCTCAGGTAGTTGCGGCGGCCTTTGACAAGCACGGCGGTGCATTCACGTGGAATGACGCTTTGCAACAGCGGCAAGTCTTTCGTCATCAGCTGCTCTTGCAGGCTGATGGTATGCGTCGAGATGATGATCCGCCGCCGCTTGCCGTCTTTGGGCTTCTCGGTATCGGAACCTTCGTCCGCCGTCATGGCGAGAATTGCCGGGACGAGATATCCAAAACTTTTGCCCACGCCCGTTCCTGCTTCAACGACCAAGTGCCGGCCGTCTTTCAAGGCAGCTGCGACCGCGTCCGCCATCGCCATTTGCTCGGCGCGGTGTTCGTAATTCGCGAGTCGGGCAGCGATTCGTCCGTCGGGCCCAAGGATTTCCGCTGGCGTCAGCATTCGCACACGATAGCAGTCACTTCCCCTTCTTGGTAGGAGCAGACACGCCAAATGGTCGCCACCGCGCGCAAGCATTCGCCGCAAAATAGCCGTCGGGTTCTTGAAGGGGCGGCTCGCTTCGTAGTAACATTTT
>JACKHN010000023.1 GCA_020638975.1 Planctomycetaceae bacterium
GGTCGATTGGTTTGCTATCGCATCGATTCGAGATCAGCAACTCGCCCGCAACGTGATGAACGGACGAATCCGCGATGAACCGCAGGTCAACAATACCGCAATCGATCAAAGCCAGGATGCGACCAAGGTTTTCGGCAGGTGGTCCGAAGGCGATTCGCTCCATTTCCGCTGCCAACGACTTAAAGTTCTGAATCGCATCAGGCGCAAGTCCACCATGACTTATTCGATTGACCAGGGCTGGATAGAGCTGGCGCCAGGTTTCGCCAAGTGCCCAAGGAATTCCTGGCGGATCGATTCCGTACGCCACATTGACCGAATGCCGCATCGCTTCGATCGCGTGCTGCGCATCACACACCGTCGCGCACCAGACATCAAGCCACCTCCGCACTTGCGTTGTGTCGAAGCATCTCGTGCCGCTTACCTGCCGATCTTCGACTTGAGGGCAGGGGAGGGTGCGTCCGCGCAACTGAGTGACGTCGGCGTTTGGGTTTGCAAGTTGCAGTGCATTCGCGGCGACTTCGACGAGTAGTCCCTCGATCTGTTCTGGAAACGCGGCGCAATTGATCGGGCGCTGGACGGCCATTAGCTTCCGCCGGCCCTCGTCCCAAACCTGGTCAAGGCGACTCGGTAACGACATGCGCGGCTCGATTGGTTTCGCAAGCATTGGTCGACCTGTACGCGCGAACGGGTAGAGTTTGTCGGGCTCCTGACCGCTCGTGTGATAGGCCCAATCTCCGTCGTGGCATTCAAAGGTGCCACCGCGTCCTTCCGTTAACGCGAGTGCGGTGTCGACCCAAGTTAAACCGAAACCACGGACCGCGACCCTAGATTTTGGGGCTATTTGCTTCGTCGACAACCGCTTCTCCGTGGGAAAGACGGTGTCGATCAATTGCCGTTCTGGAACGAGGGGGAGCGTCGGAGGTGCTCGCCATGCCTCATGACCTACCGTCAGCAACACGTCATCAGCGAACCAGTCGTTGTGAGACGTTGATACCTTCCACTTCCTGCCCGATCGCTTCACCTTCGTCACTTTTTGGCGGAGGACATTGACGGTCGCGAAGCGGTCGAGTGCTGAGCAGACTTGAACGAAGCAATCATGTAAGTATTCACCAACCATACCGCGCGGAGCAAATCCTTCCGGATCACTGTGCGTCGGGTGATGCTCTTCAAGCCATTTGACCAGCGACGTGCATTCGAGCGGACGCCTTTCGTCGTTCGTCCAGGCATCGATGTGCTTCGACGCAAAGTTCATTCGCAAATAGTGCGGTTGCGATGACTGGTAAACGGCACCCGCGCCAGGTTGGGGCGCGGGTTCAACAATTGTCACAGCGACACGGCGATCGATCGACACTTGTTCGAGCCTACGAGCCAAGCTGTCCAAGCAGTACATCCCTTTGGGGCCACAGCCGACGACCGTAATGTGATACGCGGGATTGTGATTTGTCGGTGCGACTCGTTGAGTTGCAGATGCGTTCGTGTCCATTGTCATCATTCGCAACTTACCAGGACCTCGCGAAGTGCTGGACTCGACTGTCGTGTCTGCACTTCCTCAGGCGAGGCACCCAGCACGTCTTCCACCCACTGGTCACAGAACACCGTATCGATGTAGCGTGATCCCGAATCGTGCAAGATCGCCGCGCAGTTTTTCCCTGCTATCTCGTTTTGCATTGACCTGACGACTTCGAGCACTCCACCCGCAGAACCGCCGATTAAAATCGCTTCGCGCTTCGCGGCGCGTCGACAGCCGACGATACAGTCGATGTCCGTAACTCGTTTCACCAGATCGAAACCTTGTTCGCGCGCCAGCTTCGGTTCTCGTCCAGCACCGAGCCCGGGGATCTTGCGACGACCGGGTTTGCCTCCGAACAAGACGCTTCCCACGGCATCGACCGCGACCACCTTCGTCCGTCTGCCCCGTGCTTGTAAAAAGTTCCGGCAGCCTTGTGCCGTACCCGTGCTGCTCGTCGCGACGAACAGGAAGTCGATGTCGCCCTGCAAGGCGTCGTCGATTTCTCGAATCGTTCCTGACTCGTGAGCCTTCGGATTTTCGGTATTTGCGTACTGGTTCGGCCAAAAACTGCAAGGTATATGTTCCAACAAGTCGCAAACGCGAGCCAGTCGTGCCGAGAGAAAGTCACCGTCAAGTGGCTGGTCGACCAGTTCAATCTCGGCTCCCAAGGCTCGCATGATCGCGATGTTCTGCGGCTGAGCGTTCGGATCGACGACGCAGATAAACCGTAGGCCGTAATAAGCACAAGCCTGCGCCAACCCAATCCCCATGTTGCCAGAGGATGACTCGATCACCGTTGTTTCCGCCGTCACATCGCCGCTTGTCATGGCCGCGTGCAGCATCTGTAACGCGGGTCGATCCTTCGCACTGCCACCGGGGTTTCCGGCTTCGAGTTTCGCGTACAGCTCCACATCGTCACGATCGAGATACTTGCGAAAGCGAACCAGTGGCGTATTGCCGATCGCCGCCAAAACGCCATCTCCGTCACAAGGCCGCAGGTCGGCGGGAGAACTAGGGATCGCAACGGCATGCGGCGTCAGAGTTGCCTGTAAATCAATAGTATTCATACCGTCATTCGCCCGTCGCTGCCGCATGAGTGGCGCCGCAGAACGACTGACGCGGTGAGAAGGATGGAGATTGCGATCATGTCTATGACTTGTCTTGAGAGAATACCAAGATCGAGTAGGCACCAAACGACAGGCTTGCCGAGGCGGGATACCCGTCACGCCCAATCGGTTCTGCGGTGACGCTTGGCGTGGGATGGTCAGCAAAGTCATCGCTGTATCCATCCCAATCTGAGTTCAGTCGTAATTGCCAGGTGCCAGCGTGCGGGAAGCCGATCTCGTAGTGGTCCCACGGACGATCCGCCATGTTGACCACAACAACTACGTCGTCTCCCTCGCCAGATTCACACCACCGATGAAACGCAATGACCTTGTCGCCGTCATTCACGTGGTGCACGTTGATGTATTGTCCAGTCAAGCCGCGCGAGTTGTCATCGCGATTCAGTCGTAAGCGAATGAGATCGCTATACAGCCGCGTGATGCCGGCAAACTGTTCGGCTCGCTGCCAATCAAGTGGGTCTCCATCGTCGAACCATCCATCTTCGACAAACTCCTGGCCTTGAAAGAGCATCGGAATTCCGGGCGCGGTGAGCGCGAGTGCCGCGGCTAGAACCGAACGCTGCTGCGACCAACCGCTGTCTGGATTGTCGGGATTAATCTCCTGCGGAACGCGCGACTTGCCATTCGCCACCTCGTCATGCGACTCGCTATAAACGACGCGTTGGAAGGCATCTTGGTTGTAGCGGTGCGTCAAGGCGTTGGCCAACTCCCACATGTTGCGATCCGCATCGTCGATCGCTTGAACTACCTTCCGCACTGGGTGAACGAACTGAGCGTCCCATTGTGTCGCGAACCCGGCGCCGTGATCATCCGCGGCGCGAGTCAAGTATTCCTCGCCTTGCAAATCTTCGGCGATCAAGAGTTTATTTGGGTATTTGGCGAGGATGTCCCGATTGATCCATTGCATCAGTCCCCAACCTTCGGCGATATCCGAATCGCCAATCCCATCGACCTTGCGAATGTAAGCAGTCATGTCATATCGCAATCCATCGCAGCGATACTCGTCCACCCACATCATTGCGTTGTCGTGAATGAACTGCCGTACTTCACCACGGCCATAGTCCGGCCGCGTTGCTCCCCAGGGTGTGTTGGCTCGCCAATCATTATAGAAATAGATGCCGCCGCCTTCGTTCTCACTCCAGCCATCGAATTGCCAGAGATCCAGGTCGCTAGGTCCAAAGTGGTTGTACACGACATCCATCACGGCACCGAAGCCCGCGGCATGCGCCGCTTTAATGAACTCCTTTAAAGCACGCGGCCCACCGTAGGCTTGTTCAACGGCAAAGATGTGAGCCGGGTTGTAGCCCCAGGACCAATCGCCCGCGAATTCGGCGACCGGCATGATCTGGAGAACGTTAACGCCCAGTCGCTTCAAGTAATCAAATCGCTGAATCGCGTCGTCGAACACACCAGGTCGATCGTCGTCCTTCCTCGCAAACGTTCCAACGTGCATTTCGTAGATCACGAGTTCGTTGTGCGCAGGCAATTCAAAGTCATCATCGCCCCAGTCGAATTCATTATTGTGAACGATCGCGTTTCCGACCGAGGTAGTTACCGCGCGAGCATACGGGTCGATTCTGTCAAACTCGCGATCGCCGTTGCCGATGTGAAACTTGTACTCATCGCCCTCTTTGGCTCCATCGACGAACGCGTACCAGTAACCATGTTCCTCTGCTTCCAGCGGATGTACATCCGCGGACCAGTCATTAAAATCGCCAATGACTGACACGCGGTCAGCGTGTGGCGCCCAGACTCGAAACGCGACGCCGTCACTTTGTAAGATGCTGCCCATGCCGGCGACACGCTCGGCCAACGCTGATTGACTCATCGATGTAGTTTCCTGTTGATGGTTGAAGTACGCCGAACTATCCTCAGTTCGGCTTGTGTCTGGATGCGGGACGACCTGGAACAGGTCGTGTTACCGAGAAGGAGTTTGGCAGGGACTAGCCCAGGTAATCTTGGAGGCGTTCGCCAGGCTGTTTTGTCTCAGGCGAGGATCTTTTCAGTGGATCGGCATCGACCGCCTCGTCATCAGGATTTGGGAAGCTCGACTCTGATTCAGGTGGAACTGCGTCGCGCTCGTCAACGACCCGCAGGTAGCTGGCCGTGTCCCCCTCGTCAATCTCGACGTCTGGCAATGTCTCGCCATCCTCAAGATGCGCGACAAAGTCGGGTGACTCGACACACCGATAGATGCCTGCACCGGGCTGATCCCCAGCGTGATAGACCTTTCCAATTACGTGATCATGATGCTCAACTTGTGCCATGGGTGGGCTCCTCATTCGTGAACGGTAAGTGACTTCTAGTCAGCAAATTGCAAAGGTCGTGCCAGAACACGCCGACAATCGCAACGTTCAACACGCCACGGCGTATTGTGCCTTCAGCAATCAACACGCCGTGTCCAGATGGTGCGTGTTCTGCCAGCGTGGTCGCTTCCCGTTCAGCCGAACCAACGACTTGGCCAGGCATCACGAACGTAAGTTCCGTCGGGCACTGTTCTGATCGAGTCTACGGTCACCTAACGAATCTGCAGTCCAAATTCGGCATGGAACCTGCTTTTAACCACACAAGAGATAAGTTGTTTCACTTTGGTTTCCGAACGAAGAGGAGTTAATCATGGCTACAAGAAGAAGTCCGCTGATCGGTCTGTTTGCGGCAATCGGCTTTCTGGTTCTGGGTTTCGTAGGCGTTGGGTATGCGATGGGTTGGATCGAATTCCACAACAGCGAGAACGAGGCGACCATAGAATTCGACAAGGTAGAAGCGACTGCGGATACCGAATACGCTGTCGAGCGGACAGAAGAGTTTGTTCAAGATACCGGCGAAACACTGAAGGATGCTGGCAAGTCGCTGACTTCGGAGAGCGATGAAGCGATTGAAGTCGAGGCAGAAGTTGATCCAACGGTCAACGACGGCGATGCATAATCGCGTTGCTCACTACCCGGAATGTTAAGTTTTGAAGTTGCGCTATTTGATTTAGGGGCAAGGACCCGTCCGATTACCTAGCTCCGTCTGAAGGGCTGAGGATTGTCAATAACAATGAATCGTAGGGCCAACGGCCCGATCGTTGGCGAGGACCGCGTTAGGTCAATTGCAAATGGCCGGACCTTTGGCCCGGTGCAACGCAGATCGCGCAACTTCTAATATGTTAAGCGATGGGCTTGGATGCCCGTCGCGTCGCGCAAGTCGCATCAACACGCGATCGCCAGTCATTCTGTAGAGCCACCCTCCATGTGGACTCTCGGCAACCACGTTGGCATCCTGTCAACCATCTTTACGTGACCAGTCATCTTGTCATGTAGCAATCAACCAAGTCACGTTGCAACTGTACGCTTCGAAGAGACCTCCATCAGTCGATCAAGGAAGCAGTTGCTCAGCGTATTGATCGATTGGTCGCCAACATGGCGTCGTGTCGACCAACCTCATGGACACCGCTCGGAGTTAGACGCCAGCCTATCCGGCTCGCTCCATACTAGAGACGTCGGGATTATTGTATCGAACGAAAAATGTTTCCAACGTCGTGTGTCGAATTTCGTGATTGGCATAGGGATTGCGTCAGTTCTTGAAACGGGAACCCAACACGTTGCGAGCCGCTCAGCGGCGAGATTGTTAATCACCAAAAATTCGAAAGGAAGAACTCATGTCCGTAGAAACGAAATTCACTTTGAATGACTCGACCATTGAAAAGGTCCAGGACCTAATTCAAGTCAATATTGACAGCTACGATGGATTCAAAGAAGTCGCCGACAAAACAGATGACATCGCCGTTGCTAATCTGTTTCGCAGATTGGCAAGCGAGCGGTCGGATCAAGCATCAGAATTGCAAGCACTGGTCGCTGCAAACTGCGAAGAGCCGGAAGAGTCTGGCAGCTATTCGGCCGCAGCACATCGCACGTTGATCGACATCCGCGCCGCGTTAGGTGGCGGAACAAAAGTCATGTTGATCGAAGCCGAAAAGGGTGAAGATCAGATCAAGGAGAAGTACGAAGACGCTTTGAAGGACGAACCGGGTACTGCGGTAAGTGATGTGCTGCACCGCCATTATCAAGCCGTGAAAGCAGCTCATGATCACGTCCGCGATCTTCGCGATAGCTATAAGGACAGCTAGGGACGGTGACGAGCGGTGTCTCTCGTCGAGTGTGATCCTCTCGCGCAATACGAGCTTCGGTCGAATCCAATGGCCTGCAATTTCAAGAGTCAGCCCTCTCGAGAGACGATCCGCCCACCGTCACTAATACGCCAATCCATCAACCATTGATCAAATCAAGCGAACCGAAGGAGCAAACGAATGAGACTCTACCAACTGGGATTTCACCAAACAATGTTAATCGCGATCGGGGCTGCCGCCTTGATGGCGGTGGGATGTTCGGAAGTCGACTACGGTGACGTGCAAGCCGCTCGCGAAAACGTGCGAGAGGAAGAGCGCGAAACGAACGAAACTCGTCAAGAAGTTGCCGAGAACATCGCCGAGGAAGAAGCCGAAACGAATGAAGCCCGTCACGAGACGATGAAGCCTGTCGTTCCAGAGGAAGTGAAAGAGGAGCAGCAGGAAACAGCGGAAGCCCGTAAGGACGGCGCTGCCGCGATCAACGAAGAAGAACGGGAGACGCAAGAAGCTCGCGAAGAACTGAAGGAAACGGAGCGAAAACTTGCGGCTCAACAGGCTCGCGACGCTTACGTCAAGCAAGTCGAAGCGACCCTGGAAAAGGCTGATCAGCGAATTGAACAGCTCGAAGATCAAGCTGCCGATCAGAAAGATCCTGCCAAGGCGGAGACTGAGAAGCAAATCAGCGAGCTCAAGACACGTCGTGATCGCGTCGAAGATCAACTCGGCGAACTTCGAGGTGCCGACACGCTGAAATGGGAGTCGCATCGAGACGAAGTTCAACGGGCGCTCGGCGACCTGAAGGGCGAACTCGACGAGTCGAAATAACGCGAGCATCTAACTGACTCGCACACGATCGACGAATGATCGATACAGGCCTCAGGTTGGTTGACGCAACGTGAGGCCTGTTCTGTTTCTTAATTCAGTATTCAGGAGAGAGCCTAGAATGACCACTACTGTTAAGAATGAAACGACAGCCGATTTCATCCGCATCCTGCTTGCCATGATCCTTCCACCGGTCGGTGTTTTCTTTGAAGTCGGACTGGGATTCCACTTTTGGTTGAATATCGTCCTCACACTGTTCGGGTACATTCCGGGAATCATTCACGCTGTGTGGATCATCGCACGACGTTGATCGCCGCAGCGGAAAAGTCTGTTTAACGACGAGTCGTGGACGAAGTCAACCGGCTGCCGACTCAAGGCACAAGAGTGGCTGCCTTGAGCGGCGGCTTTTCTAACTCTTGAAACATGATGACGCACGCAAAGGCAGATCGAGATGGACCAGCGGAAAACTTCTGACCTGTTGAACCATTCGGAGAGGTTCTTATCCGAAACGCAGCGACGCTGGATGCAGCCACTCGGATCGTTCGATTCCGCGCTACGTCGAGCCCTCTACGGCGTCAACTGGTTCGCGATGAAGTTGCTATTTCGCGTCTCCGTTACAGGCAGAGAGCATCTTCCCAAGCATGGCCCATTCATCATTGCTCCGAACCACGCGAGCAGCCTTGATCCGTTCGTGTTAGCTGCTGCCCTGCCGTATTGTGTGCTATCTCAGACGTGTTGGGCTGGGCTTGAGTCTTCGGTGATGCGAAACCGGCTGCGACGGTTCGTGAATCGCCTGGCTCATGTCATACCGATCAAACGCGACATGCGAGCGTTGGCCGTCGGTGCTGCCGTCTTGAAAGCGAAACGCAACCTGGTCTGGTTTCCGGAAGGAACGCGATCGACGAGTGGTGAGGTGCAAGAGTTCAAGCCGGGAATTGGGCTGCTGATGAATCATCTCGATGTCCCGGCCATCCCAATATATCTGACGAACACCTATGAGAATTGGCCACCACACGCATACTGGCCAAAACATTTGCGACGCATCACCATCAGTTTTGGAGCACCCGTCTGGCCGACCAAGCCAAACCAGTCGGCTGCCGATTCTCCGGAGCGAGCCGAGGCAATCGCTAACGAAGTTCGCGACGAAGTGGCCGAGGCGAAGATCGCAGCTAAGCACGATACGACGGTCGACGTCTAGCACGTAGAGCGACTTGTCCTCGGGTCGGCCATCCGTCATCCATGCGAGCAGGCACGATCCGAGACACGGTGCGGTACAACGTTTACGGTCTCGGCGAGATCGTACTGCGAGCACTTCATGAAGCCGCTCGATTGACACATTGTACCCACCGTACGACGATGCAGGCTTAGCGTGACAGAACGTACTGCGAGGGAACCCGAATCGATGTTAGATTGGCTAGCGAGTATCTTCAGCTCCGAGGGTTTTCCTGCGCGTTGGGACTGCGGAGCCGGCTGGGCAGAAACGCCATACTGGGGTTGGATTCATATCGTCTCCGATCTCTTCACCTGGGGCGCCTACACGGCCATACCAATTGCACTGGTGTATTTCTTGGGCAAGCGACGAGACTTGCCTTTCCCCAAACTGTTCTGGCTCTTTGGTGCTTTCATCCTAGCTTGCGGAACGGTTCATCTACTGGAGTCCGTGATTTTTTGGGTGCCGCTGTATCGACTGTCCGCGATCGTCAAACTAGCCACAGCCGTCGTGTCCTGCGCCACCGTTGTTGCCTTGCTTCCCATCATTCCCGTTGCGCTCACACTGAGAACGCCGAAACAGCTTGAAAGTGAACTGGCGATCCGTGTCGACGAGTTAGAGCGGACCAATCAACAACTGGAAGTTGTTACGGCAACTCTCGAGGAGCAGAGTGAACGATTGCGGCTTGCGCTCGAAGCAGGTGGAATGGGGACCTGGGACCTCGACTTAAAGACAAACTTAACGCAACTCGACGAAGGCGAGGCTGAACTACTCGGAGTACCTTTCGAGGATGGACCGCTTGAGCTGGAACGCTTTTTTAAACTCCTGCATCCCGACGATGTGGACAGCGTTGAACAAGGAGTGCGCGATGCCGTTGAACATGATGCTGCTTACGAACGTGAATTCAGGATTGTGCGTCCCGACGGCACGCTTCGTTGGCTGGCCGGGCGCGCCGTCGTCTTGCGGGATGATCACGGTACTGCCAATCGCATGGTCGGAGTGAACTTTGATTTGACTGATCGTATGCGGCAAGCAGAGATGCTCAAATCGGCTCGGCACGCAGCGGAAGAGTCGAGCCGAGCAAAGAGCGAGTTCTTGGCGAACATGAGTCACGAGATTCGCACGCCGATGACCGCCATTTTCGGTTGTGTGGACACGCTGTTGCCGCTGATCAAGGATGAAGAACAGTTTGATGTCGTGCAGATGATCCGGCAGCAGGGGCAGCACTTGCTCGGGCTACTGAATGATGTGCTCGACCTGTCGAAGATTGAGGCCGGTCGACTCGATGTTTGCAAAGAGCCTTGTTCCGTCGTCGCAATCGCCGAGGAAGTTCGTTCTTTGCTCGGCGTGCAAGCGAATCAAAAGCAGATCGATTTGGAGCTTCGCATCGGTGAACCAATGCCTCCGCGAGTCATCGTTGATCCTTTGCGTGTGCGGCAGATCCTGTTGAATCTAGTGGGCAATGCTCTGAAGTTCACCGACGCAGGTAGCGTCCGTGTCGATGTCGCATTCGACGAATCGGTCGAGCCTTCGATGTTGCGCCTCGAAGTGAGCGACACTGGTTGTGGCATTGATGATTCGCAACTTGAAGAAATCTTTGAAGCGTTTTCACAGGGAACAAACGCCCACAAGAAAGGAACCGGTGGGACGGGCTTAGGATTGACGATTTGTCAGCGGCTCGTCGCGATGATGGGCGGCGAGATCTGTGTCGAAAGTCAAGTTGCGGAAGGCAGTAGGTTTTTAGTGACTATTCCAGCCACGATAGCCGACGAATCCACAACGCCTGTGATTGACGAGGCGGCTGCCGAAAGCAAGCAAGTTGTCGATATCGGACTTCTCAAGACCAAGCGGATACTGGTAGCGGAAGATACTCCAGGAATTCAGTTCATTCTGCGTCGACTACTGCAGCCCGCCGTCGCGGAAGTCGTGATCGTCGCCGACGGTCAACAAGCGATAGATGGTTATCACGCGGCTCTCGACCAAGACGCTCCTTACGACATTCTCGTATTAGATATGCAAATGCCGGTGCTCACCGGTTACGACGCGGCTCGCATTCTCCGAGAACGAGGCTGTACAACGCCGATTCTCGCACTTACGGCGCAAGCCATGCGAGGCGATCGAGAAAAGTGTATGGATGTCGGCTGCAATGATTACTTGTCGAAGCCGATTGATCGCGACAGGCTGTTGGAGAAGTTGGCACTGTTGGCGGTTGGTCAGCCGGACGCATAGGGCGATTTCGGAGGGATCTCCCTACGAAGATCTGTGTGCAGCTTTTGGGTTTAGACAGTTCCGCGCGGTGGCATTCCGAACACATTGGCCGCACAACGACCACTTTCGCAGCTCGCTCATGTCCACCAGCGGCTGCAACGGCGAGCGGCGTGTTGGTACGGCCTTTGCAACGGTGATTGCATGCGATGGCTTTTGTCTCATCGATTATTCGTTCACCTTACCAACGATTGCAAATATGAAGACATGTCTAATAGCGAATACGCGATCCGGCAGTTGGGATCGTTGGGAGCCCGAACTCACGCGACTCGCTGCTTCAACCGACACGCCAATCCTTCGCGAGTCCAAAGGGCGAACGCTGAGCCAACTTCTGGATCAGGCTCGACAATCGGGCTGCCATCGGATCATCGTGGCAGGCGGCGACGGAAGCCTCTCGCGCGTCGTCAATCAAGCCATCAACTACCTGGACGAAATCGAACTAGCGTTGATCCCCACGGGAACAGGAAATGACTTGGCTCGGTCGATTGGCGTCCACGACACACCGGTCGAAAACGCCTGGAACTGGGCGGTGACTCGACCGACGTCGGCAATCGACTTATTAAAGGTTACGAATGGCGGAACGACCTATATCGTGAATGCAGCGACTGCGGGTTTCGGTGGAATCGCCACGACGGATGTGGCTTCGGAGGATAAGCAACGCTGGGGTGCGATCGCCTATTGGATGACCGCGTTCTTCAAAATGGCTTCGCTCCC
Organism: Planctomycetaceae bacterium; assembly: GCA_020638975.1. Taxonomy (GTDB): domain Bacteria; phylum Planctomycetota; class Planctomycetia; order Pirellulales; family Pirellulaceae. Next base: position 11,754 of record JACKHN010000023.1, read on the forward strand.
AGAGTACAAACTCCGGCTGGAATTGGATTCCGAGGAAGTTGAGCTATCGACCTATGGGCTCGCCATTACCAATGGCCGATTCGTTGGAGGCGGCTTTCCCGTGACGCCCACTTCTGTTGTGAACGACGGCTTGCTTGATGTCGCAGTCGTCGGCGTTTTGCCAATGATTGACTTGATTGCAGTAGGCGTTGAGTTCGCACTCGGCCAATACGACCAGCCCGATCGCGTAACGACGTTTCGTTCATCGCGGGTGAAAGTAAAGGCCGATCCTCCACTCCCGTTCAGCTTGGATGGCGAACCAGCCAAGAGCATTGAGGCAACGTTCACGGTCCTACCCAATGCACTTAAGATAGTACACGCTCCCGAGCCGCCGGCTATCTCGGTAAGTGAACACGGTGACAAAGCAGTCGTGTGAACCAGCAAGCTGTCGTTTCGATCATGGCAGCTAACATCATCGTGTTGGCGACTGGTGCTTCGATACTCTCGTCGAACCCGTTTCACGAAATACTCCAACGGCGTCTCTGAACAACAACGCGCGTTCGCATTGCTTCCGCTTCGAATCATTGCGTTGCGCGAGTCGTCAGTTGCTCTTCAACCACTTGCTTCAACTCGTCGATTCCGATCGGTTTGGCGAGGACACGACCAGCGCCCGAGTCGATCGCTGGATAGACGGTGCCGAGTGTTGGGTCGCCAGTCAGAAACACGGCAAGCATGTTCGGTTGCGTAGCTCTTATTTCTCGAAACAACTGTGCTCCGTCGACATCAGGCATATGGAAATCCAGCACAGCCAAGTCGTAGTCGTGCTGTGCCACAAGTTGCAGGGCCGATGCTCCGTCCATTGCGGTATCGACATGATACCCGTGCTGAGTGAGCGCTTTGGAAATGAAGCGACACGTCGACTTATCGTCATCAACCGCCAGAATTCGTTTAATCATCAGAGCGTTCTCCAAGAAGGTTGTGTTGCGTCGCCGTTGTGGCTGTTGGTCAGGGTGTGATTCAAAGGAATAGGTCTTCGTTGGCAGGCAGTCGCAGACGACTAACTTCGACTCGCGAAGTCGGTCGGTTCTAGTTGGCTAGAAGACCGCGGAAGCGAAACAACTCCCTACTTGGCGAGCTGAAGTTCCGAGTAATAGCGTCAAGATAGCGGAGCCTGTGAGAAACAGCACGAAAACGAGTCCTTCGCGTGGATACGCTTCCGTGTCGCGCCAAATCGTTGCGTTCGAGCAACCGGCACTGTTTCGGAGTCTCGCCGAGTTTGAGACCGTTGGATCGCTCTCATAGTTCCGCCTCGTTCCTTCCAGACCTACATAATCCGACCGAAGTGAATCGGTCGAGCGGCAAGATAAGCAAATGTGGGGCCAATCGAGGATGCAGAGACCTGACGCACGACGTTTCCCGTTTCGTCCTGCATCCAATCAACTGTGACCGGAGCACAGGTCAGTATTCTGCAACCATCCGGTTGCCGTATTCTCTGGGCGATACTTGGTCGTTGCCCGCGCAGCATGGTCGTTCACCGACCAACGGCAAGGCCTCGCAATGTACCGGTGCAGCAGTTTGCCTTAGTCAGACGCTGGTACCTAAGCACCGCCCAAACAATAAGTGGGATAGGCTTCTAGCCTGTCATGACTGAATTGACAGGCTGGAGGCCTATCCCACAAGAGTTTTGCGACAGTAATTGTTTGGCCGATGCTAAGAACGAGGCAGACACCGCAACTTAACGATTTCCAACGATTCCAACGGAGTTTCAGTACGGAGCCAGTCGCGTTCTCACTTGGAGCAGATTGAACCTGCAACACCAGCGCACTTCGTTCTCAAACATCAATCCGATGGCGGTTTGATTGGTATGAAGTTTGCGTTGCTTTTGTGTTCGGAACTACGAAACCATTCATTCGGTCGAAGAGAGGAGCTACCAATGACTCGCAAATTCGTATTTGCCCTGACGCTGGGAGCAGCTACGGCGATTGCCACTTTCACGGTGGGCCAAGAACCGGCCTCGCCATTCCGCACTACCGAACTGTCGCAGAACGATGTCTCGGTCGTCCAAGTGCGTGATCGAGGTCGACGATACCGTGGCAACTATTACGGTAACCGGCGATACAACAATAATTACTACTCGCCATACCGGTACGACTACCGGAATTACAACTACGGCTATCGTCCGTACGGCAGCTACTACGGGACACGGAACTACGGATACTATAACTATGGCCGTCGGGGCGGAGGTGTACGCATCGGCCCGTTTGGAGTTTGGTGGTAACGATCTCGACGCGTATAGCTTTGTTGAAAGATGCAAACCGATCGTGTCGCTCGAGCATTTCTCAGTAACCCGTGATTCTGTCAGCGCGCGTTCGAGATGGAGATCGAATGCGTGTCAATCGAGTTTCGATTCTCCACACCGACGAGTCTTGTTGGACAGGTCAGTAGTCGTACAGTTTGCGAGTCCTGAAAGTAGGGCGGCCACGCTTGGCCGTCGTTTTTTTCGGGCAGGAGTGCCCGACCTACGGCAAACTGTACTACTACCGACGCGTCTGCCTGCGTGCAAGTGTAGCGTCATTGAGATATCATCGAAGGTGCGAGCAAGTTGCCACGCGTTGGCTGTGTCATGGGGATCCTGTTCAACGCGTGACGAGTCCCCGTCTGCCTTCCTGCCTTACCAGTCGCCCCTCGGACAAGCACCTTGATGGACACGAAAAGCGATCTGGATAACCTCCTCCGCAATTCGGATTTGGCTGCCGTCTTTCTGGACGACGCGATGCACCTTCGCTGGTTCAGTCCCGCAATGTCGCGAATTTACGCACTGCGTCCAAGCGACGTCGGTCTGGCATTCCCGGAAGTGATTGATCGCGCTGTTAAAATGCCGCCCTTACCATCACTTTGTGATGTCTATGCCAGCGACAAACCGCTGGAAGATACAGTACGGACGCCGGACGGGACGTGGTTTATCCGACGTGTCTCGCCCTATCTCGACAACAACGGAACACCGTGCGGACTCGTCGTGACATTCTATGACTTCCTAGTGGAACCTCAGCGTAAAGCGACCGCGCATGATCCAGAAGCGCACTTGCGTCGAGTGATCGATCATATGTTGGGCTTTGTGGGCGTGTTAAACGTTGACGGTACGTTGACTGAAGCCAATCAGACGGCGCTGACGACCGGAGGTGTTGCTCGCGAAGAGGTCATTGGAAAGAAGTTTTGGGAGTGCCCGTGGTGGAACTACGATCCTGAAGCAATGCAGCGTCTACAACGCGCCGTCACACAAGCCGCTAAAGGCGCGATCGTGCGTTACGACGCGCAGATACAGGTCTCCGACGGCTCGCTAATGACCATTGATTTTATGCTGGTCCCCGTCACCGACGAGTCGGGGCGGGTTGTGCAAATTATCCCGTCAGGGCTTGATATCTCAGATCGAAAACGTGTCGAGCGGGTGCTGGCAGATCGCGCGAAGATGTCGGAATTGCACGCCGAATTGGCGCTCGTTCTAGCGCGCGATGCATCGCTCGAGCAAATTATTCAACAGTGCTGTGAGTACTTCGTCGATCATCTAAACGCTGCGATCGCCGGAATCTGGCTACTTGACGACAGCCGATCGGTTCTCCATCTGAAGGCCAGCGCAGGGATTGACGGCGTTCTTCGAAAAGAACAGAGAGCTGTCCCAATGGGCAGTCAAGCCATTGGCACCATCGCGGCGCAGCAGGAGCCATTTGCGACTGACGACGTCCAGCATGATCCTTACTTCGATGACCTTGCAGCCGTGCGGCGTGCTGGCGTGGTCGCATTTGCTGGGTATCCGTTAATCGTCGACGAGCGGGTTGTTGGCGTCCTCGCGTTCTTCTCGCATCGGGAGCTAGCGTTGGAGACCCTGCTCGAGCTTCGGCCACTCGTGGATGCGATCGCCCAGTTTATCCGACGCAAGGAAGTCCAACGCGATCTGGAGACACACCTGGATCGTATGGAACTGGTCACGAATTCGTTGCCCGCTTTGATTGCGTATATCGATACGGACGAACGCTACGAATTCGTCAACCAAAACTATGCCGATCAGTTCGGATATCGGCGAGAGGAGATTCTCGGCAAGACAGCACGAGAGGTACTCGGACAGCAGACGTATGAACAAGCGAAGCCTCATCTTCGCGCCGCGCTGGCCGGAGAACCACAGCACTACGAGCTGCAGATCTACGTACCGGAGCGCGATGTGGTCGAGATCAAGGATGTATTCTACTCGCCATATCAGCAAGCTGATGGAAACATCGCCGGATGTCATGTATTGATCATTGATACTACGGAACGCCGAACGATCGAAGAAGAATTACGGCGCGCCCGGGCGGCTGCAGAATCGGCGAACATCTCAAAGAGCGAATTCCTTGCAAACATGAGCCACGAGATTCGTACGCCGATGTCGGCCATTATGGGCTACGCGGAATTATTAAGTCGGCACCTGACCGATCCTGATAATCTGCAATGTGTCGAGACCATTCGCCGGAACGGAAGCTTTCTACTGGAGATCATCAACGACATCTTGGACTTGTCGCGGATCGAAGCGGGTAAGCTCAGCTTGGATTTGCAGCAAGTTCGGGTCGAAGAAATTGTGGCCGAAGTTGTCTCGTTGATGGAGATCCGGGCTGCCGAGAAGGGGCTGCCGTTGGAAGTCGACTTTCACGGTCGGTTGCCTGAAACGATAGCAACCGACCCAGTCCGACTGCGGCAGGTTCTGCTGAACTTGGTAGGCAATGCGATCAAGTTTACACAACAGGGCAGGGTGACGATCGTCGTGCAGTTTCTTCCGGAACACGGGGCGGTGCGTTTCGATATCGTCGATACTGGGATCGGTGTCGCCGCCGAACATCAAGCGAAGCTGTTTCAGCCTTTTAGCCAGGCGGACAGTTCTGTGACACGCCAGTTTGGCGGAAGTGGACTTGGGCTGTCGATCAGCGCGCGACTGGTCGAGATGTTGGGCGGAGAGATCGGGTTGCAAAGTCAATTGGGAAAGGGGAGCACATTCTGGATCACGGTGGCCACGGGCGACATCAGCCAAGTGCCGTTCGTCGATCCGCAGACAGCAAAGCCGTCGGCACGTCCTGATGCCTCAGCGGTCAAACAACTTGAATGTCGAGTACTCGTCGTCGATGACCGTCGCGATGTTCGCTATCTAGCCCAGCACTTTCTCGAAGAAGCGGGCGCGAGCGTCAAGACAGCGAATGATGGGCTTGAGGCTTTGGAGAAAGTCGTTGTCGAGTCGGACGCGTTCGATGTAGTTTTGCTAGATATGCAAATGCCAAAGCTAGATGGCTATCAATGCGCGGCCCAACTGCGCGCTCGAGGATTCAGCAAGCCAATCATCGCGCTCACCGCAAATGCGATGCAAGGCGACCGCGAAAAATGCCTGCGAGCGGGATGTGATGACTATGTCGCCAAGCCGATTGATGGTCGCACGCTCGTCGCAACGGTCGCACGCTATGCAATTCCTAAGAATGACAGTTCGCCAACATCGCAAACTCTTTCGACGATTCTGATTGTCGACGATAGCGAACAAGTGTGTCGTATGATGAAGATGCTGTTAAAGTCGCCGACTCGCCAGATCCATGTGGCTCATTCGGGCGAAGCGGCGATCTCACTGGCTGGTGAGTTGCGGCCTGACATTGTGTTGCTCGATTTGTCGTTGCCTGACGTGAGTGGCTACGACGTCGGTCGTCGCCTGCGAGAGATGGATGAAACCAGGCAGTGCCTGTTGATTGCGGTATCGGGACACGCCGCGGACGAAGATCGCAAACAAGCCATGGCGTTGGGATTTGATCACTACTTGGTAAAGCCAGTTGATCTAAAGAAGCTCGAGGAACTTGTGTCTTGCCGCGCGTAACGGTCTGCACGCAACTAGGTCTCGCGGGAACTGGAGTAAACGATGAGCCACGAAGACGAGCTTCGCGTCGAAGGGTATGATTCCACTCTGCGGGAGGTTGCGCATGACTTGCGACAGCATTTCCATGTGTTCGAAGTCGGTCTCCAATTGCTCGAACGCCCAGCGATCAGCAACGCGGAACGAACCGAAACGATTCGAATGTTGAAAGAGGAAAGTCAGCAAGCCAAGATCACTCTCGACGCCCTGTTGAAAGCGGCTGGAATGGCATCCCCAAGTGACTGAACTGAAGTAGATTGTCGATGTACTTGGTCAAGAAACTAGTGCTGTGTTACCGCTAAGAATTCGGGTACGACTGGCTTAGCCAGTGCTGCACGTACCAACCACGCCCGTGACGGCACTTGCAGAGCTAGTGGCACACAACCCTAAGATTAAGCTGTAACCAAGCACTAGATTCGTGGCAAAAGAGAAGTCGCCAATGCTGTAGGCCGACCTGTGGCCTGGTCGACACTTTCCAACTGGCTCGGCGACCTGTGACGGCGCACACTGTATCCGGTTGGTAGCGGACCAAGACGGCTGAAACAGCAGCGTGAGAAAGGCGAGTTCGGCACGAACGTTGCTCACGAGTTGCGTGCGGCGAATTCGGGAGCCGAGTCATGACCGCGTTCGAGTTTCTGATTCCGCAGCTCGTCGTTGTCATCCGCGGTGCGTTTGCTCAATCACAGTCAGGCAACTCCCACGGCAATTGTTTAGCATCGGCCAAACAATTACTGTCGCAAAACTCTTGTGGGATAGGCTTCCAGCCTGTCAATTCAGGCATGACAGGCTAGAAGCCAATTCTGTTCGGCATGACATTTGCTAGCCGGATTTTCTTACGAATTGGGCTAGCTAGCCGTGGTTGTGTTTGTCATGATTGTGGGCATGGCGTCCAAGGATAACACCGACAAAGGCATCCAGGAAAGCGACCTCTCGGGGCTCCGCGATCTGCAGGCGATGGCGAAGCTGCTTAAACCGCTGCACCGAATCGGCACGGAACGGGACAAGGCCAATAACCGTGACTTGCACATGGATCAGTACTGCTTGCTTGTGCTGATGTGGCTCTACAACCCCATCATCGATTCGTTTCGCGGATTGCAACAATGCAGTGGTTTGAAGAACGTACAGAAGCGACTCGGCGTCGGGCGGGCTTCGCTGGGGTCGCTGTCCGAATCGGTCACGATCTTCGATCCAACGCCGCTCGCCGGACTGGCCGAAGAACTGAGTGACAAGCTGCCTGATCGTACGCCGGAGAACTTCGCCTGCGTTGACAAGAAGATCACCGCCGTGGATGGATCGGTGTTTCGCTTGCTGGCTCAGATCGCTGAGTTGGCTTGGCTGCCCAAAGGCGATGGCAAGTCGTCCTGCGGCTATCGCTTGCATGCTCAATTTGAAGTCTTCAAAGGCACGCCCAGCCGCATCGACGTGACCGGTGCCAATCCCAAAGGCGAAGCGGACGAGCGACGCGTGTTGGAGAGAACCGTTGAGTCGGGACGTTGTTATCTCATCGATCGTGGCTATGCCAAGTACGTGCTGTGGAACGCCATCGCTGCGGCGGACAGCCAGTATGTGTGTCGGCTGGGCGACGCGATACCGTACGAAGTGGTCCGCGAAAACGCACTGACCGACACGGATCGAAGTGCCAGCATCGTGAGCGACCAGATCGTACAGTTTGGCACGGCCAACAGCCGCACGACTCCACCCGATCACTCCACGCGACTGGTGATTGTCAAGGTCAAGCCTCACGATAGTCGTCGCAGCAAGAACGGCGTCAGCGGCGCGAGCAGCGATGGCTACTTGCGGATCGTGACCAACAATCTAGACGTGCCCGCCGAGATCATTGCGGCGCTGTACGAGTTGCGTTGGACAATTGAGTTATACTTCCGCATCATCAAACAATTATTGGGCTGTCGCCATCTGCTGAGCACGAAAGCCAACGGCGTGACGATTCAGATCTACATGGCGATCATCGCTTGCATCATGATCTTGGCGATGACGGGTAAGCTGCCGACGAAGCGGACGTATGAAATGATCTGCTTCTACCTGCTTGGCCTCGCCGAGTTGGACGAGTTGGAGGCCCACATCCAACAACTTCCGCCGAAGTAGTCGCCACCGCGTTGTCACGGGCATCGCGGCGGTTCACGCTGCGCACTCCCTTACCGCTCGCCACACCCTGCCGCCAACCATCACTCGACGATGCACATGACACAGCATCCCGCGACGGGTAGGATAAATCCGGCAAACCACGTGCCGAACAGAATTGGCTAGAAGCCTATCCCACTTATTGTTTGGGCGGTGCTTAGTCGCCATCGTGTGTGGCTTCAGTTGAATCGCACAGCAGGCGAGTAGGTTAGGAATGGCGTTCGTGCCATTCGGTACAGGCCGACACGCCGCCTGGGTAGTGGTACACTTTGCCGTAAGTCGAACACTCCTGCCCGACAAAAGACGGCCAAGAGTTCCCGTCCTACTTCCCGGAATGTCAAACCGTACCACTACCGCCGCCTGGGGCAAGGATCCTAAACTATTAGCACGGTCGTATGATTCGTCACTTCGACGAGAAAATGCAGTACAGCGATTGGTTGCTGCGGAGGTAGAGCTTGTTGTCGGACACCGCGGGCGAGGCGTTGAAATCGGTTTCATCACCGGCAATGACGTTTTTCGCCACCGGCTCGAATGACTCGCCCGGCTTGTAGATGATTGTTCCGCTACGCCGTGTGACGACGTAAATATGGTCGCCGATCAGGACGGGCGACGCGTACACGGGCCGACCGCTTCCCAAGTTGTTTACCCGCTCACGGTAGATGACTTCGCCATCCGTGGCGGACGTGCAGTAGGCGATTCCGTAGTCATCAATCCAGTAGAAACGATCGTTGTGCAGCAGTGGTGTAGCTACGTAGGAACTCGATCGGTTGGTCCAAGTGACGTGCGAGGCAGAGACATCGTCCTTCCCGCCGGCTTTCACCGCGATGCTGCCGGAAGCTCGGTAACCGCCGAAGCTGTAGATCGTCTCGCCCTCGACGATGACGGACGGACAAACGTTGCCGGTCATCGGCGACTCGCAATACCAATTGAGCTTGCCGGTCGTTGGGTTCAAGGACCAGATTTCACCGGGCACGCTGATGACGAGTTCGGGATCGCCTTCGTCAGGATTGACAATGCGGGGCGTGCCGTAGGTCAGTTCCAGCATTCCAGCTTCCTGTTTCCACAGTTCCTTTCCAGTGGCCTTATCAAGCGCAATGATCGACTTCGATTCCTCAGAGGCATTCACAATGAGGCTATCTTTGAAGAGGACCAAACTGGCCGCCGACCCCCATTGTCGATTACTTGATTCCTTGCCGACATCGACGCTCCAGATTTTCTTTCCATCCAAGGAGATCGAGTGGACACCGCCCTTACCAAGAAAGACGTAGACGTTGTTCCCGTCACTCACAGGCGTGTTGCTGGCGTATCCGTGTTCGGTGAGGTACCCTGATAGCTGTCTTCGCGGTAATCGATCGGAAAATCGAGAGACCACAGCCGCTTGCCGGAATTCTTGTCAAAACACAGCACCTCGCGTTTCGCGTGCGACTCGCCGGCGACATAGCAGGTCACCACCAGCTTGTCTCCAACAATGATTGGGCTCGACGAACCGGTGCCCGGCAGGTCGGCTTTCCAGGCGAGGTTCTCAGAGTCGCTCCAGGTGGTGGGAACGATGTCCGACGACTTTGCAGTGCCGCCCGGCCCCAAAAACTCCGGCCAATCTTCGGCGGATAGTTGAGCCGCCAAACTGAAAAGACATATTCCGGCGATGAGGTAGCGATGCATTGATTTCGGGTTCCTTGAATGGGCTTCAGTGTAGATTGATCGACGCCGCAAATGTTCGGTACTCGATGATACGAGTTCTTGCGACTGTTGTTCAATGCGCCATTTGTCGCACAAAGGGGCCACGTAATCCTCGGAGAAAATGAAGTCCGGGCAGCGAGGATCGAAACCCGACGCGGGAGTTTTGAAGTTGCGCGCTTCGCATTGCACCGGGCCAAAGGCCCAGCGATTTGCCTAGCCCAGCCTGAAGGGCTGGGTGTTCGGCGAAATTGTTCGTTAGGGCCGAAGGTCCGGCCATTTGCAACCGACCCACGCAGTCCGGGCAAACGGTCAGGCCGTTGGCCCTGCGAATTTTGTCCCCTATCGATACCCAGCCCGTTGGGCTGGGCTAGGCAATCGGACGGGGCCTTGCCCCTGAATCGAATCGCGCGACTTCACAACTTGCCCTTCGGGTTAGGATGTCGAGTTCACGATGGGACATTTCTATGGCTCGGGCCATGGCTTCAGGGGCCAGAACGAAACACGGCTTCCGCTGCCGAGACCGTGTCGCGGATGGTGAAGACGGCATCTAAGTTGAGTCGAGTGAACTGTTCCTCCACCGCGGAGTTCATGCAACACAACACGAGCGTGCCCCCGGCTTCTTTCAGTCGTCTGTTCAAGTAGACGAGGCTGCCAATTGGTGCGCTCGGACAGACCGTGGCGAGGGTGAAGTCGATGACAACCCTCGTCGGCTCGGTCTCCTCGACAAAGCGGTCGAACTCGTCAAACATCGGATGGCACTTGTCGTACGGGACCCTGCCCATACACGAATCGTTTAGCGCGACAAGCTGAAACTGGTCACGCAGCTCAACGTCAAAGCATTGGTACATCTCACGTCCTAGTTGGTTCGAGAAAGGTCGATGCGCGGCGCGAACCAGCGCAACGACCAAGTTGCGGAGCCCTCACTGTCCAATCATCTTGCTAGAATCGAAATCTCTCATCCGCGAATGCGGCATCCAACGCCGCGAAGCGATCGTTCCTTGTGCGGTTTCCCTTGTCTTGGAGTGGTCCGTTGTTGTGGTCGCGGTGCTGATTTGTATCGCTTCCCGTCGTGTCATCCGTCGTGGCGACCGCGAAGTCGGACGCGACACTGGCGGCGATCGCGCTGCCAACCTCTTGGCCAACGGTGTCATCGAAATCGAAGTGAATGCCAAGATAGACTCGACTGCGCCCGTTCTCCGCCATCGCTTCGCTGAACGACGAGAACGAACGGGTCGCGTCGTCAAGCTCAAGGCCGTACGCTTCCTGCAACTCTGGGTTCTCTAGCAGCAATTCGAGTTCCTGAGACGAGAGTTCAAAAGCGATGTTATCGGTGCCATAGAAAGCCTGCAACGTTCCAAATAACGCTCCGCCGAACGTCGCGTGGCCAGAGATATACGTCGGGAATTGTGGCGTGAACCCGGTCAGGTCTTCGCCATTGGGGGCTCCGAGCGCGACCCAGTCTGCATCGCCTTCGGTTAGTTCATTCCCGTCAATATCGCCCGCATGGATCGCCGTGACTGGACGCCAGAACTCTTCGCTGAACTTCGTATCCCAAGCCACGATCGCCGCGTCGGCCATCGCAACGGATGCTTGCGCGAACAACGCCGCGTTCTCTTCCATCGTATTGCCCTGCTGATTGGCAATCTGCAACAGCACGTCGTTATAGAGCGCCAGCGGCGTGCCCAATCCGACGCGGTCATACGCCCAGAAGAGTCCCGCTTCGGTTTGATCGGCCGTGCGAACTTCGCTGTCGACCGAACCCAACTCGAGAACTTCGTTGTAGGATGCCGCGTACTCTTCGCTGGTCAGGTCGGGCGGCGAGTCGGGCACAAAAGCGTCGGACGCGTTGATCGCAAAAGTATCGACATTGCCCCACGCCGGCCCCCAAGCGGGAACTGCGGGATTGAGAGGATCAGGTTGGAAGTAACCGACTTCATCGGTGTACTCGTACTCGGCGATAACGTTGGAGCCGTCATTGGCGCGAATGGCGAGGATCGTGTTACCAATCTCGTTGCCAAGCGTCAGGCTTGCATCAAGCTTTCGGTTGTTCTCGGTGCCCGCGAGGCTTGACTGCAAAAAGGCGTCAAGCGTCTCTTGCTGATCGGGATACAAACCGCTCAGCACGGTATACGCCGCTTGCGAAGCGGCGATTTCGGCAGACAGGTCGGTGTTGCCGGCCAGGTCAATCGGATAGTCGTAGAACGTATTGGCGTCGGCTCCGTCGGTGGCAATTGCGACTGCGTCGTAGATGGCAAGGTTCAACATCGCCATCGAGCGGGACGCATAACCGGGATTCTGTAGTGAAGCATCGGCATCCGCCAGAATCTCCCCAAACAGTTCGTTCCATGCTAACACGACGTCGGAGCTTTCGTCGGCGACCTCATCGTTGTCAGTGCTGGCTTCGGTGTCCTGCTCGTCGGTTTCATCCGTGGGTGAATCTACGGGATTATCGAATCCGGGATCACGATTGCCGAAATCTCCACGGTTGATCCGGTTAATGACCATCAAGGCGTCCAGGGGCGTGTCGTGACCGTCGTTGTTGACGTCCGTCATGCGACCGCTACCGCGCGTTTCCGCTTGACCATTCCCCGCTGCAACTCCTTGTGACTGCCGACTCATCTCGTTAACGATGGTCAACACATCGATGGCTGAGACTCGTCCATCTTCGTTGACGTCTTCGGGGAACCGTTCGTTGTGGAAGAGATTGGCGGCCAGCAACTGTCGCGATTCGAGTGATTCGATTCGTAGCCGACGCCGCGTGTTAGAGCGTTTTCGAGACATGGTATTTCTCCTTGTGACTTAGGTGGATGCTCGCCTCTATGACTTTGGGATGAATTCCGATCGGTTTCGCAACGGCAGCGGAACAAATTGCTTCCCCAGTTGTTCAGAAACACAATCGCCATCGCTCGCGAGGTACTCGCTGAGCGATTCCGCCAGCTCAACGGCAGTCGAGAAGCGAAGGTCGATCGACTTGGACATCGCTTTTAGGCAGATCGCTTCAAGTTGATCGTCCACTTCAGGATTGAAATGCGACGGTGGCGGCGGCTCGTCCGCGACGATCTGCATGAGGACGGTGACAAGTTTCCCGTCGAAGGGAACTCGGCCGGCGAGCAACTGGTACATGACAGCGCCGAGGCTGTAGATGTCGGTGGCGGGACCAATCAGGTCACACTGACCAAGCGCCTGTTCGGGCGGCATGTACGCCGGTGTGCCGAGCATCTCGCCGTTCAACGTTGCAATCGATCCGCCGTCGAGAGCTTTGGCCACTCCGAAGTCCATAATGATCGGTTCGCCTGTCGGCTTGATCATGATGTTGCCCGGCTTGAGGTCACGATGCACGACGGCGCCTTGGTGAGCAACTTCGAGGGCCATCGCAAGCTGACAAATCAACGCGGCGATGCGGCGATTTGATCGAGGCGGTCCTTGCGAAAGAGATTCCGCCAGCGTCCTGCCTTCGATATATGGCATGGTGAAATAACGAGCCCCATCCGACTCGCCGCAATCATAGATCGGGCAGATATTAGGATGCTGCAACTTGGCCATGATGCGTGCTTCACGGGCAAAGCGATCGATCGACCCTGGGTTCTCGGCGACCTTGGAAACTTTGATGGCGACTTCCCGGTTGAGTTGCGTGTCGCGAGCCAAGTACACCGAACCCATTTCCCCTTCGCCCAACAGGCGTGAGATCTCGTATCGCCCATAACGGAGAGGGAACTGTCCCGCCGAGAGCAACAACGGCAACGGAATAGTCGCCGTGTGAACGGAACGCCGAGTCGTGGCAAACTTATCCTCCGATGGGCTGTGCTGCGAGTCGTCTGACGAATGTCGAGGGGGCGCAGCAATCGGCAAGGAGCATCCGCTGCTATCCGCCAATTGCAGTGTGGCGCTCGGAGTGCGGCTGTCAATCATTGTCTCTGTTCCATCGTGAGCCAGAACTGGCTTCGTGAGGAGAAGGCATCCAACGATTCGGCGAACTTGTTACCAAGGAACAATCGCCTCAACCTAATGGGGATGATTCTGCGCAAGTCTGTCACGTTTGGTGAAATGAGTCGTCAACCTGGTGCGTCCCTCCGGGATGCGTCGAAATGACGAACGTGGAAACCGGTGGTGACGCTATGCTTACCACCGGCGAGAGCATACCACCGACTGCGGCAGTCGAGACGTTGTCGGCGGCTGGCTGTTTCGTTGGAGCGACTTCCCCTAAAGGCACAGCCTCACTTTTGGTGGTAGCCGGCACAGGTGCGACCTCAAAAGCCTGGTAGCGAATCATTGCTCCGTCCATCTTCAGGACGCTGTAGTCAGGCTTTTCAACATCATCAACTTCGTGTCTAGCATCGGTTAATCCGCGGACTAACCGCAAACTCGGGCATGTGCAGGGTAAGGAACGCTTGTCGTGCGAGTGCGCGACATCAGTTAGCGGTGAGTTTGTTGTAATTGCCAGGAGACTCCTCAAGTGGCGTAAGATTCCATTGCTGGAACGCTGGAAGCTTGCGCCACTGGTAGATTCTCGTCTGCCACGCGCCCAAAGACTCGCCAATCTTGATCGCGGAGCTACCAACGTGGTTTGGTAGCGGTCACTTGAGGGGCCGTCGCGAGTTTTTTGCAACGCGGCTTACTGCCACGAAACGCTTGCCATCCAATGGTTATGCCCTTCTAAACCCGAGCAAGTTACCGCTGCCGACGGTTGCCAATCTCCTTTGGCACACAACATGCGTTTGTTGTCCAGTGATCGCTCGGGCGACAGTCGCCACGAGCATGAGAACAACAACCGAGTGACGGGCTGTGGCTCGTCCTGTTTACAAGGAGAAGAATCATGTTGGGTTGGGCTATTACGTTTTTGCTTATTGCATTGTTGGCGGCTGCTCTTGGTTTCGGCGGGATCGCTGGTGCGGCGACTGGTATCGCGAAGATCTTGTTCTTCGTCTTCATCATTCTGTTCGTGATCAGTCTGATCTCCGGTGGCATCCGACGCCCTGTTTAACACGGCGCGTTTCGTCAGAAAGGAGAAAGCCGCCTTGGCAATTCGGCTTCGGCGGCGAAGTCGCCGCGGTGCGGCTTAAATTATCAGGATCGGACAACGCACATGATTGGCAAGCTTACTTTGACGGCGGTAACTTTGGCGGCTGCCTCAACTGCGATCGTCGTTGGTTTGTTCGCCGCCTTCGCGAAGATAGTCACCGGCGCGTGGCTCATTCCGATCGAGACGACCATCGAACTCGCGTTGCTCACATTCGCAATGTTCTCCGGCATTCTGTTATGTGGATACCTGAGTGCTGGCAAGCGTTGGGGAGTGAGCAAACGCGATGTGCGCACACAGAGTAGGAGTGTTGGAGGCAATGAAGGATTCATCACGAGTACGCGTGACACAACTGATGCGGGGACTTCGAGCGAACCAGTCGGCATTCATCGAGACAGCGAACAAGACACACGACACTCGGCTCGCGAACTTGTGTTACCGAATGGCGAGTGATCGCGGTCGATTCGCAAAAGCGATTGCATCGCTGGAACCCGAACTCGATGCGGACGAAGGAACAAGACTTCGGCGTGTCGTCATGGAATTGGCCCGGCGTTTGACGGTGGCCTTGCGACATGGTGATACCTACGCAGTGATGGGCAGTTTAATACGAAATGAAGACGATCTCATTGAAAAATACAGAGCGGTGCTCACTGAATTGGACAACGATGCAATCGCCCGAGAAGTTCGAGAACAGTATCGGTTAGTCAGAGGATCGAGGGTCGAACTCACCTCACTGCGAGAAGATTGTTGCGTCGACAGCTTGTATCAACGTAGCGAAACTTCGGTATAGCAAAACGAATCTCAACTCATCCGGAACGTTTAAGCACGGAGCAATTGAATGAATACGAAACAACGACTAGCGATCTTCGGAACCATGGCGATTCTTGCCGGAACAATCGTCGCGGACGAGGCAACTCAACCTGCCGAAAACAAGAAGGACGTCGATGCAGCTCTGGTGGCGAACAAAATCGAACGCGTGGTTCCCGCCACTTCGTTGATCGGATCAAAAGTGCAAGCCAAGTCTCACGACTTTGGCGTGGTGAAGGACTACGTGATCGACTTGAACAGCGGCCATGTGGCACTCTTGCTGATGGTCAACAACGCGGGCTCGGGTGATGTTCCAGAACAAGCGGCTATACCGATGACCGCCGTTTTGTTCGAAGAGGGTCACTGGTCGGTACAGCCATCCGTTTCAGAAAA
Source organism: Planctomycetaceae bacterium (assembly GCA_020638975.1). Lineage (GTDB taxonomy): Bacteria > Planctomycetota > Planctomycetia > Pirellulales > Pirellulaceae. The sequence goes on from JACKHN010000023.1 coordinate 27,680, forward strand.
GCAAATCCATCTCGCCCAGCGTTTCGTCGGAGAATCGGCCAATTTGAAGTTTCATCGCGAAGCAGTCGAGGAATTGATCCTCGCCTTCGGAGGCGAGCCACCGTGGCGTGTTGCGGAACCGAACAGCCACGATCCGCGCGACAAGTTCGTGTTATGGTCTGAGATCCGCGAACAGAAACTTCATGACATGCACGATGCCGTGGCAGGCGACATCGAAGATCTAGCGATCTCGCCCGATGGCGGACGAATTGCTTACGTCGCGATCGATACTCGACAGAAGGCTTTGGAAAGCCGTCTTCTGCATCCCGTCCCGTTGTCTGCCTTTGTGGTGCCCGACGTCAGTAAGCCTTGGAAGATCGAACTGGCACAAGCGGAACTGCACGAGCGGGAAACGATTGCGGAAGGCAAATGGCCCACAGAACCTTCACGCGGTTGGATCGAATACGTTCACGTTCGATACGGGCAATCTGCGGTGAGCGGCGTACAAACGAAATTGAAGGCTGACAAAGAGTGAAGCGAATCAATCGATAACCTGAACGCTTCGCGATCTACAGCGAGTCTATAACCGACACACAAGCAGAGCCAAGGAGTCAATACCATGTTCTTCATGGAAACGATTGTCACAGACGGAATTGCACAATTGTCCTACCTGATCGGCGATGAAGCGACTGGTGAAGCGTTCGTGATTGATCCGCGTCCCGACACGCAAGTCTATTTGGATCTCGCTCGAAAGCACGGAGTAACGATTTCGCGGATCTTCGAGACACACATTCACGCGGATTTCATGAGCGGCAGTCGCGAACTGGCAGCCGCGTGTGGATGTGGCGACGAGATCTATCTGAGCCACGAAGGCGATGCGTCGTACGACTTTGATCATCAACCGCTTCGCGATGGCGACGAGTTCGAGTTTGGAAGCCAGATCTTGCGAGCGAAGTGGACGCCAGGACATACACCCGAGCACATCTCGTTTGAACTGTGTGAAGCGACCAACGCGACGGAACCATGGGGTGTTCTTACCGGCGATTCGCTGTTCGTTGGCTCAGCCGGTCGGCCTGATCTATTGGGTGGCGATCAAACCGATGAGTTGACTCAACAGTTGTACGAAACGCTGTACGACTATTACCTCAAGCTTCCCGATCATGTGTTGATCTATCCTTGCCACGGTGCCGGTTCAGCCTGTGGAGCCGATATTGGCGAACGCTTAGTGAGCTCCATTGGTTTCGAGCGGCGGCACAACGATTTTCTCCGTCATCCCGACTTGGAGCACTTCCACGAGTTTGTCGTAGAAGGCGCCCCGCCAGCACCTGACCATTACTTCCGCCTGAAGAAAGTCAACGCCGCGGGACCAATCGTGTTGCACGGATTGCCAGTTGTGCGTGGACTGCGAGTCGACGACTTCAAACAAGCGATGCGTGAGCCGGGAACACGGATCATCGACACGCGACATATGCTTGCTTACGGCGGTGGTCATATCAAGGGCGCGATCAATATCGGAGCGCGGGCAGAACTGTCGATCTGGGCCGGCCAGATGCTCGAACCAACGGATCGCCTCTTGCTCGTGCTCGAACATGATGACGCATTGGACGAAACCGTATCGCTGTTTCTACGCACAGGATTCACCGAATTTGCAGGCTACTTGGTGGGCGGCATGACCGCGTGGGAAGATGCGGGACTGCCTATGGAACAGTTGCGGCAGTTGGATGTGCATGCGTTAAAGGCAGACACCGAAAATGGATCACACTTGATGATCCTCGACGTGCGTTCGCCCGACGAGTTTGAGAGCGGACACGTACCGGGCGCCACCCATCAATTCGTCGCCGATATGCGGAAACGAATTGACGGCCTCGACAAATCAAAACCGATCGCCACGTACTGCGCCAGCGGATATCGAGCCAGCTTGGCGTCCAGCTTGATGCAATCGCGAGGCTTCGAGCAAGTGTACAACGTGCCGGGAAGTTGGAAGGCATGGACAAGTGCTGGATATCCCAGTGAGAAGGCGTCTGTTTAATTCGTCGTCCGGCAGCTCCGTCGGCTCCGCGGTTCTTGATCTCAGAGAAATCAAACGATGACCAACAATATGAGGCAACGACCATGAAGCGACTTTTCTCCACAGCGATACTTGCCATCGCATCATTCCCGACGATCGCGCTCGCACAAGAAGAAGCCATCACTACCGAAGCGTATTCGGGGCCAGCTTGGTCGCCGTACTTGGTTGGTGCCCTGATTGGCATCTTGTCGATGTTCACGTTCTATTTTTCCAAACATCCGCTAGGAGCTTCGACAGCTTACGCCCGAATCGCTGGCTTTATTGGCCAAGGCGTCGCGCCGAAACATACCAATCAGCTCAAGTACTTTGCGGATAACAAACCGAAGATCGGTTGGGAATTGATGCTGGTGGTCGGCGTCGTCGTCGGTGGTTTTCTTGCGGCATTCAGCGGCGGCGAGTTTACGGGCCGCGTCGTGCCAGAGCTGTGGCAGCAGCGATTCGGAGAGGGTACGGCCAGCACCCTATTGCGGATCGTCGCTGCGTTCTCTGGCGGAGTGCTAATGGCGTTCGGAGCTCGTTTGGCGGGTGGCTGTACCAGCGGACATGGCATCAGCGGAACGATGCAGTTGTCCGTCGGGTCGTGGATCACTGCAGGATGTATGTTTATCGGTGGCATTGCAACCGCGATGTTGATGTTTGCCTTTTAATCGATGCCGATCGCGACAGACTAAACGACAAGAGTTATTGTGGGAGGATGGATTTGATGTCTCAGATACTTGATAAGCCCGATGCCGCGGACGAGGAAGTTCGTGAGAACGTCGATCGAGCTGCGAAGAACGAACAATCGCAAACGCGAGTGCCTTCGGACTCTGCGAAGCAACTGCTGCTCGGGCTGCTGTTCGGAGTGGTCTTTGGCTTCCTGTTGCAAAAGGCTGGCGTCGCGAAGTATCACATCCTGATGGGACAGCTATTGCTGACCGACTTTACGGTGTTGAAAGTGATGATGTCGGCCGTCATCGTCGGAATGCTCGGCGTGCATTTCATGCATGCAGCCAATCTCGTAGAGCTGCACATCAAGCCCACTCGCTATTTGGCAAACTGTCTGGGTGGACTGCTCTTCGGAGTCGGCTTTGCGTTGTCCGCCTATTGTCCTGGCACAGGTGCCGCAGCAATTGGCCAAGGCAATATCGATGCGATCGCCATGGTCGCGGGAATGATTGCCGGTTCGTACCTGTTCGCCGAAGCGTCTGGATATTTGAGCCGCGTGGTGGAGCCAATCGGTGAGCGTGGTAAGCTAACTCTCGCAGACGTCGTGACGCTACCTCGGCCACTCGTGATTCTTGGAGCCATTTCCATCATCGGGATCGTCTTGGCGATAGTGGAAACATTACCGGTTCGTTAACACGCATGTTTTAACTGTTTCGAATACCATCGAGCGTTGTGTTCACGCACAGAATCGGCGAGCGGCGGCATCGCGTTCTCACAGCAGCAAGCTCGCATCATGAGTCGGCAGCCGGTGGTGGTACACTTTGGCGACGGGAGGGCGCACGAAATTCACCAGAGCCAAAAAGAATTGGTGTGTTTCGCACACGCTACGATCAAAGTAACAGATAGCGTCTGCGCCCGGGTGGTGCTAGATTAGGCAGGCAGTCTCCCCTTCATTTGTCCACACCAGAGCCTTGCACGCACCTTATGAACGACAAGGTTAAATCCTGGATATTCGGGTACGGGTTGGCTGTGGTCAGTACGGTCGTGGCGACATGGTTGCGCGATGCACTTCACCCCTATCTTGGAGAACGCGTTCCGTTTGTGACGTATTTTCCTGCCGTTTTTGCCACGGCAATCTACGCACGTGTGGGTCCGGCGCTATTGGCGGTCGCATTGAGCAGCATCGCTGCATCGCACTGGTTCATCACGCCAACGAACTCTCTGCTACCCGGTAACGTTGCCGAGGCAACTGGCTTGGGCCTCTTCATATTTTCGGCTGTCGCCGTGAGCCTTCTAAGTGAACAGATCCACCGACAGGCCGACCAAGTCCTGCAAGCACGCAATCGCTTTTCTATTACGCTCGCTGGCATTGCCGATGCGGTCATCGTCACTGATGAACAAGGACGCATTTCCTATCTCAATCGTGTCGCCGAACGACTCACGGGTTGGGTCGACGGTGAGGCCCGAAACGAATCGTTTGAGATAGTCTTTCGTATCGTCAACGAACAGACACGACAACCGTCCAAGAATCCCGTGACAAGAGCTCTGCGTGAAAGGCGGGTAGTCGGACTCGAAGACCATACAATCTTGATTGCGAAGGACGGCACCGAGCACGCCATTGATCAAAGTGCCGCACCGATCTGCGAGCACGATGGTCAAGTCGTCGGCGTCGTCGTGGTCTTTCGCGACGTTTCGCAGCAGCGATCTGTTGAGTTCGAACGTGGGCGATTGGCGGCTTTGGTCGACTCCTCGGAAGACGCAATCTTCGGCCAATCGTTCGAAGGTGTCGTCACTAGTTGGAATGCGGGTGCCGAGCGATTGTTCGGCTATGCAGCGGAGGAGATTGTTGGATGCTCGGTTTTCGCAACGATCGTTCCTGACGAGAAAAAGGACGAATTACAGCAAGTTTTGCGACGCATCGAACGGGGAGAACGCGTCGACGAGTTCGAAACGATACGCCAGTGCAAAGATGGGCGGCGACTGCCGATCGCTGTGCGGATCTCTCCCATTTTCGACGCGGAAGGCAAAGTCATCGGAGCCTCTGCCATCGACCGCGACATTTCGCAGCAGCGTCGTGCGGAGCGTCGGCGAAACGCTCGTCTCGCCGTCACTCAGATTCTGGCCCAAGAGAAAGACGTCAACAAGGCAATCACAGACATCTTGGTCGCTGTCTGCGATGCGTTGCAATGGACAGTCGGTTGCTTTTGGCAAGTTGATCCGAGCGAGCAAGTGCTGCGCTGTCATGAGTTTTGGCAGGACGCAGAGACGGATTACCAGGAGTTTCAAGCTGCTACTAAAACGACGGCATTTGCGCGTGGGGCACCACTGCCTGGACGAGTTTGGGAAACGGGACAGTCCGAGTGGATCGCGGATGTGGTTACCGAACCCGAGTTCTTGCGCGCGTCGGAGGCAGCGAGCAGTGGCTTGCACGGCGGATTCGCTTGTCCTGTTGCGGTGGATGATGAGTTCTTGGGCGTCATCGAATTCTTTAGCCCAGACATTCAACAACCGGACGGCGATTTGCTGGAGATGATGGCTACCATCGGCGGCCAGATCGGGCAGTTTATCGAGCGACGCCAGGCCGAACGACTGCTGCGCCGAAGCGAAGAGGAACTGGCCGACTTCTTCGAAAACGCCGCCGTTGGTCTGCATTGGGTCGGGCCGGATGGCACGATCCTGCGTGCGAATCGAACAGAGTTGGAACTGTTGGGCTATACACGCGAAGAATATGTCGGTCGTCACATCGCTGAGTTTCATGCCGATCAGCCCGTGATTGAAGACATCTTGGAATGTCTCAAGTCCGGTCGCCAATTGCGCGACTACGAAGCGCGATTGCGTTGCAAGGACGGCACCATTAAGTATGTCCTGATCGACTCCAACGTTTTTTGGGAGGATGGCCAGTTTGTTCATTCCCGATGCTTCACACGGGACATTACGGAAAGAAAGACGGCCGAGGCGTCCCTCCGACGAGCCCAAGAACGACTTGCACTGGCATTAGAGGCAGGACGGATGGGAAGTTGGGAATGGCATATTCCCACAGCAAAAGTAATTTGGTCTCCGACCCTGGAAAAGATCCATGGCCTGGAGGCAGGCGAGTTCTCCGGAACGTTCGAAGCGTATCAGCAAGACATCCATCCGGACGATCGCGAGTACGTCCTGGAGACTATTCGTCAGACCGTGGAACTCAAGCGGGAGCATCACCTCGAATATCGCATCATCCGGCCCGATGGCAGTGTCCGCTGGCTGCAAGCGCAGGGAACCCTGTTTTACGATGAAGGGGGCCAGCCAGTCCGGGTTGTTGGAGTGTGCTCGGACGTCACCGAACGAAAGCGGATGGAGCAGGCACTGCGATTCCTATCGGAAGCTAGCAAGTCGCTCGCCTCGTTGATCGACTACAAGAACACACTACAAAGAGTCGCGTCGCTTGCCGTACCCGATTTCGCCGACTGGTGTACCGTGGATATGGTGAACTCCGAGGGCTTGCTCGAACGCATGACGATCGCGCATGTTGACCCGACTCAGGTCGCGTTGGCAGAAGAACTGTATCGTCGGTATCCCAGCGATCCGAACGCGCCGCAAGGTGCGCACCATGTGTTTCGAACCGGCCACTCGGAGCTGACTCCTGAAATCACCGATAGCATGTTGCAACAAGCGGCTCAAGACGAGGAACACTTGCGTATTCTCCGCGAGCTGAAGTTGCACTCTTACATGTGTGTACCGATCAAGGCGAAACAAACAACGCTTGGGGTTATTACTTTTGTGTCCGGCGAGTCGGGACGCGTCTACGGCGCCGACGACTTGGCAATGGCGGAGGAATTGTCGCATCGAGCCGCGATCGCCATCGAAAACGCAAGGTTGTATCAACAAGTCCGTGAAGCAGATCGGCGCAAGGACGAGTTTCTGGCGATGTTGGCCCATGAACTGCGTAACCCCCTGGCTCCCATCCGCAGCGGACTGGAAATCCTGGCCATGACGCCCGGTCAGGAGTCCGAGACGATCGGATTGATGCAGGAACAAGTTGAGCATATGGTTCGTCTGGTCGATGATCTGCTGGACGTTTCCCGCATCATGCGAGGCAAGGTCGAACTTCGCCACGAGCCGGTTGAGCTTGCCACGGTCGTCAGACGTTCGGTGGCTGCGGTTCGTCCGCGGATCGAGAGTCATTGCCAGCAGCTTGATATCTCGCTTCCCGAAGAGCCGATTTGGCTAGATGCTGATCCCGTGCGAGTTGTCCAGATACTCGAGAATCTGCTGAACAATGCGTCGAAATATATGGATGACGGCGGACTGATCGAACTAACTACGGAGCGACGTGATCAGCAAATCGTGATTTGTGTTCGCGATACTGGTATCGGAATTGACAACGAGTTGCTGCCTAACGTGTTCGAACTCTTTACCCAATCGACTCGTTCGCTGGACCGCGCACAAGGCGGTTTAGGGATTGGTCTGACGCTGGTGCAGCGGCTGGTTCAGTTGCATGGCGGAACAGTGTCAGCGTTCAGTGATGGCGAGGGGCAAGGCAGTACGTTTACGGTGTGTTTGCCGACTGCCCGAGCGCCGCTACCAACCGAGCCGCCCGAAGCTGCGCCGCTGGCGAGGCAGCCGCGTCGCATCGTTGTTGTCGATGACAACGTGAGCGCTGCGTGGCTGCTATCGAAGCTGCTGAAGAAGCTGGGTGATCATGACGTCGTGGTCGCGCACGACGGCCCGTCCGCGCTTACGGCCATCGAACAGAATAATCCAGAGATCGTACTGCTCGACATCGGATTACCAGGAATGGATGGTTTCGAGGTGGGAAGAAGGATTCGTGATGACGCGGCCTTCGACAACTTGCTCCTGGTTGCACTAACGGGATACGGGCAAGAGGAAGATCGTCAGAAGTCACGAGAAGCGGGGTTCGATGTGCATCTCGTCAAGCCTCCGGCACTCGACCAGTTGCATGCCGTGCTTGGTCATCCGAAACTTGCGTGAACTGATACTGCGCGCCACATGTTAGGCCACGTTCTGAATGACGTGACTAATTGGGCAGCGCCACTTTTGAAATAAGTCATTGGGCACGCATAACCCGAAGCGTAAGCGAGGAGCTGTGGTAAACCATTTCCTCGCTTACGCTTCGGGTTGTGATTGTCGTGAAAGTGGTGCTGTCGAACTAATATCCCGAGAGGATATACAAACGAAGAGCTGCGGGCGACATGCGAGCCATTACTCGTCGTCGGCGGTGACCACATTATCGATCGAAATGTTCAAAGACCGGATCTTGTTACGCAAGCTGCCTCGCGTGATGCCTAATCGCTCGGCGGCTTTGGATTGGTTTCCGTTGGTCTCTGAAAGCACGTGTGTCAACAAGTGCCGCTCCATCCACTGCAACGCATCTCCGTACCGATCTGCGGATTGATTAGACGAAAGCTTGTCCAGGAAGGCACCGAAGTCCAACTCGTCACGATGACCTGCATCTTTGCTCGACCCGACCGTATCTTCTGCTCTGGCGACTTCATCGGGAAGAAACTCGGGGACGAGGACAGGTCCCGTTGCCATCAACATCGCCTTGCGCAACACGCCTTGCAGTTCGCGTATGTTGCCCGGCCACGGTGAACTCGTCAGGATCTTCATGGCTTCGTCGGAGATACCCGTAATCTGTTTCTGGAGCTTCTTGTTGAAGATCGCGAGAAAATATTCCAAGAGCAATTTGATGTCATTGCCGCGCTCGCGAAGTGGAGGAAGCTCAATCTCAAAGGTATTCAGGCGATGAAACAGATCGAGACGGAACTCGTTATCTTTGATCATCTGTTCGAGATCGCGATTGGTCGCCGAGATGATGCGAACATCGGTTTCAATGGTTTCCGTGCCGCCCACTCGCTCGAACTTCTGTTCCTGCAGCAGTCGCAGCACCTTACTCTGAGTGGAAGGAGACATATCGCCGATCTCGTCCAAAAAGATCGTGCCGCCGTTACACTGCTCGAACTTTCCGATGTGTCGTCGTTCGGCCCCTGTGAACGCTCCCTTCTCGTGTCCGAACAATTCGCTTTCCAAAAGTGTGTCGGACAATGCAGCGCAATTGATTGCCATGAAGCACTCGCCTTTGCGTGCGCTATGGTGATAAATCGCGCGGGCCACAAGTTCCTTCCCCGTACCGCTTTCACCTCGAATGAGAACGGCAACATCTTGAGGAGCCACTCGACCGATCTGCTTATAGACGTCCATCACCGCAGCACTGCGACCGACCATGGCGTCACCTTGCTCGGCTGGCGTCGAGGCATCTTGCATGTGGACCGGCGATTGCATCAAACGGCGAGTCTCGAAAGCGCGTTCTACGATATCCTGAACATGCTGCTTGTCCAGCGGTTTTAGCAAGTAGTCATAAGCACCACGAGTCATGGCATTAATTGCCGTATCGCTGTCATCCAACGCGGTGATGAAAATGATCGGTAGCTTGGCGTCCAGGTGTTTGACTTGTGTTGCTACTTCCAAGCCATTCGCCTCGGGCAACATGATGTCCAGCAACAGCGCATCGGGCTCGTCCCGCTTAATCGACTCCATGCCCTCGTCCGCAGTTCCGGCTGTCAGAACCGATACATTCGAGTCTTCGAATGACTTTTCTACTAATCGCAGAACGCTGCGGTCGTCGTCAATGACAAGTAATTTCGGCATGACTGGGCTCCTGGTGCAAGATTTGCACTATTCTAGGAAAGTCGCCAACGAGTCGATATGCCCCCTGCAAAGCACCCTCTTGTTGTTACCACCGTTCCGCCGGTGGGAGCTGCTGGGCGACAATTGGCCGTTTGATTCTCATACATGAAGCATACGTAATCTAGTCTCTTGAGATCCACCGGGAGTCTGCAGTTTGAATACATACCTTGCTAATTTGTGGGATGCGTTGCGAACGAGCTTTTGGTTCGTGCCCGCGGTGTTGGGTTGCATCGCGATCTTTGGCTCGCTCCTGCTCCCGGAGATAGACGACCGCATCCCGGACGAATGGATCGTGTGGCTACAGACAACCACTCCCGCGGCCCGTTCCACTTTGTCGGCCATTGCCGCCGCGATGATGACCGTAGCTGGCACTGTCTTCTCGATTACGGTCGTCACACTTTCCCTAACTTCGCAACAGTTCGGGCCGCGGCTTTTACGGTCCTTCATGCTTGACTTTCCGACACAGTTGACAATCGGCACCTTTCTTTCGACCGGCGTCTATTGCCTGTTAATCTTGAGAATCGTCGAGCAGCACGAGCCTGTTTCCGTACCTCACTTGTCCGTGGCCTTTGCGGTTGGATTGACCGTTGCGAGCATGGGGCTGTTAATCTTCTTCGTACACCACGTCGCAGTTCTCATTCAAGCGCCACACATCGTCGCAGCGGTGGCACAGGACTTGGACAGTTCGATTGTGCGATTGTTTCCGGACCGCATCGGACAACCGAGCTCGCCCGACGACCAGACAAATGCGACTGCTAACGAGCAACGAAATAGTCTCAGCGGGGACTTCGTGGAGATCGCTTCCCTCAGCGAAGGCTATCTTCAGGCCATCGACAACGACGGCTTGTTACATTTCGCCGAAAAGCACAACTTGATCATTAAGGTGCTCAGACGACCTGGGCAGTACATCAGCTGCGGTGATGTTCTTGGTCGGATTTGGCACTGTGAGGAAGAAGATCAGAAAGTCACCGAGAAAGTGAACGAGTTCTTCATCGTGGGGATGCGACGAACGCCGCGCCAAGACGTCGAGTGTGCGATTGATGAACTGGTCGAGGTTGCGGTTCGCTCGCTGTCGCCCGGGATCAACGATCCATTTACTGCCATCAACTGTATAGATCGATTGCGATCGGCCTTGGGACGACTCGCAGAACGCGAAATCCCGGACGCACTCCGTTGTGATCGCAAAGGGAAACTGCGTGTGATCGCTCGACCCGTTACCTTTCCGGAAGTGATGGCAGCGGCTTTTAATCAGATCCGCCAATACGGCAGCAATTGTCCCGCAGTGATGATTCGGATGCTCGAGGCATTCGAGTCAATCTTAATGCACACGTCACGTCCGGGCGATCGACAAGCCGTCCTGAATCATGCCGACATGGTAATGCGGGCTGCTGAAAACGCGATCACAGAGAAATCCGATCTGGATGATGTCCGCGAGGCACACGGACGACTTGCGAGTCATTCGTAGCTCGGTCGGCCTCGGCCTATGCTGCTGCAAGTTCATGCTGACGTTGAATCGCGTTCCACGTCCTTTAGCATCGGCCAAACAATTACTGTCGCAAAACTCTTGTGGGATAGGCTTCCAGCCTGTCAATTCAGTCATGACAGGCTAGAAGCCTATCCCACTTATTGTTTGGGCGGTGCTTAGCGGTCGTTCCGCGACCAATTTGGTCAATCGGTTGGCTCCAAGGGAATCACGTCAGCCCGGCACCAGACGAGTTCCGCTGCAGGCAACTAGCCGAAACGAGCAACTTCGGTCAATCGTGAACATTGGCACGACGATTGCGAAATGGCGGTGTTATCAATATCACTCCACACCCCCGTAGAGGATTGAAGTCATGACCACAGCAACTTGCAGCCGCTCGATTCGCCCATCGGAATCTTTCACGCAACCCATGCAGGTACGCGACCGTATTGAACAGGTCCGCGCAAGCTGGAGTCCAGCCGAGCAACGTCGTCGTGCCGAACTCGCGAGGCAACGGCAAGAGCAGCTATTGCAATTGCTGGCCACCAGTTCAGCATTATTGCGATCCGCGTAATGCCACCAAGCCAACGACAAACTTACAGCATCGGCTTGGTTCGGTTGGCAAGGAATTGGATTACGGCGCGAACGCACGAGGTTAGCAGAAACACGCTTAGCAGGATCGCAAATAGAAGCGCTACGGCTATTGTCACGCCGTTGAATGTCGCTACTGCACGCGATAATCCGAGGACCGCACAGATTACGGTCAGCAGAAAGACTCCTAATCCAGAGTACAGCAGAATCACCGTCGCTTGGCTGAGCTTTCGGTAGAAGTAATCGAATGTTTCCATCGAAGGTTGCTTTCGAGGATGTTGGAATCTGGGAGCTTCTATCTCCGTGTTCGCCGAATTAGACCGCGAGCTTGCCTTCATCGTACCGAAAGCCGCGTTTTGTTGCTCAACACGTCGCAGCAATTCGCCTGCGATGCAACGTATCGCGTCCTGATTGGTCACCTGGTGACCAATCTGCTCGTCGGGCAGTCACTTTCACAGTGCCGTGTTCAGTAATGGCCTTTGATCGGGCCCCCTTCCCCCACCGGACCATGTTGGCACGGGCATTGCTTCTAACAGATAGACGTTATTGCAGCGTGGTACCGAGTTATGGGGTACCGCAAGGCCGCCTCGAATTCGCTCGCCCGGAAGATGCGAGCCTTAAATGGAGATACTTACGTGATATTGACCAAACAGACCGTGAACGAACTGGTGCGACAGAGTGCTGAAACGTGCGTGTCACTTTACATGCCAAGTCATCAAGCGGGACGCGAGCAGCGACAGAACCAAATTCGCTTCAAGAATCTTGTCGCTGACGCCGAGGAGCTGTTGGCACACGAGCCCAATGCTGCGGAAGCCAATATTCTGTTGGGACGGATACAGCACATTGCCGAAGATAAAGACCACGTCATCTGGCAGCATCCGGCAAGTGGTTTAGCCGTTCTCGCGACTCCGCAAGACATTCGCTTCTTTCATCTGCCGGTTGAAGTGAAGGAGCAAGTTCATGTGGGCGAGCGTTTCTATTTGAAACCACTACTGCCGATTATCCAATCAGATGGACGCTACTTCGCAGTTGCAGTCAGCCAAAAGCAAGTGCGGTTATTCGAAGGCACGCGTAACTCGATTCGTGAGTTGCATCCCAAATCCTTGCCTTCCGACTTGGAAGACGCTCTCAATATTGACGAGTATGTGTCGACGTTGCAGTTCCACAGCCACCCACATGGAAACTCTGCGGAGGCGATCTATCACGGCCACGGAGGTGCCGGCAACGATGATGCGGAGATCGTGCAGTTCTTCCATCGACTGGACGACGCGATCGGCAACTTTCTGAGCGGCCAAACCGATCCGTTGATCTTCATCGGCGTCGAGGAATTGTTTCCAATATTTAAGGAGTGTGTAAAGTATCCGCATCTTGCTGAAGAGGCGGTCGAGGGCAACTTCGATGACGTGCCCGCAGAAACGCTACACCAATCCGTCTTGGAGAAAGTCCAACCGTACTTCGATCGGCAAATCGACGGAGCAATCGAATCGATTGAAGAAGCCTATCGGCGCGATCGCGTATGCAGTGACGTCGAACCATTACTGCGAGCTGCCGAGCGTGGAGCCGTCGACACCCTCTTGTTGCGCAAAGGCGCGAGTTGCTGGGGACAACTGGATGTCGATGGACATGTTGAAGTCCACGACGAACCTCAAGTAACGAGCCTGGATCTGCTGGATGAAGCCGCCTTCGAGACGCTGACCAGTGGCGGCAAGGTGTTCATTCTCGAAGACGACCGCTTTCCAGAAATCGATTCGCCCTGCGCCGCCCTGTTGCGTCTTCCCGTCCAAGCCGCCACGGCCAATTGAAGACATGCCCCGCATGGAAACCCTATCCCGTTCAACCACCCCATTGGAGACTTAACGATGCCACTCGAACCTCATTCACCAGAAACTGGCGACATGTACCGTTGTGAAAAATGCAACATGGAGATTCACGTCACGAAGGGTTGCGAATGTGAAGAAGGATGTGCCGCATTCACTTGTTGCGGGCAACCAATGAAAGACGTGACCTCGCTGCCCGTCCAAAACCCATAGCTCACGAAAGCGAGTTGTCATTCATCATGACTGCGTTACCGTGCCAGTGACGTTGTCGCTACCAAACCGCAAACTCGAAGGAGAAGCAACATGCATGATGCAGTTTGTGAACCACACGTTAGAGACGATCCACCGGATTCACAACCCGATTTGCCGCCACCCTCGCGGCCAACTCCCGGTACACCGAAGCCTGGCGACCCGCCTGGCCAACCGCGCCCGGGTGATCCGCCACCGACGAAACCAAGCCCCGGCTCTCCCGGGCCAACTCGACCACAAACACTGGCACGGCTGTCCTGCTCGCTCGGAAACTGATCAGCGAGGCGAAACGCCGCAAGTCCTACAAGTCCTCAACGTAAGGAAAAATGAACGATGAGTAGCGAAGATATTTTGCAAGATCCCACCAACCGAATCGTGGCGGTGTTCGATGAAGCTCAAGACGCCCAGTTGGCGCGGGAAGCTTGCGTAGCAGCCGGGATCCAAGCTTCTCAGATCCGCGTATTCCACGGCGCTGAAGACGGCGACAATGTCGATACTTCAGCAAAGTGGTTCGCCGATACGGACGAGGAAATTGCCAGGTATCAACACGAACTTCGAGCGGGAAACACGGTGATTTCAATTCCCATCGAAGATGGCGAATGCCGCGAAGAAGTTCATGCGATCCTTCAGAAGCACAATGCGAGACTAATTACTCACTTTGGTCAGTGGGTCACGGAGATGATGAAGTAGAAGGAATTAATAGTCTGGTCGGCACGAAGGGGTCGGGAATCTTTTTCGGTCGCAGACTCTTCTATTTGAGAACACGATCACCGAAAAAGACTCCCGACCCCGACTCGTCGCAACTTTACGCAAAGCTATTAAGAAGAGTGGCCGACTTCTATCTTTAACAGCCGATGAGGGAAGAACCATTGCACTTACTACGAACAACTTTGTGGATCTGCCTTCTTTGCGGCGTCGTAACGCCGCTCGCCGCGCAGGATGATGATGCAACCAACTCAGCGCAGGCTGAAGATGCGAAGCAAGTGACCGAACCGGACGTGGCCGAGCACGTCGCGGTCAATGCAGTGGCTTCCGATCTCGCAATCGAAACGCGACTGACAGACATACTGAATGCGACGAAATGGTTCGATCAAGTCACGGTCGAAGTCCGCGACAGCGTCGCTTTCATCGACGGTACTGCTGTGGATGATGCACGCAAGGAGTGGGCCGGTCAGCTCGCTCGGAATACAGAAGGGGTTGCAGCGGTTGTTAACCAAATCGAAGTCAAAAAGATCATCAACTTGTCCGAGACTGCAAACGTTGTCGCGACCAGCGTACGGACTCTGTGGGAAGATCTTCTCGTCCGATCTCCTCTATTGCTCGTTGGTTTGCTCGTTCTGATGTTTACGGCACTCGTGAATTCGCTGGCTCAAACGATTGGAAAACGCGTTGCGAAACGGAGTCGATTGCGAGGAAGTCTACAGGACTTAATTCTACAGCTAGTGACAATCGCAGTATGGACCGTGGGGCTGATGTTGGCGGCAGTCATTGTCTTCCCCGGCATGACTCCCGCCAAAGCGCTTACTGTGCTGGGACTGGGCTCGGTGGCAATCGGCTTTGCGTTCAAAGACATTTTTGAAAACTTCTTCGCTGGTATCCTGATACTCTGGAAGTATCCCTTCGACAAAGGTGACTTTGTCGAGTGCAATGATGTCGTTGGCCGGATCGAAGACATCACGATCCGCATGACAATGATTCGCCAAGTGGATGGGCAGCTCGCGGTCGTCCCCAACGCGATGCTTTTCAAGAATCCGGTTGATGTGCTAACCAGTCGCAAGGTTCGTCGGACCACCGTCAATTGTGGTGTTGCGTACGATGCCGATCTCAATGAAGCGCGTGACGTGATTCAGAAGGCCGTCGAGAGTTGTTCTACAGTGAACACCGACGAGCCCGTCGAGATTTTCGCACGCGAGTTCGCTGACTCGAGTATTAACTTCGAGGTCACATGGTGGACCGGAGCCACGCCACGAGAAATACGCGAATCCCGCGATGAGGTTGTACGTCAAGTCAAACAACGCCTCGACGATGCCAACATCGAGATTCCCTTCCCTCAGCGCACGCTGTGGTTGCCTGAACCCGTTCGCACAACTTCCGATGCGAGTAAAAAGCAAGCAGCTAGTCTCGGATAGCATCGCCATGCTGAAAATCGGCGCCCTGGGCACAGGTCACTGGACGAGGCTCGTAAACCATCAGCTACGTTTCATCAGACTACTTCGCGTCCTGCTTGAGGGTTGAGCGTGCTTCAAGACTTACCACAATCCGCGCAGCCGCTTGTGATGTCCTATATCGGCCTCCGACGGGCCGTTGGTTTGAGCGGATTGCTACTGCCCATCTTGTTAGGGCCAGTGGGCTGGCTAGTATTCGGCATCGACATCCAAGACAACATGAGCAGCTACTATCATACGGCGCTGCGAGATGTCTTTGTGGGAGTGATGTGCTCGATTGGCATCTTTCTGTTTTGTTACCGTGGGCACGACTGGGTCGAAAACTGGACCGCCAATCTCGGCTGCGCGTTTGCACTTGGCGTCGCCTTGTTTCCGCTTGATGCGAACAGCGACCCACTTCATCCGACGACGATTCCCGGTTATCTGCATTCGTTCTGTGGCGGAGCGTTCTTTCTCACGCTCGCATTCTATTCGCTATTTCATTTTCCAAGTTCTAAGCCGACCAACATCGAGCCAGAACCGCATGAACGGCAACGTGACTTCGTTTACCGGATAAGCGGCATCGTTATCCTGCTGAGTATGTTGGCAATGGGGACTTATTTGTTGTTGTTGCCACAAGAGTGGAAGGAGTTCTATGATCGATTCAACGCCATCTTCTGGCTGGAATGGATCGCCGTCTGGTCTTTCTCAGCGGCCTGGCTCACGAAAGGAAGGACGATCTTTGCTGACATCGCCATCGACCTGTTGGCACTCACCCAGGAGCAACTTCTTGGCAACAACAATTGAGGACCGTTCTGAAGCGAATCCCTGGCGTAGCGGCAATGTTCCGCAGAAGCGTACCACTCCCTGATCTAGCGACCCGGCTGAAAATAATGGTGGGAGCAGGGTGGATCCGAAAGCCCTCTCAAGTTTCTTCCGACGAGACACCTCGTTGACCCTCGTTGATAAGATGCCAGACTAAAAGGCTCCCGTCCGCCGCTCGAATCCACCGGCAAGGAACAACAACTATGGATCTCCCCGAGTCCCCGCTAGACCGACAACTCAGCACAGGCGTTCCGGCCCTTGACGATATCCTTCATGGAGGCCTGACTGCGGACCGGCTCTACTTGGTGGAAGGCGATCCAGGTACGGGCAAGACAACCTTGGCAATCCAGTTTCTATTGGAAGGGATAAAGCGAGGAGAATCCGGGCTCTACGTGACGCTTTCGGAAACCAAACACGAGTTAGAAGGTGTCGCACGCTCCCACGGATGGTCGCTGGACGGAATCGAGATCCACGAGTTGGTCGATCCTACGGACTCCGTCGAGTCGCAAGCGCAATACACCATGTTCGAACCCTCGGAGATTGAACTGGGCAGCACCATCAGGAGCGTTCTTGACAAAGTCGAAGCATTGAAACCAAGTCGAGTCGTCTTCGATTCGCTTTCGGAAATGCGATTGTTATCTCAAGGTCCGCTGCGTTATCGACGGCAAGTGTTGTCGCTAAAGCAATTCTTTGTAGGGCGCGGCTGTACGACGCTGCTACTAGACGATCATGCAAGCGCCGAGCAGGATCAGCAGTTGCAGAGCATTGCGCACGGTGTCATTCGTTTAGAGCAACTGCTGAGTGATTACGGATCAGTTCGGAGGCGTTTGCGAGTGATCAAGCATCGCGGCTGTGACTTTATTGGCGGAGCCCATGATATCCGACTCGTGCGTGGCGGCATGCAAGTGTTTCCTCGCACGTCGTTGGAGTACGAAAGCGGGTATGCCACCGGAATTCAATTAAGCAGCGGCAACGTGGAACTCGACAACTTGCTAGGCGGAGGCTTACTCTCCGGATCGAGTGCTTTGCTATTGGGACCAGCCGGTGTTGGCAAGTCGTCAACGGCAACACAAATTGCCGTCGCCGCCGCAGAACGTGGCGAACGAGCAGTTTTCTTTGAGTTCGAGGAGAGTCATCACGCGATGATGACTCGCAGCCGCGGACTGGGTTTCGATTTGCAAAAGCATATCGATGCTGGCTTGATCGAAGTGCAGCACTTGATTCCCGGAGAAGTAACGCCCAGCGAGTTTGCTAGTCGTGTTCGTGAAGCCGTGAAGCCTGATCAGCAGGGGCGACAAGTGAGTGTCGTTTTGATCGACAGTCTGAACGGCTATCTCAACTCGATGCCTCACGAGAAGTTTTTAACCATTCAACTCCACGACTTGTTGCAGTATTTGGGACAACGCGGAATCGTAACACTGGTCATCGCGGCCCAACATGGAATGCTGGGGAGCACGATGGCAACTCCAGTGGATACAAGCTATTTGGCCGATACGGTACTTCTATTTCGCTACTTTGAAGCAGCCGGTGAAATTCGCCAAGCCATTTCCGCAGTCAAAAAACGGAGCGGACGCCATGAACGCACCATCCGTGAGTTTCGGCTATGTGACCGTGGATTGGTGATCGGCGAACCGCTGAGAGAATTTCGTGGCGTACTTGCAGGAACTCCCGTGTTCACCGGCGATCAGGACAATTTATTGCGGAAGAAAGGCTTGGAGACTCCCAAGTAGTACCCATGGCCTGCGAACGGCAGGTCGCCATCAGTCCCGCTTCGGCAGACGCACTCGAAAGATGTTCGATCACCATGGAACAGCAGGCGAACCTCAAGTCGAATCGAAGTCAGCGACTAGTCGTTCTCGCACCGACTCCACACGATGCTTACGTCTGCGCGAATGTCCTTCGCGATGTAAATATTGAAGCTAAGTTCTGCGACGGCATCGAGCCGTTCTGCGACGAGATCTCCACCGAGGCTGGAGCGGCGCTCATTGCACAAGAGCATCTCACGGCCGCCGCGATTGACCGCGTCAAGCAAACGCTTCTTCGCCAGCCAACTTGGTCCGACTTCCCCTTGCTCGTACTTCTGAGTGCCGGCGAAACGTCCGCTACGGCGCTCGAACAAATGTTGTCGATGGGGCATGTGACGCTTGTCAATCGTCCGCTTCGTATTGCAACCTTTGTCAATACGCTGCGAGCTCGGCTGCGTGATCGTCAGCGGCAGTACGCCGTTCGGGATTTATTACAGGAACGGCAACAAGCAATCGAATCGTCTCGGCAAGATGCAATGCGAATACAAATGGCTTTACGAGCCGGCGGAATGGGAGCGTGGGAGGAACGCAACAACGAAGTCTTTTGGTCGCCCAAAATGTTCGACTTGTTCGGCGTTCCCAAGGACCAAAAACCAAGCATGCAGGCGGCACTAGATCGTGTGCATCCCGATGACCTGGGCGAACTGATGCACCGATGGAATGCGACAATCCGAAAAGGCAAGCCGTTCCAACATGAGTTTCGGATTCTTCATCCGCAGCGAGGCTTGCGTTGGCTTGCGGCGGTGGGTGAACCTGTCAAGTCGAAGAGCGGGAAGGTGCTGCGGCATGCCGGACTCCATTGGGACGTTACCGAACATCGTGAGTACCAACAATCGCTCGAGGAGGCGCGTCGGCAGGCTGAAGTTGCCAACCAATCGAAGAGTGCGTTTCTGGCCAACATGAGCCACGAAATCCGCACGCCGATGACGGCAATCCTGGGCTACACGGACCTGATCGCCGACAAGATTGCGGATGAAGATACACTGCAACACGTACGCACGATTCGTCGCAACGGGGCTTTCCTACTCGACATTATCAACGACATCCTCGACTTGTCCAAAATCGAAGCGCAAAAGCTAGACATTCTGCGGGAACGTTTTTCCCCCGCGCGCCTGGTCGAAGATGTACGCAGCATTATGGAAGTGCGGGCGACGGAAAACCACCTTGATTTAGACGTCGAGTATCAGAGTGAACTACCAGTCGAAATCGAGTCGGATCCCAAACGCCTGCGACAAGTTCTGATTAACTTGGTTGGCAACGCAATCAAATTCACAAGACGGGGCGGGGTTCGTGTGCTCGTCAGCTTCGCCGACGAGAAGTTGCGGTTCGAGATCGTTGACAGCGGCATCGGAATGAACGAAACCCAACTGGGCCGGATATTCCAAGCTTTCAGTCAGGGTGATCATACCGTCAATCGCGAATTCGGCGGAACCGGGCTCGGGCTTGCAATCAGCCAACGGCTCACGGAGATGCTGGGCGGGACCATCTCGGTGGAAAGTGAGGAAGGCAAAGGCAGCAAGTTCATCGTGACCGTTTCGGTAGGCGATATCAGCGACGTCAGGATGCATCAGCCCACGCTCATCGACGACTCGGCCATCGATTCGAACGAGCAAGTCAACATCGCACTCGACTGCCGAATTCTGGTCGTCGATGATCGCCGCGACGTTCGATTCTTGAGTGGCAAGTTTTTACGAGATGCCGGAGCAACCGTAAGTGAAGCGGAAGACGGCGAGCTCGCGGTCGCTGCCGTCGCAGAATCGATGAGCAATGGCGACACCTACGACCTCGTCCTGCTCGACATGCAAATGCCCAAGCTAGACGGCTATGGAGCCGCCAAAGCAATACGGCGTCTCGGCTATACCAACCCGATCATTGCTTTGACCGCAGATGCCATGCAGGGCGACATGAAACGTTGTATTGACTCTGGCTGCAACGACTATCTCAGTAAGCCCATCAACAAAGCGCTCATGCTGACAAAGGTAAAAGCTTACGTGGAAAACGACCGAGAATCACCATAAACTGCTCTCAGGAAGACCTGTTCCCCCAGGTCAAGTGCACTGGTACCAGAGCCCCAATCGTTTCCAGCTACCCCGTCCAGATTTGCCGCGTTGTGTCTACCGGTTCTCCTTTCAACAGTCAGCGATTCGTTTGCGCAACCTGTGCAACGCGTTTATTGATTCAGGCGACGACAAAAGCACAGAACGCTTGACAAGACGGTGAGCCTCGCCAAGCGTTCTGATTGCTTACGGCACAATAACCTAGTTGCAACGACTAGCGGCAAGCGCGACGATGTCGGTGGTGATGACATCGATGGCGTCGGTGCTTTGCACAGCCAGCGTCACTGTAGTACGCGTAACCATAGCCCTTCTGCACAGCACTACCTTTCTGAGCTGCGCTAGTTTTTTGAGCTGCGTTACCGTGTTGAACGGGGTTGTTTTGCGAAGGGTTAGCACCGCGGTAGAAGCTTTCGTGCCGTTGCGGTTGGTCGGCATTCCAAGCGAGTTGCGATGTGTAGACTTGGCCGTCACGGCGGTATTCGATATCGACCGGGCCGGTTGCGTTGCGGAGTGCTGTTTCGTATTGAGCTTGCGTGCGGATTTGCTGCCCATTGATCGAGACGATCTCGTCATTGGCACGCAATCCAGCCTGCGCTGCAATACCTTGGGAATTGAGATTGCTCAGTGTCAGGCGACCATCTTGGGTCGCGACGTCGGCTCCCATACGTGCTCGCGAATTGAAGTTGCCGCGTGCGACAGCAGCTCCTTCAGTTCCTGCATTAACGTTCGCGTCTGCATCGGTTTGGATGTCAGTCGAAACGCGACCCGCTGCATCCTGACCGGAATTCGCCGCTGCTTCGGCATTGACCGTCGCGTCCGCGTTTGTGTTAGCATCGACGGCGTTAGGTGCGTCCACCGTAACGTTACTTTGAAGATTTGTGTTCGCTTCCGCTTGGACGTTGTCTTGCACTTCGGCTTGGACATCGGCAGCAGCTTCAGTCGCTGCTCCCGCGTTCACATCAGGAATGTCTGGCGGGGATGGCACATTCGGTACCTGTGCGTAGATAGCAGAAGTTACAGCAAAGCATCCAACTGCGGATGCTACAGAAAGACTTTGCCAAAGTCTTGATGACCTCGACGGCATGCGGCGTTTCATCTCGTTCTCCTCATTGGTAAATGAACCATGGTGGTTTGACATCGACCACTTATGTCGACGCTTCAGTGGCAGCACCCTTCCGCAAACAGTGTGCCGATTGGGGAAACTTGGTAAGCAAGAGTCTGATCGTGCGGCACAGACCGATGTGTCCATAGATCGCCAATGTACGGCTTGGCGACTCAATACTAGCGTCCCATGGCGAGCCGATCGCAGACGTAAAAAGATCGACCTAGGTTGCCAGGGCGATTTCGCGGCGGCTGTAGAAGGCTAGAATCGTCGCGAGCGCGACACTGATACAGACTCCACCCGCGATTAGGACATACTGCCACATCCCTAGTTCCGCCTCGGCGTTGAGCGTGACTGCTCCGGTCCAACCAAGATAGACGTACATGAGCATGATTGGTGCTTGCCCGATGAGCGTCGCAAGTAGAAACTTCCATCCTGCCGCGCTGGTCAATCCAAAACCATAGTCCTTCAGGCTGCTCGGTAAGAAGGGATTAAGCCGAGCCAGCAGCATGACATTAAAGCCACCGCGATTTACGGCGTCGACGATCCAGCGACCATTGATGGATTCGATCTGTCGAGCGAACCAGTCGTGAGCCCAGTATCGAGCCGTGATGAAGCACAAGTATGAGCCCAGGCTGCCAGCAGCCATCGCGACCGAGAAACCGACTCCAAGTCCAAAGAGGATTCCCGCTGCGATGTTTAGTGGAGTTTGCGGGAAGGCAACCAGCGTAAGTCCGGTGTAGACGCAAAAGAAAACTGCGATGCCCCACATCCCCCAACCGTCAACGAATTCGCATGTTGTTTCCAGCCATACCGCAATCGGCAGAAACTTCCACGCCAGGAGGAGGGCCACAAACCCGGCGATTGGAATCAGGACTCGGCAAATTCTCATTCGATCGACTCTATGAGTGCTTGAACTGCTGTATCAAGGAAGTCGTAGGACAACCTGTTGCAGATTGCCGAGCTATGCGATGATGTCGACCCGGGTTCGCCTCGAAAGCAATCACCGGGCCAATCGCTCTGCGTTGGCAACCGTTCGCTGAAAGTTGCAAATCGCAGCATCAATTACGGCTCGTCGCGACAGTTCGTGGTCGCCGAATCGTTTCCGAAATCGCATGGAACGGTAGATGGCGTACCACTGGCATTTCCATTGGTCGGCACAGTTTCGACGTTTTGTTGTAGCTCCGTCTGGCATTGGTTCATCCTCCTATTGATCCAAATGCCAATCGCATTAGGCATGCCAGTTCGGAGTACGGCGAACTAAGACATCTCACAACCTATTAGCTCGGTTGAACTTAAAAGCAACGACAAGAACGCCAGATTGAAAATGGGGCGGAGCAAACGGACTCACGCCGATCATTGTGGTTGGAAGACAACCGGAGCGGGCGGCACGTCAAAGCCTCGCGCGGCAAGAGGCAGCGGCGGTGAGCCAATCAAATCGAGCTGGATCGAGATCGAGCAAGTTGGTCGATCGGCGATCAGCCCGATCACCAGCGTTGGCGTCCGACGACGTAGGCATTAATCAACTCAGCGTAGTACGTAGGCATTAGTCAATTCAGCGTAGTATTGGATTCCGAGCAGCAACGGCGGCACACTATCTGCACCTATCGATCGTTCGAGTTATCAACGCAAGGAACAGCGAATGAGCATTGCCGATGGGACTCATCAGCGAGTGCCCGACGTAGAACTTCTCGACCGTATCAACAGCGCCCTGGATTCAGTAAACTATCCAGAGCTAAAAGGCATTAGGTGCTTGGCATCAGATTGCAATGTCTCGTTAGTCGGTACGATCAGCTCTTATTACCTGAAGCAAGTTGCGCAGACCACCGTGTTGCAAGTTTCCGGTGTGAGACGGGTCGACAATCAACTCATGGTTCGACCCTGAATGTGCTTTAACAGGATCACACATCCAAGGGGCAGTTAGAAAGTAGTCTCGCAGCATGAAAGCTTCTGACTTATTCATCAGGGCATTAGAGAATGAAGGCGTCGAGTACATCTTTGGCATCCCAGGAGAAGAGAATCTGGACTTGCTCGACTCGCTTTCGCGTAGCACCATCGAACTTGTCGTGACTCGGCACGAGCAGGCCGCCGGGTTCATGGCTGCGACTTACGGACGATTGACTGGCAACGCAGGCGTCTGTCTATCGACGCTGGGACCCGGGGCAACGAATCTTGTCACAGCGGCGGCCTACGCAAATCTGGGTGCGATGCCAATGGTCATGATCACGGGACAGAAACCGGTCAAGACGAGCAAGCAGGGTCAGTTTCAAATCGTCGATGTCGTTGACATGATGCAACCGCTGACCAAATTCACGCGGCAGATTGAAAGTGGAGATCGCATACCTTCCTGTGTGCGCGAAGCGTTTCGGCGGGCTCAGGAAGAACGGCCCGGTGCTGCTCATCTGGAATTGCCGGAAGACATCGCACGCGAGCACTGTGAAGCAGCCGTGATCACGCCCAGCTACAGTCGACGCCCGGTGGCCGAAGCGAAGGCAATTCGCCACGCGGTCAAACTGATCGTCGAAGCGAAGCATCCTTTATTGCTGGTCGGGGCCGGCGCGAATCGCAAGCGTTGCTGCAAGATGTTGCGGGCCTTCGTAGACAAGACGCGTATTCCTTTCGTGACAACTCAGATGGGCAAAGGAGTTGTCGACGAGAATAGCGATCGTTTTCTCGGTAATGCCGCGTTGTCTTCCGGCGACTTTGTTCATCGTGCGATCGACGAAGCCGACGTGATCATTAACGTCGGTCACGATGTCGTCGAAAAGCCGCCGTTCTTCATGCGTGCTGGTGGCCGTCGCGTGATTCACGTGAACTACACCAGTGCCGAAGTCGACCCAGTCTACTTCCCGCAGGTGGAAGTGATTGGCGATATCGCGAATGCCGTCTGGCAATTGATCGAGTGCCTGGAAGGCGAGACAACGGACTGGGATTTCTCGCGATTCGAAGTCGCTCGCAAACACATGCTTGAGCACATCGGACGAGGCTCAAGCGATGATCGCCATCCGATGTTGCCGCAACGACTTGTCGCGGAAGTACGTCGCTTCATGCCCGACGATGGCATCATTGCGTTGGACAACGGGATGTACAAGCTTTGGTTTGCGAGGAACTACAAGGCAGCATTGCCGAACACGGTACTACTGGACAACGCATTGGCTTCCATGGGCGCTGGCTTGCCGTCGGCGATGGCGGCTGCGTTGGTATACCCAGATCGACAAGTGCTAGCGATCTGCGGCGACGGTGGTTATTTAATGAACGCTCAAGAGTTGGAGACAGCAGTTCGATTGAAGCTCAGTTTTATTGTGCTAATACTGAACGATTCGGGCTACGGCATGATCAAGTGGAAGCAAACGGACATGGGGTTCAGTGACTTTGGCTTGGACTTTACCAATCCTGATTTCGTCAAACATGCCGAGAGCTACGGTGCTCGCGGCCATCGTGTCAGCCATGCGGGCGAGTTAGGGCCGTTGCTACATGACTGCTCCAAGCAGAGCGGGGTTCATATCATCGATATTCCCGTGGACTACTCCGAAAACCACCAAACTCTAAACGAAGAGATTCAACGGCTAAGTAGCGAGATCTAGACCGTTGTGACTGTTTCTATGCTTGACTTGCCGAATCCCCAATACTCGGCGAAAATGGCTGGTTGCAAGTGCTGGCGATGTACTCGCTAAATCCGTCCACCGCCTTGGACTTCTTTGTTTTTGTGAATTCGAACTCCGTCCAGTGGCGGGCAGCAACTTATGTCCGACGAATCGAACGACCGTCCACCAGCCAACAACTCGACTCCCTCGGCGGTCGTAGGTATTGGCGCTTCGGCCGGCGGCTTGGAGGCCCTGGAACGGTTCTTCTCGACTGTCGCCGACGATAGTGGCTTGGCGTATATCATTCTTCAGCATGTCGATCCCGCTGGCAGCGACGCGCTTCACGAATCGTTGCGCAAGTTTACTTGCTTGCCGGTCGTGAGGATCGGCGAGTCGACTCGGTTGGAACCGAACACGGCCTACGTCTCCCCCGCCCACTCGTCGATAGCATGCACGAATGGCGAAGTGAAAAGTGTCAAGCTCGACGACGCAAAGCAACGGGCGACATCGGTCGATCGGTTTCTACAATCGCTGGCCGACGCTGCTGAGCGACGCGCCATCGGAGTCATACTCTCCGGGGCCGGAGCGGACGGAACATTGGGGCTCAAGGCCATTGCAGATGCGGGCGGCATGACGTTGGCCCAGGATGCTGACTCTGCACAATACGACAGCATGCCCGGTAATGCGGCGGCAACAGGGGTGGTCGATCATGTGTTGCCACCAGAAAAGATGCCCAGCGAAATCGTTGCCTATGCACGACATATTGACGGGTTACAAGAAGAACATGGTCCGGCTTCGTGGAATGCCGTTGAAAGCGTCTTGCCCAACATCTGCAACGTACTGCTCAAGGAAACAGAACACGACTTTAAGCATTACAAATCAAGTACGCTCGTCCGCCGCGTTCTTCGTCGCATCCAAATCCGCCGGATCGCGTCTGCCGAGCAATACTTGAAGTTGATACAAGAGGACCAAGACGAAACGCAACTCCTTTTTCGGGAGCTACTAATAGGTGTCACGTCCTTCTTTCGTGATCCGGACACCTTTTCCACGCTGGCAGAAATGGTGCTTCCGAAGTTATTCGAGAACCGGGCACTCGACGAACCAGTTCGCGTGTGGGTGCCCGGTTGCGCGACGGGTGAAGAAGCCTATACGCTTGCAATCTTGTTGCGTGAAGCTACGGTCGAAGTCGATCCGGCACCGGATTTTCAGATCTTCGCCACAGACATCAACGAGCGAGCGGTGAATCGCGCTCGTCATGGCGTCTATCCACTCAGCATTGCCGAGCACGTTACCGAGTCGCGGCTCAAGCGGTTTTTCGTCAAGCGAGGTGGACAGTATGAAGTCAAAAGGGAATTGCGTGACCGTTGTACTTTTTCTTCTCACAATCTGATATCAGACCCACCTTTCTCGCGACTGGATCTGATTTCCTGTCGCAACTTGCTGATCTATCTGGGACCACACTTGCAGCAGAAATTGATCCCGGTGTTTCATTTCTCCTTGCGCCCCGGCGGTTACTTGCTGCTTGGCCCTTCCGAGAATCTCGCGGAACACACGGAAGTCTTCCGGCCCGTGGACAAGAAACACCGCATCTCACAGCGCAAAGAAATGGCGGTGAAATCAGGCACGTTGTTGCCATCGCAGAATAAAGTTCGCGCGGTTAGCACGAATGATGAAAGGGCGAAAGCGATTGGCGATGACATTCAACAAATCAGCCAACGGATTCTATTGGACGAGTTTGCTCCGCGTTATG
Organism: Planctomycetaceae bacterium; assembly: GCA_020638975.1. GTDB lineage: Bacteria > Planctomycetota > Planctomycetia > Pirellulales > Pirellulaceae. The sequence continues at coordinate 54,448 of JACKHN010000023.1, forward strand.
TGGTCGTCAATGAAGACGCATACATTCTTTGCACGTCCGGCAACCTTGACAAATACCTGGCACTGCCCGAAGGCACGTTCCAGAACAACGCTGTCAAGTTGGCGCGAACGGGACTTCGCAGTGCGTTACGCAGCGGGCTGCATCAAGCTCGCAGCAACAAGCGGAAAGTAACGCATGACGATCTGAGCGTGAGCTACGGCGAGCAGGTGCAGCGTGTTCAACTCGTTGTGCAACCGATGCCTAGTTTAGGTGACGATAGCTCCCTGTTCATGATCGTTTTCAAAGACTTGAGCGAACCCGTCTCGCCAAACGCGGATGCCGAGACTTCTCCCACGAGCGACGATTCGCTTGCGGAGCAACTTGAACGCGAATTGAATCGAACCCGTGACGAGCTAGAAAACGCCGTCCAGGAGCTAGAACGGTCGAACGAGGAGCTTAAGTCTTCCAATGAAGAGCTGCTCTCGATGAACGAAGAGTTGCAAACGGCCAACGAGGAGTTGGAAACTTCGAAGGAAGAGATTCAGTCCGGCATGGAAGCGCTGGACCGGTCGAAGAGCGATCTTGAGAACTTGCTGCATGGGACTCAGATCGGCACGATCTTTCTCGATGCTGAAGGGAATATCAATAGCTTCACTCCAGCCGCCCGTGAGATTTACAACATTCGTCCCTCCGATGTTGGGCGTCCGCTTAAAGAACTCAGTCACAACGTCCTCGCAATGCCACCTCTGCCCAAATTCAGCATGCTCGATAATTTGGAGGCATTCCCCGCAGACGAAGTTCCAGCGACTGGTGGACGTTGGTTTTTGCGACGTGCGCTTCCTTATCGCTACGACGGGAAAGTGGACGGCACGATTCTCACGTTTGTGGACATTACTGCTCACAAGCTTGCCGCCAATCGCTTGGCGGTTGAACACAAAGTAACACGCTTGCTCGCAGATACTGATTCGTTCGAGTCGAGGGTGCCTGAGATCTTGGATACACTTCGGCAGGGAGTGAATGCGGCCATCTGCAATCTCTGGCTTGTCGATGCGGAAGGCGACACGCTGACGTGTGCCGAGACTTCCCTGGCTGAACAAGGACCGGGAGTTCGTGCGTTTGCCGAAGAGAGCCGCAAAACGAATTTCCGAATCAGCGAGGGATTGCCGGGGCATGTATGGAACACGCTCAAGACACACTGGGTCGAGGACGTCACGACCGATCCGTTTTTTCTTCGACGCGAGGCCGCAAAGCAATGTGGATTGACCAGCGGAATCGCATTGCCGATTGTGGTTGGCAAGGAGTTTCGCGGAGCCATCGAACTCTACGGCACGGAACCTTTCGGTTTCCAACAGTCGCTGCTCGATATGTTGACCGCCGTCGGCAGTGATATCGGACAATTCATCGTCAGCCGTCAGCTCCATCACCAATTGCGAGACGAGGAATCGCGCAAATCGGCAATCCTCACCGCCGCTCTCGATTGTGTCGTCACGATGGACATGGCTGGCAGAATCGTTGATTTCAACGCCGCCGCCGAACGTACGTTTGGATACTCAGCAGCAGATGTACAGGGCTTGCCGCTGGCTGAAGTCATCATTCCCGAGCAGTTTCGCGAGCAGCACATCAAGGGATTTCGTCGCTACTTGGAAACGGGTGCGTCGCAGATATTGGGTCAGCGGATCGAGTTAACGGCACGACGCCGCGATGGCTCGGAGTTTCCGGTCGAAGTCTCCATCCATGCAACTTTTACACGTGCGGGTCGACCATTCTTTACGGGCTATCTGCGTGATATCACTGCGAGAAAACAAGCCGAGGAGGTGCTCAACCAGCGCGCAAGACTCGCATCGCTTCACGCCAGCCTCGCCATTGAATTGTCCGGTGAAGCCGAACTCGAAGTCATATTGCAAAGATGTTGCCAACACTTCGTCGACCAACTCGATGCGGCATTCGCTCGCATCTGGCTGTACGACGAAAAAGAATCCGTGCTCGAGCTAACAGCCAGTGCTGGTGTCTACACACATCTCGATGGCCCACACAGTCGAGTTGCATTGGGAGATCTCAAGATTGGGCGAATTGCCTCCCAGCAAAAGCCACTGTTAACCAATGACGTCTTTAATGACCCGAACATTGGCGATCCTGCGTGGGCCAAACGCGAGGGCTTTGTCGCATTTGCGGGCTATCCGCTGGTCGTCGAGAATCGTGTTGTGGGAGTTGTTGCGATGTTCGCTCGACACGAACTAGCTGCTACTGTATTCGAGCAAATGGTTCCCATGGGCGACGCCATCGCGCAGTGTATTGCACGGAAGCATTCTGAGAACCGAATCTATGAAAACGAAGAACGCTTACGGGAACAGCAATCACAACTCATCAGTGTCCTTGCGGAATCTGAGGCAACCAAAGCGAAGCTGCAAGTTCTGTTTGACCAAAGCATGTACTATGCCGGGGTGCTCGACCTGAATGGTGTCCTGACGGACATCAATCAAACAGCCCTCGTTCAATGTGGCTACGAGTCGGACGAAGTCATCGGGAAGCCGTTCTGGCAAACGCCGTGGTGGTCTGGTTCGCAGGAGGTTCAAGGAAAGCTTCGTGAGGCAGTTCGTCGAGCCGCCGCAGGCGAGTCGTATCGCGAAGAACTACCCTACTGGCTGAGTGACGGGACAGAACGCTGCACGGACTTCGCATTAACACCAGCGACCAACGAGAACGGAGATGTCATTTTTCTGGTTCCGACCGGAGCGGACATTACCGACCGAAAGGCTGCGGAAGTTGAACTGCTTGATCGCGAAGCGCACTTGCGCCGAGTGATCAACAACCAATTGGGATTAGTCGGTGTCATCGACCGCAATGGAGTTCTCTTGGAAGTCGATGACCAGTCGCTGAGTATCGCCGGATTGACACGCGATGATGTCATCGGAAAACACTTTGCCGAGTGTGGCTGGTGGACTTACGATCCGACCGTAGTTCAGCAGATGCGAGAATCCATGAAATCGGCTTTCGCGGGGGAAAGAGTTCGCTTTGATGTGCCCTTGTATGCCGCAGGCAATCAGCGTTTGATGATCGACTTTATGCTGGCACCGGTACGCGACGAACACGGGACAATCACTCACTTGATTCCGTCCGGCGTGGACATCTCTGATCGCGTCGAAGCGGAACGCAGCCGACAAGAAACGGCCGTTCGCCTGGAAGCCGTCGTCAGTACTGCGGTGGATGGAATCATCACGAGCGACGCTTTTGGTACGATTAACTCCGTGAACCCGGCGGCCTGCGAACTCTTCGGCTACAGCGAGGATGAACTCGTCGGCAATAACGTCGGGATGCTGATGCCAGAACCCTACTACAGTCAGCACGACTCTTACTTTACGGACTATCGAGATACAGGCGAACAGAAGGTTATCGGTAAGAAGCGAGAGCTCGCCGGCCGACGCAAAGACGGTACGGTGTTTCCGCTGGACTTGGCGGTCAGCGAAACCTTCCTCGAAGGCGACCATTGCTTCGTAGGAATTGTTCGTGATGTCACCGAACGCAAGCAAGTGGAAGTCGCGCTCCAGCAGAATGCCGAGCGATTGACTATGGCGATGAAGGCCGGTGGGATGGCCGCTTGGGAATGGAGTCCAGAAGGTAGCGTCTGGACGGACGAACTCTATGATCTGCTAGGCATTCCAAATACCCGCACTGCTTGTCCCGAGACTTTCTTCGAAGTTGTACATCCCGAGGATTTGCCCGAGTTGCAAGCCGAGTGGGAAAAGTCGATGCAAGGCTTGAAGGCATACAATCAAGAGTTTCGAATTGTCCGCCCGGATGGCGAAGTTCGTTGGATCGTGGGCATGGGTGAAGTCGTTTACGACAAACGTGGCGCAGTACAACGCATCTTTGGATTGAACTGGGACTCGACGGAAGGCCATGCGACGGCCGAGGCGCTCCGCGCGAGCGAACGTCGTGCTCAGGAGGCGAGCCTCTCGAAGAGCGAGTTCTTGGCCAACATGAGCCACGAGATCCGTACTCCCATGACCGCAGTATTGGGCTATACGGACTTGCTCGCGTCCCGCGAAAGTGAGCCAGAGAAGTTGGACTACCTGCGAACCATCAAACGCAACGGGAACTTCCTGCTCGATATTATTAACGACATTCTCGACTTGTCGAAAATTGAAGCGGGCAAGATGGAACTGATGCCCGAGGTCTTTGCATTGCAACAAGTCCTCGCGGATGTTCGCTCGATGATGGATGTCCGTGCCAAGGAAAAAGAGTTGGATTTCCGCGTTGAATTCGATGGTTTGATTCCGTCAAAGATCGAGAGTGATCCTAAACGTTTGAAGCAGATCCTGGTAAATCTGACCGGCAATGCCATCAAGTTTACTCAGAAGGGCAGCGTGCGTTTGACGGTCAAGTATCGCGGCGGCGAGGAGCCGCAGATGCAGTTCGACATCATTGATACCGGCATCGGGATGACGGAGGAACAACAGGGGAAGCTGTTCCAACCGTTTTCGCAGGGTGACGCCTCTGTGACTCGGGCCTTCGGCGGTACCGGCTTGGGGCTGGCTATCAGCCAACGACTCGCCGAAATGCTGGGCGGACGTATCTCTGCGAAAAGCGAGTTTGGCGTTGGCAGCACGTTCAGCGTCTTGATTTCAGCGGGTGCCGTCGATGAAAACGATCTCATATCTCCAACGCTCGATTCGTCCAGCGACGCGGCGTTGCCTCAGCTAGAACTCCACCGCCTGGATTGTCGTGTGCTAGTCGTGGATGACCGCCGCGATGTGCGTTTCCTGGCCAAGCACTTTCTTAACAAGGCCGGTGCGGATGTCATCATGGCCGAAGACGGTGAAAAGGCGGTTCAACTTGTCGAACAGATGAACGACGGCGAGTTGGCTCATGTCGACTTGATTCTGCTTGATATGCAGATGCCGCGACTGGACGGCTACCAGACGGCGAGCAAACTGCGGAACATGAACTATCGCAAACCAATTATCGCGCTCACCGCAGATGCGATGCAGGGCGATATGAGTCGGTGCTTAACCAGTGGGTGCGATGCCTACCTCAGCAAGCCGATCGATGCAACGCGGTTGCTCGATCTTGTGGTTGAGTATCTTCAGATCGACGAGAACGAATTGCAATCGCGGCGAGTGGCCCAGGCCAATCGCATCGCGACTCCGAGCACACTCAACGAAGGCGATTCTGATGAGGATGCTGCGAATGGACGTACCATCAGGGTTTTAATCGTTGACGATTCGGTAGATGCATGCAACATGTTGCGGCTTGTACTCGAGGCGGAGAATTTCCGAGCAGAGTGTGCCTACGATGGAGCAACGGCGATCGAACTTGCCAAAGAATATCATCCAAGCCACGTCATACTGGACATCACGCTGAGCGACATGAGCGGTTATGATGTACTACAGTCTCTGCGGTCGATCCCAGAGTTGGCTAACACGACGTTCATGGCATTGACCGGGCACACAGGAGCCGAGCACATCGAACGCTCGCTGGCAGCGGGTTTCGATCAGCATCTAGCAAAGCCGATTGAACCGGTACAGTTGATCAAGCTGTTGAGGTCGTCAGTGTCGTAGCCAGACCAACCCGACGGTCCGACGGATTCCAATCGGCAGAGCGATCTGACTACAAACGATCTGACGGCAAAACAACTATCGCCGTTCGTTCGCCAAGTCCACTGTGGTGGAAGCTGCTACAGACGCTTTCCAGTGCGGCTGTGCTGCGATTGCCGATGCGTGAGACTGGCGAATGGCTTTGATTGTTTCGGGCAACGTTGTCGTAACAACATCAGCACCACTGTCGAGCAAGCGTTGCTGCGTCTTTCGTAGCTGCTGACCTCCGAACAACGCGACGATAATCCGGAGATCAGGATCGTGTCGCCGCAGGCGTTTGCACAAATAACGGCTCTTGCGAGAACCCAATGGTGGCAAGGCGACTAAGACCACGGCATCGACGGGATGTTCCTCGAGCCAAGTGATTGCTTCGCCAGCCAACCGGTCGATCGTAAGACGCTCCGCCGAAGCACCACGCTGAGTCGTTAGCTGCTCGACGATCAACGCGGCCGTCTCGTCCGCGTGATCGCGTACGGGGATGCACAAGATCCGCCGATTCGACAACTCAGTTCGGCTATCTTCGGAATCACTGCTCCCTGACATTGCACAACTCGCCAACTCGTCGACCAACTCATGAGACGACTCGATGACTTCGGCCTCTTGCTGCGCGCTAAGCAAGCCCGCGTGCCGGTCTCGCTCGGCAAGTCGCAGCGCCGGGATCATAATTTCGTCGTACACATCCATCAGGCTGCGTGATTCAAGACACTCTTCCATCAACAGGTTGGCCTCGAAGTCATTCGACGTAAGCATGCGTTGATAGAGTTGTTCGTGCGGTGCGAGTGTTTCGCGGTCGCCGAGCAGTACGGCGAGGAAGTGCAGTTGCGAAACATACTTGCCAACGACGACAAGACAAACCGTCATCGGCATCGCCAACACCAAGCCAATTGGTCCCCACAGCCACGTCCAGAACAATGCCGACACAATCACGCCGAACGACGAGACGCCTGTGCTGGCGCCGTAGAGCCAAGGTTCAACGACATTATTGACCAGCAGTTCGATGACGATGAACAGCGCGATCGTCAGCAGCGGGGAAGTCCAACCGTTGGATACGGCAAGTGCCAATGTGATTGGCATCGCGGCCGCGATCCATGGTCCAACATAAGGAAGGAATCGAAGCAGCATCCCAAACACACCCCAGAGAACGGCATTGGGAATACCGATCAACGACAATCCGATTGCAATCACAACACCGTACATGGTGTTGATCAAGAACTGCATACGCAGGTAGCGGCTGAGTCGAGATGTTGCATCATCAATCGCTTCGGTCGTGGCATACAACCGCGATGTGCCGAAAAGTTGAATGAGTCGATTCCGAAGATCTTCTCGTTTGACAAGCATGAACATTACCAGCACAACGACGATACCCGATGTTGTCAGCGGTGCAACGAATGGCCCCAGCCATGATTGAACCTGATTCAGAGGCGATGGCGGCAATTCGACTACTTTTACCGCCAACGCACGGTCCTTGTCGTTGACATCCTTGGGCGGCGCCGTGTTTAACCACGGCATCCATCGCGCAACTATCGGCGAGGTGTCGTTGTCCTCCACATCGGCATCACCTCCCTCGGTGAGCTCTTCGCCAATGTCTTCGATCGCCTCCTTGGCCTTATCAAGCTTCACGGTTGTCTGGCTGCGGACGCTACGGATCTTGGCGATGAGATTGTCTTTGTAATTTGGCAGTTGTGTACTGAGGTTGACAACTTGGTTTGTCGCCAACCAAGCGATCCCGGTAATCAGGCTGAACGCCACGCTTGTGATGATCAAAACCGCGGCAACTCGACGCACTCGAATTCGTTCGAGCGCGACGACTAGCGGAGCCAGCACGAAGCTCAATAGTGCCGCGAGAAAAACTGGCAGCAAGATCTCCTTTCCAACGTGCAACGCACCGATCACCGTCGCGAGAGTCAACAACGTTAATAGCCCCGTTGGACTGTCGAGATTGTACTTTTTGATCGCCATCTGACGATTCCCTTCCAAATGTCGCTGAGGTGATCAATAGCCGGACAACTGCCCGCCGGTCTGCAAGTTGCAGCCATCACCGCAATTGCATCTGCCGTACCGTAACCGAGAGAGCCCTTGAGCTTTTGCCGATATTTCCGACCTGAATACGACGAACTGCCGTATTGGTACGTCGTGACGAGCAATGACGAATAGTGCTGCTTCACGAACGGCGGGAACAACCTGGTCGAGCGAACTGGCTGTTGAGCATCCAATCTGAAAGCCCAACGCTCAAGTCTCTCGCTTCGCACGGCAGGCCAAAGCGTCGCGCCCTCGATCAGCACCACTCGGCACATTAGCAACGCTCGCGCAATTAGTGGGATAGGCTTCCAGTCTGTCAGCGGCAATTTGACAGGCTGGAAGCCTATCTCACGTAGGAGCGTCAATTATTTCACGAGCAATGCTTAACTGCTCCTTTTTGCGAAACTCTTGAACTGAAGGGGGCGATCGCTGGTTCGCTTCGATTCATTCTGGCAGTCGAACGTCCACTACGCTGCCAGCATCGGCACGTTGGGGACGGCGATTGCTTGAACTTTCGAGTTGTCAAGTCATGCAAATCGGCTTGGCACGCCAAATGCGATAACGTTCTCTCGTTGAGAACACTTACGAGCCATCGCTCATCAAGGAGAGCAAATATGCTGGGAACCATCTTACTGATCTTGTTGATCCTGCTGTTGCTGGGCGTTGTGCCAGCTTGGCCCCACAGCCGCAGTTGGGGCTACGGTCCTAGTGGTGGCCTTGGCGTGGTCCTGGTGATCGTACTCGTCCTCGTTCTATTGCGAGCAATCTAAGTCAGAGGGCATGTGTGTATTTCGACGAAAGCTTTGATTGAGTCGCGAAGCCGTTGAAACGAATAAAACACCTGCCCTTGCAACCACAAACATTTGTTGACACTTCAAACGAGAAGGATTTTAGACATGGTTAACGAACAAGTACTCGAAGGTAAATGGAATGAAATTCAAGGCCAACTCCGCGATCGTTGGGGCCAGTTGAGCAAGGACGAGTTGGAGCAATTCGACGGCAACGTCCAGCAATTGGTTGGCATGATTCAGCGCAAAACGGGTGTCGCTCGAGACAAGATCGAAAGTTACCTCGACGAACTCACGAACAGCGAGAACGTCCAGCAAGCGAAGGAAAAGGTGCAAGAGTACGCTCAGCAGATATCCGATACCGTTGGCGAATACGCGACGGAAGCTCGCGAGACCGTTCGCGAAGGCATGCAATCAGCGAAGGATTCGGCTCGAGCCGGCTACGTGCAAACAGAACGCCTCGTGCGGCAGAAGCCCGTCGAGTCATTGGCAGTTTGCTTCGGTGCTGGCCTGATTACTGGCGTTGTTGCCGGATTGATGCTGCGGTCGAAGTAATAGTCGCCGTGCGATTACAACTCGCTGACCTTTCGATCGTCCTGCGAACGTAGACCGTCGTCGAGTAATCGACACGCGACAGCCTCGCTCACATTCAAGCACGAGGAGTACATCAGAATGTCACAAGTCACCAACCGAGTCTCGGAACAAATGCATGCGATCCAAGATGAATCAAAAGAGTTTGTCGCAGAGCATGCTTTGCCAACGGCGTTGGCGGTTTTTGGAATCGGCGTCGGCGCTGGACTGGCTGTTGCGAGCATGCTGGTCGAATCATCAGCCAGTCGGCACAGCACGACAACGCAACGATTGGGACAGCAGATGCTCGACGCCATGGCGCGTGTGTTGCCCGACTCGCTGATGAAGCATTGAGCCACAACGATTGGGATGCCGTGATGAATAGATCCGCCGAGACGATACGAAAAGAGATGCAATGTGTGCGTCGTGAAATCGCAGACGACGTGCAAGATGTCGTCGAATCGACACGCCAGATGACGGATTGGCACTCGTACGTCAACCGTTACCCGCTGGTTTGCGTTGGCGCGGCGGCTGTCGTGGGATTTCTGCTCGTTCCCAAGCGAGTCGAGATCATGTCACCTGATGAAGACACCTTATTGCGGCTCGCCAAGAAGAGCAAATTGGTAGTTAAAAACGCACCACAGTCGCAAGCAAAGAGTGGTCTCGCAGGAACAATGATCGGACTGCTAGGAAACGCGGTGCTGCGAGCTGGCATTGCGTACGTTGGACAAAACATCGGTAAAGTTGCTGGGGAAGCTGGCGCCGTACAAAACCAGTCGTAACCTGATGGCCCGAACAAACCGTGTAACGATTGGAAAGTCATCATGAAGAACCGGATTGAAGACGAGTTGGAATCGTTGACCAACGGTCGACACCGCAGGTCGATCACCAACGAGGACTTGGACAAAATGGCTAGCAACGCAGCCAACCAAGCGAAACAAATTCAACAGCGAGCCGAGAAGCTGATCACATCCCATCCGGTGGCCGCGCTGAGTGTGGCCGTTGTGGCAGGATTGGCACTTGGCTGGTGGGTGAAAAGAAAATGAGCGAACGCAACGGATCGAAGGAGTTTCCGCCACGAACTGTGGCTCGCAGCATCGGCGGCTTTGTGTATGACTTGCTAACGCTGTCGGAACTTCAAGCGGAACTACTGAAAACAGATACGCACGATTGCCTGAAGCGATTAATCGCACCAGTCGTTGCCTTGCTATCCGCGCTGGTGCTGCTGCTCGGCTGCGTCCCGATCGCGTTGACTGCGCTGGCACTCGGCTTGGTCGAAGCGGGGCTGTCGTACTGGCTCGGCTTCCTACTATCCGCCGCGATCGGTTTGGCAGGAGGAAGTGCGATCGGATTCACCGGTTGGAAACTGCTCACGCGAACTCCGGTGGTCTTTGAGCGATCTAAAGTCGAATTCAGTAGCAACTTCGCCTGGGTCAAACAAGTACTGTCAGCGAAGTTTTCGGAACGAACGGCAGCCCACTAGCCTGAGCTATTCATCGCAGACTGGACCGAGGTCGCAAAATCACGCGGTGACTGCGCGATTCGGTAGTAGCACTCCCCCCAAACTTCAAAACAACCACTACGTAGGAGACCTCAACATGTCAAATCAAGCTCCGACTCATGGCAACTCAACGAACCAAGCCCATGAGGATCGCAGTGTTGCCGCGATCGCACGAGACGAACGGATTTCCGCCACCGAAGCCGCGATGGAGTGCTTCTCGCAATACGCTCGAGAGAAGCCTGAGGTCGTCACCTTGTGGGCTTTCGGCATCGGCTTTGTGCTTGGTTGGAAACTGAAGCCTTGGTAGTCCGCGTTATAGACGATGCACCGTGCCGGGTACACTACGCCAACTTTACGCCGTAAAGGTGAGGCAATGAGATTCTATTTTGTTGAGACATCGATCCTAGCCGTAGCCGTTTGCTTCACCGGTTGTGATACCGCCCCAGACACCGTCACCCCAGTCAATCGAGAACCGGTGGTTGATATCGATGTCCGTACGAACGACTCGTCCGCGATCGAGCGGGTGGATCGACGAGACGAGCGGCGAGAGAACTTGTTGGACGCGATCGATAGAGTCGACGTCGATGTAAGCGACGGCCAAGTCAATGTCGACGTGGAGTGACACCGCATCCGTCACGTCGTATGACGACCGAGGACAGGTCGACCAAACAACCAATCCAACGGAGAAGCACCATGCCACATGTTCACCCGCTTTCTTTCGACGAAGCTCCTGAAGATGCGAAACCAATCCTCAAAGCGATCCAAGACAAGTTTGGACAATCATTGAACATCTTTAGCACACTGGCTCATCAACCAGAAGTTCTGGGCGGCGTGACACAAATCAATGATGGGTTGCAACACGATCTTCCTGACAAGTATCGCGAATTGGCTTACTACAAGGCTTCGCAGATAAACTCCTGCGACTATTGCTCGCATTACCATCGTCAGGCCGCGAAGAAGGCAGGATTGACGGACAAACAGCTCGATTCGATGGACGCCAGTGACGGTGAACTGTTCACCAACGAAGAGCAGGCGGTGCTGAGATACGCCGAACAGTTGACGAAGACAGCGAACATCGACGCAGAAACGGTGGCTGCAGTCCAAGGGTTTCTCGATGAGAAACAGTTCGTCACATTGGCCTCCGCGGTCGCCTTGGCGAACTTCACGAATCGCGTCAATCACGGACTTGGCATCGAGTTGCCATGAACAATACTCATTTTGACGTCATTGTCCTGGGTACTGGTCCCGCTGGGTCGACGATCGCTCGAAAAGCGGCGAAGTCGGGTCGTCGCGTTGCCATCGTCGAATCTCGTGAGTTCGGTGGAACATGTGCGCTCCGCGGTTGTAATCCGAAGAAAGTTTACGTGAATGCAGCGTCGCTCGTCGACCAGGTCCGACGCTCCGACGGCAAACTAGTTGTCGATCCAGGTGTGAAAATCGATTGGCCGACGCTACTGACTTTCAAAAAAGAGTTCACGGAACCTGTCGCGACGAAGAGTGAAAAGTCATTCCAAGACGACGGCATCACTACGATTCATGGACAATCGACGTTTTGCGGTATCGACGCACTTACCGTCGATGACCGGCGGCTTTCCGCCGAGCGAATCGTTGTCGCTACGGGTGCGACCCCCGCACCGCTCGAAATCCCCGGTGCTGATTGCATTACACACAGTGACGAATTTATGGAGCTCGCATCCATTCCAGAGCGAGTCCTCTTCATTGGTGGCGGCTATATCTCGATGGAATTTTCCCACGTCGTCGCCCGTTGCGGCAAGCAAGTGACGGTGGTTAATCGTCATCCACATGTGCTCTCTGGGTTCGATCCTGATCTCGTTCAGCTTTTGCAGACCCATTCAACCGCGCAAGGGATCGCATTTCGACATGAGCGTGAAGTCGTCGGCATAGAACTCACCGACAACGGCGAGCGGCGAGTCTCGTTAGACAATGGCGACTCAATCGTCTGCGACCTCGTTGTCCACGGAGCAGGCCGCGTGCCGAACATCGCCGCGTTGCAGCTTGATGAAGCCAACATCCAGCACAACTCGAAAGGAATCATCGTCGATCGATTCATGCAAAGCTCGTCAAACCCACATGTGTTCGCAGCCGGAGATTGTGCTGCCAGCGGTGCTCAAATGCTAACGCCAACCGCCAACGAGGAAGCCCGAATTGTGGCGAGCAATCTGTTTGCGGATGATCCCGAAGCCGTACCAGATTATGGCAAGGTTCCGAAGGTGGTGTTCACTGTTCCCGCGATTGCATCAGTCGGCATGTCGGAGCAAGAAGCTCGCGATGCAGGCCACGACATTGATGTGCGGTTTAAAGATACTTCCTCGTCAGGCAGCGTTCGCAAGCTGGGAAGTACCGTGGCTGGGTACAAACTGATCGTCGACAAGACTTCAGATATCGTCCTTGGTGCTCATCTGCTGGGCCCTGCTGCCGAAGAGTCAATTAATCTGTTTGCCTTGGCGATGAAATTCAACCTAAGCGCCACGGACATTAAATCCACGCTCTTCGCGTTCCCCACCTTTGCATCCGATGTTCGCCAAATGGTGTAAGCGATCATGCCCTGACTCTATGCTGTCCCAGTTCAAAGATTGTGGGCCGACATGAAACCAAGTGAGTCTATGACGATGAACGATGGAGTGACCATGTTCGATACACATCGTTCAACTTCGGCGCATTGTCATTGCCCTTCCGCAGGTGTTTGGTTGCATCGTTCGCGGATGACTTGAACGTACTCGGCGCCCAGGAACAACACCGAACAGGCGTAGTAGATCCACAGCATGATGACGAGGAACGAGCCGACCACGCCGTACGCTCCAAACTTCCCGCCCAATACGAAGCTGGCGAGCACCCAGTGGCCAAACTCCCATATCAGGGCCGCAAGCAATCCGCCTTGCAACGCCTCGCGGAAACGAACGGGCACCTTGGGAACGATCCAGTAGAGGAGCGAGAATACGAGTGTGTTGATCGCAACTCCCGACAGCAATTGCATACCAACCCAAACAAACTCGCTGCCGGGGAGATAATCTTCGGTGTAGGCGCGGACCCCTGATAACGTGAAGCTCACGATCAGGTTGATAATCAAGAGCAGTCCCAGCGCGAGCAACATGAGAAAGGCTCGCAACCGATGAAACAAGATATTCTTGACGGCCGCCATGATCCCACTCCCACCTGCGGATTCGACATTCCAGATGTTGTCGAAGGCACGCTCAAAGTGTGCAAACAATGCTCCGGCCGCGATCAAGAGAGTTAACCCGCCCAGCGGGCCGCCTGTGCCGGCATTGTCCGCGACGCGCTGTAGCATTTGCGCGACGGAGTCTCGAACCGCGGCAGATGCGTACTGCTCGATTGCCTGAAGCACTTGCGTCTGAGCATCCTGTCCCCAAGCCGTAAATTGGAGGACGATGCTCAGGCCAGAGATCAGAATGAGCAGCAAGGGGAAAAACGACAACGCCGCGTAGTAAGCGACAGCCGCCGCCATCAGGCTACCGTCGTCCTGCTGCCAGCGTGTAACGGCAGCCGACAACTGTCTTACAATACGCATCGGAAATCGGACTCCTATCGCATGCCGCGACGTTCGGTTGTTGTTGGGTGGTTTGCGACCCGTGGGCGGCTCGCCCTATGATACGACACAATGTTACAGCTACAACAATCTTTGCGCACCGTTGGTCCGAATAGCTGTTCTGGCAAAACGAATCTGTTGCCCACACCGCTAGAGCTCTCTCGCTCGAAGCAGGGGCCTCTGAAAACTCGCGCGTAGTAACCGAACGTGATCCGAAGGCCTTTCGTCCGACTTGGCACGGTAAGTGCGTTGTTAGTTTTGCTGGTTCGGTTTACATCCCGAATGACACTCGAGCGATTGCTAAAAGTCGCTAACAAACACTGGGGTACTTGCATCTGCCCCCGCCTGATGCGTGCCTCAAGAGTTACCTCATTGTCAAAGTGACGAGATGTGACATCAAATTCACCACACAAAAGAAGCGAGGTAAAGTCATGACCCAACGACTTTCAACGTCGATCATTCTGTTTGTTGCTTCTCTAACAGCGACATTTACAATTCCGGTCTCAGCGTGTTTCGCACAGAGCCCTGAATCAATCGCATCGCAAGCCGAGCCTGAAGCGCTCGCTCGCGGGCCGATCCACGAAGCATTTGCCGAGCAAGTCAATTTCGATCCAGTACCGGGAATCACTGTCGCAAAACAGCCGCCGGAACTTATTGACGAAGTACCGCCGCAGGTTCAACCCGAGGGTTACAATGTGCAATGGATACCAGGCTATTGGGCTTGGGACGATGAACGAGAAGATTTCATCTGGGTAAGCGGCGTCTGGCGCGATATCCCGCCTGACCGTCAGTGGGTGCCTGGATACTGGGCTGACGCGGTGGGTGGCTATCAATGGATCGCAGGCTTTTGGGCATTGGATCGCGCGAACGAAGTCGAATATCTTCCGTACCCACCGGCGAGCCTGGAACGCGGACCAACCAGTCCGCAACCATCGGTAAGTCATTACTGGGTAACCGGCTGTTGGCAGTATCACGACCAGCGTTATCGTTGGCGGCCCGGTTACTGGGTTGGCCATCGAGACGACTGGGTTTGGACACCGGATCACTATGTATGGACGCCGCGCGGTGCCGTTTACGTTCGTGGCTACTGGGACTATCCGTTGGTTCGCCGCGGTGTTGCCTTTGCACCTGTCTACTTCCACGCCGGGAATCGTTACCGCGATCGCAATTACTCACCAAGCGTCGCCATTAATGTCGGCAACCTGCTGTTTGACCTGTTTGTACAACCACGTCATCACCACTACTACTTCGGCGACTACTACGGCGATCGATATCGACGAGCAGGATATCAGTCGAACTTCGCGTTTCATGGGCGCTCGGGCTACGATCCGTTGTTCGCCCACTACAGTACCCATCAACGCCGCGGTGGTGTCGATTTCGACAACCAAGTGCGACAGTGGCACGCGGTGCGAGATCGAGACGAATCTCAGCGACCACCTCGGACGTTTAACGAAGTGGTGACTCGCACAGGCAGAGACGAGCGTGGAGCGTCGGCGGCCGGTGGCTCGCTTGTCGAGTCACTGACCGACATGATTAGCAACGGGCGCTCGAATGTCCGGATCACCAGGACCGAAGAACAAGAGCAGCAGATAGCAGCGGCGCGAAGTTCATCGGTGCTACGTGACTTGGTCCAACAACGAAT
The DNA here is from genome assembly GCA_020638975.1 of Planctomycetaceae bacterium. Lineage (GTDB taxonomy): Bacteria > Planctomycetota > Planctomycetia > Pirellulales > Pirellulaceae. The sequence goes on from JACKHN010000023.1 coordinate 70,106, forward strand.
TGCGGCCGAGGTACAGTCTGACCCAGTGGCCGGATCGCCTCTTGATGATGGTCGAGGTCGAGCTTCCGCGAACGCGCAAGGACCTGAGAACCGAGACAAGCGGGTGACTACGTTGAAGTTGCCTGGCCTCGATATCGATATCGACGCGAATGCGAGAAATGGTCAAGGCCGCGCCAATGCTTCAGCAACGAGAACTCGCGAGCCGGGCGACGCAACCACGGAGAATGCCAATCCAGCGGCAGCGGAGAGTCGTGGTGATCGAAACACTACGAATCGCAACAATAGGTCTACAGAATCTTCGAGAGAAATGACTCGAGGGCGTGACCAAGGAAATCGGTCGGCCCAACCCGTCGCGCCAGTCGAAGTTCCGAATTCAACTGCGCCACACTCGGTCCCGCCAGCGGCAACCAACAAGCCGAAACCAAGCCCCTCCTCCGAGTCGCCACGTTCGCAGCTCAACGACTTGCTAAATCGCGCGTTGAGTCCGCCGACTCGGACACCCTCAAACACGTCCAACAACCAGCTACATCAACAACCTCACAACTCCACGTCGCCCGCGAACCGGACGCGTGACGACAAGACATCCAGCGACCGTACTACCGGCGCCCAAAGTCCGAGAGCCCAGACACCGAACAACGCAGTACAAGGACGATCAGCACCAACCTCCCCAAGCAACACAATTCGCAGTTTCTACGAGTCGTTTCGCGAGCGAGGAAACAACCAAACGCCGGCATCTCCTAGGAGTGGCTCAGCGAGTGGAACGAACACCAATCAAGTTCGCCCCGCTTCACCAGTTGGGCCATCCGTCCAACCGGCGCGCAGCGGACAGTCGAACTCGGCACTGCGTTCAGACTCTCCTTCATCGCAAAATCGGGGAACCAGTTCGAATCGTTCAACCCAATTTCAACAATTACGGTCTCGAGTCCAATCAGCTCCGTCGACTCGATCGTCAAGTTCTCCGTCGCGTCATGCACCATTCAGTCCGAACTCGAGATCACGCGACAAAGATAGAGACAGGCCTTAGCACCGCCCAAACAATAAGTGGGATAGGCTTCTAGCCTGTCATGACTGAATTGACAGGCTGGAAGCGTATCCCACAAGAGTTTTACGACAGTAATTGTTTGGCCGATGCTTAGTATGTAAACTGGATGAAGATTGGTCAGGTCGAACTGCGGGCGACTCGATCTACAAACACCGCATAAAGGCAACCAGCGCCTGTTGCTCGTCGGAGTTCAGGTTCAGTTCAAAGATCAAATTGAAGAAGGCGACGGTGTCGTCAAGGGTTAGCAAACGCCCGTCGTGCAAGTAAGGCGGCGAGTCTTTGATGCCTCGCAAGGTGAATGTCTTGATGGCACCGGCAGCAACGTCGTGATGATCGTTGATCGTTTGAGGCTCGTAGAAGCGACTAACGCGCAAATCATGCATTTGGTTGTCCAGATAAAACGGTGCCGGATGACACTCGGCGCATTTCGCTTTGCCGAAGAACAGCTTCTCGCCGTGCAATTCCTGCTCGGTGGCTAACGTTGGGATCAATCGGCCCAGTAAATCGAGTTTCGGCGCAGGCGGAAAGTCGAACATGTTCTGCATCTGAGCCATCATCGCCACTTGATCCGAACGATTCGGCAGATGCACTCCCTTCTTGGCAGCAGTCACATGGTCACCGTCGAAATAGGCCGTTCGTTGCTCAAACTCCGTGAAGTCTTCGACCGAACGCAGCGACCGCTTCGAACCGTGAATCTGCTGATTGAACATGCCACGCAGGCTGACGGTATCGATGCGGAAGCGATTCTGCTGCGGTCGAGTGTCAGGGTTCAAGTGGAAAGTCGCATTCGTGTGCCCGTTGACGTGACAGTCTAAACAGGCAACACCGAGCGAAGGCTCATCCACCTTTCGATCCGCCGTTTGGTTGAACTGCTGTTGCGGGAAAGGTGTCAGCAGCAGACGCATTCCCTCCATCTGAACCGGCGTGACCTTGCCATCCAGCAAGCGATAGTAGTTTTTAATCGATAGCACTTCACCGTTGGTGACATCGCCCAAATCGGGACGACTCGTCAGGAACATCGGCGGAGGAAATTCGGGAGTCAAATGATCGGGCAAATCGAACTCGACGTCGAATCGTGAGAGATCTCGTTGGCTTGACTGTCGAATCGCATCGATCTGCGACTTGGGAAATACCATCCCGCCGGTCGAGTGTTTGACGTGAGGAAGCGGGCGAAATCCGAGTGGGAACACATTCTCCGCACGAATCGCTTCCGGTGTCGCCTGAGACAACTGCTGCCACGTTGTTCCATCACTCAACTTGACTCGTACACCCTGTTGAACCGCCTTGCGACCACCTGACATCATTATCTTCGAGGGATCATCGCGCAGGTCATAACGTCTCGCCAACAGGCCCGCCTGTCGATCCATGACGCCCGATTTGTCGGCGACGTCCTGGCTGCGCATTGAACCAAAGTCCTCGGCATCGACAACCGGCATGTAAGTTTTCGGCTTTTCAGCCGGGTCCGCTGCCATAATGGCGTTCGTTGCCAGACTCGCGGTTACGCAAACCGCGAAGAAGCGAATGCAGCGTCTTGCCACGGTTCGATGTGTGTTGGGGTTGGTCATACTAATTCTCCTTCTGACTCACTTATGCTCTTGGATAGCGTCAACCAACTCGGCCTTCTTCATCTTGCTTCGACCGCGGATATCGAGTTGCGATGCGAGATTCCGCAGTTCATCGACAGTGCGATCTTCGAGGGGTTGGTTGGGATTGCCGGTTCCTTGGGTGGTTTTGTTCGGCGTCCGGCCTTCTTGCGTCGTTGTTTGTTTACCGTTCTGGCTGCAATTTCTTCAGCCGTATCCTCGGATTTTCCACGCTGCTTGACGCTCTTTTTGATGTGTTTGTACTGACGTTCGTCTTTGTTGGACCATTTCGCCATGAGTTAACTCTCCGTGAACTATGCGCGAGAGAACTCCGCGCAATGAACGGACCCAGGTCGGGCTAGAAGAAACGCCGGGGCCAGCGTTCTGCGCTGGCCCCAGCGAGTGGGCCGACTACTCCGTTACTCGGCTGCTTGGCTCGAGTCATTCGTTATTCGGCTTAGAGTCGACGTTGACATCGACGCCATCTCGTCCGACGCGGACGTCGACATCTCGGTCGCGAATCCGATCACGTAACCTGGTTCGATCCACGCCGTAGCGTTTGTCGAGCTCACTGGTAAAGTTCTTGTCCGCAAAGTTGGGCCAATTGTCTTCGTCGAATCCAACAGCTCCCTCCAACTGTTTCTGCGTGACATCGAGAATCAGCACGGTCTCATCTCGATCATCAGAATCCGGTCGGCACGTAATGGCTTCGTAGGGAACGGCGAACATTTTGTTGCCCAGACCTAAGAAACCTCCGTAAGTGACCGCCAAATAGCGGACTTTGCCCGAATTTGCATCCAGCACGATGTCATTGACTTCGCCGACACTCTCGCCAGCTTCGTTCTGTAGATTCTTGCCAATCAACTTGCTGGCGCGATAATGAGCACCATGCGTCTTCGAGTCTATGCTACCTGCTTGCGAGCGATCCCTCTTCTTCGCCGGCGCGTCATCGGCTATTGCGGTTGAAGCCACAAGAGCAATACACAACATACCTGCCAGTCCTGCTCCAAATCGTGAGAATTGTTTCATCGTCCTTGCCTTCGTTGTAAGGTGCTGATTGTTGAACTTTTCGCTGCCACCGGTGTGGCACTCAGTAGCTCGCAGTCGGGCGACCTGGTGCCAGGTCGCCCGACGCGATGGAGTTGCGACGCTTTAGCAACTGCACGAACTCTCGAACTCCTTGACTTGCTTCTCGGCTTCTTCTTTTGCGACGCCGTAGCGTTCTTGGACTTTACCGACCAGCTCTTCGCGTTTGCCGTCAATGACATCCAAGTCGTCGTCCGTCAACTTGCCCCACTGCTGCTTGGCTTGCCCCGATATTTGCTTCCACTTTCCCTTGACTTGATCCCAATTCATCTTTCGCTCCTTTTCAGTTAGTAAGTAGTTTCAACTCTCATTTCTTGTTGATTTCAACGTCGACTTCGCCCGTATCCACTGAGCGTTCGACTTCCAACTCGCCACCAGGCGTTTCGACGTCGATAATCGTCTCCTTGCGTTCGCAACCTGTTATGCAAACAATTGCGAACCCGATCACAAAGACGGCACCAACTTGTACCGTCGCGTACTTCACTGCGTTAAACATTCGAGCAGGCTCCTTAAGTAGAACAGTCGTTGTTTCTTAGCTTCCTACGGAACTATCAACCGCTGGCAGGTGCTATGATTCGGCGAGCATTACATCCGATAACCAAACGGCGACGAGCCGTTCCTGGTCGCGAATGAGTTGGCACAATTCATCGCCTCGCTCTACCATGTCCAACGCGGTTTCATCTTCTGGCGTTTGATTCTCAACACGCGGTTCAACGTCTTTGTCCGCATGTAGACTCAACACGATCAGTTCCGACTTGACGACTTCTATTTGCTGCTGAAGCCGATCGTTTCCTTGCTGCAATTCCTCAATTCGCTTTCTCTGATCGGTGTGTTGAGCCCCTATTTCGGCGAATAGCTGGTTGTGCAAGCCCGCCCACTGCTCTTCAAGGCAGCGAACCAAATCGTCGAACGCCTGCCGCAACTGTTCGGCCCATGGTTTCAACTCATCCGGATCAGCTCGATCAACATTCGCGTCAAGCTGAAGTTGGAATCGATTCAGGGCATCATGCAATGCAACGGTGGTGGTGAATGGCAGCATCATAATTCCTTTTCGTGTTAAGACGATTTGTAACGTTGCAACACGTGTGCCACTGAACGTGCCACTGCGGAAATGCTCTTGTGTTTTTCGCACGTCGAATTTGGTAACCCAACTCGGCAGCGAGGCAAACACTGCAAATTCCTCGCTTACGCTTCGGGTTTCCATTCGTGATTAGCACCTAAGGTGAGAAACCGAAAATCCTTGCCACTGCGGAAATGCTGGAGCAAATTACATCCGAGTGGACCCACTCGCCGACTGGACGATCATTCCGAGACCAAATTGGTCGTCTGCGATCCAACCGGCGCCAATTGTCTTGATCAAGCGGACCGACTCCCAAGCATTCTTGGGCGATCTCTCTGCGATCGATTGAAGCTTGCTCGCGACGTTAGCGCGTTCGGTTGCTGGGCAAGGAGACACCAGCCTGAGGAAAGGTCGAACTAGGTGGTTGGAGTCGAGCTGGATTGACTGGAATCAACTGTCCAACAAGTTCTCGCCGGCCTCGGGTGTTCGAGCCTGTCTAGCTTGTTGATTGATTTCGTCAGCTTCGCTCCGCAAATCGCCTTCGGCCGAGTGTGCTGTTGGTTCCGCCTCGTGCGGCGGCGAAGTCGGTCGCACGGCAACCGTGTTCTTGTCCGCGTCATCGGCAAGCATTCTTACAGGCACACCTGACGGGAACACAACTTCGCGGGCTTCGTCCGGCATCGAGATACCTGCGTCTTCGAAGGCACTTTTCGTCAACCGAACAACGGCCGAACGGACTTTCAGCAAACTGTACTTGCTGCTATCGATCCAGAAATAAACTCGCAAGTTCACGGTCGCTGCACCGAGAGCTTCAACCAATACCAGCGGTTCGGGATCGCTGACTACAGCAGGGTGATCGCGCAGCACGTCAAGTGCGATCGACTGGGCGTGTGTCAGGCTATCGTCGTAGCCGATACCAACAACGAAGTCAGAGCGTGTATGCGGGTTGGAAGTAAAATTGGTAATCGTCTCTTTGTAGATCGTGGCGTTGGGGATTTGGACGTGATTTCCTTCCAATGTCATCAACAGGGTCGCGCGCGTATTGACGCTCTGAACATAGCCTTGATAGCCGGCGACTTCGACGAGATCACCCGTCGTGAAGGGGTGCTGGAGGCTGATGAGAACACTCGCCAGAAAGTTCTCGGCGATATCACGAAATGCGAAACCGACCACTAAACCGATGATGCCGGTTCCGCCTAACACGGTCATTGCCAAGCGAGTCAGGCCCGAGACCTTCAGCACCAAGTAGATGCCAAGCAGAAATACGGGCACTGCGACGGCTCGCGCGGCGACGTCGCGTAAAAGCCGACTCGTGATTCGTCGACTAAAGATATAGCGAGCGGCTTGCACGGACATGCCCGCTGCAAACCAAGCAGCGATCAACAGGATTAATCCTACGCCCAGTAGTGGTGTACTGCGAACGGTGTCCGCAGCAAGTTCCTCCACTTCATTCCAAGCCGGTGATAGGTTCCAAATCGATCCTTCGAGGACATTGATCTGATTGACGACGGCAACGACATCCTGCGTGTTTTGTGCCAAGCGGCCCGCCCACTCCTTGTGCTTGATGTCTTCGACGCTTCCGCTTAAAAACACGACGCCTTCGTCGACGCGGACATCGGGCTGTTGAAACCACTCAGTGGCTTCGAGAATGCGAGTCAATCGCCCGGAAATGTCGACGTCCTCAGCAAGCGGCTCGACTTCGACTTGTTCCGCAACTTCGGGCACATTGTCTTCGCTGTCCGACTCGGAAGTTGTAGACGTTTGTCCGAAGGCGATGGTCGCTCCCGTGAGCACCACAAGCAGCCAGCTCGCGCACTGCACACTCCATGCATTGACATTGTTCGTCGATCGGATCACCTTCATCGTGTTGCTTCGTATTGAATAAAGCTGACTATGTAGGGGGCTTTGCTTCAACGCTTCTCTGGTCCGGCGTTAACGAACGGTCAGAGCGGTCGCGATGCAATCATCGTTCGCCAAGCAACTGTTGAAACATGCTCGCCGCTTGTTCAAACCCAGCATTAAGAACGAGAGCAACGCCGACGATTACTCCAACAGCAATGAAATACATGATGACCTCGAACAAACTAGTCGGCACAAACTCCGTCTCCGTGTGCTTCGGCTTGTGTGGCGAATGGTTGTCATGTTCAACGTGGTCAGTCGGTGCGGTCGCCATAGTACTCTCCAGTGTCTGAACGAGTTGTGAAAAGCGTCGCAACGCAATGCCCCTAATCACACGAAACGAATTCGTGCTGCCGGGGCGGCAAATCGAATGCGGCGGTTTCTTCCGTTGCTTGGTTGACTACTTGATGCATGCTTGGGCTGTCGCTCATTGCTATGCATTCAGCGAGCACGACGGTTACGTTATCAGAGCCGCCTGCTTCGTTCGCCGCCGCAACAAGTTTGTGGCAGGCAGTCTCCACTGACGGTGCCTGCGTCGCGACTGCTACCATCGATTCGCGATCGATGTACTTGGACAAGCCATCGCTGCACAGGATCAGCATGTCACGGGGCTCGAGTTCCCGCTCGATTGTTTCGATTTGCAAGTTCTCCTCACGTCCGCCAAGACAGTTCCAGAGGACATGACTCATTTTGTTCTGCTGTTCCTTCGTGGACTTCCAAGGCGGTGGCTCCGTTGGATTCGCGTTGGTGTAGAGTTGTGCGAGTGTATGATCGGTCGTGAGTTGTTCGGCCCAACCTTGTCGAATCAAGTAACAACGACTATCGCCGACGTGGACGATATACGCCTTCTTGCCGAGGACGTACGCAGCAGTCAACGTGGTACCCATGCTTCTGAGGTCCGGATACCGATTGCACATCTTGCGAAGTGCTTTGTGGCAATAGCAGACGCCCTCTGATAAGCTGTCCAACAGTTGCGTGCTCGGAACCAACAATTCTTTCGCCTTCCAACGCAAGTAGCGCGCGAAGCACTCGACCGCGACCGCGCTAGCAATTCGACCGCCCGCATGTCCGCCCATGCCGTCTGCGACAATCAGAAAGGTGCCCCGCGCTGGAGGGAATCGCAAAATGCGATCGGTCGAAACACTGCCAAGTTGAATCGACATGCCGTCTCGAAGCTCACCAATCAGGAACTGATCCTGATTCTCGAGACGCCACTTGCCGATGTCGGTCATTCCGTAGGCCTTGATGTCCATTCGCGCTGTGTAGCCTTTCTCACCCTCTTTTCGTCGACCGCAGTCATTTTCGTAGACGACAGTCGTGGGTTCCTCTCGCAATAACGCACTCCCCGTGCCAATCGCAACATGACGCCCCTGGCGTCTGCCATAACTTCTTGATAAGAAACGCCTTATGGGATTGGTTGTGATTGTCGTGATTGACAAGAGGTCTGGCTCGCAGGTGATCAACCTGACAGCATCTGATTCAGATTCAAGACCTCTCGGCGGGATCCTAACACGCCACTAAAGCCGTCGATAAGGTTCGTCGTGGCGAACTTCGGCTATTGAGGCAGGACGACGACAACCGTTTCGCGAAGACCAACTACATGTGGCTCAAGAGCGAGGAGAATCTCACGGAGAACCAGCGATCTCTCCTCGATGAGGTATTCAACTCGCAGTTGGAGACGGGAAAGGCGTAGGCTTACATGGAGATGCTTCGAGAACTGTGGGAGCACACGATGATGCAGCCTCCGCAACGACCTACTTCAAGGACTGGCATCGCCGCGTGATTCACAGCAAACTGGCGCCGATGAAGAAGCTTGTCAGTACCATCAAGGAGCGGATCGAGAACGTGGTCAGCTGCTGCACGCATGGCATCACCAACGCGGTGGCGGAAGGAATTTGCAGCAAAAAGCATGTCGATCAAACGCCGCGTCGGTGGCTATCGAAGCCGAGGACACTTCAAGACCGCGATCTTCTTCCACTGTGGCGGCTTGGATCTCTACTCACAATGAACCCCAATGGACCCTTTTCGTTTGGATTCGAGTCACGTGTCGAGTATCTTCAGACTCTCATTGGGACTGATGGAGATTATCGATGGCGCAAGGCCGACTAAGAATCGTGGACCAAGGCATACTGTCGCATGATACAAGTCGAGGCGCTTTCATGCCATCGATGACACCGCTGTCCGATGGGACGTGGATCGCGTGTCAGCATGTCGGAAAAGAACTAGCTTCTGCGGACAACCGCATTGAAGTGCTTCGATCAATTGATGGCAAGCATTGGCAGAATCAAGGTTGTATGCACGCCATGGATGACCGTTGGGCTTATCGTGGTCCCGATATCGAGCAATTGCCGGACGGGCGGCTCCTGATGACCGCGACTCGATTCGAGAATACGGACGCTGCCTTGTTCAATCCTGATTCGGAAGGCCTCCAGCGTCCCGAGATGCTTCTCTTTTGGTCGACTGATCAAGGTGCGAACTGGTCTCTCCCCGAGGTAGTTCCAGTCGACTTGCCGCCCGAAAGGTATACGTGGAACAAGGCCGGCCGATTGATTCAGTCTTCTCCTTTGCGATGGCTGTACACGTTCGAGACTTGGAAGCCGGATACCTACGACGGCACGCCGGACCAGAAGGCGGCGGCGGTGATTTCATCGGACGAAGGACAGACTTGGGGCGAGTTGACCGTGATGGCGGACGACACAACCGGCAAACTCTTGTGGTGGGACCAGATGAACACACAACTGGCCAATGGGAATCTGTTGGTCATGTTGTGGACGCACCGTTATGGAACGAAAGAGGATCTCAACGTCCACACGATCATCTCCGAAGACGAAGGACGGACTTGGTCGGAACCGCGACCGACAAACTTGCCTGGACAAGTCTGTTCCCCGATCGCGTTGCCCGATGGGCGCGTTGCTGCGATCTACAATCATCGCCAACAGCCACAGGGAATTCGCGTTGCGTTAAGCGACGATCTTGTGTCATTCGATCGCGAACGAGAAGCCGTCGTTTTTGATGCTGGAGTTGAAGCGACGTTTGGCGAGACAGATCATGAAAACTTCCTCGCCGAACACATGCTGATTGCATTTGGAAAGCCACAAGGAATTTGTCTTACCGACGGAACACTACTCACATTCTTTTGGTGTACGTCGCAAGGCGTTACACACACCCGTTGGGTGCGACTGTCGGTTGATTGACGGATCGCAAGATCAGGCGCAGATCAGCTCACGCTGCACGAAAACACCGAGGCCTTTCAGCGATTGCGAGTGTATCCGCCGTTGATGAAAGGTGTGTCGAACGCCGACCTCTCGACAACGGTGCTAGGTCGGAAGATCAAGCTTTCTGTCATGTTGGCCCCGGTTGCGGCTCAACGCAGGTATCACCTCGACGGTGGAGCAGGTGCAGCGCGAGCTGCCGCAGCGGCAGGGACGGTCTATGGTGTCAGCGGCAGTATCGGCAATAGCGTCGAGGAGATCGCCATTTCGAGTAGCGGTCCGAAGCGGTTTCAATTGTACGTTCCCAAAGACCGGGCAGTCGCGCGGGACGGGGTACTTCGGGCGTAGTGATTGATCGAGGCTCGGAGGTCGGTTCCGATTGAAGCTCCGCCGCAGTCTAAGGAATAAGTCGGAATAACTTCGGCGTTTTAAGAGTAAGGTCCGCTGTGCGGACCAGGAATCCCTGAGGTCCGCACAGCGGACCCTACGCAAAAGAAGAAGTTATTGTTGAGCCGGTCCTAAGCGGCCAATAGGAGAGCTACGAGTATCTGAGCATGGTGATTCGTCTTCATGAGTTTTGTTCGATTCGTTGTTTGAACCAGGAACTATTTCAACACTCTTGGCGAAACGTTTGTGACCTTTCCGATTGCACGCTGGCCCGAACCGCGTTGGCCTTTATCACCGAGATCACTGCGTGCCTGTTGGGCGAAGCGGTTGAGTCGAGCGACGATATCGGGATGCTCGGCGGCAACATTGTGCTCGCTGGCAATGTCCTCGACGACATTGAACAGCAGCGTTTCAGGCTTCCGATTCTTGCTGAAATGCGGATGTCCGCCAACCGCGTCGATCGGAAGAAACATTTTCCAGGGGCCAGAACGGACAGCCTGCAACTGGTCCTGATGGTAGTAGTAGAAGGCTTCATAGGGCGTCGCTGCATTCTCTTGACCAAACAGCAGCGGGGCGATGTCGTGGCCGTCGATCTTAAGGTCTGACGGTGGACTGCCGCCAGCGAGTTTCGCGAATGTCGGCAGCAAGTCCATCGTCGTTGCGAGTTCCTCGCACACGGTACCAGCGGGCACCGTGCCCGGCTGCCAGACGATCGTGGGAACACGAAACGCCCCTTCGCTGGTCGTGTAGCCGCGGCCATGTAACGGCAGATTCGAGCCGCGGCTGAGGTCATTGGGAGCAGGGTTGATGGGCGCGCCGTTGTCGGACGTCCAGATGACGAAGGTGTTCTCAGCGATACCGAGCTCCTTCAGTTGATCGAGCATCACGCCCATCGACCAATCGAGTTCTTCGATCGAATCGCCCCAAGGCCCGTTCTTGCTCTTGCCTTTGAAAGCGGGACTCGAAAAAGGCGTCTTCGTGCTGCCAGGCATGGCTTGCGGAAAGTAAAGGAAGAACGGTTCGTCTTTGTGTTCAGCGATCCACTGCATCGCCCGCTCCGTGTATCGTTTCGTGAGACCGTTTCGATCGCAGGGAGCTTCGATGACCGTTTCGTTTTCCATCAACGGCAGCGGTGGCCAATGCGAGCCGTCTTGATCCCAGACGCGCTCGGTCATGTCGTCGGAATAAGGCACGCCAAAGAACCAGTCAAAACCCTGCCGAGTCGGCAAGAACTCCGGCTGATCGCCCAGATGCCATTTTCCGACAATCGCTGTCGCGTATCCCTGTTGCTTCAGTACTTCGGCGATCGTGACTTCGTCCGGGTGCAGGCCGTAAGGCGAAACCGGTCGCAACACCCAACCATCGCGATCGTTCACATGCATGCCGACCCGCTGCGCGTAACAGCCCGTGATGATGCTCGAACGCGATGGTGTACAAACTCCGGCCGTAACGCAAAAGTGAGTAAACTTCCGGCCTTCTCTCGCCATGCGGTTGAGGTTGGGTGTCCGGTGCAGTGTCGAGCCGAACGGCTCGATGTCGCCGTAGCCGAGGTTGTCGCAGTAAACAATGATGAAGTTGGGCTTCTTTGTGTTGGCCGCTTGAACGACGACTGGGAAGGCAACAAGAACCACAAGAGTGACTACAAAACTTCTGATGTACTGCTTCGTCATGCTGATTTCCTTCGAGTGGCTTGGGATTACACTTGTTGCGGAACCACGTAAGGCTCGCGATAGCTGGGCTTGTTGAGCAGCTCGTTGGCCTCGTCGTCACCCACGACCGCTTCCGCTGCCGGATCGAATTGCAAGTGCCGACCAACTTGAAACGCCGTCCGCGCCAACAGGCACATGGCCATCGATTTGTGACCTCCTTCGATGTCGGCATTGAGCAGCTTGTGATCACGAGCGCGAATCGCGGCGACCCAATTCTGAAAGTGCGGCAAGTCCGCCATCGTTTGCGTTTCGTCCGTCTTGCTCGGTCCCGGTTCCCCGTTCGGCCCCATGAACGTGTGGTAACTGCTGTAGTCGGGAAAGATCATGTAACCCTCGCTGCCGAAGAATATCGTCCCCACCGGATAGTTCGGTTGGACAAAGGGAAACTGGTCCCGGAATCCAGCTTCGCTATTGGTGTACCACGAACGGTGCTCGTAGGTGACCAACGGGCTCGCATCGCCAAAGCGATAGTTCATGGCCACGTGCGTGGGTGAAGTGCGATCGTCTTCATGCACGAAGTTGCCACCCATCGCTGTTACTTGCGTCGGGTGGCTGTCGAGACCGAGCCCCCAACGAAGAATATCCATCTCATGGACGGCCTGGTTGGCAAAACAGCCGCTGGCAAGTTCCAGGTTCCAATACCAGCGTCTGTGCCAGAATTGGCTGTATTCGCGCAGCGGCTTTGGGCCCAACCATTGATCCCAGTTCAATCCTTCCGGCACCGGGCTGTGGTTCACTCGACCGAGGTTGCCGCGCAGCTTGTAGTCGATCCCGCGAGCCATATAGACATCGCCAATAACGCCTTCCTTCAACTTGGCGATCCCTTCCCTGATGTTAGGGCTGGAACGGTTTTGTGTCCCGTGCTGGACCATGCAATCGTACTTGCGAGCAGCGGCAACCATCTGGCGACCTTCAAACAGATTGTGCGTACCGGGCTTCTCGACATACATGTCCTTGCCCGCCTGACAGCCCCAGATCGTCGACAGCGCGTGCCAGCGATCTCCCAAAGCATTGCTGACCGCGTCGATCGATTTGTCTTCGAACATCTTGCGCATGTCGCTGTAGTGCTTGAGCTTCTTGCCCTGTAATTCGGGATAGCGTTCTGCCGCCGAATCAAGCTTGCTTTGATCGCAATCGCAGATGGCGACGATCTCGACGTTCTCGTCGCTCATTTGTGCCAAGGCGGTCACGTGCGCTTGCATTCTTCCGCCCATGCCGAGCAGTCCCACGCGGAGGCTCTCGTTCGCACTTCTGCGAGCCTTCGCGATCGCGGGAGCTGCGGCCAGCGCGGCGCCCGTTGCCGTTGCGGCGTTCTTCAGAAACTGTCGTCGATCTGTGCCTGACATATGGTGGTCCTCATTATCAGAGTTCAAAGGCGTTCCACGACTCGCTATTCCGCAAGCAGTAGCGTCTCAACGGTTGTTGGCTTATATACTACACCCATCGATTCAATCGGTCACTTATTCCCGAAATGGCTTTCGAATGAGCCTCGGTCTGCCGCATTCGCACGCATGACGTACAAGCTGGCGGCATTAATCAATCCGCAAACATTGGGCGGAATTGTCGTCGACGATGAGGCCGCCTCGCGAACGGGCTTTGGCACAAACGAGTCAGGTGGTCGATCCCTTCATCGGAATCGGGTATCGTCTGACCTTATCACCAACCTGAAAATCACCAACCTGAAAGCCGGGCTGTCAAATCGCGAACGAAGTATTATCGTAGTCCTTGTTCAGAGGAGACAAGTTCGAATCACGCCATCCGCACCACGAGCGCCTACGGCGATTCCAACAATGAGTACGAATTGAATCATGACGACGATCGCAATATTCGGCGGTTCGGGGAAGATCGGTCGGCGGGCGATTGAACTGCTCGGGAACCGTGGGCATCAGGTGCGCGCTCTCGTCCATCACAGCCGCGTTCCGGGAGATCACGTGACGTGCGTCAACGGCAGCGTTATCGAGGCAAGTGATTGTCAGGAAGTGGTGCGTGGCTCGGAGATCGTCATTCAACTAGCGACGACCAAGGAGGACGCAGATACGTTCTTCGACGTCAGTCTCCGAGGCACATTCAATATCCTCGAAGCCTGCCGCTTTGCCGGTGGCGTCCGGCAGTTCATTCTGTTGAGCGGCGATGCCGCGCAGGGAATCTGGTTCTACCCGCATCCCCTACCAATCAATGAGGAGACTCCGCTCGCGGCCTATCCCGGGTATTACGCCTTTTCGAAAGTCATGGAAGAGACCATGACTCGGCAATATGAAATCCAGTACGGGCTTCGTGCGACCATTCTCCGCTCGTCGTGGGTGTTCGAAGGCGATGACCTTTTGAATCACTTTTCGATTCTCAAGAACGTGAACCCAGCCGAGCCGGGACATGGGTTCGGCAAAGTGCCCAAGGAAGTTTTGGAGTTGGTTCGCGCAGGACAGGAACGTATCCCAGTGTTGGTCGATGGATCGGGCGATCCACTCACGCGACACATCGTTCATATGGATGATGTGATTCATGCCCTCGATTGCGCACTCGGAAACGAGCAGGCCGTCGGGCGAGACTACAACATCGCGGCACCCGCCCCATTCCAGTACCGTCAGGCGGCGGACTACCTTTCCTCGCAGCTCGGCATACCTACGATCGATATCCCCAACCCGCAGTACCACTCGTTTTCAATCGACGTCTCGCGTGCTCGCCGCGAAATTGGCTATTCGCCTGCGAATGACTTTCGCTGCATGGCCGACCGTGCCATCGCAGTACGCCGCGCGGTTGAATGACCTTAAGAACAACTGGGAACCAAAAAGTCATGTCCATCGAAGGAAAAGCCGTCATCATCACCGGAGGCACATCCGGAATCGGAGAAGCATGTACGCGGGAGTTTGTTTCGCGCGGGGCCAATGTCGTGATGGCGTCGATTCAGCAAACTGAGGGCGAGGCGCTGGAAGCTGAACTGTCGACGACCGGGCAGGCGAAGTTCATCTCTTGCGATGTTACCCAAGAAGATCAGGTCCAAGCTCTCATCGCAGGCACACAAGCCGCGTTCGACCGTGTCGATGCTATCCATTGCAACGCCGGTGCTTGGGGCAAAGGAACGGCGGAGCAGTTCGACGACGCGATCTGGAACAAGGTGATGGGCGTGAATGTCAAAGGGGCGTTTCTGACGGCAAAATATGGCATCCCCGCGCTGCGAGAAGCGGGTGGTGGCACCTTTTTGATAACGACCTCCGTGGCGGCGCACGTCGGTTTTCCGCAACACGCAGTCTACTGTGCTTCGAAGGCCGCGTTAGAATCGCTCGTCCGTTGCTTGGCTGTGGACTACGCGGGCATTGTTCGCGTAGTTGGCGTCAGCCCAGGCACCATCAAAACTCCGATGCTGGCAGCTTCTTGCCAAGGCTGGGACAAACCCGTCGAGCAACTCTATGCCGAGGTCGCCGAAAAGATCCCAGTGCGGCGGCTGGGCGAACCTGATGACATTGCCAAGGCAGCCGCCTTCCTGCTTAGTGACGAAGCCAGCTATATCAACGGAACGATTCTCACTTTGGACGGCGGCACGTTGGCGCTGCCACCCTGGTAAACAATCGCATGTCATCATCTCCTCGAAAGTCGAAAGTCTACGAAGCAAGACGCCTTGCGCAAGGACAGTCGATTGCGATCGATGGTCGTGGTGGCGATCCAAGCTGGCAGTCGGCTCATGTCTTGACTGACTTCACGTTTCCGTGGACCAAGCTTACACCTCCGGTAACTGAGTTCCGCGCCTTGTGGAATGAGCAGCACATGTATTTCCGTTATGACGTCACCGACGAGGATGTGGTGTTGGGTGCGGGAGCGGACGCGATGGGAAAGGTGATCGGCTCGGACCGCGCGGAAATCTTCTTCAGCACGGGGCCAGACTTGAATCCTTACTACGGGATTGAAATCGATCCGCGCGGCGAGGTGTTGGACTATCAAGCAACGTATCACCGGCAGATGAACTGGGCGTGGTCGTGTGATGGGTTGGTCGCGGAAACTTCGCTGCGAGACTTCGGCTACATCGTGGAAGGGCTGATCCCGATATCCACATTCAGAAAGCTCGACTGCTTGCATCAAGATGAAGCGGGATACTACCTGCTAGCCGGCTTGTATCGCGCCGAGTTCAGTCACAACACGACTGGAGGACCGGTGATCGAGGACTGGATGAGTTGGGTCGATCCCCAGGTTGCCTCGCCAGATTTCCACGTGCCGACATCCTTCGGCATGATTCGCTTGCTGCGCTGAACGTGGGACATCGCTTACTTCAGGTGTGCGAACTCCGTGGCTCCACCTTCGAACTTCATGAACTCGATGACGGCACCGTCTTCCATCACGAAGGCGACGCTCAGTCCGGGCATCGGCGTAAAAGGTTCCAAGATCATCTCCTTGCCTTCGATCGCGGCGCTCATGTCGTCCACTCGATAGGCCACATGAGGCATCTCGCGCAGCGGCCCCGTCACGGGCGAGTCGTCTTCGAAGCGAAGAAACTCGACACGGTAAGGATGATCCGCCGGATCGGTCACCCAGACTTTAGTGTCCGCGACGTAGGTTTCGTTTGGTTGAGGATCGTTGGTGGGAAGGCCGATGTGATGAAACGTTTTTGCCATGGTGTTCCTCGGTTTCTATAAGCACAGTATGTGTTACTCTCCTTTTGCCCCGTTGTCCATCAGGTCAACGCGACTCGATTGTCGGCTCGACGACCTGCAGTGATACCGTTTGTAGGTCGGACGCCTCGTCCGACCAAGGATCCGTTTGAAACATCGGACGGACGAGGCGTCCATCCTACGGATTCTTCCAACGGTATCACGACGCCTCGGTCGCTATGATTGACGTCGGTTCGACCAGCAGACAGAATCAATCATTCACGCCTAGAGTTTTTAGTCAGAAATGACTTCCCGCCTCAATGACAGTTTGTTTAGCTGCGTAGCCAACAGGCCGCGCGCCGTTTGACGCCTGCATCCCGCGCGCCCCATTGGCCACGCGATGAAACAACGAAGTTGATGCAATGAATTGGCAAAGGTCATCTCATGAATGAATCGAAACGCGTCCGCTGGGGAGTCATTGGTCTGGGCTGGTTCGGCGAAGTGCATGCCGACAACTTGGCCGAGATGCCCGACATCGAACTCACAGCCCTGTGTACTCGGCGGCCCAATCGACTTGGCGAAGTCGCGGATCGGCTCGGCATCGAGCGGCGCTATACCGACTATCACGAACTGCTGGCCGATCCCGATGTCGATGTGGTCAGCATCACGACGCACGTTTACGACCATCGCGAGATCGCGATCGAGGCCCTGCGGAGCGGCAAGCACGTGTTGTTGGAAAAGCCCATGGCACCGTCCGCCGCCGACTGTGACCAGATCATCCACGCCGCCGCCGAAGCCAGTGGCTTGTTCATGGTGGGACACATCTGCCGTTTCGATCCGCGCGTGGCACTGGCCAAGGAAGCGATCGAACAGGGGCGAATCGGCAAGATTATTTCCATGCACGCCCGACGAAATCTCTCCAAAGCCATCGGTCGTCTGGTGCTCGACGACATCTCGGCCTTGATGGGTGACGGCATTCACGACGCTGACTTGATGCTTTGGTTCAGCCAGGCCAAGGTGTCGAGCGTGTATGCCCAGGAGATTCATCCCGGCCAAAACAAATACCCTGACGCGGGTTGGTCGATCGCCCGGCTCGACGATGGTGCCGTGGCAGTGGTCGAGTCCGTATGGCACTTGCCTGAGAGCACTCCCTACGCCATCGATGCCCGGCTGGAAGTCATCGGCACGGAAGGGGCTTTGTATATCAACTGTGGCGAGGCCGGCTTGGCTATTCACGATGCCGCAGGCGTCAAGATGCCCGACACGATGTACTGGCCACGACCGTTCGGAAGGTATGCCGGCGTGCTGCAGGAAGAGCTGCGTTACTTCGCCAACTGTGTACGTGCGGGTCAAACTCCACAGCGAATCACGCCAGAAGAGTCACGGGCCGCGGTAGCGTGGATGGCAGCCGCGACCGAATCGGCGCAATCGGGAGCCGTCATTACCTTTTGAGCTGGTCCGCGGAACAGCTTTTCGGCAAGGAGAATCGTTTTGAAGACACGAGGCGTTGTCTCTGCAAACCGTGAGATAGGCATCCTGCCTATCAAGAGCTGCTGTCCAAGAGTGCTGGACAGGCAAGATGCCTATCCCACGTTCCATGGTCGAATATCGCGTTTGCTTCTGCTCACGCTGAGCCTCTGTTGCCACACCTTGCAGGCTGAGGTCGATGATGATCTACCTGGCGGCGGGCAAGCGACTCCCGTGGAATCGATCACCTTGCCCGCGGGCTTTCACGCCCAATTGTTGCGATCGGCGGGACGGGGCGAAGGGTCGTGGATCAGTATGACGTTCGATGATCGCGGTCGAGTGATTCTCGGTCGCGACAAGCGTGGTGTCGTGCGGCTGTCGTTGAGCGCGGATCGGAGCGGCGTCGAGCGGTTTGAGGTGCTGGAGAATACGCTTCAACATTGTCGTGGAGTGCTTTACGCGCACAACAGCCTCTACGTCTGCGCGACGAATTCCAAAGGCTTTTACCGCCTCCGCGACACCAACGGTGACGATCGCTTCGACGACGTTCAGCAACTCAAGTTCATGGATTACCAGAGCCGTTACGGTCACGGCACCAATCAGCTTGTGCTGGGGCCGGACAACATGCTGTACATCGTGAACGGCAACGACGTGGCGTTCCCAGAAGGTGTGGCGGCTGATTCGCCGTATCGCAATCCGCAGGACGACCATCTGTTGCCCGAGCCACGCGATGCGGTCGAGGAAGTGCGTGTCGGGCACATTCTGCGAACTGATCCGGAAGGCAAACACTGGGAGGTCATCGCCGGTGGTTTCCGCAATCAGGTCGACGTGGCCTTCAACGACGATGGCGAGATGTTCACTTACGATGCCGATATGGAATGGGACGTCGGCCTGCCCTGGTATCGGCCAACGCGACTCAATCACGTCGTTTCTGGCGGAGAGTACGGCTGGCGCTGGGGGACGGGGAAATGGCCGGTTTACTTTGCAGACAGCTTACCTTCAACGCTCGATACGGGATTGGGTTCGCCGACGGGGTTGGAGTTTGGCACGCGGTCGCACTTTCCGTTGCCTTATCGCGAGTCGCTGTTCATGGGAGACTGGCAGAACGGTCGCATTCTCTATGTCGAGATGTCGCCACACGGTGCCAGCTATGACTGCGATTACAAAGTGTTTCTCGAAGGTGGGGCGCTGAATGTTTGCGACCTGACGTTCGGGCCGGATGGGGCGATGTACTTCATCACCGGCGGACGTGGCTCGCAGTCCGGTTTGTATCGCGTGACATACGATGGCCCCGAAGTCGCCGCCACTGCACTGAATGAAGAAGAAGTCGGGCAAGCCCAGGAGGCGAAAGCAGCGCGTCAGTTGCGACACCGATTGGAAGAGTTCCACCGTCGCCGCGATGCCAACGCGATCGAAGTGGCTTGGCCGCACTTGAACAGCGATGATCGCTGGCTGCGATTTGCTGCGCGGCTGGCGGTCGAACGTCAGGATCCGGTGCTGTGGCGCGATCGAGCATTGAGCGAAACTCGCCCGACCGCGATGATCGCAGCCCTACTGGCGCTGGCCCGACTGGGACGCGCCGAGGATCAAACGGAGTTGTTGGCGGCGCTAGATCGCCTGCCGCTACAGCAACTGGAACGCGAGCAGTTGCTGGACGCATTGCGCGTCTGGGAATTGAGTTTCATCCGCCAAGGCGCCCCTTCACCCACGGATCGTGCGCGTGTGTTGGCGAGACTCGACCAACTCTATCCGCATCCGAGCAGTTACGCCAATCGCGAGCTGTGCCGATTGCTGATCTACTTGCAGGCACCAGATGTGATCCCGCGCACGGTCGATCTGATTCGCCACGCCATCAGTCAGGAAGACGCGATCTTCTACTCGCAATTGTTGGCTCGCGTCCCTGAAGGCTGGACGACCGAGACTCGCGAGACTTTTTTTGCCGCCCTGCTCGCCGCGCGCGACTACCAGGGCGGCAAGTTACTGGCCGATGCACTGCTGCATATTCGCGAAGATGCCGTCTCGACATTAACGGACGCCGAGAAGGAATCGTTGAAACCCCGCCTCGAACAGTTGGCGGCTGCCAAGGAAGTCATCCAAGAAATAAACCCAGCGCCGTTTGTGAAACAGTGGAGTTGGGAAGAGTTGGAAGCCGAATTGCCACAGGCGCTTCACAACCGGTCGTGGCAGCAAGGCCGGGCCGCACTGGCCAAAGCTTCGTGCGTCAAGTGTCATCGCCTCGGCGAACAAGGTGCTTTCACGGGGCCGGACCTGACGCACGTCGGTCGCCGATTCGACGAACGCGCACTGCTCGAATCGATCCTGCTGCCGTCCAAGGTGATTGACGAAAAGTACCGGCTCAATAGCTACCTGCTGGAGAACGGAACAGTTGTCACTGGCACACCGGTTGGCGTAGGAGCTAAATCGATCACGCTGCAAATCGACCCGCTACGAACCGAGACCGTCGAAGTGCTTCGCGAACAAATCGAACAGACTTTGCCAGCAAACCTCTCGCCAATGCCGTCAGGTTTGGCGAATGTGCTGACCGCAGAGGAGATATTAGATCTGATCGCGTACCTTAAATCAGGCGGCGATCCGCAGGCGGCTGTGTATCAATAGACACAATGACACCGGGAGTTTGAACGTTCTTGGTTTTGAACGGGAGGACACCGAGGAAACGGAGAGTTCGTTCCTCCGTTCTCTCTGCTATCTCCTGTTCATTCAATCCCCAACGACATGTTATCAACCAATGCCGCTCCATAGGGAACTATCTCTCATGAACAGATCTACAATTACGATTGTCGCCTCGTCCTTCGCTCGCTCCATGCGCGCCCTATCAAGGCACTTCGTTCTGCTAACAGGATGTTTCCTCTCGATATTTGTCGCGAATGGTTGGGCGGACCAGCCGTCGTTGCCATTAAAAGCTGGCATCATCGGCATGGATGCACACGCGTTGGCTTGGACGAAAATCCTCAATGATCCGCAGGCGACGGGCGAACTGGCCGACATGACCGTGGTAGCCGGCTTTCCCGGCGGCAGCTCTGATATCCCGCAGAGCATGGAGTTGCTCAAGGCTCAGGTTGAACCGGTGGCCGCATTGGGCGTGGAGATTGTCGACTCGATCGACGAGCTGTTGAAGAAGGTCGACGTGGTCATGATCTTGAGTATTGACGGGCGAAAGCACTTGGACGAGGTGCGGCCTGTCTTTGCAGCAGGTAAGCCCGTGTTCGTCGACAAACCGATCGCCGGCTCACTCGCCGATGCGATCGAAATTTTTCGACTGGCCGACGAACACAAGGTGCCTTGCTTTTCCAGTTCGTCGTTACGTTTCGCGAAACAAACTTTGAATATCCGACAGGATCCACGGTTGGGCGAGTTGGTCGGGTGCGATCAGTATGCTCCCTGTGCTTTGGAGCCGCATCATCCTGACTTCTTCTGGTACGGCATCCACGGGGTCGAGCCGCTGTTTACGATCATGGGCAGTGGCTGTGTGTCGGTCACGCGTGTGCAGACCGAGGGCACCGACATGGCTGTGGGGGTTTGGCAAGACGGTCGGATCGGCACGTTTCGAGGTATCCGTAACGGCCAACGTGGCTATGGCTCGACGGTGTTTGGCACCAAGGGGATCGTGCCGGGTGGAGGGTTCGACGGCTATGAGCCGCTGATTGTGGAGATCGTCCGCTTCTTCAAAACCGGAAAACCTCCCGTGACGGCGGAAGAGACGTTGGAGATCTTCGCGTTCATGGAAGCGGCTGACGAAAGCAAACGCCGCGGCGGCAGTCCCGTCACGTTGGACAGTGTCATGAAGCAGGCCACACTCAAGCAATAACGCCGGGAATTTTGAACAGGAGGCTACAGAGGAAACGGAGAATGGATAACGTTTCTTTTTACTCCGAATTGGCTCCAGGAAGGATCAACCTCGATACTCCGTCGGTGAGTTTGAGCTCGTGGAAGTTGATGATCAACCCCAGAGGGATATCAAGAAGTTTCATGTAGCTGAGCAATTGTGCCTTATGGATCGGATGCACCGTTTCGACTGCTTTGACTTCCACAAACAAACATCTATCGATTAGCAGGTCGAAGCGTAGTGGCTCTTCACGTTGGAACTGCTTGTACCGAATGATCACGCTTTCTTGATTTTGAACCATATGATCTCGTAATTGAAGTTCCATCGTCAGGCACCACTCGTAAATCGATTCCAGCAATCCTGGCCCCTTTCCTTATGCACTTCAATCGCCGCTCCAATTACATCGTGAGTTATTCCAGCAGCTTGTGCAAACAGTGGATGCATCGTGGGATCCTTTGCAAACAGAGGACACGGAGAGTTCGTTCCTCAGTTTCCTCTGTTAACTCCTGTTCATTCAATCCCCAACGGTATGTTTTCAAGCAATGTCGCTCTTTAGGGAACTGTCTCTCATGACCAGATACACAATCGCATTCTTCACCGCTTCCCTTGCTTGCATTTTTCTCGCCTACGGCACTGAGGCAAGTTGTGCCGAATGGGAAACGGTTGCCGTTCCGAGCGAACAAAGTTACTCGGGCAACGCTTGGTATCGAACCTGGTTCAAGCCGCACGCCACGTTCTTTAGCAAACACGAGCGAGACTTGTTCGGCGAGTCGGTCATCTTGAATATTCGTGGACTTGCCGGTGCGCACGAGGTTTATATCAACGGCAAGAAGATCGGCAGCGGCGGCCAGTTTCCACCCAAGTTCCAAGACGGTCGCGAGGGAAATCATCGGCACAAGATCCCCTCCGGCACGCTCGTGCCTGACCAATGGAACGAAGTGGCGGTCAAAGTCTACAACCCAAGTGGTGCGAGCGGCTTTCTCACCGAGGCGCCGTTCGTAATGAATTACTTTTGGGAGTGCGTGTTCGAGGGGAACTGGGAGTTTCGCCGCGGGGATGATGCATCGCTGCTGGGCAGTGCGTTGAAAGACAAGCCGGCGACGTCCGCGTTTGACGAATTTCACGAATCAAACCGCGTACTCGGTGAGGCGGACAAGCTCGTTCATGGCGAGAAACTGCCGCCGGAAGAATCGTTCGCCAAGATGAAGGCAGCGGATGATCTGATCGTCGAGCTGATGCTGGCCGAACCGTTGGTCGCCCAGCCGACGCATTTCAGCTTCGACTCGCGTGGCCGCTTGTGGGTGGCGCAGTACCGGCAGTATCCGTATCCAGCCGGCCTGAAGATGATCAGCCGCGACCATTATTACCGCTCACATTACGACCGCGTGCCGCTGCCACCGCCCAATCACGATCGTGGACGCGATATCATTTCGATTCACGAGGACACCGACGGCGACGGCAAGTACGACAAACATAAAGTCTTTCAAGACGGACTGAACATGGCCAATGCCGCGATTCGCGGTCGCGGCGGCGTGTGGGTGATGCATACGCCTTACCTGCTGTTCTATCCCGACCAGGATTTTGATGACGTCCCCGACGGACCGCCCGTTGTCCACCTGCAAGGCTTCGGCATGGAAGACACACATTCGGTTGCCAACGGTCTGGTGTGGGGGATGGACGGTTGGCTGTATGGCGCGCAAGGCAGCACGACAAGTTGCCACGTGACGCGTCCCGGAATCGACCCGCCGAAATCTCCAGGTGTCTACTTCCAGGGCTGTATGGTGTGGCGTTATCACCCCGAGACGCATCGCTTCGAAATCTTCTCCGAAGGCGGTGGCAACAATTTTGGTTTGGAGCTTGATTCCGGCGGTCGTCTGTTCACCGGCAACAACGGTGGGCAGACTCGCGGTTGGCACTATATGCAAGGTAGCCTGCACTTGATGCAGGGCACATCGCCAAACAAGTTCGGACCTGTGCGAAATCCCTTTGCCTTTGGCGAGTTGCCGCACATGGGGAGCGAACAGGATATTCCACGCTTCACACATTTCGCCACGCTTGTGGAATCGACCGCCGTGCCGCAGAAATACCAGAATTCGTTTTTCAGCGTCGAGCCGCTGCATAATTTTGTGATCGCCAGTAGACGCATTCCACAAGGCGCAACGTTTAATACCAGCGATTTGAACAAGGTGCTCACCTCGGACGACTTCTCCTTTCGACCCGTGTACATCGGCAACGCTCCCGATGGATCGGTCCTGGTTGCCGATTTCTACGAACACTACATCGCACACGGCCAGCACTATCAAAGTCAGATCGATCCCACGACCGGACGCATCTTTCGCTTGCGCGGTAAACAAGAACCACTGGAGCAGGATCTCAACCTGCACGACAAGACGACAGATCAGTTGATTGCTCTGCTAAGCCACCCCAACCGCTGGCACCGGCACACGGCCGTTCGGTTGTTGGGCGAGCGTAAGGATCCCAGTTCAGTGGCCAAGCTGCAGCGGCTCGTTGGCAGCGGCAAAGACCTGGAATCGCTGGCCTCGCTGTGGGCCTTGTATCAGGGTTTCGGGCTGGATCGCGAGACAGCGCTGGTTGCAATGCAGCACGAGTATCCAATGGTCCGATACTGGGCAGTCCGCCTGATCTGTGACGATGTGGGCTTTGCTCACAAACGTACCACGATCGGACTCGCCGATAGCCTAGGCGAACTCAAGGACGGGCCGACACGAGTTCCCGACGATTTGTTTCAAGCCATCCTCGCGCTGACACTTCGCGAAGACAACGCCGAGGTGCGTTCTCAAATCGCGGGGTCGGCGCGGCGACTGCCCGTGGATCAAGCACTTGCGTTAGTAACTGCCGTACTAAAGCATCACGAAGACATCGATGATCTGTACGTACCGCTGTTGTGTTGGTGGGTGCTCGAAATCAATCTCGATCTCGATCGTGACGCCGTCATGGCGTTGTTTGAAGACTCGGGGTTTCGCAGCGAGCCGATGGTCGTCAAGCACATTCTTGCCAGGATGATGCGAGGCTTGGCGCTCAAGGGAAAGAATCACGACTTGCAACAATGTGCGAGATTACTGGAACTCGCCAGCGAACAAGAGCAAGTCGATGAGTTGCTAAAAGGCTTTGAGCAAGCTTATGCCGGGCGGCGGATGGTCGGGCTGCCGGAAAATCTGGCTCGAGCGCTAGTTGACAGCGGTCGCTCGTCATTGGAGTTGCGTGTCCGGCTGGGTGATGCTGCCGCTGCGAGTGAAGCAATCGCGTTGCTCAAGAAAAGTGACGCCTCGGCCAGCGAACGAACTGCGATTGCGCGAATGTTGGGCGAAGTCAAGGCTGACGAAAGTCTCCAACCGCTGCTGGATGTTTCCGTCACGGCCACGGATGCCGAACTTCAACGAGCCGCCTTGACTGCGGTCTCTGCCTTCGACGGGCCTGCGATTGGCAAGCGGTTGCTGGACGCATTTGCGAACTTTTCAGATGAAGTCCGTCCCGCTTTCTTCGACTTGATGCTCAGCCGAATTGAATGGACGCGCCAACTGGCTGACGCGATTTCCAGCGGTGCCATCGCGCCAAGCGTCATTCCGAGCGATGTCGTCGAGCAACTCAGAAGGCATCCCGATGCGGCCATTGCCGCCCTGGCCACGCAACAGTTCGGCGAGGGAAGTAGTGCCAATGTTGCTGATTTCAAACAGCGGATCCAGCAACTCCGCGATGTGTTGGCCGAGGGAACGGGGAATCCTTATGCCGGCGAGGCGATCTTCATGAAACAATGCGCTGCATGCCACAAATTGTTTCACAAGGGAGGTAACGTCGGTCCCGATCTAACGCCCTATCAGCGCGGCAATCTCGAAACGCTGTTGACTAGCGTGATCCAACCCAGTGCGGAAATTCGCGAAGGATTTGAGTACATGGCCTTGATGACGATGGATGGTCGTATTCTCACGGGATTCGTGACCGACCAGGATACGCAGATTGTCACCTTACGCGTCAAAGCCGGCGAGGACATTCGAGTGGAACGCAAGGACGTCGACTCGATCGCCCCGGTAGGTCGTAGCCTTATGCCAGACGGTTTGTTGGAGGGAATGAGCGACGAGCAACTGCGAGACTTCTTTGCCTACCTAAGAATCTCTCAACCCATTAGCCCTTAATTACTAGCCGACAGCGCGGGACGCTGCGTTTCAAGAAGGAGACCGTGTGAGCTGCACACCGGTGAAGATCGAGGGGCCCATCGCTAACTTCGCTATCGGGAACGCCGCGACGACATCGCGGCGTTCTCGTTTCTCTCTACGAAGGACCCGCCATGGCCCCGCATCCCGCCTACTGCTCGCTATCCATGATCATCTGCAACAGCGACGAAGCAACATTCGAACCATCAACGTTCCGGAAGCGGTGTGTTGAAATTCCAATTAATGCAGCGGCGAATCCGCTGCGCCCGAGCTAATGATTGGCAGCTGGCTGCCTTTGCGAAGGCCTGAGGTTGCATAGACGTGTCCATTGCCTCTTTGCCGCCGGCACGATCCATGGCCGCGTGAATCACAAAGGTCTAGGCACTCTTGCATTTCTTCGCACCGGTCGCATCCTGATATGCCATGTTGCGTAGCCGCAGAGTGATGTCGCAAGTCAGCGGAGCTGATATTGCCGCATGCTAGAGGAATAGGCCCAGGTTGCCGACGCCAATCCGGATTAGCCAATGGCTGATTCCACGTGGCGCACGGTTGACGAGAAGCGATTCGGGAATGACATTGCATAAGTACCAAGTAACGCACTCGTTCAGATATGACATCACTGCTTCAACTTCGCCAAGTTACCCACTTCTACGGCAACGTGTGCGCGCTGCGTGATGTCAATCTTGAGATTGAACCGGGAGCGATCGGCTTGATCGGACAGAACGGGGCAGGTAAGTCGACGATGATGCAGATTCTGTTGGGGTTGATTCGGCCGACGCAAGGTACGGCGACGGTGTTGGGTCATGACGTGCGAACGGCGGGCATTCGCCTGCGAGGTCGAGTTGGCTTCATGCCGGAGCGTGACTCGATTTTGCCCGGTCTGAACGGAATCGAGTACGTTGCGTTGGCTGGCGAGTTGTGCGGGATGCCGAGGCGACAGGCAATGCGCCGCGCGCACGAAACACTTTCGTACTTGGGCATGGAAGATGCGCGCTATCGCCGTTTGGAACAATACTCGGTGGGCATGTCTCAGCGACTGAGACTGGCGGCGACACTCGTTCATGATCCTGACCTGTTGTTACTGGATGAACCGACAGCAGGACTTGATCCCGAAGGCCGCGCCGCCATGCTTGCTCTCCTCGACACACTTGCAACACGCCCCGGCAAGTCGCTGGTGTTGTCGAGCCATTTGCTCGGCGACATCGAGCGAGTCTGCACGTCTGCGATCATCCTCAACCAGGGGCAAGTCGTGGGCAAAGGGCGACTGGACGAACTGCGTGCCCAGCGACAGCAGTGTTATCAACTGCATTGGGAAGGCGATGCAACCAACTTTCTGGCCGCGTTGCGGCAGCGCGGTGTGGACGTTCAAGTTGACAACCGCCGCGATCAAGCCCGCGCCATCGTGCCCGATGGTTGGAAGACGCGTCTCTTTTTCGCCGATGCTTGCGAGCATTCGGTCTTGCTCACCGGCCTGGTGCCGGAAGAAGAAGATCTCGAAGCGGTCTATCACCGCACTATCAATTCATCCGAAGCAAGCGAGCGCGTGGCGCCGAGGAGTGCGGTTTAGTGAGTCTCGAAGCGGTGCTATATCGCGACTGGTCCGGCAGGCTACGTCCCAGTTGGCTGGCCTGTTGGCCGATCGCGCGCACCGGACTGTTGCTCGTCCTGCGGCGTAAGATGTTCTGGTTGCTGCTCGGCCTAGCGCTGCTTAACTTTCTCTTTGTATTCGCCACCATCTATCTCAAAGCTCAAGTCGCTAGCCAGAATCCGGGACTAGCCAGATTCGTCGATAGAGTTCTCTCGAATGTCACGGGAACTGGCGAAACCTATCGCGACTTCATGTTCGCCCAGGGTACGGTGACGATGCTGCTGTTGGGGTTCGCCGGCGCGATCTTGGTGGGAGACGATATGCGGCAGGGAGGACTTACGTTTTATCTGTCCCGCAGGATCAGTCGTTGGCACTACGTCGTCGGCAAACTGCTTTCGATTGGATTGCTGGTCTCGCTAACAACCACGGTTCCGGCGCTGATCCTGTACGTCCAGTACGGATTGTTGATGGATTCAACCAGCTATTTCCGCGAGAACCTCGGCATCCTGCGAGGTATTTTGGGCTATGGCTTGATCCTATCCATAACACTCAGCTTGCTGCTGTTCGCAATGGCATCGTGGCTGCAAAAGACGGTCCCACTGGTGATGTCATGGGCTTGCATCTTTGTGATGATTCCCGCATTGGCCGGCTTGCTTCGCCGCGCATTTGACGATCGCAATTGGCAGTTGTTGATGTTGTGGCGAGATGTGCGACTGCTGGGGACGTGGTGCTTTGGCGGTATCGACACCGATCGTGAGTTGCAATTGCTCTTGCCTGCTGCCGTGATCGTACTGCTGGTGTGCTTGCTCTCCATGCTTGCGATCGTTCCGCGAGTTCGAGCCGTGAGGGTGGTGCAATGACACTCTGTGAGTTCGACTGTGTCTCGAAATGGTACGGTCCGGTCATCGGGCTCAACGACGTATCGCTCAGTATCGAGCCCGGTATTACAGGGTTGGTCGGTCACAACGGTGCCGGCAAGAGTACGCTGATCAAGCTGTTAACCGGCCAGCTACGACCAAGTATTGGAGAAGTCCGTATCCGTGGTCGTCGTGCTTGGTCGGCATCTGCCAAGCGGCACATCGGGTATTGCCCGGATGTCGATGCGTTTTATGAGGAGATGTCGGGCCGTGCGTTTGTACGAACCATGGCGAAGCTGCATGGATTCTCCAACCGAGTCGCCCGCGAGCGGGCGGAGGACGTGCTCGCTCAAGTCGGGATGACCGATCGTGCGGATCGACCGCTGGCTTCCTATTCCAAGGGTATGCGGCAGCGGATCAAGTTGGCGCAGGCTCTTGTGCATGATCCGGATTTGATTGTGCTCGACGAACCGCTCAATGGTGTCGATCCGATCGGTCGCGTTGAGTTGACGCGCCTATTTCGTGAGCTGCTGGCGCGTGGCAAGACGATTCTGATCTCAAGCCATCTCCTCGACGAAATGGACGCCTTGGCAAATCGCATCCTGTTTATTTGCCGAGGCCGCATTCTCGCATCGGGATCACTCGAGGAAATCCGAGCGCTGCTCGACGATCATCCTTTGAAGATTCGCATTGCAACATCTCGTGCCCGACAACTCGCGACGCGTCTGCTCGCTCTCGATACAGTGCAAGGAGTCGAGTTAAACGGCGACGACGAATTGCTGTTAGAAGTACACCGTGCCAAACAGTTCTTCGCGTCACTCGCCGATGTGGTCACGCGAGAGGGCGTCGATGTCGAGCGACTACAAGTCATCGACGCATCGACCGAAGCCATATTCGACTACCTCATGGAATCTGCGAATCATCCGCGCTGAACGTCAGACACATCCCGCATGAGCACAACCATTACGTCACGAATTACGGGCCCATTGTCAGCCTGCCTTCATCTGTTCGGCCTTTCGCTGCGACGATTGTTTCGTTCTCGCCAGACGATGATCTGCGCCTTGCTGCTGGGGTTGGCTTCGATTGCGGTTGTCGCATGGTCGATGCGCCGCGAGCGATCCCCGGAAGAATTCATCGAAGAGATATTCTTGGCTGTCTACGTCTCGTTCCTGCTACCGATCTTCTGCTTGTCGTACGGAACTGCGGGCATCGCTTCCGACCGGGAAGAGCAGACACTCGTCTATTTACTTGTCTCGCCGTTGCCGCGTCCATTGATTTTCCTCGCGAAATGCAGCGCGTCGTTGCTGCTGGCATTGGCTTGGACGATGGCGGGGATGTCGGTGGTGTGTTGGCTCGGCGGACTACCGGGTATGGAAGCATTGCACGTGCTGTGGCCCGCGATCCTCTGGTCGACGGTGACATACCTGATGCTGTTTATGTTATTCAGCGTGATGTTTCGCCGCGCGACGATGATCGCTTTGGCCTACGCGTTGTTTATCGAGACGTTGATTGGCAACATGCCGGGCATCGCCAAGCGTCTTGCGGTATCGTTTTACACCCGCTGTCTGATCTTCGACGCTGGCTCCGCTTTCGGCGTCAGCCCCTCTGGTCCAGGCGGTGCTGAACTATTCGTGGCTCTTCCCGGACCGACTGCGCAAGCGATCCTCTACCTTCTTGGCGGCGGGCTGTTCCTTGGGGGACTGCTGATCTTCTCGGTACGCGAGTATTCAGATTAAAATTTTCGACGCTCGGTCCAAACAAGTAGCCCGCTGCCGCCTACCGCGACACTTCGCTTAGTGTCAGAGTCATCTCTTGCTCGAGACGAGGCCGAATTCCGTTGCGAGATTTCTGAATTCGAACGTTCTCGCTTCAAGATATAACGAGCTTGTTTCCCCGCAGTGTCACCATTCCGCCGACTTAGTCGATCGACTCGGCAGGGATTCTCTTGAAAACCCGCCTCGCAAGCACTAACGCAACGACGAGGAGTACAGAACCGACAAGGAAGGGCGCGCCGGGCAGTTCGAAGACCGCATGATCGGACGTGAAGTAACTGAAAAGACCCGCCGTGAAAAACAGGGGTGCCATGATATTGGTCAGGCTCATCAATGACGTCAACGCGCCTTGAATCTTGCCCTGTTCAGACGGGTTAACGCTGCCTGCGACGATGCTCTGAATGGCAGGACCGGTGACCCCACCAAGACTGCCAAAGACGATAATGCACGGCACCATCCAACCTTGCGGAGCCAGTCCGTAACCTAGGAACGCCAGCGCGGAAACTGCCAATCCAAACGTGACCGTCCCCCGTTCGCCGAGACGTTTGATGATCGGTCGGACTAACATGCCTTGCACCAGGGCCGCAGAAATGCCGACCAACCCCAGCACCAGCCCGTTAGTCTGCTCATTCCATTGGTAACGAAAACCGGTGTACAACACCCACACGTTTTCCAAACCTCGTTGCGCTAGCGACATACAAACGAACGTGGTCGCCAGACCTGCTACGAGCGGATAGCTGCGCAACCGCTTCAGCGTGCCAAAAGGATTCGCCTTAGACCACGTGAAGCTGCTGCGTTGTTCGGGCGGCAGCGACTCTGGCAGAATGAAATACCCATACATCCAGTTGATCAGCGCCAAACCTGCCGACACAAAAAACGGCAGCCGCAAGTGAATGCCGCCGAGCAGCCCGCCAAAGGCCGGACCACAGATGAATCCCAATCCAAACATCACGCCGACCAAGCCGAAGTTCCGAGCTCGCGTCTCGGGAGTCGACACATCGGCAATATAGGCGTTGGCCGTTGAGAAACTGGCGCCCAGAACCCCCGCAATCAGTCGTCCGACAAACAACCACGCAATGCTAGGCGCGAACCCTTGAATTAGAAAATCAACGCCCAAACCGAACAACGCAGCCAGGATAACGGGCCGCCTTCCAAATCGATCAGACAAAGCGCCCAGAATTGGCGCGCACAGAAACTGCATCAGTGAGTACGAAGCCCCGATGATCCCGACGTACCAACCCGCCATCGCCGTGTTGCCGCCGACGAACTGTTTGATCAGTTCGGGCAGCACCGGAATGATGATACCGATCCCCAGGATATCAATGAACAGAGTGAGTAGTATGAACGTCAGCGCGGCTGGCCGTTTCTCGCCCTGGGAATTCATCGCTGACCCACGTAGTACGTCACCAAGCGTGATCCGTTGCCGCCCGGCGCAGCAAGGCCATCCGTTCATTCATGGTATTGGTGACGGTCAAAGTCTACACGATCCGCGATCAAGCGTAAGTGCCATAGCACTGCGCCTCGTTGCCGTGCGTTTCGACATTCAATGGACTCGCCCTGGATGCTATCATTCTTTGGCTCAGCGGAATGGCTCGATTCGTCGTTCGCCAACTTTCTCCCACCGGAGCTATTCCCTGTCGCGCGGTTGTAGGGAGTCGCGAAGGGTACCAGGTCACCAATTAAGAGGCAGTGCCGTCGAGGGATTGCTTTAGTTGGGTTGCTTGGTCGCGAATTGTGGTCAACTCCGCGACCGGCTTTCGCTCAAGGTTCCTGACTTGCAGCGACATGCGCGGGTTCGAGGCGAGTTGTCGCTCGTGCCTCGCGAGAAAGTCCCAGTAGAGCGTCGTGAAGGGGCAGGCGTCTTCGCCAGTGGATTTGGCGGGGTCAAAGCGACATCCTTGGCAGTAGTTGCTCATGCGTTGGATGTACTTGCCGGTTGCCGCGTAGGGTTTTGATGCCATCACTCCGCCATCGGCAAATTGCGACATGCCGAGACTGTTGGGCAGTTCGACCCATTCGACTGCGTCGACATAGACGGCGAGATACCACTCGTGAACGGCTTTCGGATCGACGCCCAGCAGCAGTGAGAACAGTCCGGTCACCATCAACCTCTGTATATGATGAGCGTAGCCATGGTCGAGCGTTTGTCCGATCGCTTGCCGCAGGCAGTTCATGTCGGTGTCGCCGCTCCAATAGAAGTCGGGCAGCGGCGCTGTGGCGTTGAGCGCGTTGCGCTCGATGTACTCCGGCATATGGAGCCAGTAAATGCCGCGAACGTACTCACGCCACCCAAGCACTTGGCGAATGAAGCCCTCGACTGCATTGAGCGGTGCATGCTCGGCGAGATAGGCAGCTTCAGCCGAACGAATTACGTCGCGCGGATCGCCGATAGGAAGAGCGCGATTCGCGCTTTGTGCGACCAAACATGCTTGGCTTCCCCCGTCACTTCCGCCATCCAGACGGCGTCCTGTTTCTGGTCAAAGCCCTCGAACGCGGACGAGTCACTGTTGAGTTGATCGCCTAGAACAAGAATCAGATTGCGCATGAGGTAACTCGAAATGAAGGATAGCTTAAGCCAGAACGCTAGAAGACTCCCTTGATTTGACAAGTCCGCTCACTAGCCAACCAGGGCTTTTGTGTGTTTCACATTGCGCGTTTGGTAACCCGAAGCGTCAGCGAGGCAGATACCGCAAATTCCTCGCTGACGCTTCGGGTTTCCATTCACGACGAATACCCAAGTTGAAAAACCAAAATGCCCTGACTAGCCAACCACCCAATCCCGCCAATAGTACATGAAAACATCTTCCGCATGCGGCTCAATTCTTGCTGGCAGTTGTTGGGGAGTTTGTTAGGAGACAGAATGCCCATGATCGCAGCAACTGAATCCCCAGCACCATCCAAAGCGACCATGATCGATAGCACGAAAAGAATTTTGCTGACAGGAGCCACGGGCTACGTCGGTGGCCGGTTGCTGCCGTTGCTTGAGTCGGAGGGATATCAAGTTCGCTGCATGACGCGACGACCGGAAGCGCTCGCCGGGCATGTCGGCGAAAAGACGGAAGTCGTTAAGGGCGATGTGCTAGATATGGACTCGCTCGCTGCGGTGATGAAGGGCGTAGATACAGCTTTCTACTTCGTCCACTCGATGGGTTCGAAATCGGACTTCGAGGCGGAAGATCGCCGAGCCGCACAGAACTTCACCGATGCCGCTCACCAAGCCGGCGTTCGCAGGATCATCTACCTCGGCGGACTTGGGAATCGCGATAAGAAGCTGTCCAAACACCTTCGCAGCCGGCAGGAGACAGGCGACGTCTTGCGATCTTCCGGTGTCCAAGTCATCGAGTTGCGGGCATCGATTGTCATCGGATCAGGCAGCCTTTCCTTCGAGATGATTCGAGCCCTTGTCGAGCGGCTGCCCGTAATGATCTGTCCGAAGTGGGTGCGCGTGCTCGCACAACCGATCGCGATCGAAGACGTTCTTGCCTACTTGAGCGAAGCCATCGAGTTGCCGGAGAGCATTTCCAGGATCTATGAAATCGGTGGCCCGGATCAGGTTTCCTACGGCCAGATCATGCAGGAATATGCCAGGCAGCGTGGCCTTCGTCGACTGATGATCCCGGTTCCTCTGCTGACGCCTTACTTATCCAGTTTGTGGCTTGGGTTCGTGACGCCATTGTACGCTCGTGTCGGTCGAAAGCTGGTCGAGAGCCTGAAAAACCCAACGCTTGTCTCCAGCAATCTGGCGAGCACAGCCTTCTCGGTCCAACCGCGTTCTCTCTCGGAAGCGATTGCCCGGGCTTTGGTCAACGAGGACCGCGAAGTCGCCGAGACGCAATGGTCGGACGCTCTGTCGGCCTCGGGCCAACAAAAAACTTGGGGCGGCGTTCGCTTCGGATCTCGCTTGGTCGATTCACGGACTGCGGAAAGCAGTGCATCACCCGCTGCGGCCTTTGCGGCGATTCAACGTATCGGCGGCAAAACGGGTTGGTACTACGGCAATTGGCTATGGCGTGTGCGCGGCTTCCTTGACCTACTGGTTGGTGGCGTCGGCGTGCGTCGTGGACGCCGTGACCCGATCAATATCCGTGTGGGTGACGCACTCGACTTTTGGCGGGTCGAAGGCTACGAACCGGGCCACCTGCTGCGATTACGTGCTGAGATGAAAGTGCCCGGTCGAGCATGGCTTGAGTTTGAAGTCACCGAGCATGAACGCGGGAGCAGCGTTCGTCAGACCGCGATCTTTGATCCGGTCGGGTTGTTTGGGCTGGCCTACTGGTATGCGCTTTACCCACTGCACCAATTTGTCTTCGGCGGCATGCTGCGGAATGTGGTTCGAGCGGGCAAAAAGTTTGATAGCGACGTACCCGTCAGTATTGATAGCCCAACACCACACACTCACGCCTCGTAGGATTGCGGTCGCGAAAAGGTCGAAGATCCCCTGATCTCGATAGGCTCGGCGCGAGACGACGGCACTTCCCGGTTGTCGAATCCAGCGATCCGACTAAAGAGCTAATGTGTCTAATCTGATGTGCTCACGAGCGAATTGAACCTAACGATGATCAAGAACCGAATTGTTCAATCTCAGGCTGATTACCTATTCCTCATCCTCCGTAAGCCGGAGGGCTGGGAGCCAACTCGGTTAGACCAAGTCCCACCAAGTGGCGAGGTTCTATCTGAACACTACGTCGCCAGTTATGCAGAAGCTTATGACGACATGATTCGATGCAACCGAATCGCCCTGGAACGAAACCTTGACAAATGGTCTGTCATTCAGCATTCCGGTGGAAGCTTGTAATTGGAAGGATGAATACGATGCCTCGAGGAAAGACATTCGACCACGCGCTCGCGGCCATCGGCGACACACCGATGATCCGGATTAATCGAATCGTGCCCAAAGAGCACGCGACCGTGTTCGCAAAATGTGAATTCTTCCAACCGCTCAACAGCGTGAAGGATCGCATTGGCGTAGCAATGATCGAGGCAGCGGAACGCTTCGGATCCGTCAATCCCGAGACTCACATCATCGAACCGACGAGCGGCAATACGGGGATCGCCTTAGCGTTCGTGTGTGCCGCGAAGGGGTATCGCCTGACGCTTGCCATGCCCGAGTCGATGTCGACCGAGCGACGAGCCTTGCTCCGCGCAATGGGAGCCAACCTGGAACTGACTCCTGCGGCCGAAGGAATGTCTGGAGCGATCCGTAGAGCTCAAGAGCTTGTCGAACGGGATGTATCCGCCTGGATGCCCCAGCAATTTGAGAATCCCGCGAACCCAGCGATTCATGAAGCTACGACAGGGCCGGAAATCTGGGAAGACAGTGGGCAGGACATCGACGCTATTGTGGCTGGCGTCGGAACCGGTGGCACGATCACTGGCGTAGCACGCTACATCAAACAGAAGAATCCGAACTTCAAGGCCATTGCCGTCGAGCCGAAACATTCGCCGGTCATCAGTGGCGGAGCACCAGGGAAGCACCGCATACAAGGGATCGGCGCCGGGTTCATCCCCAAGAACCTGGATACATCGATCGTCGATGAAGTGATTACGGTCGACGACGAGGATGCGTTTCAGTGGGGCCGTCATCTGGCTGAAAAGGAAGGCATCGTTGCTGGCATCAGTAGCGGGGCGAACATGTGGGCTGCCGCCCAAGTGGCAGCGCGGCCCGAGTTCCGAGGCAAACGTATCGTGACGATTATGTGCAGCCTCGGCGAGCGTTATCTCTCCACGCCGCTCTTTGCCGGATAGCGCGTAATCGCACTGGCATCCCGGCGCAACGAAGCTGGACGTTCGAGGACCACATCTCCTCAGTGGTCCAGTACAAGGTATGGGCACCAAGCCTTGCGGCATTCGTCGAAATCTTGGGCAGCTTCGTCCTCATCTTTCATAGACAGCCTACTCAGATTCACATTCGCCGGAATCTTTCTTCGCTGCAGTTGTCACTCAGGTTCGCGGCTCTAATGTGCAGGCATGTAAGGAAACGCAGTGGCCACTGGCAGTTCCTCTTCGGTTTGAACAACTAACGAGTCAATCACTCACAGTCACTCAAGGAATCAATGATGAAACGCCAATTCAAATTTTTCGTAGCTTCCGTCGCGGTAGCCGTCCTGGCAACCAGCTCAATGGTGAAGGCCGCGGACAAAGACATCGTGGATACGGCTGTCGCAGCCGGTTCCTTTAAAACGCTCGCCGCCGCACTCGGAGCGGCTGATCTAGTCGACGCGCTGAAAGGCCCAGGGCCAATTACGGTTTTCGCTCCAACCGATGAAGCTTTCGCGAAACTACCCGCCGGAACCGTCGAAACGCTTTTGAAGCCAGAGAACAAAGATCAATTGACGGCCGTGTTGACCTATCACGTCGTTGCTGGCCAAGTAGCGGCTAAGCAAGTCGTCGACTTGAAGGGAGCCAAGACCCTCAACGGGCAACGAGTAGATATCTCGGTCGCAGACGGCAAAGTCAGTGTCGATAAGGCGACTGTCGTCACCACCGACATACTGTGCTCGAATGGCATCATCCATGTCATCGACAGCGTGATCCTTCCAGCCAGTGATAACATTGTCGCGACAGCCGACAAGGCCGGTGCTTTCAAGACACTGCTCGCCGCTGCGAAAGCTGCTGGTTTGGCCGAAGCACTATCGGGCAAAGGCCCCTTTACCGTATTTGCTCCAACGGATGAAGCTTTTGCGAAACTCCCAGCTGGTACCGTCGAAACTTTGCTGAAGCCAGAGAACAAGGGCAAGCTCGCCGCGATTCTGAAGTACCATGTCGTCTCAGGTCGCGTCTACTCAGAGGATGCACTCGCCGCGAAGAAGGCGGAAACACTCGAGGGATCAGAAATTAGCATCTCCGTCTCCGGCGGTCAGGCGAAGATCAATGATGCCAATTTGGTCACAACGGATCTCGATGCATCGAACGGTGTGATCCACGTCATTGACAGTGTTATCCTTCCGCCGGAGAAGAAGAAGGTGAGTGCCGTCGAAGCTCGTGAGATGATCGAGCAGGCTGTTGCCCACGGAGCGAAGACTTTTAACGCTGGACATCACACCGCCTGTGCAGACCTGTACATGAACACGCTGCGTGAGATGGTCGAGTACGGCGACCAGATGCCAGAGCATGTCCTGACCAGCATGAAGCATGTACTTACGAAGGCCGAGGCCACGCACTGCCCGACGCAGCGGTCTTGGACACTTCGTCACGGCCTGGATCATGCGTACGCTCGCATGGCAACGCTACAGTAAGGCTGACCCGACCAGAGAAGCAACTACGATCGAACCGCAGCCGGTCTTACCTGCTGCGGTTCTCTTATGCGCACACTTCTTGTGTCCATCACAAGCCGAAG
>JACKHN010000024.1 GCA_020638975.1 Planctomycetaceae bacterium
TACCTGTTCCATCAATTGACCGCACCTCAGCGGGAGTTGCGGACGTGGCATCTGGGTCGAGAGTTGGAATACGTTCTCTCCCACCACCACGATTAATCCGATTGATCACCATCAGTGCATCAAGCGGCGAGCGTTGGCCATCGTCATTCACGTCCGTGAAGTGCGCAACAGGTCCCGTGCCAGGTCCAGGACCAGGCACCACTCCAGGATTATTCATTTCGTTAACAACGATTAACGCGTCGATGGGCGTTATATTGCCGTCGTCGTTAACGTCCTCCGGGTCAAAGAAGTTGTGTCCAGGATGAAAGTCCGCGGCGAGCAGTTGCCTTAGTTCGAGTCGCTCGACCGCGAGGTGTTTTTTGGTTCCGTAGCGACGCCGCGAATGCTTGCAATGACTCATGGGATTCTCCTTCATGTTCCGCTTGTCTGGTTCAGCGATCGGCCTGACTGGCCAAAAGGGATGAGGCCGAACGGCCTCGTGTTTACTAGGACCAAATCAACGAGCCCTCGTCACACACAAAACGACGATTGAGTTCCTGTATTGCAACGGGGAGGGATAAAAGTGCTCGGATCGCCGCTCGACGTGTGACGATTCGCACCGCAATTGGCCCTATCTAGCTGTACTCGGTCAAAATCTCAGCGCCGCCAGTCGAATGGCTGCAACAAAGTACGAGCCTTTTCGTTAGATGTAAGTAGAATGAGCAGTCGTCGCAGTCGCGGCTTGCACCGTTCGGTGCAGAACAGGGAACAGGTGAAAACGTGTCCAGTAGTGCAATTCCCGCAACGGTAGACGTTGGTATCACGGAACTTATCGATGAAGCTCGCTCCGAGGGAATCGAACCGTTGGGGCGTCTGTTGCAGCTCTATCGCAACTATTTGACGATCCTGGCATCGACGCAGTTGAACGCTCGAATGCAAGCACGCGTCAGCCCCTCGGATCTTGTCCAAGAGGCGATGCTGGCTGCTCACCGCGATTTCGAGCAGTTTCGCGGTCATTCGGAGCGAGAATTTCTCGGTTGGCTGCGGCAGATTCTTATCAATAGCTTGCACCACGCCATTGCCACGCACGTGACGGCCAAGAAACGCGACGTCCGTTGCGAAGTGTCCATCGACCAAGTCAATGCGGCTCTTGAAAGGTCAGCCGTTCGAATGGCGAACTGCCTCGCCGATCCTGGTCCTTCGCCCAGTGCGGCCGCTCGACACCGAGAAAGAAGCGTCGCACTGGCCGATCAACTCTCGCGATTGAAGCCGCAGTACCGTGATGTCATTGTGCTGCGGAACTTACAGGGGCTGTCGTTCGACGAAGTTGCCGCACGGATGGAACGCAAGCCGGGATCGGTCCGCATGCTGTGGCTGCGGGCTATGGAGAAGTTCAAGGAAATCTGCGAGCCCATTGAGTAGCGATGCCATCTTCCCAGTCTATCGACCTGAGTCGCGAACCACTGGCAGCCAGTCTGCTCAGCGTCGAGCAGAAGGAACGGCTGACGGAGATCCTCGATCGCTATCTCTCGTCGCTTGAGGAAGGCGCTCCCATTCATCCCGACTCTCTGATTGAAGAGCATCCTGATCTGGCCGAACCGCTACGAGCTTATCTCGCCAGCCTGAATGAATTGCATTGCGCTGCGGCTGGGTTCGGCGGAGGCGAGAAGGATGATTGCGCCGACGAGTTCGAGGCGGAAGGCGACACAAGAAGGCTCGGCGATTTTGTTCTCGGGCGAGAGTTGGGCCGCGGCGGGATGGGAATTGTCTACGAGGCTCGGCAAATCTCACTCGATCGAACGGTGGCGTTGAAGGTATTGCCATTCGCCGCGGTGCTCGACTCGAAGCAGATTGCGCGTTTCAAGAGCGAGGCGCAAGCTGCGGCTCAGATCTTGCATCCGAACATCGTTCCCGTGTTCGCGATTGGCGTGGACCGCGGGGTTCATTTCTATGCCATGCAGTTCATTGACGGGCAGGCCTTGGATCTGGCGATCGCTGGCTTGCGGAAGACGAAACGCCGACGAGGTGTGGCTTGCGAGACGGCGGCGCTAGCCGCGGGCCCCGATCTGCGAACTGATTGGTCCGAAGGCCCGCGGCTAGCGGCGTCGGCTCACAAGTCGGAATCCGATCCTACGTGCAACTCGCTCCTTAGTGATTCGAGCGACAATGCTCGCGACTACTTCCGCACAGTGGCTCGCCTCGGCATGCAAGCCGCCGAAGCATTGCACGCGGCTCACGAGTATGGCATTGTGCATCGTGACATCAAACCATCGAACTTGCTGCTCGACCACGAAGGCAAGTTGTGGGTCACGGACTTTGGACTGGCACGCTGCCAACGCGATGCGACGTTCTCGAAAACGGGCGACATCGTTGGCACGATGCGTTACATGAGTCCCGAGCAGGCAGCTGGCAAAAGTTCGCTGGTCGATCAGCGGACGGATGTTTACTCGCTCGGCGTGACGCTTTACGAACTCTTGGCTTTAGAGCCCGCCGTGCGTGGCGACGACGGGCCTGCTTTGCTCCGCAGTATCGACGAACAGAATCCACAATCGCTGCGCAAGCGGCAGCCAAAATTGCCGGTAGATCTCGAGAACGTGATTCTCAAGGCAATGGCAAAGGCGCGAGAAGAACGCTACACGACGGCTCAAGAACTCGCCGACGACTTGCGACGATTCCTCGATGGTCAACCCACGTTTGCCAAGCCGCCGACTGCCGCGGAACGGGCTGCCAAATGGGCGATGCGCCACAAGCGCGTTGTCGCGGCGGTCGCAGGAGTCTTGCTATTGGCTTGCGTCGGATTCGCGGTTAGCACGCTGTTGATCGCTCGCGAAAAGCTCAATACGGATCGCAACTTTGAGCGTGCTGAAAAGAACTTTCGCGACGCCCAGCAGGCCGTGGATCGATTCGGAGCACAATTCGCGGAGCGCCTCGCCACAGTTCCAGGTGCCGGTTCGGTACGCCGCGAGATGCTGCGGGACACGCTGGCCTACTACCAGAGTTTTGTCGAGCAAGCCGCCGACGATCCGACACTTCAAGCCGAGCTGGCACTCACCTACAGCAAGATCGGAGCTTTGACCAACGAGATCGGATCGACAGAGGAGGCAATCGCTGCCCACGAAAAGGCGTCGTCCCTGTTCGAGAAGTTGGCTGCAAGGGAGCCCGGCAATTTGGAACATCAACGTCACCTCGCGCTCTGCCACAACAATCTTGCGATGACACTAGGTCGCGCCGGTCGAGTGGATGACGCGCGTGAAACATATCGAACGGCAATCGCGCTGCAGGGCACGTTAGCAGGCCGCACACAGAGTGATCAGTCTTTGAGCGACCTAGCGATTTCGCACACCAACCTCGGCCTGCTGCTGTCAGAGACCGGAGACAACCAGGGCGCCGACCGCTCGTTCCACGAAGCCATCCACCTGCAAGAGGAACTCGTCGCCAAGTCGCCTGACGACGCCGAGCGACATCGCAATCTAGCGGTGACGTTCAATAATCTCAGTGCGATTTACCTTGCCTCCAACCCCGACAAGGCTCAAACGTGCTACGAATCCGCACTCGCACACCAGAAACTGGCCGTGGCGTCACAGCCCAGGAACACCGCCTTCGCAAGCGATCTGGCCGCGACCTACAACAACCTCGGTTCGCTCCAATCGCAGCGAGAGGATTTTTCCGCTGCCGCTAACTCGTATGACCAGGCGATCCAACTTCATCAAAAGCTGTTACAAGCAGACCCTTCGCACAAGCCCTACCGCCACGACCTCGCCATTAGCTTTAACAACTATGGTTTGATGAAGAGTCGACTGCAGGACCCAAGTGCCGCCGAGCAGGCTTTCCAGCGATCAATCGCAATTCAAGAAGCGCTCGTTGCTCTGCATCCGGATGATATGGCTTTGCGAAGCAGTTTCGGTGGCGTGTACAACAATCTGGGGATTGCGTTCGAAGAGCAACGCCGTTTGGAAGATGCGGCCATTGCCTATAGGAACGCGGTCGAGCAGCAACGTGTTGCCTACTTGCGTGCTCCCGGCGTAACTCGTTATCGCATCTTTCTCAGCAAGCACTACTTCAACTTCGGTCGCGTGTTGCGACAGCTCGGACAACCCGATCGCGCCGCTC
Source organism: Planctomycetaceae bacterium (assembly GCA_020638975.1). Lineage (GTDB taxonomy): Bacteria > Planctomycetota > Planctomycetia > Pirellulales > Pirellulaceae. The sequence goes on from JACKHN010000024.1 coordinate 4,090, forward strand.
AAATAGCCATTCAGCGACGTGAACTTTGGCCGACGGACGGCGAACGACTGTTCAGTGTGGCGGAGGAGTTAGCCATTTCATGTCGCGATCTGCAAACGTCTCCTGGAAAACAGGAGTTGACGGCGGCACGAGCCAGTGAACTGACGATCGAGACCCTCCAGCAAGCCATTCATGCAGGCTTTCATTTGTCGCCCGACGTTGTCGACGATGAGCCCTTCTCTGCTTTGAGAGACGACCAAAGATTCTTGCGCCTTGTCAAACATTGATTATCAGAAACGACGATGCCATGAGAAGTATCACATCTCGCAAAAGACGCCGTATCCGAAAACATGCCTTGGCACAGCCAGTGAGCCTGATCGTGGAAGCACTTGAACCACGACTGGTGCTTTCCGCGGCAGGATTCGGCTTTGACGGACTTCACGAGCGACCGGAGTTCCACGCCCGCGAGCGTGGCGAATTCGACTCCCATCGGTCTGTGTTGGCGGATTCACACCGGGATATCCGCGTCAGTGAGGGGTATGATTATGGCGGAGATCGATACGAAACCTCGCCACGACCTGTATTCGGTTTCAACCAGGATCAACGCGAGAAGCGACTGGATGGTGGGCAAGCGGACGTTCGACCGGCGGACGATTTCTTTGCCGGCAACCGTCGCGAACCGCGACTCGAGGACCGGGCGAACAGACCATCGACTTATCTTGGAAGACCGGAAGGCGAATCGACAAACTCGCCCTTCGAGCCAGTTGGTAACAGCTTCGGATCAGAGCCCTTTCAGGAAGTATTGAGCCCCAGCTTCACAGTCGTACTGATCACTTTGCCACCATCAGGCTCGTCGTCGTTGCGAGGCGACATTGGTCGTCCGTCGACGACGCTCGCGTCCCCTCCCCGATCGAATTTCTTCGTGACTAGCAATCAGCCGATCAGCGCAGCGATCACGCTTCCGGTTGCGGGATCAATCACCTCCTCGATTTCGAGTCGCGTTGGCGCGAGCGAGTTTGAAGGTGAGTCGCCCAGCATTCGCTTCGAAGTGACTCCAATTAACAACGAGTCTGCCAGCGATGTGCGTGCAAGCTCTCAGGTCGGCTTCTCGACATTCGTATCGCTATCGACCAACGATCTGGCCAGTTACGGGAACACCGACAGCGAATCGGACGCATTTGGCATCACGGTTCTCGATCGGCTATCGGGTTCGAATGATTGGGCAACGAACGGAGAACCCGCAAGGACTTTGCAATCAAGCCAAACCAACGATCGCACTGCGCGACTATCTGAAGAATCGCTCTGGGCAAGCGTTAGTGAAGGCGGCTTCATCGAAATCGATGCGACTTCTGACGATGATTCACACGAACAAACTGCCTTGGCAGACGAGTCGGACGAAGCTTGGTTATCCCGACGAGATTCGAACAGAACGTCTCGCGATGCGTTCTGGTTCGATTTTTCTGATTCGCGATTGGACTTACTACTCGACAAAACAGACCTCGAAGCGTTGGCTGAACATCAAAACGAACACAACGCTCCCAAAGCCGACGAGCAGGCTTGGCTGCTTGACGAAGGTGGCATGATCGTCCTCACGAAGGCTCAGATTAGCGATGCTGCCATTGATTCGAATGTGGAAGGCATGCGGCAACTCGCGGCTGTCGAAGAAGCCGATTCCGGCGAGATCGATATCCCAATGGACGCCGGGATTGGAGTGTTTCAAGCCATCGATGTCGCGACCACGCTCGTTGAGCAACAAGGAGATTCTCCCTTAGCGGTCGATCGATCAGTCGCGAGTGAAGCTGCGGCAACTGCCGACGCGGAGGAAGTGAGCGCGCCTGTTGAGCAAGCCGTTCGCTCAGACGCAGGTCAACCCGAACCAGTGCGAGCTGCAGCAATGCCGTTGCTGGTCGCGATCGCCACTTTCTTTGCTCGCGGTCGCCAAAATCGGAAAAAGGAAGAGGACGGTCACTTCAAAGTGTGACATTGCTGCGAGCAGTTGGTCCTAACAGGTTGAGACGACTCGGCCGGCAATCAGCTCGGGGATCCGAGCGACTGAACCAAGGAGTAACAACCATGCGCACGACGACGGCCTTCTTAACAGCGATCGCTCTTGTTTCATTCACTCAAGCGAATCTGCTCGCCCAATGCCAACGTGGCGGAGGCGGATCGCAACGACCGTCAACGTCGACACAAACAGGCGGCTTCCCGCAAGCAGGAGTGAATCCGCTTGTTGGGATGCAGCAAGCGGCGATGCAACAAGCGTTCATGCAGCAGCAATTAGCAGTTCAGCAAGTGCGGATGCAACAACTCGCACTCCGCGAACAGGCAAGCCGAGATCAACTTGCCCGCCGCCGACGATCCGCTCAGGATCGTCGCGCTGCCGAACTTGCGCGACGCGAAGAAGTTCGCGCTGTGAATCTTGCTCGATTGAAAGCGGCGGAATCGCAAGAGACTTTCGTCGCACTGAAAAGTGAATAGTCGGCGGCATCTCTAGTTCCTCCGGTTGCGTGCATTCGACGACTGTCTTTAAGATGGCGTGAGGCGAATTTCATGTCTCGCATTCTCTGAGGACACTCATCGTGCTTGGGCAACGCTCGCTTGGCGTCACACTATGGATCTTGTCGTTCACGGCTGTGGTAACGTCTGCTGCGGATGAGCAGGATCCACTTCCTTCTTGGGACGAAGGGGCCGTCAAGGACGCCATTATTGACTTTGTGCATTGCGCGGCGCACGACGGTTGCCCGAAGTACATTCCTCCCGCGGATCGCGTCGCCGTCTTTGATAACGATGGCACGCTATGGTCGGAGCAGCCTGCGTAATTCCAATTGCTCTTCGCGATCGATCGCGTTAAGCAGCTGGCCTCGCAGCATCCCGAGTGGAAAGAGCGACAACCCTTCAAGGCCACGATCGAAGTCGATCAAAGGGCCCTGGCCGAATCAGGGATGGAGGGAATCCTGAAGCTCGTCATGACAACCCACGCCAGGATGTCAACGGACGAATTCGCAGCAACGGTACGCACTTGGCTGAAGACGGCTAAGCATCGGCCAAACAATTACTGTCGCAAAACTCTTGTGGGATTGGCTTCCAGCCTGTCAATTCAGTCATGACAGGCTAGAAGCCTATCCCACTTATTGTTTGGGCGGTGCTAAGCACCCTCGCTTCGATCGCCCCTACAACGATCTCACCTATCAGCCGATGCGGGAATTGCTCAATTATCTGCGCGCCAACGGCTTCAAGACGTATATCGTCTCGGGCGGTGGAATCGATTTCCTGCGCGTCTTCGCTGAAGAAGTGTACGGCATTCCGCCCGAACAAGTTATCGGCAGCGGCATTAAGACGAAGTTTGAGATCCGCGACGGCGAGCCGGTGATTATGCGTCTTCCGGAACTTGATTTCATCGACGACAAAGAAGGAAAGCCGATCGCGATCAACAAGATTATGGACGTCGATGAAGACACGATTGTACGACTCGCGGCACAGTAGCCCCACGACGCCATCGCAATCTGTTTTGATAGCGCACTCGACAAGAAGATACCGGCGACGAAGGCAAAGTCGAGTGGATGCCACTCGGTGTGTTTGCAGTCCCAGAAGAGAACGCGACCGACAGCGGAATGATCGGACAACTCGCCGTCAGCAAGAAAAGGAGTTTTTACCGGGATTAGTGTTCCAGAATATTCAGCTGCAATCCGCGTGATTAGAAATCCTCCGACAAAAGTTGGCCATCGGCGCGATGACCGAGCCGTTGGTAGACTTGCATATCAATCGTATCGCGGAGAAACCGAAGACTTCCGTCGCCAAAAGCGAAATTGACGCCGTTAACATGCTGACTCTCGAACCCGCCGATGGCAGTGGGATTTGTAGGAAGGCCGTTCACGATGGGCAATCCGGCGGCGATTTGCGATTGGGTATTTATGACCTCATCATCCGAGGCTTCGCCTTGTGGAGCGGTGTCGACGAGTACGAATCCTTGGCTATCCACGAATTCCCGATCGATATAGTTGTAAGCACGCGATCCATAACTACCGCGCATTCTGCCCCACTTATTCAATGCATTAATCCGTGTTCCCGTGTTACGCATCGTCGCACGAGTTCCTGACAACCACCCCAAGTCGCCGGCAAGTGGCAGCTTCTCGCCGAGGAACAGCGTGTTCGATATTCCGTCAGAAACGTCGAGTCGCCGGACATGACTATTTAAGAAGAACACTCCATGATTATCCACATCGATCGCCGATTCGATGTTGTGGTGGACCGCCGCATACTCGGATAAAACCTCAGTCGCTATCGATGAAGGACACTTTAAAAAACGGGGCGCCGCTCTTTGCCGCAGCACTTGGTTATTCCGATGATAGACACTGACGGAATGGTCGATACGATCGTAGGTGTTCTCCAACTCCAAGTATGGCAAGAGTTGCTCCGCCCAGTTGTGATGATATCCTTGAGGCAAGTTGGTTATCGGTCCCTGCGCATCAATCGTTCCCGGCGGATAGGCTCGGATCGCATCTTCATAGCTCTGCACGGCAATGGCCATCTGGATAAGATTGTTCGCACATTGAGCACGCCGCGCCGCTTCGCGAGTCGCCTGCACTGCCGGAAGCAGCAGCCAGCACAGGATGCCAATGATCCCGATCACGGTTAACAACTCAGTGAGGGTAAAGCCCGTCGGCGTGTGTCGGTTCATGACTCATCCGCTGGTCGAGCAGTTGCGACGACAAGTGATCGCTCTTCCAACACGCCGTTGATTGGATCATTGGGGAAACGAGCCTGGACGAGAATGGTTCGTTTGCCGGGTTCATTCTCGATGGGCTCGACATGGATGACGACTTGTCCAAACTCGCCGCCACCACTGACAAGTTCGGCTTGCCACATCTCTCCGTCATAGTCAACGTTCGATTCGAGTTGCTTTTGTGCTCGTTGCAGGGCGGACTCGGCGAGCCAAAAGGCTTGCGCACGTATTGGCTCGGCAGACGCCAGTCGATGCTGTACCACCAGCCCCCGTACAATGGTCGCGCTGATCAGCATCACGATCAGCAACGCGACGAGAACGGCAATGAGGACAACGCCTGCACGGCGAGCGTGGACGGGGTCGGGAGTCTTTTTCGGCCACAATTGCTTACCATGAGGACCGAGTTGCCCGAAAAAGACTCCCGACCCCTTTTTGAGCGTCTCCCGCTTCATCGCGCACCTCCCGCATGCAATCCGATACTCGTTTCGACTCGGTGTACGCGCGGACGCGCAATACTCTCTCGCAAGGCGGGAGAGACGAACGATGTTGTCAGAGTAATGAAGGCAGGATTCTCGCCAGTGATCTCCCATTCCGTCGTCGTCCCTTCCAACAGCGAGAACACTTCACGATGCGTCTCATTTTCGCTTTGGTTCACTGTGCGAATAATTCGCCGCGCGTGCGCCACGTAGCTGATCTCCGTATTCGGCAGCAGCAATCGCAAGCTCGTCGTGTCGCCGTCGCGCGTGAGCTCCGCCGAGTTGGCAAGATGCGCGTCGGATCGCAATTGCGAGGCCAGTCGCGACGCGGTATTGGCCTCAATCAACTCGTCTTGCAAATCGCCTTGAGCTCGAAACAGCGTGCCAATCGCCATCGCAGCCGAAGCCAACAGGAAGACAAAGATGGTAATGACGATCAACATTTCGATGAGCGTAAAGCCGTCGCGATGCGCTTTGCGATGCTCGTTCTTGTGCGTTGTACGATACGGTTTCATGACACTATTCGCGAGTTGTGGCTTGATGTTTCCAAGCGACGAGACGTACGGGCTCGACACGACGGTTGGCATTGTCTCGCCAAGATAACGCGATCTCAATTTGCTTGGTTGGCAACGCGTCATCTAACTCCGCAACCGTGATCGACAACTGTGGATCTTCCAAGCCTGTTACGGAAGCTGGCGAATGATCGCGTTCCGCAATGGCTTCTGTGGTCAACTCGTCCCACGGCAAGACAATCACGCGTTCCATCAGGTTAGACACCTCTTGAGTCGCTACTCGAGTTTGGTCGACCGCGCGGCGCTGTTTCGCGATCACGGCAACCAACTGCGCGACGGCGATCATCACGATAATCGCCAATGCGATTCCGATCGCCGTTTCGACAAACATCGAACCGCGACGTTGAGCATCCTGGGACTTTGTACGACGGCCCTCCGAGGCCGTCGCTCTGAGGGCGTCGTGAACTGGCGACGGGCTCGGAGGGCCGTCGTACCTTGTAATTCTCAAGTTGCGCCCAATCCACATCACGATAACCCTTGAATCAATGAAAGGAGCGGCATAAACAAGCTAATCACGACGAAACCTATAAACATTCCAAACACGAACAACACCGCCGGGAACAACACGTTCAGCGCCAGACGCAAGCGATAGGCCAAGCGACGGATGCTGCTATCGGCCATTTCTTCCAAGGCCCACGCCAAGTTACCCGATCGTTCGGCGGCAGTCAGGATCGCGGCATCGGACGAACGAATTAACTTCGCCTGACGCAAGGCCTGGCACCAATGTTCGCCGTTGTTCAATGCTTGCCCGGCACGCAGGAGGCGTTTGCGGACGCTGGTCTTGGGATACAGCTTGGCCAACAACCAGATCATCTCGGTCAACGGACGTTGCTGCTTGATCGAAAGCGCCAAGCAACGCATCACCAAAGCTCCATCCAATCGCAACACAAACCAATTGACGAGGGGAAGATTGCGCGGCAACCAGCCGATGTAATGCAGTGTCCCAACGAACAGAAACAGCGGGAGAAAGATGGAGAAAGGAAAAAACAAGAACCAATAGTTCACGATGTAGTCAGAGATGAATACGAGTAGCTGCGTCATCTTCGGTAGGTCGAGTTCAAACTCCTCGAACATCTTGGCATAAACCGGCACGATCTTGAGCATAATGAACGTCAGAATTCCGACCAGGACATTCGCGACCACACCCAAGTAAAACACCTTTTCGAAAATCGATCGCAGTAGCATGTCGGCGTCATCGTCGTGCTTACCGACGGTGGCCAGTGCCGTCCCCAGGTCGCCCGTTTCGATTCCAACGCGAACAGCCACGAGAGCATCCAGCGGTAACCGCACTCGGGTATCGGCCAAGGCCAGCGACAGTGGCGTGCCGGCTTCCAACAGTTCCGCAAGTCGGGCAGCGCGGATGCCGAGTTCGTCACTTCGCTCCATCGCGTAGGCACGCGCCGCTTGCTCCAACGGAATGCCGCGTTCGGCCGCTGCGGCCAAGCACCACAAGAGTGTTCGGTTTTCGGTACTTCGATATCGACCGACTGCCATCATCACGATGGCCAGAATGACGACCCAAGAGAACGGCCCGGCAAAAATGAACGCCTGCATCGCCGTGCCGAGAATCCCGGCCAAGATCAAGATCCAACCGGCCATCGTCAGGATCAATCGGATCGAATCATCTGCAGCTGCTCCGCGCTTGCGATACGCGAGTCGCAGCGACCACAACACGGCCACTCCGATCCATATCAGCACGAACAGATGAATAGATCCGAATATTTCCATCGATGTATCAGCTGAGCCCTTGAATGAGACTGATTAAGGGCATGAACAGCGAGATGATAATGAAGCCCACCAGTATGCCAACAAGAATGAAAACCACGGGCGGGGCAATCGAACGCAACAGCATCGTTCTCATTTGCACTCGCAGCAGGAGCATGTCGGTGACGGCGCGCAAGGCCTCTGGTAACTTGCCAGTTCGTTCGCCCCAACGGACAAACGGTGTGATGCTGGCCGGCAATCGATTCAAGTCGGACATAACATCCGACAGCGATCTGCCATTCTCGACACCGCGTGCGAACAAAACCGCGACCTCGCGCACTTCGGGGTCGGACAAACCATCGCGTGTCATGAGAAGTGCATCGGGGAGCGGAATGTCGCACTCCAGCATCGTTGCCAGCAATCGCGTAAAGGCAGCCGTTCCGCTCCATTGCCAAATCGGACCGATCAGCGGCATCGTCGTCGTAAACCGATGCGTCATCGGTGTCCCCACGCCTAACGACGCGAGTGCTATTAAGACGAGAAAGACCACACCGATCGTTCCCGCAATCCAGAGGCCGGGTCCATCGCCAAACCACAGGATCGCATCACTCAGGCCAATTACCGCTTGTGTGATCGTCGGCAGTTCCAGCTCGAATTCCAAGAACATCTGCTTGAACTGAGGCACAATGAAGATCGGCAGAAACGCGAGAACGAACAATGTCATCGCCAGCACGATCAGCGGATAGGCGATCGCGCCAACCACCTTGCCCCACACTTCGCGAGTCGCGCGGTGGTGCTCGACCAAGTCATCCAAGGCAACGCCCATCCGATGGGTGCGCGCCGCGGCAGCGACTAGCCCCCGCACGTGTGCCGGTAAAAACTTGTCTCGTTCGCTCATCACACTGTCTAACGCATAGCCCAGTTCAACATCCGCTGCGATCTGCCGAAGGGCTTGGGCCACGCGTGAACTAACCGACTCGTCGGCCGCAGCTCGCAGTCCCTCGACCAGCGGCAACTCCGAACTGCTCAACTCGGCGATCGCAATCACTACCTCTTCGGATTCTTTTTGCGAGAGCTTCGGTACGGGCTGTTGGTGATCACCGCCGAGCGGATGCAATTCCACGACGCGCAAGCCTCGATCGACGAGTTGCTGTCGAGCGGCGTCGGCGCTGTCGGCGGCCAACTCGCCCTCTTGGCGAACGCCTTGTGCATCTTCGGCGATATAGCGGAACTGCATCATGCTAGGGGAGGCTCAGCTGATAAAGCAGGTTGCAAAACGGAGCCATCACAATCAATACATAGAGCATGGCAATCGTTCCACCTACGCCCGCGGACAGAATGATCGGCAAATAGATCGTCAACCAGTTCCCCATGTTCAATGCACGACGGCGATACGAATCGGCCGTCTGACGAAGGCTCTTCGCCAAGTGCTCACGCTGCGTGCTCGCGTTCAAAAGCCAACCAAGCAACGGAGGAAATCCTGCGGGCAAGGACGTCATGCGTTCGCCGGTTCGAATCCGCTCGGCGATCGTGCCGCTGGCCTTGACCAGAATCCTGTCGCCACTCGCCTCGGCCGCGAGCACCACCGCTTCGTCCAAGGCCACCTGTTGGTCGACCATCATCGCGAGCACATCGGCGAATGTCGCCATCCGCCCAACGTGTAGAACACGGGCGACGGTTGGTAATCCACGGAGGCCACGATCGGAAATCGCGTTGGCCCGACTGGAGCGGTACAACCAAATGCCGCCGACGATGACCGTAAAGACCCAGAAGCCAATAATCATCTGGGGGCCAAGTCGTGTCACTTGATCGATCAATGCGTACCAAGGAGGCCGCTCGATATGCAGCCATTCGTAGACGTGCGTAACGACGGGAGCCGTCTTCAGCGCGGTGAAGAGAAACATGAAACTCGCTACCATCAGCACGACAATCGGATACACCAGCGACACGATCATCACTCGTCGTACTTCCGACGCGCGACGAGCCGCCGTCGAAATACCTTCGAGTGCCGATGAGAGCTTGCCCGATCGAATGCCTGCCGCAACCACGGCACGATACGCACGAGGAAAGCCGGTTCCCGATTCGTCGAGCGTATCAGCAAGGCTTTCGCCCGATTCCAATCGATGTCCAAGCGAGGTCGCTAACGTGCCCAGTCGTCCCGGCAGATCCGTCCCCAACGCCAGGAGCCCTCTTTCTAAGGGCACGCCCGACCGTACCAGCGCGATCATCTCGTCGTTCAACGCGACGAGCTCGTCGAGCGTAATGCCACGAGTCGCAGGAACAGCCACAACGAAAACTCCAAGACGGGAGCGAGATGCCTAATGCCACGCCAATGCTTAATCTTAGGGTTGGGTGCCACTGGCATTGCCAGTGCCGTCCCGGCTTTTTGCAGTCCAAAGAGCACTGGCAGAGCCAGTGGCACCCCCAATTCTTAACATTGACGAAGCACTAGATTGCGGCAATCATTCTAACGGCTCGGCAGCAAAACTCCATGAGGTTGCTCGCTGAAACCAGCTCCACATCATTCAGCGACGACCCAATGCGGCGAAGACCAAGCGAGGTGCCCGTGAGCCACCATGAGGTTTCCGGGTAAAACAGGGGCCGTTTTGTCTTGGCTCACGCGCCAGTAATACCAATGAGTGCCCGGTGCCAGATCTTCGTCAGTGTACTCGACGCGTACGTCTTGTGTTCCTCGAAGACCGACTCGGTGGATCTCTTCGCCATCACGAATCAGCACGGCCGAGGTGATGTCACGAGTCCCGATTGCGTGCAAGTTCAAAGTGATCTGCCTGTTCTTTGCGGTCACTTCTTCGCCCATGAACGACTCGTCGGCGCGAGCATCGATGAATATTTGTGAACCGGAAGTGGCGAAGCAGCGGCGTTGTCGCAGCGCGTCGAAGATGGCGGCGGGTGTCAAAGTCTCGGCATAGATTCCGGTCAGCGCGCCACTGAGTCCCGGCGCTCGGCGATGTGAATCTCCGTTCGCGACAAATCCGAGACGAACGCCGTTTGTTCTCACGCCCTGATCAAGAGACTCGTGAAACAGCTTTGGATTCTGCGCGATGTAGTTACTCCAACCAGAGGTCAATTCAAGCCCCACTTCGACGGCGTGGCCGCTGAGCTTGAACGTGGGATGCTGGGAAAGTGTTACACCGCCCGCTGCGGCAACCGCTTTGTTCAACTTGGCGATGTCATTTTCAACTTCGGTGAAATGGACGAGCGGTCCGCCCGTTGGTGGATAGATCACGCTGCGATGATTTGCGTAGGAACGGTTTCGATAAGGCGGCAACCAATTACCCGGATCGTTCAGCGCGGCCGTCGCAACACCTGGAATCCGCGAAGTCCACTCAAAACCGGGCAACGAAATAAACTCGCCGTCCACCGAATGAGCTTTCGCGAACAGATTGCCGATTTCATACTCATACTGTGTTAGCGGTACGTTGTAGAAGTCGTTGTTGGTGAAGACGACGACGTCGAGTCCGGCACGGTCACGCGCATAGTGATTCAACTCGTCAGATTCGCCCTCCGCGTCGGCAGAGAGATTGTTGTGACAATGCAGGTCGGCCCAGAATAGTTTGTAGGTTTTGCCGTCAATGGTGACTTCACGGCGCGGCGTCAGTTCGGAGTCGATTGGCAACGTTACTGGATTCCATCCGGCCCATGTGTCTTGTTCAAACGGTTGCGCCTCGGCAAGCTTTACGTCGAATTGTTCGTACGTGCGCTTCGCAAGTCGAGGCAATTTCGAGGCGACGACGGTTATCGAGTCTTGTTCGCTGCTTTCCGTAGGAACAACGTGATAGTCAACATATCCGCGATGGAGAACCAGCGGAGACTGCCACGTTCCATTATTGATCGGTCTGCCAACAAGATCGCCAGCAACGTTCGGTGTACTCCCAAGATGGTCTGACTTGCGCTCCCACAACAACCAGACTTGATCACCGCTGGCATGCAACATCGGTCGCAACCGTGATCCCAAGTAGCCGCCCGTTGCGATAGGCGTGGGAGTGATTTGGGCCATCAAGCCTTGTGTCAACTCTGCTGCTGTGGTTCTCCCATTCGCATCTCTGATACTTTGCCATCGGTTGTCGCGACGAACTGCTGCATGCAGAGTATGCCATTGACTGACAACACCTGGACCGCCGACTACGTCCTTTTTTTGGAGCCACGCGATGTGCAAGCCCGTTGGATGCGACAACGCAGTCGGCGTCAGGCAGTATTTACTGGGAGGCGTGACTTGTTCGATGTTTCCCAACGTCGGCAACAGCCGACGTCCGCAGACGGAGTAATTTGGATTGTGATATTGATCCCAGAATGCCCACACTTCGTCATGATGTTGAATGAGCAACGGACGATAGGCGTTGTCGATCCCGTTTGAGATACTGAAGGGGAGCCAAGAACCGTCGTACACGCCATAGCCGCGAACCGTGAAGCAGCCTTCAATTCGCTCGCAGGATGCTAACAGCAATCGGTCGCCGAACCGAATCGCCGCCGGATCAATTGCGTCGCGCTTCGAGACAGACACAGGTACACGCAACGACCACTCGCCGCTCTTCCAATGTCGGAGAACGATTTCCCACCGCTGACCTCTCTTCATCGACCACACGACCCAAGCTCGGTCTTCAGAACAAGCCACTATCGTGGGCGGCCCATGCGCGTCTGCATCGCCCCCAATCGAATGGAGTTGGCCGACTTGGCCGCTTGAATCCAATCGCCGTACCGTGACTCCGTCGCTGCCCGCATTGTAGCTGTGCCACGCAATCCAAGTCGTACCGCCTTCTGTCGCACAGAGTGACGGATGATGGTCGTATGTCGTCGTGCCCGGATTTAGCTCAATCGCTTCGGCTGCCGAAGCGGATGAAACGATCGCGAACATCGCGGAAGCGATAGCGGTTCGAACAAACATTAAGGCATGGTGTGGGAACACTTTAAAGATACGCCGAAGGATCACGGTTGGCTCCTGGCTTGGAAGTTCTTGCAATGTCGGGTATCGCGAGCCATGCGGTCGCATCATGGTCTTCGTGACTTCTTGGTGCGTCTCGTACCTCGACGCACCCGATCAGTTCAGCAGGGATTTTCGGTTTTTCAAACTGTGTAGTTTAGCGGGTAAGGGAGTGGCTCGCGCCACTCCCTCCCCGTTATCGCAATGGGGTTGATTCCCCATATTTACCGGCGTGCGGGTTTCCCGCACCGGGCGGTACCGCGGAAATCGCCCCCCGAGGGGAACCGAGACTATCCTGCTACACAAGTTTTCCGTAGTTCGCTGAGTGAGAGCAGGCCCATATTCCTGAAGTGTTTCAAGCGGATACGAACGTTATCCACCTTCGACTTTCGCTTGAATTTCATACACCGCAGTCGCATGCGTATCCAGCGGTCCAGACTGCGGTATGCATCGCCGCAGTGCGACCAAGGCGTCGCGAAATAGTTCGCCGTGCCCTGGATTACGCGGTTCAGTTGCTCGATCATTTCAGCATCCAAGTTGTGGCTGCGTTGGGTAATCCGGCGGACTTTGGTCTTGAAGTTCTCCACCGACTTGGCTCGTATCCGCACAAACCGCGACTTGATGTCGAAGCCCAGAAAGGTGAACCCTTCGTGGAACCTCGTCACTTTCGTCTTCTCCGGACTCAGAGAGAGCCCGAGTTGATCTGCTAACAGATGCTCGACCAGTGTCAGAGCCTCTTTGGCTGTGTCCTCACTACGACAGAGCACCACGAAATCGTCGGCGTACCGTACAAAGCGGAAGCCGCGTTCATGGAGATGCCGATCGAGGATATTCAGAGCGATGTTAGCCAACAGTGGAGATATGACTCCACCTTGAGGTGTCCCAACGTGTGTCGGTCGTACCTTGCCGCCTTCCATCACTCCCGCCTTGAGGAACTTCTCCACCAGTCCCAGGATGTTCCCATCGGCAATCACGTCGGACAGCTCACGCATAATGGCGGCATGAGACAAGTTGTCGAAGAAGCCGGAGATGTCAGCGTCGAGCACATGGCGGTACCCTTGCTGCCCGATTTCCAAGACTTTCTCAACCGCCTGATGGCAGCTTCGTCCGGGTCGGAAGCCATAGGAATGATCGTGAAACTTTGCCTCAAAGATCGGGTTCAAGAGACGTCGTAACACCTCTTGTGCAACTCGATCTCGGACTGCCGGGATTCCGAGCGGGCGAAATTTCGTCCCCTTGGCGTCTTTGGGAATGTAGACTCGCCGAGCGGGTAGAGGCTCATAGGTCCTCTGTTTCAGCTCCCGCATCAGTCGGTCAAGGTTGGCGTCCAAGTTCTTCTCGAACATCTGGATGCTGACCTTGTCGATTCCCGCCGCACCGCGATTTCGCCGTACAGCTCGCCAGGCTTCGTACACCAGCTTGGAAGTAATCCTTCCCGTCAGACTATGGACTTTCATCTTTCCTTTTGCCACTTACTTCCCTCTTGTTGATCCTGAGGATCGTCCGGTCGAATAACCGCTCCCACAAGCATTTGAAGTTGTTTCTTAGACTCGGCGGGTTTCCTGAAAGAGGAACAGGTAGACCTGTTGCGGTCGCAGTCGCCGAACTAACTTTCTCCCTGTCTTGAAGGAGTTGTCCTTACTTTCACAAACGGTCCTTCCTTTCGTCGCGAGCTCGCGACTACTCCGGAAGAGCTGCTATCCTTGCACGAGAGAGACCAGGCGTCTTCCTCGTTCCATCGCTTCAGCCGCTCATTTCGTCTTTGACTTATAGATTGGCCTTACCACAGTTGGCCGAAGCCAAGCTGTGGACGAAGTAGGACTTTCACCGGTCAGTGTTGTCAGCCATTTTGTCCAGGCGGCCCCACCATGCACTCTGATGGTCCACGAGTTCTAACCAAGTTGGAACCCGCAGGGGAGAGGATTAGTCTCCTAGGGCTTCATCAGGTTACGGAGCTTAGCCCACCATCCGAGCCGAAACGCGACACCTCCCGGACTATCTTCACCTGGCCCCTCCGTCGCCGGTTGTTACCTCCCGACCCTGGCTGCGTACCCTCTCTCGAGGTTCGAGTGAAGATTTCCATACCGGCTTGGACCAGCACGGGTAGGATTTGATTTCACCTCGTCTCCTTTCTGATAAAATCTCACCGTTTGAATGACTGAGCCAACAACACCTGCGGCTCACGCATAACCCGAAGCGTAAGCGAGGCGAACACCGTGAATTCCTCACTTACGTTTCGGGTTTCGATTGATGGTGACTACCTAAATTGAAAAACCGAAAAGTCCTAATCAGTTCAGTAGGCTGGGTCGCGAACCAGCGCGAACAACCAACAAAGCAGGGTTGCAACCCAGCCTACGACAACTATTCGCTCGGAGTCCTTACCTTGGCCAAGTAAATGCTCGTCTTGCCTTCGTGGGACGAGTAGTAGCTGACCCACAGCAGCCCATCGTGTATGACCATGCCGGCATAGCTTGTGTCGCCGCCCGAAGGCAACTTGAGGACTTCGGTTAACGTCGCCTTCTCGGCATCTAGCCAGCAGAGCGAAGTGCGTGTACTTCCGTCGTACAGCCGAGCGGCCGCAAGAATTCTTCCATCGGCGAGTTGAATCATATTCGGGCCGCCAATGCGGAGATTCAAGTCTCGCCATGACCAGTCGGTGTAGGGCGGCTTGGCAGAACCAAGCTGTCCCAGTCGGTTGCCTGACTCGTGACGTAGCAAGCAGAGTGCCGTTCCATCCTCGAGAAACAAGATCTTGTCTTCGCCGCAACCGTTCGGAGCAGGGACGCTTTCAACGAGCGTGCTAAATTTCTTTCCGTCGTTTGAGGTGTACAACCGCAAGGTACGCTGCGATCGATCACGTAGCGTGTGATACCCCATCGAGTAGGCGGTCCCCTTATGCCACTGAACTCGCCACAACCAGAAACCGGGATCGCCGATCGAATGACCAGCGTCCCAAGTATTACCGTCGTCTGACGAGAACCAACTCTTCGAGTAGTAACGCACCTCTGCATCGGCAATCATCCCCGCCCCGTTCAGCATCAACTGACCGGTCGGTGTGATTGAGATTTTGGCATCGCGGAGGTCGTAGGTCGGCGACGTCACCAACGCAAGCGACTGCCAATCGATGCCGTCGGTCGACGTAATGACTCGCAAGGCACCATCCGGAGATACATGAGCCTGACCTTCACGAAAGACGCAGTACCAGCGATCCCGATATCGCAACAAGTCGGTAAATGCGTTGTGCGGTGCCTTGTCCCAGATTCGTCGTGATTCCACGAGCACCGGTTTGTCGTCGCCAAGTGTTGTTTGTTGCGACACGAATGTGGCAACGCAACATGCACATGCAACGGTCAGTAATGTTTGATAGCGTCGTGATTCAATCTGCATGGTTCAGTTCAGTTTCCGAAATACGAGGCCGTCAGATGCATGAGGGATTTGGAGGATTGGGCACCCTCAGTTTAGTCCGAAACGGCGGCGTGTGCGTGACAGTCCGTCGATGGCGCCAACTTCGTGAGCCGAACGCGCTAGCGTCGGGCCTCTAAAGTCACACGGGTACATGACATCGCAACGAAAAAAAGCAACCCGACTGCTGGTGGCAGTCGGGTCGCTTTGCTAATTCGCCTCGACGATCGAAAGTTGGTGACATTAATCACCAACAGAGAATCTTCACACCCAATCCTCGTCGTCTCCAAAGACATCATCGACCATATCCGCCCACGCTGGCGACGTGAGTTCAACGGTAAATGACTGTTCCACCGCTTCGATGGCATCGGTTGCGGTCAGGCGGATATGCAATTGCCCAACGTAGCCATCGGCTACGCTAAGCTGAAACTGATCGCCGGTCACTGCGACCGAGACATTGACGTGTTGGGCATTCACCAACAACCCTGGGTCGGCGTGATAACGTACGTCGAGACGAGCCACTTCGGGACTGCTGGCGTACGAACCGGCCCAACTGTGAACCGTTCCCGCCGTCGTGATGAATACCCATCCCGATGCCGATTGCACCCAGCGCTCCTGTTGGCCCAGGTAGTTGTAACCATAGTCGTTGTTGACCAACGTCTCGGGCGCGTAGATTGCCAACGCGTCTCGCAGGTCCGCCGCGATATTCTCGACCACTTCGACTTCGTAGACGATCGTCTCGCCATCAGCATCCACCGTTGGCAAATTGATCAGCAGCACATCTTCCGTCGCAATCGTCTGATCGCCGATGACGGGAATCTCGGGAGCCGCGTTGGTGACTGCGATTGAAATGACTTCCGTTTGGCTCAGTTCACCTGCGGTCTTCGTCACCGCCACGTCAAACGTACCGATGAATCCTTCCGCCGGGTCGATGGTCAGCGTGTTGCCGTCGAGTGATGCCGTGCCAACGTTGATGGCATCGTGCAACAGCGACGGATCGGCAAAGACTGATTCACCCAGTGTAGCGATCTCGGGACTTGCCGCGATGCTACCTTGCCACTCGTGCAGCGTGCCATCGGACTGCAGGAACATCCAGCCAGACGTATCACTCTGCAACCAACGGACACCATAGCCTTGGTAATCCTCGTAGTACAATGGTGCGCCGTCACCGGCATAGCCGCCCGCTTCCAAACCGTATTGCTGGTCCAGATCCCAGAGTTCGCCGCCGACAATCTCCACCGAATACATCACTGGCGTGCCGTCCGCCGTTGCGGCCGGTAGTTCGATTACGAGCAAATCGGCGGCGTGCACTTGCTGATCACCGATCTCTTGAAACGCGAGTGTCGTGGCCGTCAATCGTACATTGTCAAAGTCCACTTCCAAATCGTTGCCAGCAGGAACTCCCGCCGTTTGATTCAGATTGACCAGGCGGATTCCAAGCGGCTGCCCGAGTTGCGAGTGGTCCGCGACGGAGTCGAACGTGACGACGCTCGTACCGAACTCCCCTTCGGCGATCGAGCCAGCCAATGAATTATTGTCCGACGCGATTACCGTCCCGCCTGCCAACAACTCGACGCGATATCCGGGCAATCCATCCAGGAAGAACGTCTGCCCGCTGATCGCGATCCCCGTGGCAATGTTGCCGATGTCGACCAGCAGCGAGTAGCTCGTATTGGCCTGGAGCGTCGCGGTCAAAGTTTGTTCCATGCCATATTCACCGCCATCACCACTGCCGTCAAAGTTGAACGCGATCCCGACTCGTTGCCCATCCGATGCGCCGCCGGGAAAGTTCTGAATGACACCGGGCTGGCTTGGGACTTCGCCGGGTGTCAGTGTGCCGATGTAATACTGCGGGCCGTCTCCGCCGCTGGTGACATTACCTGGGTCGTACAAGTCCCATCCCGGCAGTGGTCCGAATGTGAATTCGTTGTAAGGGCTTTCGCCAGTGATGTCCTCGAAGCTGGCGTTGACGACGGCGATGTCCGTTGTCAACTCGACCGGTGGTGCTGGCTCGGTGGTTTCAGACGCAGGGCGCGCGAAGCGGATGTAGTCGAAACGGGCTTGCACATCGGGATTGTAAGCCAGGCCAGGATTGTTGCTGTTGGCAGCGTTCTGCGGCGTATCGATCAATGTATGCGAGTTCGCATAGAACGGTTGGAAGCTCGACGTCTTGCCATAATCCGTATAGCCGACCAAACCCACTTGCAAGGTCTCTGGCATATCGGGTCGGTCGAAGTTAGCCGCCACTTGCCACTCGACCTCACCGTCCAAACGATACAGCGTCGTGATCGAAGAACCTTCGCGCACGACTTGCAACTCGGCATTCGTCGAGTTGACAGGAATCAGTTCCAAGTTGGAAACACTGTCGATCGTATTCTTCGATTCGAGGCTCATCGATCCATCGTAGCCGTGCCCGAGCGAAAGGAAGACAAAGTTCGAGTTGCCGGCCGTCCATTCGATCGAGGCGTTGGTGATCGCACGCGGCGTCCGCAGCATGACTCCGCCTAGCGAGAAGAGGCTGTCATTCGGGATATCGTCCCCATCGCTGCCGCCGATATCATCGCGGTCGGTAATCGTCACGTGTGTCGTCACGATGAAGTCGCCCGTCACCCCCTTGAATGCCAAGTCCCCTTGATAGTCCTGATACCAGGTCGACGTACGCGGTTCGATGGTCAACGCGCCGGGAGTCGTTTGATTGATGTCATAGGTTTCGAAGGGCTGGGCTCCCCAGCCTTCGACTTCGGTAACGAGTTGCCACTGTTCGATCGTCGATGAATCGTTGAATTCATCGTTCAACCCGGTTAAATCGCCCATATCGGCGTTAAACATCAGGCGGGATTCGAGTGTTTCGCAGCGCAACGTTTTACGGCGATTGCGGGAGTTGCGGCGGCTTTTTTTGTTGGAGCGAAGGGACGAGAGCAGACGAGACATGGTTCACCTCTTACTGAAAACCCAAGGACAATTGGTTTGCTTGTAAGAGTGAAATGGGCGTTATCCATCAGACCTTTCAGGAAATCGGAAGTTTTTCGAGAAAGCGAGACAGTGTGAATGTCCGCCCTGTGTTTGCGGGCTCTCTGTATTCTGCGTCTCGAGTTGCAACGACCCGAACAACCTGCCTTGCGACCCGATGGCTGTGAACAGAATGAAGCTAGGGCAACGAAGTTCGAACGGTGCGTTTCTTCGTTCGCTTAGTTGCGTTCTGTTCAGTAGTCTTTCCGCCAGCGAACGAGAATGGATCGCTGAACATGCGTTGGGACGATCATGGCGCTGCCTTCGATTGCACCATGGACAAATCGAAGAGTCTTATTCGGAACGACTCTATCGACCATCTCGCGTACGCGGGGAGTTTCGCCTCGTTCGCGTCTGGGCAACTTTGATAGCAAGTCAACGATATTGCGGCATTTTTTTCCCACCTTGTTCTCTGCCACTTGCTTCAACCGAGGCGTTGAGGGCTAATAGCAGGAAGATTGACCAGTAACCGAACGACACTTCACCTCGGCCCAAAGACTCCACTATGAACATGCAACGACTTCGAACTTGCGGATTTCAATTCACGATCGCAACCATAGTAGTCCTTAGCTGCACGCTGGCTACGTTCACCGTTTCGTCGGTGTTTGGCCAACAGGTGGCTGTCGAATGGTGGCGGGGATACAGCAGCGAGGATGCCATCGACGAGCAGGTGTTGGGTTTCTGGAATTTTGATGGCGACGAGGACGGTTTTACTCGTGACCTCTCGTCGCACCACCATCAGGCGACCGTCCGTGGCGCGAAACCCAATGCCGAAGGCCGCTTCGGCGGTTGCTTGGAAAGCTCAGCCGGTTACCCGGTGATTGACGAAAGTCATGGCTTGCATGTCGCCAATTCGCCCGTACTGTCACCGCGTGGAGCGTTTACTGTCGAGATGTGGATTAAGGCAAAAGACGCCGACGCGTTTCCCAAAGAGGCACGGCCAGTTCTGCTCGATATGAAGTATGTGCCCTACGAACACAAAGGTTTCATGTTGTCATTGACCAGTGCCAGCGGAGACGGCAAGCGGCAGATGAGTGTTGCGATCGGAATGGGGTCGCGGTCGGAGACTTGGTACTCGAATGCCTTTGAACTGCCGCCGGGCCGATGGCGGCATGTGGCCTTCACCTACGATGCCTTAGGAACGGTGACGTTCTTCGTCGACGGAAGCGAGTTGAACCGCGTCACCAAATCTGACGCAGGGCCGATGGCTCCGGCAACGCGACCGTTGTCGATCGGTGATCGACTGGGGTCGAACTACAACGGGTTTCCAGGCTTTATCGATGAAGTTCGTTTATCGAGCGGCCAGCGAGAATTTCGGCCCATCAAGTTCGAGCCGGATGTGAGCCGCTTTGTGGTTGTTCGCATGAGCGAAGGCGCACAAGTCAGCGGTGAGCTGATCAATCAAACGGGAGGTACGCTGAGTGGCGCGACCGTCACAGCGATACTGCCCGGAGGCGAATCCGAGTCTTCGCCGCTGCCTGATGTTGCAGCAGGTGGTCGTCATCATATGGAGTTCTCCATCGACTCGTCACTTAAGCCAGGTGAGTACGCAGTGAAGTTGAGCGTTGAGGTTCCCGATTGGGCCGATAGCGATGTAGGCTACCTCGCGACAACGCTGATCCCAATCACCATCACGTCCAGGCCCTTGCCTCATCGCATGCCTGTCATCATGTGGGGAGTTGGTGGTACCGAAGGCGTCGTCCAAGAACTTCCTCGCCTCAAAGAGATTGGGTTCACCCATTGCCTTGGGCTGCGAGTGGACTATCAGAAAGTGTGGGACGAAGGTGCGCGTGCGTTGCCTTCAACGGCGGAAGAAATCCGCGCGGGTCGCGAGATGCTGAATGCCGCACTGGAGAACGACGTTCGTATCATCAGTTCATTGGCCCCCGGCAGTTGGTTGCGACACGCCGCGGTTGGCAAGCCATTCCTGCGCGTCGACCGGAAAGGCAACCACTACGGTCGCGAGGACGTCAGCGGTTTGTTTCCAGCAGTCCAGGACTTCTGCTTAAACACCGGCGCGGCGATGGGAAGAGCCTATGGCGATCATCCGTCGTTTGCGGCGGCGCTGCTGCATACGGAAGTGCGAGGTGAGTCGCAGGTGTCGTTTCATCCTGAGGAGATCGAAGCCTACCGAAAGGCAACGGGCGCGGAGATCCCGATCGAAGTCACGATCAAGAACGGTGTGGAGTATCAAAAGCTGGCCAACTTCCCGAAAGATCGTGTCATCGCAGACGACGATCCGATCTTGCAGTACCTTCGTTGGTTTTGGCAGCGAGGAGATGGTTGGAACGAGTTAAACACGCGAGTCGATCAAGGACTGAAACAGAACACCACACGCGACGACTTCTGGACGTTTTATGACCCGGCTTGTCGCGTGCCGAGCATCAGCGGCAGTGGCGGGAACGTCGACGTGTTGTCTCACTGGACTTACAGCTATCCCGATCCCATCCGCATCGGCTTGTGTACGGACGAGCTGTTCGAAATGGCTCGCGCTGGCGGTCGAAATCAAGACGTCATGAAGATGACGCAATTGATCTGGTATCGCTCACAAACTGCGCCGCCAAACGCGACCGCGTCAGGCGATCCCTCGCCCTGGGTCGATCAAGATCCTGACGCGGCTTACATCACGATCGCACCGATGCATCTGCGTGAAGCCTTTTGGTGGAAGATGGCTCGTCCGATCAAAGGCATCATGTATCACGGCTGGCAGTCGTTGGTCGAAACCGATTCGCCAGGTGCTTACCGTTTCACGAACCCAAACACGCAGAAAGAGTTGAAGCGACTCGTCGACGAAGTGGTCGTGCCATTAGGGCCGGCGCTGTTACAAGTACCGGATGCCGAATCGGATGTCGTTTTTCTCGAAAGTTTCACCTCGCAGATGTTTGCGCGTCGCGGGACTTATGGTTGGAATCACACGTGGGCTGGCGACATGTATCACATCCTCATGTACGCCCAACTACAGCCGCGAGTTCTGTATGAGGAGTCGTTACTCGCCGGAGGCCTGGACGGTGCCAAGGTTTTAGTAATGGCGGACTGTGATGTGCTCACTAAATCCGCCGTGAATACGATTCAAGAGTTTCAAGCGGCTGGGGGACTGGTGATCGGCGACGGGGAAGTGTGTCCGGCGATCAAGCTCGATAAGATGATCGCTCGTTTCAATCGCACTAAGCAAGCCGACGTCGACCGTGCAGCACTTCAATCCGCTGCGAAGGACTTGCGAGACTGGCTGGATGCTAAATATTCACGAGCCGTCGACTCGACGAATCCCGATGTCGTCACGCGACGACGGCGTTTCGGATCGACCGACTATGTGTTCGCCGTTAACGATCATCGCGAGTTCGGCAGCTACGTAGGCGGTTATGGCTTGGTCATGGAAGACGGTTTGCCTTCGCAAACGAATGTGAAACTGAAACGGCAAGTCGGACATGTGTACGACTTGCTGGCCCATCGCGAACTGTCAATTGAAGCGACGGACAGCGGATTGACACTGCCTTTAGATCTTGGTCCCTGCGAGGGTCGTGTCTTCATGGTCACCGATCGTCCGATACGCGATGTGATTGTGAACGTTCCCGAGACCGCAGCTCTTGGCCAGCAAATCACGGTGGAAATCGCAGTGACCGATGGCGAGTCGCCCATCGACGCGGTCGTACCGGTCGAGGTGCGTATCGCCGATCCGGAAGGTGTCGAAGCGGAGATGACCGGTTACTATGGAGCAGCCGGCGGCAGGCTCACCATTCCCTTCGACTTTGCTCCCAACGATCGCACGGGCGTGTGGGAGATCCGAGCGAAGGAACTAGCCTCCGGCAGAGAAGCGGCTGGCTATGTAAGATTGAATGCCAAAGGCGAATAAGATCAACGATCTGCGTTCGTTGAAGAGACAACAACCTGATTGGAGAGCAACATGCGTTTTGCATCGATGACTGCACACCTCGGTTTCTACCTGATGGCCATCGTCGCGGCGGGGCGACTGCCCGCTGCGGATCTGAATCTGCCGAAGATCGATGGTGCGAAGCCGTTGAACGCTGTGTTCATCCTTTCCGACGATCACCGCTATGACGTGATGAGCTTCCTAGGGCATCCGTGGGTAGAAACGCCTGCGATGGATGCCATGGCCCGTGATGGCGTGTACTTCGAGAACGCAATGGTGACGACTTCGCTTTGCTCACCCAGCCGCGCGTCGATCTTGACGGGCCAGTACATGCATAACCATGGTGTGGTCGACAACAACGTGTTGACTCCCGACGGAACGATCTTCTTTCCGCAGTATCTTCAGGCGTCGGGATATCAGACCGCTTACTTTGGCAAGTGGCATATGGGCGGTCATTCGGACGAGCCTCGCGCGGGCTTTGATCGTTGGGTCTCGTTCAAGGGGCAAGGGCACTACTATCCGCCCGAGAATCTGAAGAACTGGTCGCTGAATGTCGATGGCGAATCGGTGCCGCAGAAAGGATATATCACCGACGAGTTGACCGACTATGCAGTCGATTGGTTGAACTCCAGCGTGAAAGACAGCGGCAAACCGTTCTTCATGTACCTATCGCACAAAGGCGTGCATGGCATGTTCCATCCGGCGGCGCGACATGCCGGTCGGTACGCGGGCAAACCGCTGCCCGAGCCCAAGACAATGGCTGACACGGAGGAGAACTATAAAGACAAACCAATGTGGCTAAAGAACCAACGCAATAGTTGGCATGGTGTGGACTTTGCGTATCACCAGGACACGGACATTGCCGAGCATTATCGATTGTATTGCGAAGCCCTTCTGAGTGTTGATGAATCGATTGCTCGCGTTCGGAAGTGGCTCGACGATAACGATCTCTCCGACAACACGATGGTCATGTACATGGGCGACAACGGATTCCAATGGGGCGAGCATGGCTTGATCGACAAGCGAACGGCCTACGAAGCGTCGATCCGTGTTCCTCTGGTCGGAGTTTGTCCGAAGCTTTGGAAGCCAGGAACGGTCGTCAAGCCAGTCGTCGCTGGTATCGACATCGGCCCCACGTCGCTCGAAGCTGCCGGCCTCAAGACGCCCGAGCACATGGACGGCCAGAGCTTCCTACAACTTGCCAGCGGCAAGATGCCAACGTCCGATTGGCGGCAGAACATCCTGTACGAGTATTACTGGGAATATAACTATCCACAGACACCCACAACTTTCGCGCTTCGGACCCCGCAATACAAGTTCATCCAATACCATGGCATCTGGGATATCGATGAACTGTACGATATCAAGAACGATCCGCACGAAGAACGCAATCTGATCTTCGACCCCATGCAACAGAAGCGGATCACTCAGATGCGAGCCGAGCTACACGAGATCCTCGAAAGTGCGGATGCCAATCGAGTACCGTTCAGTCACAAACTGCGAATGGGCTCGAATCTTCGCCTGCGCGGCGGATCTACTCCTGCGGACTTCCCGCCTCAGTTAATGCGGGATAAGAATGGTATAGAGTAAGAAGCGTCCAGTTAAAGCGGAACATCGCGCCCTGGACTTTCGATCGTTGACATTCGCAATGGACCATCGACGCGGTTTCTAACGCTCATGATTTCCGCCAGTATTACTGCGCCGCTTCATGTAGCTGTGCAGCAATATGATTGACGTCCTTCAGCGCGTCGGTCCATTGCGTTCGGTGTCTCTCCAGCGGATCGAGGAAGCCGTTTTCGTTGCGGGGAGCGTCGCCTCGTTCGGCCTCGTCCCACTGCTCCATGTAGCCGCAGTGATGCCAGCCGATGTAGTACGGCGCCCGCATCATTCCGCGGAGCATCTCTTCGTACATCCGCGCGACGTCTTCGAGCGACTTCGCGCCGGTGTGGAATCCTTTCACGCCCCACTCCTGCTGGTTTGGTCCCGCGAGACCAAAGCAACCGTCACCGTTGAAGATCGGCTTCCCGGTTGCTTCGTAAATCATGTCGGTCAGCTTCTTGTCCTTGTCCCACGGCCCGTATGCTTGCACACAGACGACGTCGACATGCCTCTTGACCGACGGTAGCATGAAGTCGTAATGCCACATCACCATGTTCTTGTCACCAAGAATCAGATGGTTCGGGTCGTGTTTGCGAATGAGCCTTGCGTGCAGCGAGTACCACTGTTCCGCAATGATTGGCATGAACGCCAGCATGTCTTTCTTGGCTGATTCAGGATCAGTGGAGTTCGTCCAATCCATTTGAGCCGCGAGATTAGCCAGTTGCGAGCGACTTCCCAGGGATCATTGTCATTTCGTTGCAAGTTTGTTGCGGCTCCCCACCAATTGTTACGACGTGGGTGAACCTCACTGGCAACTGCGAGACGACGGCCGCCTGCTGCTCGGCATCCAAACTCCTAGCGGTCATGTCGCCTATGATTCTGAACCCATTCTGAACATCAAGCATCTCGGTCGTTGGACACATTTGGCCACTGTCTACGACAGCGAGTCCGCCGGAGTCACTCACTACATCGACGGCGTAAGTGTTGGCGAGTCGCCGATTACCACGGACAAGTTCAAACTCCAATTCGGCGAGACGGAAATCGGAAACTGGGGGACTCCCGTAGAATACAGTCCCCAGAAAATCCGCAACTTCAACGGCCAGATCGACGAACTAACCCTCTTCAGCAAAGCACTGACCGCAAATGAAATCCAGTCGCTCTACACAATGGGGCTTCGCTAGTTGAGAACTTCGCATGTTTGATTCGGAAAACCGACCAAAGACTCCTGCATCGCAGGTCAAGGAGGCGATGCCCGCCGCAGGCTGCCCATTCGGGCATTGATTGAGAGAATCGCCTCAAGTGTGCTTCGGAAGCGATCGTCGCCGACTTGGGAAGAAGGGCTTCGTGTGACGTTAGGGTAGTGTTGGTCGTGGCTTGTCGAACGCGGCGGTTCAAACGTGTGATCCCTTCCGATCGGAACGAGTGGCACAGCTTGTTCGACCGGAATTTCCGGACAGTTCTTCCCCGAGTTTGCGTCCTGAGGTTGATCGCGCGAACTGACCGCGTAGACTGGTTGTAGCTTCTCGTTCCGGTTACCTCTTGTCATTTTCGACATCATGTCGAGTTTGCAGCATTTGCTCCACACGGCGTCATGAACGAACTCTTTCGTCGCGAATACTTGGTTCGTTTGCCGCTGCCACTTGCGCAGCTCTATAGCCGTGCGCACAACGCGAAGCAGGCGCGTGCTCGACATGATTATGCGTTCTATCTGTGCGAAGCGTTGATCAAGCTCGCAACGATGCCGCTGGCCGCGACGTATCTGTCCGAGTCTGCCCGCGGAGCGAATCGGTGTGAGGCGATTGACGAGCGATTGCCTTGCCTTCGATTGCCATCGCTGGGGCATTGGCTGGGTCTGTTGCGAGAACTCGCGAAGCATTTCGGGACGCAAGCCGATGCAGAGCTGCATCCGCTGGGCCATCTGTGGAATCAATTGAATGAGAAACGACGCGACTGGAGTGGCTCGCTCGCGCTTTACCAACGGATTAAGAACGGTCCGGACGGCGAACCATCGAACAGCAAGAGTTGTTCGGCGCTGGAGTTGTTTGATGCGCTGGTTCAGTATCGAAACACGGTGTTTGGTCATGGATCGAGTCGTGTCGAATCATTCTATGAAGAGGAGATGGGGCCGCTGCTGCTTCCTGCCGTCACCGACCTGTTGGCTGATGGCGTGCTCGACTTGCTGGGACCTCCCGGCAGCCAATTGATCTTCCTGACCGAGATCCGGGTGGCTGGAGACAATCAAGCCGAGATCGACATCCGACGCTTGGTTGGTCGCGAGAGCGAACGCACAGAGCCCGTTGCGCTGACTGTTGACGAAGCAGCTCAACTCGCTCCGAATTGTGTTGCGGTTCAGTGGCCGGGACGCGACTTGCCACAACGGCTTGATCCGTTGCTGGCCTTCCGCGAGACGGAACTCACCGAAGAAGTTCTATTCTTGAATCGCGATCGTAGCGGGAAGCATGTGGAGTACTTGAGCTATACGACAGGCCAGACCGTTCGCGATCCAGAAATGGAACCCGCAATGATGCGCATGCTCGCATCCGTGCCCGCACCGCAACCAGTCGCAACGGCGAATGTGGACTCGAAGCCAGAGAGTGCGGATGCCACGGCGGCAACAGAAGTCGAGACGGCCCCATCGAACGGACTGCCCCGCGTTCACGACTTCGAACTCCTCGCGGAGTTAGGGCGCGGTGGCATGGGCGTCGTCTATCTTGCTCGTCAATTGTCGCTGGGGCGAATCGTCGCGCTCAAAACCATCGCCGCCGAACTGCTCGACGATGAAATCGCGCTAGCCCGCTTTCGCCGCGAGATGCGAGTGCTCGGTCGCTGCGATCATCCAAATATCGTGAAAGTGTTCTCCTGCGGGGCGATGCCCGATGGACAGCTTTACTATGCGATGGAGTACGTGCCAGGGGCAGACCTGGAACAAGTGTGGCGAGAATTGGCTGGCACTTCCGACGAGACAGGCCACGGCAATCTATCCTGGGACCGGGCGGTTCGCACAGCCAGCACCAAGCAACTGCGACAAGCGACGAAGAAGCTTGTTGGTGGGGATACAAGACTAGATTTCAGTCGTCAAGCTTCGACTTCAATCTTGCCTGCAACAACCACAAGCGGCGAAGAGAAGATCGCGACGACTGACGCCGTGGAAGTGCCTGCTGTGCCAACGCAAGTGACTGATGAATACGACGATGAAGATATCG
The DNA here is from genome assembly GCA_020638975.1 of Planctomycetaceae bacterium. Lineage (GTDB taxonomy): Bacteria > Planctomycetota > Planctomycetia > Pirellulales > Pirellulaceae. Next base: position 31,564 of record JACKHN010000024.1, read on the forward strand.
ACGCCTTTCAACGTCGCATTGCACGGCTCATGCGTGATGCTGCATCGGCCCTGGAGGCAGTGCATGCTCAAGGGATTGTCCATCGCGATGTGAAGCTCGCGAATCTGATTCTCACGGCCGATGGCTCGCGTGTCGTGCTGATGGATTTCGGCTTGGCCAAGGGCCAAAGTATGGCTTTGACGACGAGTCGCTCAGGCGGATTGCTGGGGACATTGCGTTACTCGGCTCCCGAGCAGCTTGCCGCAGCGAATATGCAAGTCGGGCCCGCTGTGGACATTCGCGGCCTGGGGGTCACGATGTGGGAACTGCTCACTAAACGCAGGTTGTTTGCCGACGCAGAAGACGAACGACAGTTGGCCAGTTGGGTGTTAAATCACGATGTGCCCGCACTGCGAACGGTTGATCCACGTTTGTCGCCGGACCTTGAAGCCATCACCGAGAAGGCGACCGAACGCAACGTCGAGAGTCGGATTCAAGAGACCGGAAAGCTCGTCGAGTATCTTGATGCCTATTTGGACGGCAAGCCAGTCGTCATCGGCAAACCAAAAGCGTTACAAGAGTTCGCGGCACGATTTGCAATCCCGATCGTGATCGTTGCGACGTTGCTGCCGAACGCAGCGGCCGGCGCGTTTAACCTGGTTTATAATCGCAACCAGATCATTCAGAACGTTGCACCGGAATCGTTAAGCGTGTTTTGGACAACGCAGACGATTATCAACATGATTGCCTATCCGATCGGCGTGTATTTAGTCGGTTGGTTTACTTTTCGCGCCATACGACCCATACAACTGCAGCGTCAAAACAAACCTGTTGAAGCACAACTGCAGGCTCACGCTCGGCGGCACAGCCTGTTTGTAGGGCATTACGCGGCGCTGACGGGGATCGCGTTGTGGGGCTTGGCGGGGATTACCTATCCGATTGCGATCCACTTGGCGTCGGGAACGATGCCGCCGATTGCATATGTTCACTTCTTTGTGTCTTTGTTGCTGTGCGGGCTCGTCGCCGCGGCCTATCCGTTCTTTGTGAACACCTGGTTCGTCGTGACGATGATCTATCCAAGGCTCGCCGGGGGAAGCGTCTACTCGTCGCAAGACCGGCACGCATTCGAACGACTTACTGGACTGACGTGGCGTTACTTCATGTGTGCGGCGGCAGTTCCGATGTTCACGGTGGCGATCTTGGCGACGATCAATTCGGAATCACGAATGGCCCTCGGCGTGTTTGGCCTCGGCGGCTTAGCTGGATTCTTTGCGATCGCACCTATTTTCCGCAAACTCTTGGTGCGGTTGTCCAACTGAGTCACTATGCTCGCTTCATCTCCATCTACTCGCTCAATACTCGCACGCGTTGCACTCGCGATTAGCTGCTGCTTGCTAGTCATCATGGCGACTAAGGCTGCAGAAGCTCAATCGTCTGGCTCGACGAATGCCAGCGAAGGCGAAGCGCGTTCGGAGATCGACCGCCAGATATTGCATGCCGAAACCTATTATTGGTTCGGCATGGCCGAACAAGGCAACATGACCGCCTTCCGTAAGGGACTGTGGCACCTGAGCCAGGCCGAAGAGCAACTCGCTGCCGTTTCGCTATCCACTGACGACAAGGAACGCTATGCGAGTCGTATCGAGGGGCTCCGCGTCGACCTGGATGAGCAAATCGAGATTGCACACGATACGCTGTTCGGCGTCTTTCCGTTGATGCGATTCATTACTCAGACCCTGTTCGCCGAAGCAACGACGCTCGACACGTTCGAAGTGATCGATGATCCCACGGTCATGGCGTCCACGTTCGCCGCGAAGAATCTGGCGCTGACGACGATTACTGAATGGAAACAACGTCACCAGTTGGATGTTGCTTTTACGAGCGTTCCGCACAACCCGCAACTCGAGAACGAAGCACTTTACGTCTTCAATAGTCATCCGAAGTTCTTTGTACACAATCTCCGGGAAGTGACGGATGCGTTGAGCGCCGAGCAGTTGCGAGCGTTTCAGGCGGGCGAGGTAACGCCAGCGATCAAACGACGATTGCTGGAAGCCTTTGGGATTAGTGATCTACTTGTTGTGCTCGTGCGAGAGAACGACGTTGTTGACGGCGACTATTTCTATGTCTTAGAGGGCGAGATTTATGGAAGTGCCGCCGACACGCCCACCCAAAACTTTGCGGTGATGGGATTCAGCCGTGATCGAAACCGATGGTTTACGTTGATCATAATGATCAATGTCTTTCTTGTCGCATGCGCCTATCTGGCTTTTTGGTTGCAGTCACGGATTCGACGGCGCGCGGCGGTTCGTTCACGAGCTTGGTCGTTCGTGGTGCTGCCGCTGTTGGCATTCACCGTTGGTCGAGTAACGCCGTGGTTCGTTGGACCACTGCTTAAATCAATTTCACCTGTGCCTGAGACCCTCGCAATCGTATCGTTTTGGATGCCCGCACTGGCCGGGATCGCACTGACGATCGGGCCAATGACCGGGTTCTGGCTCGTTGCAAAGCGGCTCGCAAAAATATGGCCGCTGTTCGCCTTAGAGTCACGCCTCGCATCAATCTTCCTGGGGATCGCGGCAGGCGTTGCCGCGTACCTTTCGGTGGCGATGTTTCTTTTTCAACAAGGTGGTGCTTGGGCGGCGTTCATTCCTGCGACGATCGCCATCGCTGGTCTTGCTTATCTGTTTGGTCGCGCACTCGACTCGGTCGACGAGACTCCAAGTGGATTTGCGGCGTTGGCGTGTCTGTTGTCGTTGTTCGTCGGACCAGCGGTGTTTCTGTGCAGTCCGATTTGGCTTTGGAGTGTCGCTGGATTAACGACGCTCAGCTGGCTGGTGCCCGTTGCGATCGCGGCGAGATCCAACAAGCCCTCGGAGGACGTGAAACGCGATTCCGTGACACCGCAGAAAGAGTTCGGCAGAAGTACATTGATCTCGGAAGTAGATGTCGAGCGTCTCGCCGAGTTAGCGGAGCGCCCACGTTTCCAGAGATTCGACGGCTTCGAGAGGTGCTGGGAACTCGTGGAACCTTTTCTCGACGGAACCAGCGTTCACTTGGGGCTACATGGCGGTTGTGGCTGCGGATTGTCGGTCACTGCGAAAGAGTTGTCTGCGGAAATCATATCGGTGTTTCGGGAGCGAGGCGGTGAAGTCGTTGAGATGCATGGCGAGTGTCCGAATGCCGACGGCGAGCCTCGACCCTATGCACCGTTTCAAACCGCGCTTGCCCAACACTTCGAGATTGAACTGTTGGGATCGCAGCGGAAGTCGGACGAACTCGATGCCGCGCTCGGAGAAGTGTTTCAATCGGTCGTTCCGTTTGCCGGGGTCTTGTTCCCGGCATCATCGACGGCTGCCTCACCAATCACGTCGGGAGAAGACATTGCAGCGTCGATTGCATGGACGTTGGAACGGCTGGCAAAACGCAAGCCGATCATCCTCTTTATCGACGACGCCCAGTGGCTCGATGACGCTTCACGCGAGTTGCTCAAACACTTGATCTCCCGATTTCCAAGCGGCGGCACACTGCCCATTGCCATCCTGGTTGCCAGCCATGAAGTCTCGGCACTCAATGACCTGACGATTAACGATGCACAGCAGGTTCATCTAACAAGCCCATCGGCTGAACAGCAAGCTCAGATTCTAACCGGAGGCGTTGGACTTGAAGCGACGACGGCTGCGGACATCGTCGAACGTATTGGCGGCGCAACGATCGAGAAAGGCGGGCTATTGTGGCTGCTTCAAGTTGTCAGCAGTTTGGCGCGCTGCGGGGCCTTTGTCGCGACTGATGCAGGTGCGCGGCTGCGCGACGGAAAATGGCCTGAAGATGCTGCGATCCCGAGTGAGATGCGAGAGGTATTGGTCAGGCAACTTCGCGATCATCCCCATTACAGAACGATCATTCAGTGTGCGGCCTGTGCCTGCAACGGACGAGAGTTCGCATCCAGTGTCGTCGCTCAGGCGCTTGGTAGGCCAAAGCTGGAGTTGCTCGTCGATCTTGACCGAATCGATCTGGAAACGAGTATCTTGCACGATGTCAAAACACGCGACGACATTTTTGCGTTTCAGTCGTCTTTCATGCTCGACGTGGTCCGGCAAGAGTTGCAAGTCGATAGAAACTGCCGTTCGCGTGACATTCCGCAGATCATCCGGGAGTATCACGCTCGACTGGGGTCGATCTTGGCAGACGATCCCAACGCAAGATCCCGGCACCTGTACCAAATCGCCAATCATTTCCTGGCGGCCGGACCTTCGCATGCGAAGCAAGCTCTGGAGTACTGTCTGGAGGCCGTAGAAGCTTCTTGTGCGATCTTGGACTTCTCGACGGCGGAGTACTATCTGCAATCGGCGGAAGATGTCGCGATGCCGTTGGGCGCGTCGGATGCAGTCGCAGCGGAGAGGCTGTATGTCGAGTGCCTGAAGTCGCATGTCACGGGACAATCCGAAGACCACCGCCGCGCGGCCGAAGCCGGGGCAAGCTTCCTGGAGAAATCCGCAGACTGCCCGACGCGACTTCTACTGGCCATTGCGCAAGTGCATTATGACGCTGGCAAGAGCACGGGTGAGTCGCATTGGTTCGATCGCTCCTTGGAGATTGGTTTCCGTCTGATTGATGAATCTCGCTCGCCGCAGGATCAAGCGGCAGGCCGGCACTTTGTCGGCATTAGTTTGCCTCCTGATGAAGCTCCAGAACGACGAGTGCAGTTACGTCAGGCCTTGAAGATCATGGAGTCGCTCCCAGAGGATCTCGCTTCGCTAGAGTTGCTGGGACGAATACTGGGCGCGTTGGCTTCGGAACTCAGCCACGGAACGGGAGACGACCAACAAGAAGCCCGCGACCTATGGCAACGCCGTCTGACGTTGATCGATCAACATAAGATTGGAGATCTACGCGGGCAAGCCATGACCCATGGCGGCCTCGGACGACTCGCGTTCTTTGGTGAACCGCAGGATCTGGTGACCGCCAAGTTTCATTTCGAGAAAGACTTGGAGCTGTCCAACGCCATTGACGACCAGACGGGCCAGATTCAGATGCACAGTTTGTTGGGAGCATGTGCCCTACAGGAGAATGACACAGCTTTAGCGCTGGAGCATTACGAACAATCATGGCGGTTGGCCAAAGACGCAGCCAGTCGCTTCTTTGCTGGTGCCGGGTTACTCAAGTGTTACGTGCGACAAGGGGACCGGAAGAGTATTGCGGACATTGTCGGAACATTGCTGACGTTAGCGCGTTCGGACAACGTGCCATCTAGTTGTAAACAAGATGTGCTTGCTTCGCTCGAAGCAATTCCAGCAGATTACGTGGATGCAAAAACCGAGGAGTTGTGCGAGATCGTCGACGCGACATAACTAGTTACAGCGCTGATTTCAGAATTCCGTGCAGGTCGTCCAGGCTCGCCTCACGGGGATTCACCCACAACAACCGCTTAATCGCAAAGGCTTTTTCGGCAAAGGTTGGCAGATGGGCTTCCGTTCCACCGATGTCTCGAATTCGTTCAGGGATGCCGATATCGCGTTTCAGTTGTTCGATGGACTCAATCGCAAGCTCGGCCATCGTGTCGATGTCGGGACTGCCTTTCACGCCGAGTAACTCGGCGATCTTTGCGAATTTTTCCTTTCGCTCAGGCAAGTTGAATCGCATGACAAATGGCAGCAGCAGTCCGTTGCCGGCTCCGTGCGAGCAATGCAGCGCGCCGCCCATCGGATACTCCAGTGCGTGGACCAATGCGACGCCGCAGTTTGAGAATGCAATGCCGGCCAGTGTCGACGCGAGTGCCATATTGTCTCGTGCTTCGTGATTCTTTGCTTCGTTGACGGCACGAACGAGATTCTCGCCCACCAAACGAATCGCCTTTTCCGCGATAACGTCTCCCAAGGAAAAACTTCCTTCGTACGCGCAGGCCTCGCCCGGCGGCGTAGCCAACTCGCGATAGTCGGTTGCCGTGTATCCTTCGATCGCATGAGTCAAGGCATCGATGCCGCTATCCGCCGCGACTTGCTTAGGACAACTGTACGTTAGCTCCGGATCAACAACCGCCAACGTGGGCCGCAACCAGTTGCTCAGGGTACTGACTTTGATTTCGTTCTCGGTGTCAGTCAACACGGCAGCGTGCGAGACTTCGCTTCCCGTTCCCGCCGTCGTGGGCACACAGATCAAGGGCATCACCGGGCCTGGGACGCGATCGAAGCCAAAGTAATCCTGCGGTGATCCGCCATGTCCAAGCACCGTCGCCGTGATCTTGGACAAGTCCATGTTGCTGCCGCCGCCCAGACCAAGAATCGCATCCGGCTGGAAACCGCGAGCTTGCTCGATCGCGGCGAGCGCGATGCTGATCGATGGTTCTGCTTCCCCGCCATCGAACACTTCCATCGTGATGCCCGCGGAACGCAACGGTTCGATGACGCGCGTCGCGATGCCAAGCTGAACCAACGTTTTATCGGTGACGACAAAGACGCGGCTCAATCTGCGACGTGACACCATTTCGCCGAGCTGCCTTACGGCACCTGGCCCGAACGTCAGCTGCCCCGCTGTATAGAAACTCCAGGTCGAACGCATCGTTACTTTTTCTGCACGAGATCTTGGACAAGTTTAGCGACGGCCTCGGGGTTGTCCTGCGTTTGCAACTCCTCGATTTTGTCCGCCTTGATCCCGAGGGCTAGCAGATGTGTGGCGAGCGACTTCCAATGTTTCGCCCGGCCTTTGCCTTCGGACAAATAGAGTTCCGTCACTAACTCTTGGGCTCGCTGGAGCGCGATGCCTTCGCGGTTATCGTAAAAGTTTTTAATTGCTTTTTGTTGAAATTTTGAGCGTTCAGCCATGCTGTTCTCCGTGGTTCTGGCTCCGTGTTTCCCGCAGCCTATCGCAGCGAGAGGTTGTTTTCCTACGCGGCATCGTGGCAGAAATCAGCGACCTCGTAAATAACGTTTATTGGGTGCAAGATTTTGCTCAACGTGCATCTGGCAGTGTTGCACAGACAAGCTTGCCGCTGGCGTTGCGTCCGAAAATATTACCATTTAAGAGCAGCGGAACCGTCCAGCAGCGACCTTCTAGGAATGGAGAACGGGCGAGTTCCTCGAAGCCCTCGGGAGTTGCTTCAGCAAGCACGAGCATTCCGTCTTCGCTGAGGATCAACAGCTTGCCGTCCGCGATCATGAGCGACCCACAACCCAACCCGCGGTGCTTCCACGCCACGTCACCGGTTTTGAAGTTCATGCAGGTCAGTTGCACGACGCGGCCTAAATTGGAGTTACCATCAAAGCCGTACAAATAGTCGTCTAGCAGGATGCTGTTGTTGAAGTGATTCCGCATCTCGCGATTCGTGTAAATCGGTTTCAGTTGGTTTCCGGCTAGTTGAAACAGCCCGCAGCCGATTTGATAACCGGTCGAGACGTAGATCAGATCATCTCGTACGATCGGCGTCGTTGAGTTGGTAAGAAAAGGTGACTCCCACTCGTAAAACGCGATCTCTTCCCCGCGAGCCGAGTCCGTAATGCGAAGCCCATCACAATCCAACGTCGCCAGCAGTGTCTTGCCGTTGTGTTCAAACGAGGTTGCAGATCCGTAACCGGCGGAGTGCTTTGCAGTCTGCCAGTTCTTGGTACCCGTCAACTTATCATACGAAACGACGCGTCCCGCCTCGAGGATGAGTTGCTCGCCGAGGATGTACGCCGAACTTGTAAAACCCCATTCTGGCATGGGGACGTCCAAGTCAGTCTGTAGTTCTTTCTTCCAGACAATCTCACCGCTTTTCGCTCGCAGGCAAAACAGTTGTCCCTCGCGACCGAGGGTGAATACCAACTCACCGTCAATCGTCGGCGTAGCTCCCGGTCCGCCATCGTGCAAATTGTCGACCAGTTCACAGGGATACGAATGTGACCAGATCGTCTCGCCGGTCTCGGCATTGAGGCAGTAGACGAATTCAACACCTTCGACGTGCCCCATCGTAAAGAGTCGGTTGTGGTCGATGGCAATAGAACTGAAACCGATACCGATCTCCCGTGACCACCCTTCCGTCAAACCCGAATCGGGCCAGTCCGTCGCCCAACCCGTTTCTTCTGAGATGCCATCGTGTCGCGGCCCCATCCAATTTGGCCATGCGAGCCGTGCGAGATTCTTACTTTCGCTCGATCGCTGAACCGTCGCCTTTGTGTTAGATGTCGCTGCCGGGGCTAATTCTGCTTGCTGCGGCATGTCGGCAGGTGAGCATCCGACGATCAGGACATGCACTAGGCAATAAACGAGTGGCAGACGCAAAGTCTGAATGAATTCCATGTGGCTTCCCGGCGAGCGTGAGCGGTGACGAGTCGCCGTTGCTGAAAACGACACTCGAACGGGATTGTCTGGCCTCGAATCGCCACTGTCAACGTCAGCCGTTGAGTTGAAGGTCGATGGCAGCAACGCCGGCCTGACGGCGACAGTGCAGGCTAACCTCGCGAAGACGGACTCTCGCGATACTGACGCATCGATTCGTAGTAGTCCCAACAACCTACGGCCCCCTAGGAGCCCGTCCGGATACCTTGCGCTGTCATCTACGACGACTCTCCGAAGCCGTCGAATCCGCTGCTAGTTCGTTGACCGACGGGCTGCGGAGGCCCGTCGTACGTCAGTGTAACCGGACGGACTCCAAGAAGCGGGAGGATACCCGTGCGACGCCTACGTTTCTGTTGCCGGAGGCGAAACTCAGATTCAGTCCGTGACTATTGTGTTTCCATATAGACGCAAATAAGATACACAGCAATTATGACATCTGTGATTTGTCTCCCGCGTCTGCCCATAGGGATCGGCGTATGAGTTCAGGGTCGCGTTCCAAGTGTTTGTCGGCTCGTCTTAAACTCATCACTCAAAGGAATCGGTCGCGGCAAAGAAAACGTCGCGCCCGTCATCTGCGATTCGAAACGCTGGAAGATCGGCAATTGTTGGCGGTCGATTGGCGGAATCCAGTCAACCCGCCAGACGTAAACGGCGATGGGCAGATCGCGCCGCTCGACCCGCTCCAGGTGATCAATGAGTTGAACCTGAACGGTCCCCATGCGCTGTCGACACAACGACCGACTGGTAAACCGTATTGGGATGTTAGTGGCGACCAATACATCTCTCCACTAGACGCGCTGCAAGCGATCAATGCCGTGAACGCAAACGAAACTGTCCCCTATTCGCTTGCCGAGGGAACACAGATCGCGGTCGAGAAACGTATTCTAATTACTGTCGGACAGCAAGCGGGAACGCGTACGTATCGATTACAGGTCACCCCAACCTTTGTAACGTCGAATGCGTCGTCGAGCAGTCGAGACTTGTTCGCGATCTATCTAGTTGATCCCCAAGATCCGACCCGAACACTGCTCGATCGAGGCGCACCGGGGACTAGTCTCTTCTCGCTGTCGGCAACGGGCGTGGAGTTTACGCCGGGGCGCGTTCGCTGGGATGGGCGCGTCGTCGAAATTGATCTCTCGGACGTAACCGATCGCGACACAGCGGAACTGCGGTTGCAGTTACTGAACGGTGACGGGGGTAATGGCTCTCGCGTGTCATTACGACCGTTGTCGAACGACGTGAACCTGGACGGCGTCACGGGTCCGGTGCTGCTCGACACGGCATCACCTAATACGGCTGGTGCGGCCTTCGATTTGACAGGCGTACCCATGGCGAACGAAGTTAAAGTGCAGGTGGATAACGTGCGTTTCAACTCGGCGACAAATCGTTATACTGCCGAGTTGCGATTGCAGAATCAGGGCGAAAGTTTGGGACGCAGCGTCGCCGTAGGATTCCCTGACTTGCCGAGTGGCGTCACCCTGCGCAACCCATCCGGAACGACGGCGGACGGCGTTCCCTATATCAACTTCGCGCCGGCCATATCGCGAGGCGGCCTGTCGACGAACGCTCGGTCGGAACGACTGTTGGTCGAGTTCGACAACCCCGCGCGCGTGCCATTCGTGATCTCGCCGCTAATCATCGCCGGCGCGAATCAGCCGCCCATGCTGGAAGCGATCGGTCCACTGACGGTTATGCCAGGCGGCGTCCTGCGCACTCAACTGAACGCTACCGACCCCGATGGCGACACGGTCACGTTTTCACTAAAGGCGACGGGCTCGAACAATGACTCTGCTTTGCAACTGCCGACTGGCATGCTGCGCGGCAGCGGCTTACTTGAGTTCATGCCGAAACCGGATCAACTTGGCACATACACCTTTGACATCGTGGCCAGCGACGGAGCGCTTGAATCACGTCGCACGGTCACACTGAACGTCGTCGCTGATCCGATTACGACCACGCGAATCAGCGGCAAAGTGTTGCAGGTCAACGGCCAACCGCTGGCTGGAATGCAAGTCGAACTCGGCGCGGTGCAAGGCATCACCATGGCCGACGGTTCGTTCCTGCTGGACCTCGGCAATGGCCCAATCGTCAGTGAAACGATCAAGGTGCGAGGCGAATTGTTTACCGGCCCGCAGGCCTATCCGTTCATTGCCGAAAAACTTCCGCTGGTTCTCGAACACGACATCTATCCTTCCGTCAACAATGTGATCGATCGACCGATCTACTTGCCTGCTCTCGATGTGGCTGGAGGCAAGATCATCGATCCGATGCGCGACACGATGGTCAGGCAGGAGGTCGCGCCGGGGGAGATGGCCGAAGTGTTTGTCGCGGCTGGGACATTGATGAACCAGCAAGGAACACCGTTCACGGGAACGCTCAGCATTACGGAAGTGCCTCCGGGGTTAACGCCCGCTGCGCTGCCGGAAGGCTTGAATCCCGACCTCGTCGTCACGATCCAGCCAGGTGAGATGGTGTTTGCGCGTCCGGCGCCGCTGTCGCTACCGAATCGCGCGGGCTATCCGGCGGGCAGGATTCTTGATCTTTGGTCGATTAATCCGGCATCGGGAGAGTTTGAACATGTCGGCAATTCGCAGGTCAGCGCCGACGGCAAGACAATAGACACAATTTCCGGCGGCGTTCGCAACAGTAGTTGGCATTTTGTGGGCGACCCGCCGATCGCGTCGCCTCAGCGCGCACAGCGTTACAACCCGAAACAAGGTTGCCCTGCGTGCGCTGCGGAGGAGTCGACGAATTCGACCGCTAACCTGCATTCTGGCTCGTTGACCGAAATGCATAACCTCGTGACGTATCAATCGCAAGGCCAGCAGCGCGCCGTGCAACTGGTTTATGATTCGTTGCGTGCCGATCCGCGACCGATCCTTCACTTTGGCATCGACGAGATCGATGCGACGCAGTTTTTTCCTTTTGATATCGAACGGGTGCGAATCTCGGCGCATTTAACGGTCCGGCGCGGTGAATTTTCGTTTACGGTGCCGGGGGCGGAACGAATCATCCCGGCGAGTGGCGGCTTTGGTGGTGGCTTCAACTACAACCTGCCTGACGACAGTCATTTCTGGAAACTGCCTCAAGGGCCCGGCGCGGCGGATGGCGCGCTGCAAATCGACCTCCGCGATCAGCCGACGGGCGTCTATCGGTACGATCTCGACACCGGAGTCTACTTCCATCGCGACCCCGATCCACTGTCGTTGATTCGTTACAACTTCATCGGCTCCTCTTCAGGACAGGCCGACAACTTGCTGGTGGTGAATGCGATCGACAGTCCGTTCGGTGCAGGCTGGGGAATCACCGGTTGGCAACAGATCGTCGAAGACGCCAACCGTCGTGAGTTGTCCGACGTCATCGAACGCTTCGCTATGATCGTGGATGGCGGTGGGACGGAATTGTTGTTCAAGTTCGATTCGATGACCGATGGATTCATCTCACCTCCCGGCGATTTCTCGACGCTCGAAAAACTGAACGACGGCACTTTTCGGCGGACGACGCCAGACAAGACTGTCTATCAGTTCAACTCGCGAATGCAGTTGGCGACGATGATCGATCGCAATCACAACGCTACGACCTACGGATACGACGGCGCTGGTAAGTTGATTTCGATCACCGACCCAGTCGGGCTGGTCACGACATTCACGTACACCGGCGACCGAGTGACGACGATCACCGACCCCATCGGGCGGCAGACGAAGCTGGCTTACGACGTTAGCGGCAACTTGACTCGAGTTACCGACCCCGACGATTCGACGCGATTGTGGCGTTACGACGCGAATCATCACATGACGGGCGAAACTGATCAACTCGGTCGCACCGAGGAATCGATTTACGGTTTCCACGGTCGCGTCACCGAGGCGCGTCGCAAAGATGGCAGCATCGTGCACGTGAACGCGCCCGAGGTGCAAGGACTGCTCCTTCCTGAAGCGACCGCCGACGTCCTGAACTCGCCGCGAATGGCGAGGCTCACGGTCGATGCTGTGGCGAGCTATGTCGATGGAAATGGAAATGTGCAGCGGACAAGTCTTGACGGCGCCGGTCAATCGATGGGACGAACGGATACCATCGGCGTGAATTCTTTCGTGACGCGAGACGCGAACAATTTGCCGGCGACGAAGACTTCCGCGCGCGGCGATGAAACAACCGCGGCATTCGACGATCGTGGCAACGTGCTGACATCGCGCGACACATTGTCGGTTCGCATCGGCGATGATCCAGCGGTCATTGGTTTGCTGACCGGAACGATCCTGTATCCTGGGGAAGTTGATCACTACACGTTTCAAGGCAGGGCAGGTGAGTTACTGCATGTCGATTCTGTTCAAGGGCAGTCATATCCAACCATTCATTTTGCCGATGATCCGACGAGGCATGTTGGATTTGACCTCTTGCCCGAGGACGGCACCTATCGAGTCGATGTGACCCAGCCGGGAGCCTACGCAATCCACTTGCTGTCTCTGACGCATTCTCCTTCACTGCCAATGGGTGTCACGTCGGGTAGCATCGCGAAGGGACAGGATCTGGTTTATCGCGTGGTGCTGCAACGCGATCAGCGGCTGCGAATCGTGGACGCTACGCCGCTGTCGGATCGCTATTGGACCGTACGTGGAACCGACTTGAGCTATCGGGATTTCGACTACAATTCGGCCAACACGACCTACGAGTTCATCGCACCGGCTGATGGTGAGTACTTTGTCATTGGCGACGCTCCCCAAACCGCAACGCTCGACCTCGTGCCGTTCAGTTTCACGGCGTCAGTGGTAACGCCCGACCCGCTGATCGCGAAATCAGGTTTTGGGGTGACGCAGGCCGGGACGTTGGAGAGTGGCCAAGAGCAGACATTCAATTTCACGGCGCCCGCCGGTACGCTGATCTATATCGATCGACATTTCCTCTCGGACTCAAATCGCGACTTTGTCGATTTGAAACTGCTTGACTCGGCGGGAAGTACCTTGGCCGGCGTTGGCCATCTAGGCGGCTGGATGAGATTGAACGACTCCGGCGAGTTTCGTGTGGTTGCCACGAATCCAAGCTCATTCGAACCAGCCGACTTTTCGTTCCGGGTTCTGGACTTCTCCGCCGCGCCACTCCTCGCGGCTGGCGAGTCGCTTGATAGCACAATTCAGGACGGCCAGGCGGCGATTTATCGACTTACCGGAACGCCGGGTCAGCGTATCATCACGCGCAGCGGCACGGGCAGCTACAGCGGTACCTTCACGAAGCAAATCGTGGGAGAGCTCGACACACAACCGCGGGATCTCGCGGACAATCAGGTATTGTCGATCACCGCAGACTCGGAGCAGTATTTGATCTTCGACAGCTCGAACGAGTCTGAGGAGTTCCTATGGCGCTCATTCGATGCGCGGCTGGCACAGCCGTTAACGCTCGACACAGATCTGCGCGGTCGCTTCACAGTCGGTAATGATCGAAAGTATTACCGCTTCACCGCCCAGCCCGGCACGTATTTATTTAACGAAAAGCTGGCATCAAACATTACGCAGGGTGCCGTCTTCGACGAGCGCGGCGAACTTTGGAAAGACACCTTCCACGATCGCTTTAGCATTCCGCTTTACAGCCAGACCTATCTACCAGAAGCCTCACACGAGTACTTCCTGGTTGCGTCGATGGAGGAACAGGTTTTCCTACCGCACGATTTCGGCTTCCATCTGCACAGACTGCAAGAATCGACGTCCCAGATCACGATTGGCCAGACCGTGACTGGGCAGCTCGATTGGATCGAGACGGACTCGTACACCTTCGAGGGCCGCGCTGGTCAATGGCTGTACTTCGACGCGATGCGGTTTGAGGTGACGCCGGATTATTCCGTAACCGCCACGTTAACTGGGCCGAACGGCTTTGGTGCATCGGCCTACATCGGGCGGACTCAGGATAGTGTGCCGTTCCAACTCACCGAAACCGGTACCTATCGGATCGAGATGAAGTCGCAGCCGTTCAACTACGAATCGATCCTTCATCGCGATTACCAATTCCGCCTGATCGACTTGAGCGAAACGCCGCTCGCGTCGCAACTGTCGCCGCTAGAACGACCGCTACAAAGCGGAGCGTCTGTCGCAGTCTATCGTTTCGCCGCGACGAACGGCCAACGAATCACCTTCACGCAAGCCGATCCGGCGACAACGCTGCGTATCTTCAACCAGCGAGGAGTTCAAGTGGCCGATTCCGGCACGGACTCGACGCTGACCATGACCTTTGTCGAGACGGCCACCCACTACATCGTCGTGTCAGCACGCGATGAAAGCTTGACCACGCCGGTTGCTTCGACCTGGGCGATTACCGATGCATCGGAACCCGCCGTGACGCCGAGTGGCTTTGGCACTTACACGGGGACTGCACTGAACGATGACACGTTGGCGACATTTCAAGCAAATGCTGGCGATCGCATATTGGTGAGTCAAGATGATTCGCACAGTCTCATTGACCTGCGCGTCGAAGACCCAACCGGTGCAACAATTGCGAACTTGTCGCATTACCACAGCGGATACGTAAACGCTCAGTATTTGACTGTACGTCGATCAGGTCAGCACACAATCAAGGCCGTCTCGATCCAGTCGTTTGATGCGGAATACCGTTTTATGGTCTCGCGCGTGCAAGACTTGCCTGCCGCGCCCTTGGGAACGGAAATCCCCGTACCGATGAACGATCGTTTGGGTCATTCGTTCAAGCTGGCCGGCGTCGCAGGCCAACGGCTTTTTGTCGAAGTGACGCTGGCCGACGAAATTGACGAACGATTGGGACTCACCGTCAACCTCACGGCGAATTTGTACGACCCGATCCTGGGCGAATTGGTTCCGGCCCGCCCTAGCTCTCCGCTGCCGCGCACGGGCGGTTATGTGCTGCAACTCGCCAGCGAAAACTACGACGGCACAACCGCACGAGTCATCGATCTGGCAACGGTGCCAGAGATGCAACTCGATACGCCCGTCACTGGTACTCGCACCAAAGTCCACGAAAGTGTTCTGCTTCGGTTCTCGGCCACTGCGAAGGAGAAACGGCTTTTTCAATTCAACACGTCGAACTGGCAGATCGTGAATCTGTCGAACTCGACTCAGTACGTGACTCAAGGCTTGGCGCCGCGTGAAGTTTCGCCAGACAACGTTGTCTGGGAGGAAGTCGCTGAGTTTCCCAGCGACGGGGAGTATCTGCTGATAGGTTATGGCCGGTTTGCGAACCCGCTTGACTATGCCGTCACGATGACGGGATTCAACGAGCAGATTTTACCGATGACCGGCGGCACGCTGAGCAAAACGGAATATACGTACGATTCAACCTACAGCCAGGTAACGAGCATCACGGACGAGCAAGGCCGCAAAACGCTGTTCGACGTCGATCCCGTGAACGGCAACGTCCGTTCGGCGACTCGAGTCATCGGCCAACCCGGCGGCTCCGATGATTTGGTCATGGCGATGACGTACACTGCATCGGGCCAAATCGACACGATGACCGATCCGCTGGGACGCGTAACCGATTACGACTACGACGCGCGAGGTAATCTCGTCAAGGTCACGATGGCCAAGGGAACCGCGGTCGAAGCGGTCCAGCAGTTTGAACTCGATGCGGCCGGCAATGTCACGGCGATCATCGACGCCAACGGCCATCGCAGTACGTTCGAGTACGACTCGCTGAATCGGCGAACGAAGATGACCGGACCGGACCCCGACGGCGCCGGACCGCTCGTCGCGCCCGTCACTTCGTTTGTGTACGACGCCATCGGTAATGTCACGAGTTTGACAGACGCCGCCGGACGCGTCACGAGCCAAGCCTACGACACGCGCGATCGCATGATCTCAATGACCGACGCGAATAACCAAGTCTCGCGATACTCCTACGATCCTAACGGCAACGTAATCGCCACGACCGATCCACTTGGCCGTGTGACGAAGGTCCAGTACGACGCACGAAACCGAATGATCGCCAGTGTTGATCCGGCTGGCTTTGAGACTCGCTTCCGCTACGACCTCGACGGCAACCTCCTGTCGGTGACCGATGCTTCCGGCAACGTCACGTCCTACAAGTATGACGCGCGTGGTCGCCGCATCGCAGAAATCGATCCGTTCGGAAAGGTTTCGACGTTTGTCTACAACGGCGTGAACGAACTGGTGACGATGACCGATCGGCTCGGTCGTGTGACGAAGTTCGACTTTGACGACGCCGGCCGCCTGACTCGCGAACGGTGGCTCGACGCGGCAAACGCGGTGGTCAACACGATCGACTACACATTCGACGCCGCCAGCCGGCTCGTGCGGATGCAGGACGGCGTTTCCGATCTGCAGGTGACGTTAGACGAACTCGATCGCGTCGCGCGAAACGAGTCGGGGGGCGTGGCGGGCGTGCCGGCAGCGATACTCGACGCGACCTACGATCTCGTCGGCAACCGGTTGACGTTGACCGACACGATCCAAGGCGTATTGGGCGGCACGAACACCTACAGCTACGACGCGCTGGACCGGATGATTCGAGTGACTCAGGCGAGTGCCACTGGCTCGGCCAATGCCACACAGGACAAGCGAGTCGATCTCGTTTTCAACACGCTCGGCCAATTCACGACACTATCGCGTTTCAGCGACCTGGCCGGAACGCAAGCCGTCGCAGCGACGAGCTTCACCTACGACACGCTGAATCGCCTGACCGATCTGACGCATCGCGACTCGGCGAACGCCAAGTTAAACGGTTTCGCATTCACCTACGACGCCTCTAGCCGCATCACGCGGATTACGGATATCGACGGGGCGACCGATTACAGCTATGACTCGCGTGACCAACTTACCGGCGCGAATCACGCTGATGCGGCGAATCCCGACGAGACCTACGCCTACGACGGGACCGGCAATCGCACGTCATCGCAGCGTCACGGCACGGGCTACGCGACGGGTGTAGGTAATCGGTTGACAACCGACGGCACGAGCACCTACGAGTACGACGCCGAAGGGAACCTCGTTAAGCAAACGACGATCGCCAGCGGCGCGGTCCGCGAGTTCCTCTGGGATCACCGCAACCGGCTGATCCGCGTCACCGATCGTCCCGATGCCACCGCCGCGTCTTCGCAAGTCGTCGAGTACACCTACGATGCGATGAACCGCCGCGTTGGCAAGACGATCGACGGCGCGGCGACCTACTTCATCTACGACGGCAACGATGTGCTGGTTGAATTGACTGATATCGACTCCACTGGTCCGCAACCAGCCGTCGATTCCGTGCGTTACTTGCACGGCCCGGCCGTCGATCAAGTCTTCGCGCAGGAAGACGCGGCAGGCGAAGTTGAATGGCATCTGACCGATCATCTCGGCACGGTCCGCGATCTTATCGACGACACGGGCGCGGTTGTGAATCACCTCAAGTACGACAGTTTTGGCAACGTGATCTCGCAATCAAATTCTGCAATCGCAACACGCTACCAGTTCACAAGCCGCGAGTTCGACGCCGAGACTGGCCTACACTACTTTCGTGCCCGCTACTACAACACCGAGACTGGCCGTTTCATCAGCGAAGACCCGATCGGGCTGCGTGGTGGAATAAATTTCTATAAGTACGCAATGAATTCGCCCGCACAGTATAGCGACCCGAATGGGCTCAGCCCCGAAGACTCGCAAACACTTACCGAAGCCCAACTCCACAATATTTTGCGCGGGCGGCGTGATTCTGGTCGAACGACGGAAGATATCGTGATGGGACTGGCTGAAGAGATGCAGGAAAGCGGTTTCACCTTGGGAGGTGGGCGTTATTTATGTACCGGGACGGGTGAGTGGTTGGATCTACTACATTTTTTTAAGCTCGCGCAGTTTGGGAAGAAGTTTGGTATTGGCCCAGCAATTGTTGCGGGGTGGTTGAACGAGGTTGGACAAGCCGTAAAAGGTCAAGAAAGTGGCGCACCGTTCGGCGGAAACGAGGATTTATTCTCCAACCAGGAGGGCGCAATCTTTGGCGCAAACATAAACAACAGCCTGTCTTTGGAAGAAAATCTTTTAAACTACATAAACGGAAACCTCGGCGGCCTTCGCAAGCCGAGGACGATCGGAGAAGGTTCTGCGCGCGGAGATTGTGGCTGCGACGGGAAAACTCCGCCGCCGGCCCAGGAGCGGCGGCCATATGAGAAGGCCCTTCCGTAGTCGTGCAGGCAGGTCGTGACCCGGCAACGACCCTGTCATGCCTTCTGGACGCGTCGCAATTTCAGGTGATGGTGGTGGAAGGCTAAGCCAAAATCTCTCGCAGGACTTCGCCTTCAACGTCGGTCAGGCGGAAGTCGCGGCCGTTGAAACGGCTGGGTGGCTGTGACGGAGGCTTTGCGACGCCACGGCCTTGCGCGTATAGCACTGTTTCGTTTGCAATGTTAGGCTCGACGCAAGATCAGTCTCAGTGCGCCGGGGTTTCGCAGGGGCTCAACCCCAGCCACCACCACCGGCAGAATCGCGTGGCGCTACTCGCTTGTCAAAGCTATGTCCGGCGTGATATCAAATTCCGATGTGCCGGGCTTCGCTGGGCCTCAGCCCCAGCCACCGTAGGTTGTTGGAGCAGACTATGCATTTTCGCGATCGGCAACGGCGACGACGCAATTACAACGAGCCGGGTCATGCCCACGCGCTGACGTTCACCTGCTACCACTGTTATCAATTCCTGCAAGCGGAACGCACCTGCGAGTGGCTCGCTGAGTCCATCGAGACCGCTCGCCAAGATTTCGATTTCGCCGTCTGGGCTTTCGTGTTCATGCCGGAACATGTGCATCTTGTCGTCTGGCCACGCCGCAAGCAGTACGATATCGCCAAGATTCGCAGGGCCATCAAGGAACCTGTCGGCCGAAAGGCGATCAAGCATTTGGAACAGCATTCGCCAACCTGGCTCGCGCGCGTGACGCGAAAACGCGGCCAACGGACCGAACGACTCTTTTGGCAGTCTGGTGGCGGCTTTGACGAGAACATCGACGAACCCTCGACCCTTTGGCAAGTGATTGAATACATCCATCTGAACCCGGTGCGGCGAAAACTCGTGCCCCGTTCTCGCGATTGGAAGTGGTCCAGCGCCTCTTGGTATGAAGGCGATGGCTTATGTTCCTTGCAACCCGATCCGATTCCAAGTGATTGGTGTGTCACGTAATCAACAATGCACTCAATGTTTGGTGGTCTGGTGGTCTGGTGGCTGTGACGGAGGCCTTGCGACGCCACGGCCTGGAGTGCGCGATGCTTTGTGATTTGCAAGGCTTCGCCCGACGCAGGATCGGGCCAAGTGCGCCGGGGTTTCGCAGAGCCTCAACCCCAGCCACCGGTCGCCCCACGAACTCCTCAATAGTCACGTGGCTGGGTGGCTGTGACGGAGGCTTTGCGACGCCACGGTCTGGAGTGCAAATCATTGATAAGGCGGCGACGCAGAACTGGACGTATAAACATTCGCAGCGTGCCGGGGCTTCGCGGAGCCTCAGCCCCAGCCACCGTCAGG
This sequence comes from Planctomycetaceae bacterium, assembly GCA_020638975.1. GTDB lineage: Bacteria > Planctomycetota > Planctomycetia > Pirellulales > Pirellulaceae. Next base: position 51,301 of record JACKHN010000024.1, read on the forward strand.
CGGCGGAGTGTTGTGGGTGGCTGTGACGAAGGCTTTGCGACGCCACGACCAGAAGCTTCACGGGCCTAAGGTTCCGCGATCGTGGACATCGTTGTCGTGGTAAGTCATGATAGGATTTACGGCAACCGGTAACTCGATGAATCGTCCAGGCAAGTCCCGCACTGAAATTCCGAACCGCTGCCGTCGCCGTCTGTCTATGGAACGTCTCGAAGAGCGGCGGTTACTGGCGGGTGATTGGCCGAATCCCCGCAATGCGTTGGATGTCGATGATTCGGGAATTGATCGCTGCTGGATGCGTTGATCGTCATTGACGCGATCGACGTGAACCTCCAGTCGCCGGCCATCATGGCCAGCTTGCCCCCTGATTCGGTCCCCAATAGCAACGGCGTCGAGGTGCTGCCGCAATGAAGTACGTCATGCTGGGCATGGCATAATGTGTACGCCCTCAATACCCAGTCGTCAACGTAATCCCATTCTGTTACGATAGTTGCCACCCGTAGGCGGCCACTTTTCGGGGATTAGTAGCCAAATTCGCAGGCATTTGGACGTTGAACGCGACTTCCGCAAGTCCGAGTTTCTGCGAATCCCGCTACGCCTCAAAGCGTCGCTAAACTACCAGCAAACCACCCTCAAGGCAGTTCCATGTCCCTCGACCCCTATCAACCGTGTCCCTGCGGCAGCGGCAACAAGATCAAGTTTTGCTGTTCGAAAGACATTCAAGCAGAACTCGATAAAGTCATCCGCGCCGTCCAAGGTGAACAGCGCGCATCGGCGCTCGATCACGTCCATAAACTGATCGCCGACAAAGGCTCGCGGAACGCGTTGCTGGCGATCAAGGCGGATGTGCAGTTGTCGCTCGGCAAGTTCGCGGACGCCGACGCGACCATTGACGAGTTCTTGGCCGCTTCGCCAGATAATCCCGTGGCTCTATCGTTGTCTGCAATTCATGCCTGTAGCCAGAACGATCTCGAAAGTGCGATCGAGGACCTGCAGCAAGCCATGGAGCATCTCCAGGGCATGCTTGCGCCTTCGGTGTACAGCGCGATCGGAGTCGTGGCTCAGACGTTGTTGCAAGCCGGCGACGTGCTTGCCGCGCGCGGCCATCTTTTGATGCAAGCTGGTTTGGCAGGCGATCAGGACGAGAATCCTGTCCGCTTGCTGATGCGAATCAACATGCTTCGCGAAGTCCCGCTGTTGTTGAAGCAGGACTATATGTACGCCGACTGCCCAGAGGGAGTTGAATGGGCGGAAGAGTTCGAAGCGGCAAAGAAGTTAGCCCTGCGAGGTGCTTGGATCGCCGCTTGCGAAGCACTCGATGTATTGGAAGAAAAATACCCGGGCCAGCCCGCGATCCTGCGCAATATCGGCATCCTGAGTGGCTGGGTTGGACAACGCGACGAAGCGGTTGTGGCTTGGAAGAAGTACGCGAGGCTGGACGGCGTTCCGCTCGATGATGCCGTCGAGGCAGAAGCCTTGGCGCAACTGCTCGATCCCGCCGCCGAGGTCGATGAACTTGATTCGATGGTCGTCGTGTATACGGTGTCTGATACCGAAAAATTAATGGAGTTGTGTCTGTCAGACAAACGTGTCTCGAAGATGCCGGTCGATTTGTCCGAACTGAGCGCCGAAGGCGAGCCGCCACCGAAGGCTGCGTTTTGGCTGCTAGACAGGCCCGTTCCTGAAAGCGGACTTGAGTTGGCTCGCGACGCGATCCCGAACGTGCTTGGCGAAATGTACATTTTCGGAAAGCGGACCGATCGTGATGCGAGACTCGAATTCAGCGTACTTCGCGACGAATCGTTTGCTGCTGCCAAAGCGGCGTTGAAGGATGTTCTCGGTGAGTACCTGAGCGATTCACCCACGGAAGAAGTGGCGGGCCAAGTGCCGAAGGTGACTGCGGCATTAACGTGGCGGTGGCGACTGCCGGACGACACACCACCTGCCAAACGTCGAGAGTTCGTTGCGGAGCAACGCGCCGAAGTGATGCTGAATCGATGGCCGGAATTGTCGCTCAAGACGCTGGACGGCAAGACGCCCCGTGAAGCAGCGACCGACCCCAAACTCAAGGTACCAACGCTTGCGGCGATTCTGTTGCTCGAACTCGGCAGTGAACAGAACGGTGGTGACTTCGACTTTAACGAGTTGCGCAAGTCGCTGGGGCTTCCCACGCGAGATACGATTGACCCTGCCGGAATCGACGCCTTAAAGATCTCGATCGTCAAGATCCCGCTGTTGGATGTGGCAAAGGTATCCGACGAAGACTTACTGATGCTTTATCGTCGGGTTGTCCTCAAGCATGCATCGGAAGCGATCCGGCACTTGGCGAAAGAAGTGCTTCACCGTAGCAGCTTGAACGGCAAAGTCGATAAGAACGAAACCTATGACTTGCTAATTCGCACGGCGGTCGATGCCGGGGACGCCTTGAACTACGTTGCAGATGCAAAGAAAACAGCCGCCGAGGCCGGTGAATCGCCGGCCCGCTGGTTGCTGGCGGAACTTTCAATTCGGCTGTCGACTGCGGATACCGCGGAATGCCAGAAGCTCGTGCAAACGATTCAAACTCGTTACATGCAAGAACCGGGAGTGGCTCAGGGGTTGTACGAGATCCTGGTCAGCTATGGCATTATTTCGCCGGAAGGAACACCTGCTGGTCCGCGACCGGGCAGCAGACCGCCGATGCCGGCTGCCGCCGCGACTGCCGAGCCGTCATCGAAATTGTGGACTCCCGACGCACCCGCGGCGGCGAGCGGCGGCGAGAAGTCGAAGCTATGGGTTCCGGGAATGGATTGAGCGGCGTGCCACTGCTAGCTCGCAAGCAGCGCTGTGAGTCGGTTGTTCATCACGGTCGAGCGATGAGCGATACTCTTTAGTAGCCGCAAGATGTTCCCCGCCTACGGCCAACAATTGCCGCGACTGGAAGTAATCTTCGGAGACAACAAGTATCACAATCATGCGTTGCATGCCTGGCTGAGGGAACATCGCCCGGGCTGGCGCGTGGAAGTGAAGAAGCGACCGGAAGGGAGTCACTGCTTCACGCCGCTAGAGAAACGCTGGGTCGTCGAGCGGACCAACGCCTGGAACGGTCGCTGTCGTCGCCATAGCAAAGACTATGAGCGCCGATCGGACTCCAGTGCGGCCATGATCCAGATCAGCAACCTCCACCTAATGCTCCGCCGCCTCGCACCCACCCCTCAACCGAAATTCAACTATGCCACCGCAGCTTGAAATATCAGCAAAAGACGCCGCACAGTTTTCGGATAGCCTCTTAGTGGCTTGATCATGGACGGAGTGAACCAGTCGCGTTCCGTCTCGTTCGGTCTCGTTCCGTCTGGTTCCGTCTCGTTCTCGTTCTTCTCGTTCGATTTTCCATTCGCCTCAGAAGCGTTCTCCTCGCCGCTGTCGCACCGTACTTGGGCGCGCGTGAGGGCGGGATGGGCAAGGACGCACAAAAAGGCAACGAGGAGGTTTGATAACTCGCATTTCATAATGCGAACACCGGTCTTACCGTGCCGCTAGTTGCAGGTTAAGCGACTGAGAACGGAAGCTGCGCGTCAGGCTTACGGAATGAGCGCGGTGACAGTGAACAGGAACTGCCACTTGGCCGCCGGACCTTGATGCCAGTCCTCCGGCGTGTAGCCGGCCTGCATCGAGATATTGAGTGGATATGGCTTCGCCTGTTTAAAGACGCGTCCAACTTTGAACGTGACTGGCATGGCAAAGTTGCCGGTATTGGTCTGCCAGTTCCAAACCTGAAACCCATTTCCCACGTACCAGTCGTTTGGTAAGAACCGTACGACGATGGGCTGAAATGAAATCGACTTGGCTTCACTCTGCAGCGAAAACGGGGCAATCACAAGACCGCCGATAAGCCACTTCTTGTCTGCTGATGGCCTGATCACGACTGCCGAAGGTGCAATTTGCCATTCGCGCGAACCGAGTGCAGGATCGGTCGCCGTCGGAAAATTGATGGATGGGCCGAACCCCCAAGTCCCCCAGCATTCCTCCTTGACAAAGAGATTCGTGACGAAGATGTCACCCAGCCCACTCGCCGCGTCCACTGGGCCGACCGGATCAACGGACGGACCGTAGATCGGGATCGACGGACGCGTGATGAAGCGGTCGAATCCGAACATGCTCTTCTGGATCGGAATGACCGGCAGCAGGTTCAGATTGTATCCGTGGCCCGTGGCTTCATACGAGTCGGTGGTAAAAAAGTTCTGGACGTTGAATGAAATCAGAGCCGCGGTTGGATCGTTCGCCTTACTCGTCAAGTCCCCCCCACCATCGCCGCTCGATTGACCATCGCTGCTGCTGGATGGATCATCGGCTTCTTGACCTCTCACGACAAAACCATCGCCGTCCCACCACTGAACTGGGTCGAGCTCACGCGAATCGATCAACGCACTGTAGTCGTGCGGCAACAGCGCCGCGTCAAAAGCAAGGGGCGTCTCAGCGTTGGGCATTAGGCCCCAATCGGATCGGGATGTTACCGTATGGTCCGCGACTTCCCAGAATCCATCCTGCCCACAACAGACAGTGGGTAGCGACGTGGTGAAGATGGAAAGCAATATGACGACCCGGATCATCGACGTCCACTCCGTGGGAATTGTGCCGAACATCGGTCGGATAAGAGGACCGACTCGACCTCTGACTCTTGGATCGACGAGACCTGCAAAGTGCCTGCAGTGGAAATTCCTTGTCGACCCCGCAACCTTATGCGACAAATCGGTTATGACGATTCTGCGGGTCGCGAACGAATTCAATGGCTTCCCCGAACTTTACCAGCAGATGGTGACGCGGCCACCGCTGGCGGTTAGCCGACATCAAATGGGTCCTCTAATGCCTATCATCGATCTCAAGGGTGCCAACCTTGCCGCGTGAGCGACATCTGGAACTGGTTATCCGCAGTCGAGTTTGCCTGGAAATGCGGCAGGCCCCTGATGCAACAAGGACCTGCCGATAAATAGAAACATCCGGTAGGTGATCCAACCTGAGCGGCTACTGACCCTGTCGAGATGAACTTTGTATTGGGTGCCGTTGAGCTTCTTGCCCTTCTTCAGTTCGGCGGCGATTCCACCGTCGTATCCAGCGGCATGGTATTGGATTCTTGTCGCGATCCTTCATCCAGTGTTAGAAGTCGATTCCCTCCGTCTTCAGCAGACTACGGTTACTACGGTTCATTCAGAAGTGCTATTCGGGTCTCGTCGTGCTTACCTCCTTCCGCAGTTGTCATTTCATCGGGTAGACCACCTTCCAGTCATCCTTCATATCCACGACCGTCCAGCCCTTGGCCGGAGCTGCGTCGAGCGCCTTGTCGAGTTGACCGATATGCGAATCACGGTCGTAAGCCCACTCGCGCGCGGCGTCCGTGTGATGCACGGGCGAGAAAAGGGGCGAGAAAAGGTTCCAGGAACGAATGGCACTGCCGGTTGCGTAGTAAGCACTTAAGTCTGCCAGCATTCTTGCGGAGGCGCGTGCCTTCGGCAATGGTACGTGACGCGTGAGAGTCGGCGAACCAAAACGCGAATGCTGATCTTGGACGGCGAGCCTTCCTGGGCCTATCATGCCAAGTATTGAGACCTTCCTTGGTGGCGTGTGACTTTGCCTTGGCCAAGGAAGGTCTCATGTCTTATCGCAACTCTTCTCCTACGTTGCCACTGCGATTCTCGTTGGTGCTGCGGTCTTTCTTGCAGCACGCTGGTCTGCCGTTCTCTGACGCTTTGTCCGAAGACGAGATTCAAAAAGTGTTCGACACGCAAGACGTGGGCTTCGCCATGCAAGAAGACGAAGTCTACTGTCCTGCGGTAACCTTGTGGGCGTTTCTCTCGCAAGTGCTCTTCAAAGACGAACAACGCAGTTGTGCGGCAGCGGTTGCACGTGTTGTCGTCATGTTCGTCGCGTTGGGAAAAGATTCGCCATCGAGTAACACAGGTGCTTACTGTCGCGCCCGAGCGAAGCTGCCGGAGTCGGTGCTACAGGAACTCGTCGAAGACGTCGCTCGTCGTTGCGAACAACAAGTTCCAACGGCTTGGTTGTGGAAAGGTCGTCACGTACATCTGGTCGACGGTACGACCTTCAGTATGCCCGACACGGAAGCGAATCAAGCGGAGTTTCCACAACCCAACACACAGCAAGCGGGATTGGGATTTCCGATCGCCCGACTGGTCGTGCTCGTCTCGCTCGCTACCGCGTTGACAACGGGTTATGCGATGGGGCCCTACTCGGGAAAGGAGAGTGGTGAGACGGCTCTGCTGCGGCAGTTGTTCGAGCAGTTCTCCGTGGGCGATATTCTGCTCGGCGACCGTTACTACTGCGGCTGGTTCACCCTCGTTCTGCTGTTGCAACGCGGAGTGGATGTCGTCACACGTCAGCACCAACTGCGGACAACCGATTTTCGACGCGGCAGACGTTTGGGAAAATCCGATCATCTTGTGGTGTGGCCCAAACCAGCACGTCCCGATTGGATGGACAAAGAGACCTACGACAGCTTGCCTGACTCGTTGACTGTCCGCGAACTGGAAGTTTGTGTCGAGCAGCCTGGATTTCGAGTCGACTCGTTCGTCGTCGTCACCACACTCACCCAAGCGACACGGTATAGTAACGCCGACATCGCGAAGCTCTATCACAAACGTTGGCTCGCGGAACTCGACATCCGCGCGATCAAGATCAGTCTCGGCATGGATGTGTTGCGTTGCAAATCCCCGGAGATGATTCGCCGTGAAGTGGCTGCTTGCCTGTTGGCTTACAACTTGATCCGCCAAACGATGCTGCAATCGGCTTATCAGGCAGGCGTCTCTCCCCGGCATCAGAGTTTCACAGCCGCCTTGCAAAAGATCGCGGCCGGCTTTGTGGTGTTGGCGGTGTTGGAAACGTGTGCTACGACCGTCGGTGACACCCACCGCGAGCAATTGCCTTCTCATCGAGTTGGCCACCGCCCAGACCGCATCGAACCTCGCTGCCTTAAACGCCGACCCAAGTCTCAGAAACTGCTCACCATTCCCCGTGACCAAGCGCGAGCCGATCTGCTCGCCACTCGATCGCCGTAAACCCTTGTGAGCCAACCGGCAGTGCCATTCGTTCCAGGAACCGTAGCACCTTCTTGGAAGATCTGGCCACGGCCATCCAACGCATCGGTCGTCAAAGCCACTCGACGGCGGACGGTCGTTCCCGGTCGTCTACCGTGCTCGCGATTGCGGGTGCCACGGGAGGCGTGGGAACGACCAGTCTCGCAGTCAATGTCGGTTGCGCTCTGGCGAAGCGTCCCGAGAATTCCGTCGCGCTCATCGACTTGGATCTGGCACTCGGCGACGCCGACGTGTTCCTCGATACGATTCCTGATTACACGTTAGTCGACGTAGCGCAAAACGTCGCTCGGCTCGACTTCAACCTCTTGAAGCGGTCGCTGACAAAGCACTCTTCGGGACTGTATCTGCTCCCCATGCGAATTCAACTGCAGGATACTTCGTTGGTCACGCCTGACGACCTACATCGCGTGATCGGGCTCTTGAAAGCAACTTTCTCGCATCTGATCTTCGATCTGTCCAAGGGATACAGCGAACTTGATATTGTCGCGATGCAAGCTGCCGAGCACGTCCTGTTGGTGACCCAGCTTGATCTTCCCTGCCTTCGGAACGTCGTTCGATTGTTGATGTCGATGGACGAGATCGACGGCTTGAAGGACAAGATTCGAGTTGTCGTGAACCGCGTCGGACTAGAAAACGGCCAAATCAGCATGAAGAAGGCCCGCGAAACAATCGGGCGGGAGATCTTCAAGCAGATTCCCAATGACTATCGCGTAATGGCCGAGGTTCGCAACAACGGCGTGCCGTTGGTCGAAGGAGCGCCCCGCGCAGGCTTGACTCAAGCAATTATCGAGTTGGCCGACCTGCTCTGCGGCGGGGATCAGTCGACGAGTGAAGCCGCGACGACTCCTGGTTCGTCCAACTGGCTAAGCTTCTGGCCAGCGCTTGCAAAGGCTCGCGGCAAGGCATAACGTCGGTGAGTGGCCGCTCCGCGATCTTGAGTGCTACGAATCTGACATAGCCGCAGGCTTGGCAATCATTTCACGAATGCGTGGATACCTCCCGTGACTGAATTGATGCCAACGCACGCGCGGTCTGCTCATCGTTCGGCGAAAGATTCAAAGAGGAGATAGCGCTTTGGATGAATTCTTCGGGATAGCGTAGAAGATCCTCGAAGTTGATCTTAACGTGGGATTGCACTTCGAAAAAGCGATGCACCTCATTCCAAAGCGTGTTCTGAATCTGGCGTTCGCGCCCCGGCCACCACTTCCTTCTCGCCAGCGACGCGATGGAATCCTCAAGCGGGCGATAGCACCAGATGAATTTGGTATCCGCTCCCCATGCCTGTACCAAGTCGGGGCCGCACAAACTTAGCAACGGGTGTTTCAAACCCACCGCCGTTGTGCAAGTGGCTTGCATCTGTTCCGCCCACTCGCGCAATACCCTTACACGCTCGGATTGCGGCACGGCAGCCGTCAACTCCGGTTCTCGCCACCACGTTCGGAGTTGTTGCGACAACCAGCGTGCTTCGAAATGATCCCCCCAGAACTCGCGACCCATTGTCACACCCAAATGATGCAAAATCCCTGCGACGGCAGACGAACCCGACCCATATAGACCGACGACTGCAACGCGAGTGCAAGCCTGTCCGGACACCGCAAGTGGCTCGGAAGCGGTTGCTCCAGTGACGATGGGATCGGTCGTCTTTGGAATCTGGCGAACTTGAATAGCTTGCTGATACTTCGCTTGGCATGCCTTGGCTCGCTCGATATCGCCGAGTTGCCGATGCGCGAAACGCAGCACGTCAAAGGGTGCTTCGTACCAACCCGGCAAGTACCTAAAGCTGATCCTTCGCTCTGCCGCGGCACTGCCTTCGAACGATCCGATCGCGATCGCCATCTCTTCCCACGCGATGGCATCCGCGTAACGACCGAGTTGATAGCAGCAAAAGCCCGCCAACCAAGCAAGTTCCGGCGATGCAGCTTGCCGCGACAAGCCGAACGCACAGACTTCCAGCGCAGTCTCGTAGTCCTCAAGTTTTAAAAAGCAATTTGCGGCGCAATAGCTCGCCCAAGCCGCCTGCTCGGCCCAACCCTCGCGGAGGTCGCAACAGCGGCGGTAGGCCAGGATCGCTTCGGCGTAGTCTTCCAACTGTTCGAGCGTTTGCCCAAGGTAGAACCACCATCGCGCGTTGTGCGGTTGCTGCTGCGTTTCTTCACGCAGAATTGCCAGATCTCGTTCGAGCTTGGCTCGAAACTGCCCGGGCGTCTTCCGCTCTTCAAAGAACCGAACGCCGGGTAGCACTCGGCGTTGCGTGGTCGTCGCACCGACCAGAGCCTCGTGCGTTCGCCCTTTCCATGCCAAGCGGGTGGGCAATCTGACGAGCCGCTCCTTGGAGTAAGATCCGTCGCGGGCAGGTACCATCCAAGTCAACACCGACAAATCGCCCTCTAACACGCGCCGAAACTCATCGATCGACTTGTAGCCTTCGACGACTAGCCGTTCGTCCGTATCGATCGTCAGCGCCCAAGTGGCTCTGGTCGCCGTCGCCCGTTCAAGCGCGAAGTTCCGCGCGCTCGCAAAGTCGTCGCACCATTCAAATCGCTCAACACGCAGTTTATCACCAGCCAGATCGTGCGCGATGCCTGCCGTCCTGTCGGCAATCCCGGTATCGACTAGCAGGAACGAATCGACCCAATCGATCACACTTCGAATCGCAGGAGCAACGATGTTCTCGTTGTTCCCAGCCAACATCGTAGCCACGATACGTGATGATTCGAGTCGAGTTAAGGTCATGCTTTGCCTTCCAGTCGCTCGCGGTCAAACGAAATGTTCCAGACGACGCTCCAGTGATCTCCGCCAGTGCCGTATCGTTCGTTCGCTGATACCGTCCGGCATTGGCTCAAGTCCAGCGAGCAACCGCAGGCGCTGCACTTCGCGTTCGTTTAGTCGAACGCCAATATCGTCGATACACTCGGCAATTTCTCGAAGGAACAGTGGCACATTAATGTCGGCGGGACATTGCAGCTCGCTATGAAGCTCCTGCGTGAACGGGGCCATCTTGGGTTGGTTGGCTTCGCGCCGACGCAGCCAATCACAAGCTTGATTATTAGCAACCCGGCTTAACCACGCCGCCAACTCAAACTGCGAAGCACCGCCAAATGATCGCAGGCGTCGATGTGAGTTCTCGCACAAGCCAAGCATTGTCTCCATGACGACGTCGTCAATGTCCGCTTCGCACAATCGACACGCCTTCAATTTTCGCCGCACGACGGGTGCCGAAACTTGCAGGAACAAACTCCAGAAATCTTGCCACGCATCGGGGCAGTCTTCCTCGATACACTCTCGAAGCAACTCGAACATGCATCACCCGCTTTGAAAAGACAACCGTCTGCCGCCTGCCCTGACATGAGACAAACCTTACCCCCCCCCTCAGCTATTTGTCAAGCGCCGCGTCAGATAATAGAGCCGGTTGCGTTGTGGCGTAAGTCGAGAGGTTCGAAGTAGTTGAGTGTGGCGTGGGAAAGTGCCTTCCCCGCAATGCGTCTCACCTGGCTTAGGATTTTCGTGAAGACAAAGCCCCCGCGAACTTTTTTCGACGATTTTTCGACCACGCTACGAACCATGCGGGGATTAATTGCGTAGTTAATTGCATTGCCATAGTACACCAATCGCACGAACCAACGCAGGGTTGCCTCGTCATGCGAATTCAAGCTACCAAGCCGCTCTTCGCGTGGGATTGCCTGGAAGACAGTCCGACGCTCAAAACGATTAAGCAATTGCTCGACATCATTCCTGACGAAAAGTTGTTGGTGTCGCTCGAAGAGTCCCGCGGTAAAGGAAGGAACGACTACTCGCTGCGCACGCTGTGGGGCGTACTCGTCTTGAGCATTGCTTTACGACATCCCACCATCGAAGCATGCCTGGCCGAACTGCGACGTAATGAATCGCTGCGGAAGTTGATCGATATCGAGTCGGAAGACAAAGTTCTCGCAAGTGGAATCTGTCGCGATTCCTCGATCGTTTAGGAGAGGAGACACACCTGACGTTCTTGCATCAGATCTTCGATGCGATGATCCAACAGTTGGGCGAAGCGGTGCCGGATTTGGGACGCGACACGGCAGGAGACGCCACAGCGCTCAACGCTCGTCGCAAAAAGCGGGCGCGTGCCGAAGTCGAAGAAGAACAAGGCTTGCCGCAGGCAACCGGCGGTCGTAAGGAATACACGGACGACGACGGCAAGGTCAACAAAGTTGTCGAGTGGTTCGGCTTCAAGCTGCACTTGTTGGTCGATGTGAAACATGAAGTCTCGTTGTCTTACAAGATCACCGACACCAAAGCGGGCGACGGCGAAATCCTGCCCGCGATCCTGGCGACGCCAAGCCAACCTTCCGACGGGCCGCATCAAGACGCTCGCCTACGACAAGGCTGCCGACACCAACGATGTGCATCAACTGCTCTCCAAGGCAAACATCACACCCGTGATCCAGAATCGTTCGTTATGGAAGGAAGACCACGAACGCATGCTGCCTGGCCATGATGGCAACTCGAACATCGTGTACGACGAAGCGGGCACGGTCTACTGCTATGATCGCAAGAGCCAGCCCATGGTACGCCACAAGATGTCTTACATCGGTCACGAACCGCAACGCCACACGATTAAGTATCGTTGCCCAGCAATGCATGAAGGCTGGGAGTGTCCGATGGCGAAAATCTGCAACGCGGGAAAGTCATATGGTTTGACAGTTCGGGTTCCGCAAGAGATCGACGTGCGTCGCTTCCCCTTCGTTGCCTCGCGCGACGAAGAAGTTCTGAACGCCTGTACAAAGGCCGGACAGCGGTGGAGCGAGTGAACGCACGGTTGAAGATCTTTTGGGGAGCCGACGACGGAACCTGACGGGTTCACGGCGTTTCTTTGCGCTGCTGGGCGTGATCATGGTGGTGCACGCATCGTTCGCGACGCTGTTAGCAATGACCCCGCGTCGCGACGGCACGCTGGGCCAAACGAAGCTCAGCCCGATCGCTCCAAGCATTACATGGCAAAGTGAAGGAACGCGTTCCCCCGCGTCGTCGTCCCAAGAGCAAAGAACGACAATCCCGCCTCCGTTTCAGCGCATGACGAGTCCAGTCCCACGACCGTTCGCTGAATCGTCGCAACCGGAGACCGACTGAAGATTCTTTCGTCGGCCTTACGGCAGCGCCCTCCTGCGCGTCTCCCGCAACTCCGCGCATGCATACAATTCACTACGCAACAATTACCCAATTAGCGGCCTGCCCCCGAAGCCCCGACAACGCAACCGGCTCCAGATAATATTTCGAGGGTCTTTGCCCGTTGTCGCGGCGGGCAGGAACAAAGTCTCCAAAGTTCCCGTCGCTTAACCGCTTGCAGCGAAAACTATCGCGACCACAGATTTTTCTTTGCCGCGGCACCGCCCAATTTGCGTCTTTCTTGATAGAGGGCGGTTTCTCCTCCTCAGATCGGCAGCCGCATCACTAGCACACGCATTCGCGTGACGCAGAACCATAAAATCACAGGTAGAGCAATGAAGAAGCCCGTTTGGACTTGGAGCTGGGAATCACTGAATCCGTGGAATCTCGTCACCAAAGCGGGCAAGTCCAAACGGCGCAAAGCTCCACGCGTCCAGCGGCACATGCGGGTCGAAGAACTTAATCCACGGCTGATGCTGGCTGGCGATACAACCGAAGACCCCACCCAGGGTGCCACTACTGTTGAGATGGCCCAGGAACATCTCACCGCGCCCATCCCAGGCGACGTTAACGGCGATGGAGCGTTAGCACCTAACGACGTTTTGGCGATTGTGAACTATCTGGCCGACCCGAATGGGTCCACCGGCCCCATTGAAACGATGGACCTGAACGACGATGGTGTCGTCACCCAAGCCGACGTCGATGCCGCCATCGAGTACGTCGAATCCGCAGACAGTGTGTTCGCTTCGTTCGGCGCGAGCGGTCCATCGGGTCCGTCAGGAGTGACCGGTCCTTCAGGCCCCACGCTGCCATCGGGTCCAAGTGGACCGAGCGGCCCTGAATGCACAACCAGTTCGACGGGCCCGACAGGGCCTTCCGGTCCATCTGGCCCGTCCGGTCCGACAGATCCTTGCAGTCCAACACCAACACCAACACCAACACCTACACCGACACCGACTCCGACACCGACACCGACTCCAACACCGACACCGACACCGACTCCAACACCGACACCGACACCGACTCCAACACCGACTCCAACACCGACTCCAACACCGACTCCAACACCGACTCCAACACCGACACCGACACCGACACCGACTCCAACACCGACTCCAACACCAACACCAACACCAACTCCAACACCAACTCCAACTCCAACTCCACCCAACACCAACTCCGACTCCAACTCCGACTCCAACACCAACTCCGACTCCAACACCAACACCAACACCAACACCAACACCAACACCAACACCAACACCAACACCAACACCAACACCAACACCAACACCGACACCAACACCAACACCGACACCAACACCGACACCAACTCCGACACCAACTCCGACCCAACTCCGACACCAACTCCGACTCCAACTCCGACCACCAACCCGACACCAACACCGACACCAACACCAACACCAACACCAACACCGACACCCGAACACCAACACCGACACCAACACCGACACCAACACCGACACCAACACCGACACCGACACCAACACCAACACCAGCACCAACACCGACTCCGACGCCAACGCCAACGCCAACGCCAACACCAACACCAACGCCAACTCCAACACCAACACCAACACCAACACCAACGCCAACTCCAACTCCGACACCAACACCGACTCCAACACCGACTCCAACACCAACACCAACACCGACGCCAACACCGACACCGACGCCAACACCGACGCCAACACCGACGAATACGCCTCCTGATGCAACCCCCAGCTCCGGATCGGTCGCGCATAACTGGGCGTCGACTAACTACAAGCTTTCGGATAGTGTCACGGGAACTGACGCTGATGAAGATCCATTAACATTCGAGTTAGCTAAAGATGTGAGTCACGGAGTCTTGACATTTAATGACGATGGGTCGTTTAGCTACCGCCCAAAGAACGGGTTCGCAGGAGAAGATAGTTTTCAGTTCAAGGCGAATGATGGCACCGAAAGTTCAGAATCAGCCACTTATTCGATTACAGTGACTAACACCGCCCCTGTAGCGACTGCCATGACCCTTACCGTGGTGAGCGGCCAAACCGTTTCAGATACGGCGGCGGGCACCGATAGCGACTCGCAGGATAAGATTCTGAGTTTTCGTTCAACAAAATCTGCGAAAAACGGAACGGTTGCATTTTCGGAAGGATTTGGAGGAGGTGGATTCTCGTACACCCCTAACGACGGTTTTATTGGCACTGACTCTTTCACATTTTGGGTATTGGACGGCGTAATTGACGCTAATGGAAAGCTTTCCGGCAAATCGGAAGAAGCGACAGTCACAATAACCGTCAAGGCGCCAGCACCGCCGCCGCCACCTGATACACACCCGTGTGGTACTCCAGCTCTATTAGTAGTCGATGTCACAAAGTGCTTCGTGGTGCATCTTGACTTTCCACTGAAAATAACGGCGTATCAAGCCGCGAGTCGCGAAGAGCATGTCACCAACAAGGACAACTCTGACAAAGATGACTTGACCGATTTGCTTGAAGAGGCGAAAAAGCTACTCGAAAAACTTGATGATAAGGTTCCCCTTCCGCCCCAGCTCAAGCTAATAGAGCTCTTCGTTGGAGGCTTGCAAACTTTGAACGTGGGCATCGAAGAACTCCGCCTCGACATTAGTGTCCAGGCCAGCGTGGATGTCTACACATGGACACAACCAGACCCAAGCAAAAAGGCCGCGTGGGAGAAGACGGGCGAGGTCGCGGTCGCACCGATGAAGTTAGTTAGCAAGTCCAAGAGAATCGATGGGGGAGGGGCCAACCCTTCAACCGAAGATGGGCAAACTAAGATAACGAATGCGAGTGCTGCGTTGTTTGACACGGCAATGTCGGCGATGGCGAGTCTCGATGTCGAGAAGATGGTCAGCGATAAGTTGCCAAAATCGGCCTCAGATGTCGTAAAGTTTGCCCCCTGAGATGTTTGACAGGTTTCAAAGTCGCCTTGTGAAAACTTTATACATCTGTGCCGGGTTAGGCGTTACACTTCTTGTCGGGCTTCTAAACAGTGGCCGGTTACTCGAATTATCAACGCGCGACATCCGTACGGGACTTGCTGACGCTGGAATCTCAGAACCAGTTCATGCCGATGCCCTTCGCTCGCGTTTAGACTTTGGTCGCCGGAACGAACCCGTCTTTCCGATCGCGGGAGGCGCGGCAAAGCAATGGGGAGCGATTGATAGCAATGGGCGCATCCTGGTGTCAACTTCCTACGAGCGTGTCTCACGTGCTTACGCCGGACCACCGTGGCTTCTTTGCGATACCCATCATGAAGTCGGACAGGAAGGTGCTCTGTTGATTTCGGACGACGAATGGTGTTACGTTTGCGCCGAAGGTTCTTATCGCGTGCATCCGTTAGTTCGTGATGTGGTTCGGGTCATCAACTACGGCGAATCCCTGTTCGCGATCGTCACCAGCACCATCGCTCCTCACGGGCCAGATTGGTCGGGCGTAAAGCCGTCATTCGTCTACGATCCCTTTGGGCGATGGCAACCGCCGACTGGCGTATATCCACACGAACGATTCACGGAAGGAAGAGTCGTAA
This sequence comes from Planctomycetaceae bacterium, assembly GCA_020638975.1. Taxonomy (GTDB): domain Bacteria; phylum Planctomycetota; class Planctomycetia; order Pirellulales; family Pirellulaceae. The sequence continues at coordinate 67,086 of JACKHN010000024.1, forward strand.
TTTCGCACAACGGGCGATTCGGGTTTGCCGATCGGACTGGCAAGGTTGTGATCGATGCGAAGTTCGATCGAGCACTTCATTTCCAGGAAGGCTTGGCCGCTGTAATGAAAGGAGAGAAGTGGGGATTTGTTGATTTGGACGGGAAAACTGTCATTCCTTTTCAGTACGACATGTCGGGAATTTTCCATGACGGCAAAGCGATCGTTGCGGTCTCTACAGGGGACTCGCCATTTTTCATCGATCGCGAAGGTAGGCGCTTGGGTGATGTTCAACTGAGTGACTGGAGGGTCTTTCAAAGTTACGCTTTGTTCTCGGAAGGGCTACGGATTCAGGGGCTCCCACCGAATGACGAAGGGGAACTATTCTACGGATACAAAGATGCTGCCGATGAGTGGGTGCTCGCCCCCAGGTGGCTTCATATATCGAAGTTCTCGGAAGGGTTGGCGGCGGTCATTGCGCCGCAGACTGGAACTCGTTCCCACAACGATGGGTATCGCTTGGTGGAAGCTATCGAACGCAACGGTACTGGCTACATTGGTCCAGACGGTCGACTAAAGATCAGCCTGCCGTTGGCCGAAAGCCTTCGTGAATTCCAATACGGTTTGGCATGGGTGAAAGGCTTACGTGTGGGCGATTCGGGAGGTACGGGGTATATCAATCACGATGGTGCTTTTGTTTGGCGTGATGAACCAAGCGAAACAGAGCACTGAACTTCACGTGGGTAGAAAACGTTCCAGGAACCGTAGCTCGTTCAAAGTGAAATGGTTCCAAGAAGGGGAGATTGAACTTAGGGATGAAGCGAAGATGGGCTTGACTGGGTTGTGTCGCGGTGAGTGGCCCCGCAGAGGAGGATTGACTTGAAGGTCGCATACGTCCTGGTATGTCAAGCAGGTCCCATAGAGCCTGCTGCGGCCTTGTTGTGTGCTTCGTTGCGACGATTCGGCGGCTTAGGATTTCGCTCTGAAATCGTCGCGATGGTTCCAGGCCCCTCTTCCATAACCGGAAACGTGCAAGCCGAAACGCTTGAACTCCTCGAATCAATCGGCGTGCGCGTCGTCCATCGTGTGAACGAGCATCTGATCGCCTGCGGGTCGCCCCGGGAGGTAGATTTCATCACAAACAAATTTTGCTGCCTCGACATCGATACAGAGTGTGAGCGGATCGTATTCTTGGATAGCGATCAAGTTTGCCATCGTGAGTTTGATAAGAGTCTGTTTTCTCAACCGGTGGTTGGCGGTCGAGTCGGTTACACCGGGGCGAGGGTCGTCAATACGGTTTACGATAATATTTACGAACTCTGCGGTACAAAGCCTCCTGGGTTCCGGATGAAAGTTGGCACACCGCAAGACTCTGACGCTAGCGTTTACATCCCGCCTGCTTTCAACACGGGGCTGATTTCCGTAGTCGGCTCGCAAGTTCCGAACCTTGTTCGTACATGGCGAGAATGTTTTTACCGGTTGGATCAATCTGAACTCGAATTGGGTGACAATAAGTTTTATGCCGAGCAAGTTGCCTTTGGTGTCGCTGTTGAAAAGGCTCAAATTCCATATCTTCTCGTTGACCCGGACAGCCTCGCCGCATCAATTTTGCATTATCACTCGCCTGAACGCTTGCGAGGGTATCCACAGATACTCAGTCGCATTCGGGCACTGATGGATGAGTACGAACTATTGGAACATGTGTTCCGGCAAGATTCTGAATGGTCGGATCTATTATCCGTTCCAGTGTTAGCCACGAAACGCCCGCCGGTTTCCAAGGAGGCAGCATTCGATGCAAGTGAGTTATGGTTCCCGACATTCGCATCGCCGGACGCCTCCAGAATGAGATTCGTAAAGCGACCATCCGACTTCTTCCAACGGTATCCGTTTCACGACGACCGTTTGTTAAAGGAGATCGACGAAGTCAAGGATATTTCGATAGCGGTGGCTGAGCAGATCATCGAAGAAGCGAAGGATGAGCCCCGCCGTTTCATTGGAATTTTTCACACCGCCTTTTGCGGCTCAACTCTTCTCGCAAAGTACCTCCATCAACTTGGGCATTGTCAGTTCTATCTCGAACCCGAACTGTTCACTCAACTTGCGGTTCAAAAGTGGTTCGGATTCAAGAAGTGGTGCAAAAGCGATTGGGATCGAATTCTCCGCCTAGGGATGCACTTTCTGTCTCGCGGGACGGCACGCGAGCTAATACCAGGAATCAAGTTTCATGACTCGGCGACCAATCTGACGAAGGAGTTCTTGGACTGGCATTCCGATTCGAGGGCGATCGTGCTGTATTCGAGTCTTGAAGATTTCCTGCTTTCGAACCTCAAGGACGTAACCCGGCGAGCCTGGGTCCGAACGCGTTTGTCAGCCAGTTGCGGGCGGAGTTTTAGTGTCTTACGAGATGTACAACATTCGCAGTTGACGGACGCTCAAGCCTGTGCTTATTTGTGGATCGCACAGATTCACACCTGCCGAACTGCTTGCGTGGAGCATGGCGGACGGATTTTGAGCCTTAAATCCGAGTCGCTGTTCGAAGCCCCTTATGACAGCCTGGTCGAAATTGGAAAGCATGTTGGGATACCATCGGACGCTCCTCGCTTCGAACAAGCGATCATGTCGCAATCACGTGTGCATGCGAAAACATTACAGCGCTTTGAAACGACTGCCAAAAGAGAGACGGAGGGACGCCTCCGACGTGAGCTTCGAGCCGAATTCGAACAGGGAATGGAATGGGCTGCAAAACAGACCAAATGGGACGTGACGAACCTTTCACTGCCCAACACTTTGAACGTGCAGAAGGTAAGGGGGTAAGCAGGAATATGAATTGCCGATTTCTACAATCGTCCGTAGGGCGAATTACATTGGTCGTGTTGGCGGGTCTATGCCTAACTCCATCCCTGCAAGCCCAACGTACAACTCCGGGGCAGCAGTTCGACTATCGTAATCCGCCTCGACAATACGAGGACATTCGGGTCGGGCAGCGAATGCTACGTGTAGAAAGACAATTGCTCGCGGAGGCACCGGCAGTCGCGCAGCAGGCGGCAATGCGTTTGAATCTGAATATCGAGCGAGCGCTCGCAATTCTCCCCAAGGAGTCGAGAGGTTTGTTGGAAGCGTTGCCCTGGTATCTCATGTATGGCCCCAACGCGCAGGGTGGTGGGAAGGACAATGGCCTCGCCTACTTCCAACGCGACTCGCCTAAGCATAATTCTCTGCTCGATGAAAAATGGGGGAGCGCGTTTGTGGTCCACTGTGCCCCGAACTATTGCCAGCTCTCCGATTTTTGGGCGTTGAAATCGGTGTTACATGAATTGGCCCATGCGTATCAACTCGAGCAATGGCCTGAGAAACAGCTTGAGATTCTGGAGGCATGGCAGGCGGCGATGGATCAAGGGCTACATCATGGCGTGCAGAACGACAAAGGCGAACTTCTCGATAGATCTTATGCAGCCACAAATCAGTTGGAGTACTTCGCCGAGTTGACGTGCATGTACTTCGTCGGATGCAACTATCGGCCCTCGAACCGCCGCGAATTGAATGCTTACGATCCCGCTGGCTTCGCGATGATCGAGCGAATGTGGGGCCTGGATGGTTCCAAAGCACCGGTCGCAACCCGATTCGTAGACCAGCTTGCCGCCGTTGGTTCCTCGGAGTCGCCTGAGTCGGTCGATGCTGCTGCGCCGGGTGACGAGAAAGAGAAACGGGAACAACGCGCCAAGCCGGCGAATATGTCAAAGGCCCGCGAACTGCGAGAATGGGTCGATAGTACGGGGAAACACAAGGTCGCAGCTCGTCTCAAGTCGTACGGCAATGGGAAGGTGACGATCGAAAAGGAGAACGGTTCGGCGGTCACCTTGCCGCTCGATCGGTTCAGCAAAGCAGATCAAAAATACGTCGAAGAACTACTTCACCTCGCGCCATGATACTTAGTGGGCCAATCGTCCGATGAAACCACAGGCAGACAAGCTCTTTATCCCCGCATCCTGGAAAAAATGGATTGCGGAAAACGTACTGCGCAATAATAACCCCGAAGAGCTAACTCGCATTCTGGTGAAGGAGGGGTTCCCGGAGCAGTTGGCGAGGTTGGAGGTGGATGCCGCCGCAGCGCATCCGTATGTCGAGGCTGCCCGGTCTTTGGCGAGGCAGTTGAAAAAACGTGATTGGGTGTTCGACACGTTGCGGTTGCTGCAAAGTGCAGATCAAAGCTGGGAAGTCGAACGCCGCGCCGGCGTCGGCAGGGAAGAGTTTTTACGTGAATACTATTGTCGCAATCGACCGGTCATCTTGACCGATGCCATGCAGGGCTGGGCCGCGATGCAGCGATGGACGCCCGAGTATCTCAAGGTTCGGTGCGGCGCACAAACGGTCCAGATCCAGAATCGTCGTGAATCAAATCCCCGGTATGAGATCGAGAACCAAACGCACGAGTCGACGATTCAGTTTGCTGACTACGTTGACAAAGTGTTTGGTGGCGGCTCGACCAACGATTTCTATATGACCGCGAACAACGCCGGGGCGAATCAAGGCATCTTGCCGGCGCTGCGGGAAGATTTTGATCTGCTGCCCGATTACCTCGACCCTGCGACGGCTGGCGACCGATTTTTTTTCTGGTTCGGCCCGGCTGGTACGGTGACGCCCGTCCATCATGACCTCACGAACAACTTCATGGCTCAGGTCGTGGGGCGGAAGCGGATCAAGCTAATCTCGCCCTTGAATCATCCAAATCTATACAACAACTTGCACTGCTACTCGGAAGTCGATCTCGACAACATCGATCTGGACCGGCATCCCCAGTTTCGCCATGTGAAGATTCACGAAATCACGATTCACCCTGGCGAGTTGTTCTTTCTACCTGTCGGCTGGTGGCATCACGTCCGTGGATTGGACGTCAGCATTACATTAACTTGCACAAACTTTCGGGCAAGGAATGACTTTGCGTCGTTCTACGAAACCTACGGCGAGATCTAAATCTGAAATCTTAAATCCCAACTCTGAAATCCGAATGACCAATGACCAAACCATCATCGCGTACGAAATCTATCCTCAGCGAGACATGCCGCTCATCCCGGCACCGATCACACGTGAATGGATGGATAACACTCAGCAACGATACGCTTATCGATGCCTGCCGCTGTCGTTAGCCAATCAGGCCGGGTGGCTGATCTGCAACCCGTCCAGTTTCTGCGTGCGGTGGAGCGGCGGACCAAAGCCGGAAGACACGACGTTGGTCTTCGATGACGTGAAGCCGGACGACCGAATATCGAGCTTGTTCGGACATGGCACCGTCACGTTTAACTTTCCGTATCTCATGCGGACGCCCCCGGAAATCAATCTCTGGGTGAAAGGACCGACAAACTGGCCCAAGGATGGTGTGCAAGCCTTGGAAGGCATTGTCGAGACCGATTGGACGTCCGCTTCGTTCACGATGAACTGGAAATTGACACGGACGAACCATCTCGTTCGTTTCGAGCGAGGAGAACCAATTTGCATGTTGGTTCCGTATCCTCGCGGGCTGCTGGATAGCCTGTCGCCACGAGTCGAATCGCTCGATAACAATCCGGAATTAGCTGCCAACTATCGGAAATGGAGTGCCGACCGCAATGAGTTCCACCAACTCATGGCAAAGGGAGATGAAGATGTTCTCAAACGTGGCTGGCAGAAGGACTATTTTCAAGGCCGCGATCCTGATTCGGACAGGTTTAGCAACCATCAGACCAAGCTCAATGTTCGTGAGTTTAAACGTGAATAATCTTGCGACGCGTGCTCAACATTGCGGCGATCGGAAAGTAAGCGATCGGAAAGGCTCCTTCAACCCTGTTTGCGAGCGAACAGTGGCACCCGGCGAGAAGTCGAAGCTATGGGTCCCTGGAATGGATTGAGCTGCATCCGGTCGCGCTGGCGCAGCCTACTTCATCCCCATCGCACGGCGCATAAAACCGTCGCGCATGCGGTCGGGAAGATGTCGAGCTGCCCAAAAGGCAAGATGCGTTCGGCTGCCCACCGGATAGCGAGTCTTCGGCCAACGTGACGTCAACGCGTGACGGACTGCACGGACGACACGCTCGACCGGCATGCCAGACTTGTCCATTTGCTGCGATGCCTCGGACATCGATGCGAGGTCTTGTTCATACAGACTCCGAACCGAAGCAGGAAGGTGCAATCCCATTTCGGTCGCGGTTTGAAGTAACTTGCCCCAGATCGGTGTGGCAACGCTATCAGGCTCGACGATCGCAACGTCGATCTTCCAACGCTGCAACTCCATCCGCAAGACGTCCGTGATGGATTCGAGCGCGAACTTCGAAGAGGAGTAAGCGCCAAGATAAGGCGGAGCCGCTTTGCCGCTGATCGATCCCATGTTCACGATCCGTCCTTTGGCAGTTCGCACCAACGGCAACATCGCTTGCGTCACCGCCACGACGCCAAAGACATTTACTTCATACTGGCGGCGCAGATCGTCCAGCGGAACACACTCCAGCGGCCCGGGCACGAGAATGCCAGCGTTGTTCACCAATCCGAACAAGCCGTCTGCTGCGACCTCGGCTTCCAATGCCGCAACGGCATTGGCGATCGTTTCGGACACCGTCACATCGATCGTGATCGGCGTCAGTCGCTCGGACGCTTGTCGCTGCAGCGATTCGCCGTCCGCCGGCTTTCGGACGCCGGCAAAGACTCGAAACCCGAGTTTGTCGAGGTCTAAGGCACAGGCCGCACCAATGCCCGTCGAAGCACCTGTGATCAGCACCGACCGAGCGGCGTTGACGGATCGTCCCATCTTGAGTGGCTCCTTCCAGTGGCGAGAATCAGGTCGGTGTCGGAGCCTCGGTCGAGTAGCCGTACTTCTCGATATAGCCTGCACAACGGCGTGCGATCTGATCGTGTAAATCGGCGGGCAGGTTGTGACGATTCGGTACGTAACCGGACATCCCGGAAACGAACTTCTCGAGTTGCGGCTTGACGTTCTCAAACTTGCCGAGGTCGAGATTGTCATAAATGCGATTCATTTGCTCGACGGGTGCCTGTACCAGATCTTCGTATCGCAGCACGCAAAGCCGTTCGGGCGCTATTAACTCGCGGTCTTCTTCAAACACCCGATGCAGATGCTCGAAATTCTGGAATACGTATTCTTCCAACCCCACGTGTTTTGGGGCTTGAGCTCCGTGGTACTGGTGCAACCTCTTCCAAGTCTTCATCATCGAGGGAAACACGACGTAGGGGTCGCGGACTAAGTACACGAATCGAGCGTTGGGAAACATGTCCAGCAATACGGGCACGCGATACGAGTGCGTCGGCGACTTCAAGACAATTCGTTTGTCCGGATTCTTCACCTGTAATGCACGCAGGAACCAGTCGAAACTTGCTTTCCAACTCGCGAGATCCTCGGGCGAGACATCTCGCAGGTCGAGATACTCTTGATCCTGTGGAGGGTGATTCGGGAAGGCCCACGTGAGATAGGGCGAGTGAGCGCCGAGCGCTGCCAAGGCGAGTTCGTCTTCCTGAGGACTATCGAGTCCGATTCTTACATTGTCCATCGGACGTTTCCGAGGCATTAGCATCCATAGCCACCAACTCGTTAACGCCTCGGAAAACAGAAAGTGACTCGGCGCGAGACATTCGTAAGTGGTGGGAAACGCGTGCCGTTCGTCGAGCACCATCAGTTCGTGCAACCAAGTCGTACCGGTCCGCCAGTGGCCCAGAATGAAGATGGGGTCATCAGCAAGCTTGCATTCCGCGATCTTGCGTCCGAAGAACAGTTGCTGTTGCCAGGCGAGCGCTGAATTGAAGAGGGTAATACCGGTGTTGAGCAACGCCATTGGAACTCGCGTCGGCGATACGCGAAAGCGGTTGCGAGCCAACAGGTTGAACCACGTCTTCACCCGCATGCCGTTCCAAACTCGTGGCTCCCAGGGCATATCCCGAGCGCCGCCATCTGCCTTCTGCTTCTTTTCGGTCATGACATATTCCTGACGGCCGGTGATGACGCAGCGGTTGGAGCGACTCCATCGCTTCTTCGATCATAGAAGCGATGCCCATACTTCGCCGCATCGAGAAGGGATTGCGTGGGAGATAGATGAGGGCCAAGATATCCCAACGATTTAATTGCTTCCGCGATGTGATTTGCCCCTACTTGATCTGCCCAATAGAGTGGTCCACCACGCAAAGGGGCGAAACCAATCCCGCACATCACGGCTAGATCTAGCTGACCGGCGCTACTCGCACGGTTGATCTCTAACAGTTTGGTCGCTTCGATGACCATTGGCAATACGACTGCGGCTTGGATCTCGGCTGGCGACAAGTCCACGCGTGATTCAATCTCGGATTCGAACAATTGCAAGGCAAGCGGATTTACATCGCCAACCTTCTCATTCTGATTGGCTGCTTGATGGATAAAGAATCCACGGCCGGTCTTGCGTCCTAGCTGTTTGGCCTTGATCAGCCGAACGACAGGTGGCGAGCGTACCACGAGTGTGTCCGAGTCGGTGGACAGCGAGAAACCGCAGTGCAACGCGACATCCAATCCAACTTCGTCATACAATCGAATCGGCCCCATCTTCATTCCAAAACCGAGCGCCGCCGCCTCGATGGCGTTGACATCGACTCCTTGCATCAGCAACCGAATCCCGGCGCTCATATAAGCCATCAGAATTCGATTGACAACGAATCCGCGCCCATCGGCGACAACCACCGGCAACCGGCCAATGCGCTCGGAGAACTTAATTAGTCGCGACGTGATGTCATCGGTTGTCTTCGCGCCGGGGATAATCTCCACCATTTTCCGCTCGCCGATCGGTGGAAAATAATGCAAACCGCAGAACCTTTGCGGCGCGCGAAGGTGTGCCGCTAGCTCGGCGATCGGAAGCGTCGATGTGTTCGATACGATCACCGTATCGTCGGCACAGAGTCGCTCGAGGCCGGTATAGAAATTGCGTTTCGTCGTCACGTTTTCAACGATGGACTCCACGACGAGTTCGCAATCCGCAACTTCCTCCAAGCTCGAAGTCGTGGTGACTAGATCAGTCGATGGCTGACCAGCCTCCGAACGCGATTCGCCGCCCTCGAACTCTAGCCACGTTTCGATCGCCTGTCCGACGCTAGCGAGCGCATCCGGATTTTGGTCCGTGATCGCCACGGAAACTCCGTGCCGAATCGCCGAAGCCGCAACGAAACTTCCCATCACCCCAGCGCCGACAACGCCGATGCGGTTGATGGGGCGTGACTGCTCCACGCGAAAATGCGAGTAATTCCTGTGGTGGTTCTCCCGGACCAGTGCATCGACGTGTGCCGACGCCTCTAAGCTGCTCAATGCCTTCTCAGGAACCAGCGTCTCGGAACTCGCCATCATCCACCTAAAAAAACGTTCTGGTCGTCGAAAATCGTCCCTTCAATAATACTCGTCGCTGTAGCATCACACTACCGTGCGCGAACCGTCACGACCGGGCGAATCCGCCCAATCGGAAGGCATTACTCCTGAAAGCCCGCCCCAGATCACAGTTTCTGGATACCCACCCAGTTCACGCAAGTGTTGCTGCCTGATTGTTGTGGGCCCAGTTCCAATGTAAGTCGTCCGTCTTGAATGTCTATCTCCACTGTCCGTTCGATAAACTGCCCGGCTGAAGTTGGCTCGCCGTCAACAACAATTTGCCCCTCACAGGTCACGCGATGCCCTGTCTGCTCGTGTCCTGCGTCACCGCAGCAGATCGCTACCCGCCATCGACCGTTACTTACGGCACATTCCCAGCGAGCCTCGTCTCGCGTGAACAAGAACGTGTCGCGATATGTTTCCGGATAGACGTTGCGCCGGCGATTGTTCGCGCTGAGATCGCGATCCCATCCTCGTCCGGTCGTAGTATCAAAAGGCAACCCATAGTCACTCTCGAACCCCTCAACCGGACTTGATCCTTTACCCGTGAAATTGAAGTACCGGATGGCTCCTTTGTCAGGTGAGAAATCGCGAGGCAGTCCGTCCTGCTCCGGAGAAGGAGGTGCAACGCGCCAGAGGATAGGCTCGCCCTTTGTAAATAGACTAGGATCGTTTATGTCGAGAACCCCGTCTCCGTCAGCGTCTTCTGGACTTAATCGAACGAATGGCACATCAGGCAATTCCTCAATCTGCTCCCATAGCTCGCGACAAAACTCACCGCGCGTGGCCTCAGAGTTTGAAGTGAGACTTAAATGCCGAGTTACTTTCGACTTGGAGACCAAATTCAAGACTTGCGTGCTCCACTGCATGCTCGCCACGTCATCAGGTCTAAAATCGACATCGCGTGCTTCTAAGGGCAAAGCACCACGAGCGGCAAGTCGATTCACAGCGACAAAGGCTTCGTGATCCGCGGACAAATCGCGAAAGGGCCAAATCAGCAGCGGAACGCAATCGGGCGACTCGTGGCACAGGGCATCTCGAACTTGCTCCAACCTGGTTCGGTCGTAAGGAATCGTACGGGGCGCGGTATTGTTTTTCAACGAGATCGCGGCGGTCGCCCCTGCCGCTTGCCCGATCGCGATGCATTGATCATGCAGGCGGATTGCCGCACACACGATGCTGCTGTAGCCCACATTTTTTTGCGCACCGAGCAGCCCGTCCATCTCTTCGGGAATCAAACTGCGCAGCGGGAATAGCGACCGATCACTGACGTGATGTGTGTGGCGACCGGGCTTCTCGTAGTCGATCCAAGGTCCGCTCTCGCCTTCGTCACGAAGGTAGGCGCGGCCCGTGCGATGAAAGTCATAATGGAATTGCCACGCGAACAAACCGTCGGGATACATGACTTGTGCAAAACGTTCGCGGGCCATTTGCTTCGAGGTGCCATCTGTGTTGCGTCCATCCTGCTCGCGCATCATGTACATCGCCTTGAGCCGCAAGGATTCGCGAATATATGGCTTGAGCGGCAGTTGGTCAGGAGTGCCGAACTCGTCGCTAAGATGAAAGCGGCGGAAGCTGTTCGTTTTGTCGGGCGCTCGATCATGGACGAAGTTCTGAAGATGGTACAGCACGCTCAATGATTGGCGTTTAGCATCGTCGAACACAATCTGCCGCTGCTCGCGTGTCATCAAGACAATGTTTTTTTGGGAGGATCCGGGTTCGGTCGCTTCGAGTGCATCGACGACGTGCTGCGGGAGTCGCTCCAGGGGATAGTCCTGCCCGTTCATGTAGTTCAAGAGGATGCTCGTCTTGCCGTCCTTGCTCGTGTATCCATCGACGATGCGGCGTACGGTGTACACACTCAGCTGGCGTGGTGAAGCTTGTCCCGCATCGGGCCAGTGCAGAATACTGCCCGCGCCAGCCGGACGATCCCAACGCAGATCCCGCATTGCTTCGCGACTGATGTGGCTGACTCGCACGAAGCGGCGATCGTCGTGAAAGGGTGGCTCGGCGATGGGCGTATCGGCGTCCGATTCGGCAACGATCATCGCCCACGTAATCGGATTCATTTCATTCGGCGGATTCTCCGAAAGATCTTCCGGCGCGCTCGGTTCCGCATAGCGAGATCGCGGATCGGGCCCGCATTCAAAAGCTGCTCCCGATACCTGAATTGCTTCGCCCCAGTCCGAAGCATCAATCGTCAACTTGGCTTCGACATGCAGATCTACCTGCTTGCCTTCAAGCGACGCAAACCAAAGCCCCTTCAGAGCTGATCGGTCACCCTCTTCAACAACGTCTGCTTGTACCGGATATCGATTCGCGACGAATTGCACCTGTCCCGAGTCGAGGTGCGGTTGGAGCATCTCGCGAAAGATAGCTTCCGCTTCGGCGGGGCGAAACGTCGAGGGGCCATGATACGGTCGTCCCGGCATCGGGGAGCCGTACGTTTCGGTGTTGAACGCCTCGATCCGATCCATCAACTCCTTGAACAATCCGCTGCGGTGGAACGACCTCTTCATTGGATGCCAATCGACACCCCAGCCCACGTTGCCGACGCCCTTGTTCTCGTCGACACAGGCAAGAGCTTGCTCGGTGAACTGGCCACCTAACCACTCGCCATCGTGAACGATCGTGACGCTTGGCACGCCGAGTCGAGCGGCTTGGATTGCCGCAGCCCAACCGGATTCGGTGCCACCTACAATCAAGAGATCGGTTTTCAGATTTTGTACGTCTGCTGATACGGCGGGCGTCGTGAGGAAGAGTGCTAGCCACGAAAAACACAAAAAGACACGACGATGAAAGGGCATGGTGTGGGCTCTTGCATTCAAATGTTATGGCTTCTCAGGTTTTTCGCGGCGGGCTCAGATGTCTCTTTCAGCTACAACTCGGGAAATGCTCCTCCCAAATCGAGCGTGTCGCCCGTTTCGACTTGCAGCGATTGCAGTTTCTTGAACATGGTCTTAATGCGATCGTGATTCGTGGCGACTTCGGACAGATCGTTTTGCTCATTGGGATCGTTCTGCATATCAAATAGCAGCATTTTCGGAACCTTGGGATAGAGAGTCAGCTTGAAGCCGTCGTCGGTAATCATCCGCTGTGTCGCGGTATATGCTCCGTAGATCGCGTCGTATTGCTGATTCTTTTGTTTCGACAGCACGGGTAGCAGGCTCTTGAACTTGACGTGATCCGGAATTGAGCTTCCAGCAAGCTCTAGCGTTGTCGGCATAATATCTTGCAAGTAAACCGGCGTGTCGATCTTGGCACCTGCTTCGACGCCCTTGCCGACCACCATCAGCGGAACTCGCATGCTGTGATCGAACATGTTCTGCTTGCCGAGCAGACCATGATGTCCGCAGGACAAGCCGTGATCTGCGGTGAAGAAGATGTAGGTATTGTCCTCCTGCCCTGTCTTCTTCAACGCATCTAGTATCAAACCGATTTGATGGTCCATGTGCGTGATAATCGCATAGTATTCCTGGCGGTTGACTTTGACCGAGTATTCCGTCCGTGGGAACGGCGCGAGCTTTTCGTCTCGCAGCGACTTGCCACAGCCGATCTCGTCCTTGAAAGGATATTCGGGCATAAAGTCACCAGGCACTTTGATCTTCGATAACGGATAGCGATCGACGTACTCTTGCGGCGATTGACGCGGATCGTGAGGAGCGTTGAACGCGATGTACATGAAGAACGGGTTGTCGCTCTTCGCAGCTGTTTCCAAATAGCCGACGGCATCGTCTTTCACAACTTCGCTCCAGTGCTTGCCGCCTTCCCAAAAACCGCCGAACTTGGGGTCCGATGGCGACCACTTGTCGGGCTGGCCTTCGATAGGACGGTCATAACCTTCCGGAGTTTGTTGGGGCATGCCACCGCGAACGTTCTGCGCAACATCGAAAACTTCGTTCGCATCTGCCTTGATGTGCCATTTGCCCGTGAAGTAGGTATCGTAGCCTTGCTTCTTCATCAGACGTGGCCAAAGTCGGCCTGTTTCTTCTGGCTGTCTGATTGTCTGCTCCAATTGTTGTGCGTGCCACAGGTATCGACCACTGACGAGCATCGTCCGACTTGCCACACACACGGCACCGTGGAAGCCGCCTTGATTGTAGGCGTGCGTCAGGGTCGTTCCCGATCGGACAAGCCGATCCAGGTTTGGCGTTTCGATTTCGTCATTGCCCAAAGCATGGATCGACTCATACGTTTGGTCGTCGGCGAAGATGAACAAAATGTTCGGACGCGACGATTGCTCCGCGGCGAGTGCAGCGTTAGCGAAGTGGGATAGACCGACAACACAGCAGACGAGAAGGCAACGGATACTCATAGACAAAAGCTCTCGATATCGAATTTCTGGTGGGCTTCGACGAGCATGCACTATATCTACTGAGGGCAAGGATTGCGAATACCCGCCGCGACGCTTCAGTCGCCGCGAAATGCCCTAGTAGGCCATGTTGGCCTGCAGGAACACTTCGTAATCGAATTGCCGATCGTCGCCGTCTCGCAAGGGAATGACAACGCCGGGGCGCAGCGAGAACCGCTCCTTTAACTCGAAGTGCATCCCAAACGTGAAGTCCAGAATATCGTAGCGCCGCGAGAGATCTCCGACGAGAAATCCTGCCTGCTGGATGAGGTCTGCATCGTTGAGCGTCGTGGCGTAATGCAATTCGACGATTGGCGCGAAGCCGGTGATCCACGGGCTGCTTGGATCATCATGCATCCAATAACCAGCGCTCACATCGAGGAACAGCAAGGTTGGATCTTGCACAACGCCCAAGGGTTGTAAGTTCATCGCCATCACGTCGCCACGGACTGGGTTGCCGGCGGTGTCGATGTCGAGTTGTGTGAAGCCTTGAATGAACAGATGTTCGCTCGGAGTGCAAATCAATCCGAGAAAAGGCAACAAGTGTACGGCCCGATTCTCGATCTCAAGAACCAATCGGCGATCTCCTGGTCGAAACAAACGAACATCATCGGCGGTAGGAAACGCGACTCCGATTCCGGTCGACACTAGTGACTGCTCGTCGGTCCAAATGGCTTTCTTGTATAACACCGTCAAGTTGCCAAGTTCGGTATCCTTGGAGGAAACAGGATCGTCGAGTTGGTCACTCGCCAAGGTGTGTGCAAATGGCACGCGGAGTTCAACCGAGGACAGATCATCCCAAAGCAGATGCTCAACTCCAATCGCATATCGATTGACGTCCCCGAAACTTCCGTCCAATACATCGTTAAAGAAGTGATAGGTCGTGTAGATTCGATTGCGAGGTTGCGGGCTATAGTTCTCGGAGATTTTGACGAGTCGTGTCGCAGCACCACCGCGGGGTGGTGCGCCTTTCGGGCCTCCGTTAGGGCCAGACACCGGTCGTCCGCCACCAAAGAAATCGCCGAACATGCCCGGCACCCGAGCAAGCAAGGCTGTGCCGCTAGGGGGCGCGCGCCGAGGTCGGCGGACGCCAGGATCGACCAAGCTCGTGGCCGGTGGTCGTCCGCGCCGCGTCGGCTGGGATTGAACGAAGCGAAGCTCACGTTCCTCGGCCAGTGGATCGTCGATTACAAACTGGTCATCGTCCGCCGCCGTGAACCAACGAACGTCTTCCGCGATTGATCGATCAGCAAACAGCAAGCCCACCAGCATCAGGCAAATAAGCGTCGGTCGAGACATCTTCATAGTGATAGCTGAGCATGGCGGCGTCGCGCGATGCGCGCAGAGGTACGGTGCTATCGGTCGTATCGGTTATGAGGCGTAGCTAGGTTTAGCGAACCGGCAGCTATTTATCCGATTCTGGAGATTTGACGCGGTTCAGAGCCTGCTCGGCCCGTTCCAGATCGCGGCGATAGTACTCATCGTCGGGATGCTCTTTGACAAGCGGAACGAGCGTGTCGTGAGCTCGCCGGTAAGCGTTGAGCGACTCACCGTCATTTCCTGCTTCCAACTCACGAGCACCAATATCTAGTAGGATCGCGGCGAGATCGCCCAAGGCAATGTCTCGCTGCTCAACCGACACCGTGTCTTCCGGTCGCAGCTGCAACCAGTCGCCCCACTGGTCGCACGCGATTTGCATCGTCACCTGTGCTCGCTTTGGCTGTCGCATGGCCCATTGCAGGCGGGCGATGGTCTGAAGGCGAATCGCGATCGACGCGCCCAGATCCTTGCTCGGAATAGGCAAGCGAATCGCCGTACTTTCGACCGCTAGAGCGCCGGTAGATCCTGCGGCTGCCAATTGTGCAGCGTGCAACTCGATCGCGGTGTCGTTGTGCTGTGCCGAATACCGGGCATCCTCCGGGAACTCACCGGCGAGTTGGGAAATCGAATCATACGCGGAGGCCAACAACTTGACCGCCTCGCTTGCGTCAACGGTTGCCCACACATGTCGCCCGGCGTGGAATTGGCTGACCGAACGAACCCATTTCGCTCTTTCTGATGACTCACTCGGCACGAAGCCATCGACGACTTTCATTGCAGCCTGCAATGGCATCGCTGCGTCATCCGGCCTCTCCAACCACAGATAGAGTCTGCCGAGGCTCGCATGGACAGCGCAGAGATCGATGCGGTACTCGATGTCTTTCGGATATCGCTCCACAAGTAATGTGAGTTTCGAACGTGCGTCATCATATCGCGAGATTGCATCTTCAACGCGATCCAACTTCGCGAGCAGTTCGGCATAGTTCATGAAGATCCCCGCGCATGTCGCTTGGTACTGTCGAACTTTGAGATTGCTGTCTGCCAACGGTTTTCCAACGGCCAGTGCAGCTTCATAATCTGCAATTGCCGCGTCGCTTTCCCCGGACGCCGACTCCAAATCGGCTCTGCGACGATGCGAGTTCGCCAACATTTCCGCCACTTCTAAATCGTCAGGATCCTCGTGGTGGATCGCAGTGAGCCACGTGACGGCATCCGACAGATTCGCGATGGCCATGCTATCGTTGCCCGTGTCAGCTTCTAAGTTCCCGAGGTTATAGCTCCCCTTCGCTCGGTCTCGTCGCATTGGATCGTTGCCGACGCGGTTGCGCCACGGCTCTCGCAATGCCTGTGCCTGGACGAACTCATTTCGAGCTTCTTGTTCTCTTTGTCGAAGGCGAAAGCACTCGCCGAGGTTCATGTGGCTGTTCGCCAGGACACGCACATATTCGGCGTTGTCAGGAGCTGATGCGCGAAGTTGCTCCCTGGTGGAAATTGCCTGTTGGAATGCTTCGATGGCCTCGCCAAGCCTGCCCAAGTCTGATAACGCACGACCTCGCGCATTGAGACTGAGGCCGAGTGCATAACGACGGCGTTCGTCTTGCGGTCGCTCATCAACCAGCGACCGCTGAAGGGAAATCGCTCGATCAAGTTCCAGGAGCGACGATTCCGCAGTAGCAACCGCCCCCTTGATGACGCCGATCCGATAGTAGGCATCACCCAGTTCTTCGCGTGCACCGCTGTCGAAAGCGTGTTGTTCTGCAAAACCTTCGTAGTACTGAAGCGCTCGCTGAAGCAAATCATGCCGAAGGGCTTGTGCCCCAGGCTGGTTCAACAACGTCGCCTCACTCACTTCCGAAAAGTAATCATCAACCACCTGCCGAACGATGGCATGCTGTTGCTGTTCGTGTTCATAGGCTCGTCGCACTAGGACTGTACTCACGACGAGAACGACAAGTGCCGCGAGAACGACCGTGACAGCTCCCACCGTGATGTTCCAGTGACGTCGCGTCCAGCGACGCAGTCGGTGCGAAGCAGGTTCTTTCCAAACCGACACGGGCTCATCGGCGAGCCAATGCTCGATATCTTCGGCAAGTCGAGCAGCCGATGTGTAGCGATCCTCCGGGCGCGTTCGCATCGCCTTCAGGCAGATGGCTTCCAACGCGACGGGGGCAGTCGGGTTTACTTGTCGCGGCGGTTGGAACTCGCCACGTTCGACCTTCTTCAAAACATCCGACAGCTTGTCGCGAAACGGAGCGTGGCCGGTCAGCAAATGATAAAGAGTCGCTCCCAGTCCATAGACATCACTGGCTGGGCCAAGCAAGTCGAGTCGACCAGCAGCCTGTTCGGGGCTCATATAACCCGGCGTGCCAACGACCGCACCCATGCTCGTCGGCGCGGAGCCACTGCCTGAACTCACCTGCAACGGCGGACCTTCTAGGAGCGTTGGGGCTTCCGATCCATCGATCGGCTTCGCCAGCCCCCAGTCGACGAGCAACGTTTCGCCATACTTGCCAAGCATGATATTGCCAGGCTTCAGGTCGCGATGTAACACACCGCGACTGTGCGCGTATTGCACCGCATCGCACACATCGATAAATCGGCGCAGCAACTTGTGTAGCTCGAGATTTCTAATGTCAGCAGGACAACGATGATAGACGTCGATGGCCTCCTTCAAGTTGTCGCCTCGAATGAATCGCATCGCATAGTACGGGCGACCGTCTGAATAATGGCCCAGTCCGTACACGGGGATGATGCTGGGATGCTCGAGACCTCCGGTGATTTCGGCTTCGATCATGAAGCGTTCACGAGTCGCTTCGTTGGCCGCATACTTCATCTGCAATTCTTTGAGAGCTACCTCGCGATGAAGCTCCTTGTCGAGTGCTACGGAAATCTGGCCGAGTCCACCTTGGGCATGAGGTCGCAAGATGCGAAATCGCTGACCATCATCGTCGGCTCGTCGTATCTGACGCGTCGCATAGGTATCGGGCGAGTGTGTAACCGCAAGATGGATCAATGACTGTTGGACGTCATGGTCATCGATGCTTTGCAGAACTTCACCGAGGGACGAATCGGCTCGTAATGCGGCCAAGCTCTTTTGCGGATCATCGTTGTGCTGTCGGAGATACTCTTGGACAAGCTCGTTAAGCAGCACACGTCGCGCTTCGGTGAGCGCACCTTGCTCGATCAGGATGTCACCGAGTCGACGCTGCTTGTCGAATGTCCACGCCCGCATCGCCGCCAGCAATGCATCTTGTGATATGAAGTTCATCTGCAATGCGGTCATTCCGAACAAAAGGTTCGAGTCCGCGTTCGATGCAGGCATGATTTGGCCTCAAGTACCTAGGAGTTGCTGTTGGCTGTGAGTCGATGGCAAGAGGCATCGTGCCACAGCCTTAACGCCAATCGGCGTCTTCTGATTGCACTCCTAGAGTTTAACGGCTTTGTGCGACTTCGAGTTCCGCAGCTCACGAAACGACAAAAGCCTCCGCTCACGGTGGTGAACAGAGGCTCGTCGATGTCGTTCCCGGTTGACGGTGTTTGCTACCGGCCTCGCGCATGGCGACGGCGTACGGTGTTTCCATAAAAGTGTCCCGGTCGGTAGGGCCGGTAGAGAATGTGCGTGGACTTGATCGCTTGGCGTTCAGCCCCCCTGGCAATAACTGGACCCGAGGCGGACGCCTCTTGCATCGGAAGCAAGGCCGGGACGGTTAGTATGACGGCCAGCAACATCAGAAGAATTCGTGTGTTCATTGTCAGCGTTTTTTCCTAATCGAAGTCCCATGTTGGATCAGGCGATCCAGCCGCCTCCCACCCCGGAGACTGGCGAAGTTTCTAAGTGACTCTAGGTCACAATTTCGCGGCTTGCTGCCAGCCTTTCGCGACAAATGCCACTTGCGGGCTGTCATCATTGTGATAACACCTGGCCCGATGCGGGACAAATTTGTGACGAACCGAAGCAGAACTCGTCCGTAGAAAGGATGCAAATCGTGGGAAGTCATCCCCGGCATCGAATTTGCCTTTCTTTAACGGCATGAAGAGTTCGCTGCCAATTTGAAGAACAGAGAACGACGTCGAATTGACTTCAGTTCGGACAGAGAACGAACCTCGCAGGGGACTAACCAGTCGGACCTTGCATTAGGAGAATCAAAATGAACACCCAACATTACACACAGATATTCAACGATCTCCGCGGCGGAATCTTAGCGATGGACAGCGTTACAGCACGTCTAGCGTGTTCACGACGCGCCGAGCAATTGCTCGATCAACTCGACGCTGAGAAGTCGTACGAAGCAGGTAGGGTCGCCGAGCGAGTATTGGGGATCGAAGCTACGGGCGCGACGACACCAGCAGCATTGGGCGGCGACATTCGCGAGGAGCTGTTGCAGTTAATCAACGATATCTCTGCTGCAACGGTTGCTCCGGTCGAGGTCGTATCGGAGCCTGTGCTAACGGTCGAGGAAGTGGCCCAGCGATGGAATGTGTCTGCCAAAACGATCAGCCGTTGGCGGAACCGTGGTTTGATTGCACGGACGTTCACATTTGAAGGTCGCCAGCGAGTTGGCTTTTTGGAGAGCTCGTTGAATCGCTTTTCCGCAACGCACCCTAAACTTATTCGACGAGGCAGCTTGTTCAGCCGGATCACTGAGGAAGAACGGACACACACTCTGCGCCGCGCCGACGAGATGTTGAACAACGGCACTCCGATTTCAAAGGTCGTCGCAACACTCGCACGGGATACACAACGCAGCCTGGAGTCCATCCGTCAGTTGCTGAAGCAAGCTGGCAAGAGCGAAGGCCTTGTCGGTGGCAAGCTAAGCGAACGAGCCGAGCGACGACTGTACAAGGAGTTCCGTCGCGGCAAGTCGCTGTCGGCCCTTGCCCAGCAATACGGGATCGATCCGAAAGCCGCTGCTCGAGCGTTGAATCGTGCGCGTGCCGAGCGCATTTTCGAGTTGCCGCTCGATTTCATGTCGTCCCCCGATTTCAACAAGCCAGGGGCGGACGAAGCGATTCTGGCGGCGACGCCAGTAGCGCCAAGCGGTCAGCGAATGCCTCGCAAGCCATCGGACTTGCCTGCTTACATCGCAAGCTTGTATGACGTTCCACTACTTACCGCGGCACAAGAGACTCATCTATTCCGCAAGTACAATTACCTGAAGTTCAAGGCTTCGCAACTGCGTGAGAAGCTCGACCGAACTCGTCCCAAGGCACAATTATTGGACGAGATCGAGTCGCTCTATCGGGATGCGATTGAGACAAAGAACTTGATTACGAGGTCCAACTTGCGATTGGTCGTTGCTGTCGCCAAAAAGTACATCGGAAGCACAGGCGACTTGTTCGAGAAGGTGAGCGAAGGCAATCTCTCGTTGATGCGGGCCGTCGAAAAATTCGACTACACGCGAGGATTCAAGTTCAGCACCTACGCCACCTGGGCGATCAAAAAGAACTATATCCGCGCCTACTCGAACGAAGTGAAGCAATCGGATCGGTTCCGCACGGGACACGAGGAACTGCTTGACGCCAGCCCCGGCCACCGGAGCGATCCGACGAGCCAACTGGCTGCTCAACGACGTCGTGAGGATCAAGTCAGCAACATTATGGAGCGACTTACCGATCGCGAGCGACAGATTATCAGTTCGCGATTTGGAATCGGATCCCAACGCGAACCGATGACGTTGAAGGACGTAGGCGTCGAACTCGGCGTAAGCAAGGAGCGGGTCCGTCAGATCGAAGCGCGTGCAATGCAGAAGCTGCGCGAGGCAGCCGTCACTGCCCGGCTTGAAAACTTGTCGGATTCGGGCGAGTTTACGTTTCAAAGTAACTAAACAATTGCCGAGTTTGACAGCGCCACGTTCGACGTGCTTCGTTGGAATTCAGCGGGTAAGGGAGTGGCTCGCGCCACTCCCTCCCCGTTATCGCAATGGGGTTGATTCCCCATATTTACCGGCGTGCGGGTTTCCCGCACCGGGCGGTACCGCGGAAATCGCCCCCCGAGGGGAACCGAGACTATCCTGCTACACAAGTTTTCCGTAGTTCGCTGAGTGAGAGCAGGCCCATATTCCTGAAGTGTTTCAAGCGGATACGAACGTTATCCACCTTCGACTTTCGCTTGAATTTCATACACCGCAGTCGCATGCGTATCCAGCGGTCCAGACTGCGGTATGCATCGCCGCAGTGCGACCAAGGCGTCGCGAAATAGTTCGCCGTGCCCTGGATTACGCGGTTCAGTTGCTCGATCATTTCAGCATCCAAGTTGTGGCTGCGTTGGGTAATCCGGCGGACTTTGGTCTTGAAGTTCTCCACCGACTTGGCTCGTATCCGCACAAACCGCGACTTGATGTCGAAGCCCAGAAAGGTGAACCCTTCGTGGAACCTCGTCACTTTCGTCTTCTCCGGACTCAGAGAGAGCCCGAGTTGATCTGCTAACAGATGCTCGACCAGTGTCAGAGCCTCTTTGGCTGTGTCCTCACTACGACAGAGCACCACGAAATCGTCGGCGTACCGTACAAAGCGGAAGCCGCGTTCATGGAGATGCCGATCGAGGATATTCAGAGCGATGTTAGCCAACAGTGGAGATATGACTCCACCTTGAGGTGTCCCAACGTGTGTCGGTCGTACCTTGCCGCCTTCCATCACTCCCGCCTTGAGGAACTTCTCCACCAGTCCCAGGATGTTCCCATCGGCAATCACGTCGGACAGCTCACGCATAATGGCGGCATGAGACAAGTTGTCGAAGAAGCCGGAGATGTCAGCGTCGAGCACATGGCGGTACCCTTGCTGCCCGATTTCCAAGACTTTCTCAACCGCCTGATGGCAGCTTCGTCCGGGTCGGAAGCCATAGGAATGATCGTGAAACTTTGCCTCAAAGATCGGGTTCAAGAGACGTCGTAACACCTCTTGTGCAACTCGATCTCGGACTGCCGGGATTCCGAGCGGGCGAAATTTCGTCCCCTTGGCGTCTTTGGGAATGTAGACTCGCCGAGCGGGTAGAGGCTCATAGGTCCTCTGTTTCAGCTCCCGCATCAGTCGGTCAAGGTTGGCGTCCAAGTTCTTCTCGAACATCTGGATGCTGACCTTGTCGATTCCCGCCGCACCGCGATTTCGCCGTACAGCTCGCCAGGCTTCGTACACCAGCTTGGAAGTAATCCTTCCCGTCAGACTATGGACTTTCATCTTTCCTTTTGCCACTTACTTCCCTCTTGTTGATCCTGAGGATCGTCCGGTCGAATAACCGCTCCCACAAGCATTTGAAGTTGTTTCTTAGACTCGGCGGGTTTCCTGAAAGAGGAACAGGTAGACCTGTTGCGGTCGCAGTCGCCGAACTAACTTTCTCCCTGTCTTGAAGGAGTTGTCCTTACTTTCACAAACGGTCCTTCCTTTCGTCGCGAGCTCGCGACTACTCCGGAAGAGCTGCTATCCTTGCACGAGAGAGACCAGGCGTCTTCCTCGTTCCATCGCTTCAGCCGCTCATTTCGTCTTTGACTTATAGATTGGCCTTACCACAGTTGGCCGAAGCCAAGCTGTGGACGAAGTAGGACTTTCACCGGTCAGTGTTGTCAGCCATTTTGTCCAGGCGGCCCCACCATACACTCTGATGGTCCACGAGTTCTAACCAAGTTGGAACCCGCAGGGGAGAGGATTAGTCTCCTAGGGCTTCATCAGGTTACGGAGCTTAGCCCACCATCCGAGCCGAAACGCGACACCTCCCGGACTATCTTCACCTGGCCCCTCCGTCGCCGGTTGTTACCTCCCGACCCTGGCTGCGTACCCTCTCTCGAGGTTCGAGTGAAGATTTCCATACCGGCTTGGACCAGCACGGGTAGGATTTGATTTCACCTCGTCTCCTTTCTGATAAAATCTCACCGTTTGAATGACTGAGCCAACAACACCTGCGGCTCACGCACAACCCGACGCGTGAGCGAGGCATCTGCTGCAGCCGATTTCCTCGCTTACGCTTCGGGTTGGGATTAGGCCAAAAATCCGCGCTGTCCCACTACGATCAGGATCATTCCGGAATAATCTGAAGCCCAGACAACGTGGCTTCACGACGAATGTTTCGGAATTTGATTTCAATTGCCGAGTCGCCGCGGATGCCGCTGAATTGCTTGACGATGCCGCGGAACGAGCCTCCCGACGCAACTGCGACGTCAAAACCTTTCAGTACCGTTTGCCCTTGGATCAAGACGTCAAACACGCGTTCACCCACCGCTTGGTTCTCGAGTTCGGCGAACGTGAGACGAACAGTGTAGAGGCGGTTAGTGTCTTTTGGCAATTGTTGTTCAATGGACTCGACGCCTGTGACACCGGAAGCGGCGACCCAATCGAGAGCATCACCGACCGAATTAATTCGCGATGAGTGATGTCCGACCGATCGAATTGTTGTGCCAGAAATCTTGACAGGCAAGTCGGGCGAACTGCCGCCGACACTTGGCAGATCGTACCATAGGACGCCATCGGGACCACGGTGATCGCCGGGAGCACCCAGGTTAACGGCAAATTGGTCAGGTGCATTTTCAAGATTGCTGAACGTCCATTGCTCGACTTCGGGCATGTGGATAAGGGCCAGTGAGCATTGATTCTGATAGGCACACACACAAGTTCGTGTGTAGTCCGGTGCATTCAACACACCGTCGGCAACGATCAGATTGGCTGTGCAGCTGGAGCGAAAGCCACCGATGTTCCCCGTGCCACTATCGCCTTCCAAGTCACAGAAGCCAGCCGCCCCGCTACGGAATGTGAGCAAATGCTCGCTGCCAACCGCCGTGTTGCAGCCATACATCCGTTTGTAATTCCACCCGGTTGTTTTACCCGTCAACAAGTCCAACTCGAAACCGCCGCCACCATTGGTGATGATCTTATCACGCCAGAGCAGGCACGGGCCACCGTATTTCTGAGACAGGTCCTTCCAAAGAATATCTCCGTCGCTAGCACGATAGGCGATCATTCCCGCTGCGACTTCGTCCTTGGCTCGATCGCGATACGCGCTGCCCGCTTGAAGGAGAACATCGTGTTCGCGTGAATAGTTCAGAAACGTTCCAAAGACGTCGTCGTTCGTCGACCAAACGACCTCGCCGCTCGTCGCATCTAACGCAAATAATTGCGGTTTCTTCGGAGACTTGAGTCCGCGTCGCTGCAAAGTTTGCAATTGAAGATCCGACATGCTGTCGATACAGAAAACGCGATCTCCCGCCGCTGCAATCGCATTGTGGCGGAAGCTGTATTCGGCGGTACGCGTCCAGAGAACTTTGCCCGTGTGCCGATTCATGACGACGAGTTGTCGACTGGTTGACGAATACTGAGCCGCGGCAAGCAGTTCCGCAATACGATCGGATTTTGCTAGTTCTTTCTCGTCGCTCACCGAAACGGGACTCGACGTAGCGATCAGAAAGTCTTCTTCGACGGCAAGATATCCCCAAGTTGGTTTCGGGAATCCGGCTTCCGCTTCGAGCGTGATCTCGCGAACGGTATCGCCAGTCGTGGCATCAAGATGCACAATCGCATCTCGATACACAACATAGACCGCATCTGGCAGCGTGACATAATTGCTGCCGATCTCGCCAGCTCCGGCGAAGTGCTTCGTCGTGTCGTAGTACGTTCCGAGTCCCGGCAGATCCTTTTCCCAGAGCACTCGGCCGGTGTAGACATCGACGCAGCGGAGCATGTCGGCCCCTTCGATAACTAGTCGCCCGCCAGCCACTTGCGGCGAAGGCCCGTGCCCATGTCTCGGCAAGACTTTGTCATTTGGCGGACCACCGAACCACAACAAGCCAAGTGGAGCCTTCACGATCGAATCTTGCGACACTACGCTATTCGTAGCATCCGCGTACTGATGCGTCCAACTGCCTGAACCAGGAAGCGACCCAACGCGTGTCAGAAACGTGAAGGCTCCTTCGCGAGAGAGGTCAGCGCTGGCCAGTTCGCCGGTGGCGACGATTGCCGCGACAACGTCGTGCTGCTGTTGCGTCAATTCCCAACAGGCGAATCCGCCGTAGGGACGCAAGGAGTGGAATGCAGTGCGGACTAAGTTCTCGATTTGGCTCTTATCAACCGCGGCAGGGACTTCCCCAGCAACGACGTTTGCAAAGTAGGCAGGCAGTGTAACGTCCGATAGTCCACGCTGGATCACGGCGATACGTGTTCCGTAATCGTCCAGAAGACTTGGACTTCGTCTTAATGCGTCCACTCGATCTGCATCATCGTCAACTGCAATGACATGAAGCGTCGTTCGCGAGGCAAGCTGCTCGACGATATCCTGAGAACCGATTCCGAGGATGAGGGCGTAACCCTGCTGAGCGGAGTCGCGTGTCGAAATCGCCTCGACAAGTTCTCGAGGCTTCGTCGAGAGACGATCGGATTGAGCAAGTGTGTGCCGCAACGAAGACGTGCCGTTTTCCGAGAAGCATTGGATCGTCGAGTCAGTTACAACAAACAGCTTGTCGTCGCCAGCGATCATGCTGCGAGGAATGCCTTCGATAGAAGACGACCACTGAGGGGGCAGCGGTTTCTGCGATTGCCGTGCTGCTTCGATATCAAACGCCGCGACAGTTCCCTCACGGCCCGTAAAAGCCCGGTTGCCCGCCACCACAAAGATCGGCAGGTCGGGACTCGACACGGCCCACGATGCGTTTGGTTTGAGTTCCACCTTCTCAGTATCGTTACCTTTTCGGTCCGGAGCTTTCGAACGGCGTAAGGCGTCGGTGAAATCAAACGCGGACATTTTTCCAAGAACGACATCGCCGATCATGGCATCGACGGGCAGCGATCCGAGCGACGCGCCGTCCTTCATCGCGAATGCCGCATCGTCCACGACATAAAAGTCTTTGGACGCAGTAATGCTCCATCCGCCTGAGCCTTTGCCACCGAAGTCAAAGCGTTCCATAACTCCAGTCTTGCAGTCAAAGATGCCGGGCAATGAGCGCCCACCGGGCACGAGCAAGCGGTCGCCTACGGCAGCGAGATACCCTTGCGGCACGATCGACCCGAACGACGGAGCACCGTGCGGATGCGTGACCCAACGCGAACCGGTCTCGCTGTTGATCCATGTCGTACTGCCAGTCTCGGCATCAACCGCATGGACGAAGATTCCCATAAACGGCCAGATCCCGGCAGTGAAGTAGACCGTGTCGTCGATCAATACGGGGCCGCCACGGACCGGCCACATCGAGATCAGTCGGTCGTTGCCGATGATTCGCGAGTCGGAAGGTCCGCCTTGCACTTTCCAGAGCAACTTGCCGTTGGTGGCTTGAAGGCAATACAGAAACCCATCATCGCTGCCGACATAGATCCGACCACGAGCAGCCACCGGAGCGAAGCGAACAGGTCCTTCGGTATAGAATCGCCACGCTTCTGTCCCCGAATCCGTACGGTATGCCGTTACCGAGTCGTTCGCGCTCGATCCGAGAATCAGTAGATCTCCAACCACGATGGGTTGATGCACGGAATCAAACTGCAATTTTTCTTGCGACGCAGGCCAAGCTGGGCGGGCCTGTGGCACTTCCAGCGTCCACGCCAAGCGAAGTTCGTCAGGCAAAGCAGCGGGCGACGCGTTGGACCTCGCCGCGTCGTATCGCCACATTGGCCAATCAGCGGCGGTACCGACTCGAACCGCCAGGCCAAAGGATATCGCAAATAGAATCGACTTCATTCGACCGAGTCGCATCGGACACTCCAGAAACTGAGTAAATTCATCGTAGTATCGAGCCACTAGTATAGTCATCCCCACATTGCCGAGTCAGCAGCATTCGCGACAATACGCGGCATGCCTGAGCGAACTCCCAAGATCGCGTATCTGACGGCCGGGGCCGCCGGAATGTACTGCGGCAGTTGCATGCACGACAACACGCTGGCCAGCGCGTTGACTCGCCTGGGCGTTGATGTCCAGTTGATCCCCACTTACACGCCGATACGTACCGACGAAGAAGATGTCAGCATCGATCAGGTGTTCTTTGGCGGGATCAATGTTTTTTTCGAACAACAAATTCCCGGCTACCGCTTCCTGCCGGGTTTCATGCGGTCGCTGCTCGATCGACCGAACTTAATTCGCTGGGCGACGAAAGGGGCTGCTTCGACGAGTGCCAAGTCGCTGGGAGCGCTCACCGTGTCGATGTTGCGAGGCGATCAAGGGTATCAGGCGACCGAAGTGACCAAGATTTGCGACTGGTTGTCCAAGACCGTTCATCCTGACCTCGTCAACTTCAGCAATGTGATGATCGCCGGATGCGTCCCGCATCTCAAACGCGAGCTGAACGTCCCCGTCTTCGTCACGTTGCAAGGTGACGACATCTTTCTCGATAGCCTGCCCGAGCCGTACAAGTCACGAGCGTTCGACGAGATTCGCAAGCTCGTCGAACACATCGACGCTTTCCTAACGCACAGCCAGTACTACGCGCGTTTCATGTCCGAGTATCTCGACATCCCGCCAGAGAAGTTTCGTGTCGTCCCGTTGGGAATCGACACCCGCGGGTTTCCGCCAGCTGGTCTTGTCGACGAGTCGCGGCAGGAGGCTACCAAATCGATCGGCTACTTGGCGCGACTGGCCCCTGAAAAGGGCTTGCACGTACTGGTCGATGCGTTTATCGAGTTGAGCAAGCGTGAATCGATGCAAGGCGTGCGGCTAGAAATCGCGGGATGGCTCGGCGATAACAATCGCTCCTACGCGGAAGCTGAATTCGCAAAGCTGCGAGAAGCCGGCTTACAGGATCACTTCCGCTACATTGGTTCGATAAGTCGCGATGAAAAAGTCACGTTCCTGCGCGGTATCGATGTGCTCTCCGTACCGACAACCTATCACGAACCGAAAGGCTTGTTCGTCTTAGAGGCATTGGCGGCGGGTGTTCCCGTCGTGGTTCCTGCACATGGGGCGTTTCCTGAGTTGATTGAGGCAACCGGTGGCGGTCGGCTTGTTGTCCCGAGTGATTCGATGGCGTTAGTCGACGAACTGGAGACGATGCTGCTGGATCGTCCAATGCGGCTTCGATTAGGGCACGCTGGTGCAGTTGCTGTTCATGAGCGATACAATGCTGACGTGATGGCTCAGAAGACGCTCGATGTTCTCTCAGAGTTCTTCGCTCGCAACGAGAAATAAACAGGCAGTTCCCGCTACTCGTCCTCGAGATGCGAGTCCGGCGTGGGACGAAGCTGAGTGAAACTTTCGGCAGCCGCTGTTAGGTAGTGGTACAGTTTGAAATTCCGGAAAGTAGGCTGGCCGCTCTTGGCCGTCGTTTGCCGGGCAGGAGTGCCCAACTTACGGCAAAGTGTACCACTACCCGCTGTTATTGGCCAATGAGTTTTCGGCGGGATTCTGCTATCATAGAACGCCCACGCATCCCAACGCCAACCGCGTTCCTGCCAGAGTACTCATGCGAACATTCATGCCAACGGTGACGACATGTGTATCCTTGCTATTGCTAACCATTGTCGGTGCACAAGCCAACGATAGTGACTTCTTTGAGAAGAAGATCCGCCCAGTACTTGTCGAACGCTGTTACAAGTGTCATTCCGAACAAAGCGAGGGTGTGAAGGGTGGCTTGTTGCTTGATTCTCGCGATGCAACGCAACGTGGCGGCGATTCGGGAGCAGCCGTCGTACCAGGCGATGTCGAAGCGAGTTTGCTAATAGGTGCGCTGCGATACGAAAGTTTTGAAATGCCGCCTGACGGCAAATTGCCCGCTGCGGTCATCGCTGACTTCGAGACGTGGATCAAAGCGGGAGCGCACGATCCTCGCGATACGCCAACCGGCGAAACGAAGTCCGCCGAAATTGATTGGGACGAGGCTCGACGTTTTTGGGCGTTTCAGCTTCCGGAGCCAAAACCAGTCCCCAAGGATCTGCCAAGTAACGCAATTCGCCGTCCCCTGGATGCGTTTGTAGCGTCGCGATTGCACAAATCGCAACTGGCTCCTAATCCGGAGGCGACTCGGCGTGTATTGATCCGACGAGTGACGCTTGATCTGACCGGCCTGCCACCTTCGCCCGAAGAGGTCGAATCGTTCGTCAGTGACGAATCTCCTGATGCCTATGAACGAGTCGTCGACGGCTTGCTCGCATCGCCCCAGTACGGCACGCGCTGGTCGCGACCGTGGCTCGACATTGCGCGCTTTGCCGAAGATCAAGCTCACATCGTCGGCAACAACACGTCGCTCTGCTATCCCAACGCCTATCTCTATCGCGATTGGGTCATCAATGCTTTCAACGAGGATCTGCCGTACGACCATTTTGTGCGTCAACAACTTGCCGCCGACTTGATTGATCCAAAAGACAAAGCCAACCACGTTGCTTTGGGCTTCATCGGGCTTGGGCCCAAGTACTATCGCCGTGGTGATATCGAAGTGATGGCCGAGGAATGGGAAGATCGTGTCGATACGGTCGCTCGAGGGTTGCTCGGACTGACCGTGGCGTGTGCACGCTGTCACGATCACAAGTACGATCCTATTCCGACGGAGGACTACTATGCGTTGGCGGGAGTCTTTGCCAGTACCGAGATGTTTAATCGACCGTTGAACGAGAAGGCGGAACGCGATAAGGACGGCGAGGCGAAAAAGCCCGAAGAGGCCATTCACATCATCCGAGATGCAAAGCCTCAGGACTTGAATGTCTTCATTCGCGGCGACGTCAAGAAGAAGGGCGAAGTCGCTAAGCGGCGATTTCCGCAAGTCTTGTGTTCCGCAGAATCTTTGTCGCTGGCGTTCGAGAACGGCAGTGGCCGTCTGGAGTTAGCCGATTCGATCGCCACGCGCGATAACCCACTGACCGCGCGGGTGATCGTGAATCGTGTGTGGGGACAGTTGTTCGGCAAGCCGCTTGTCGGCACACCGAGCAATTTCGGCAGTCTTGGTGAACGACCAACACATCCGGAATTGCTGGATGATTTAGCCGTGCGTTTCATGGATTCAGACTGGTCGCTGAAGTGGCTTCAACGCGAGATCGTACTGTCGGCGACTTACCGACAGAGCAGCGACATCGATACGGCGAAGCAAGTGGTCGATCCTGCTAATACGTTACTGTGGCGAATGAACCGACGACGACTGAGCGTGGAGGCGTGGCGTGATTCGCTACTGTCCGTCGGTGATCAACTGACGCTAGAACTTGGCGGGCCATCCATTGACCCACAAGACCCCGATCAACGGCGGCGCACCGCCTACAGTCGCGTCAGCCGACTCGAACTCGACGCGCTGCTGGCGTTGTTCGACTTCCCCGATCCCAACACACACAGTCCCAAACGGAACGATACCACGACGCCGCTACAAAAGTTGTTCGTGTTAAACAGTCCGTTCATGCTTCGACAAGCCGAATCCTTTGCGAAGAGAGTAACCGCAACGGCATCCCAGGATTCCGAACGCGTCAACGTGGCGTACCAAATCGCATTTGGTCGCGCCCCCGACGGCGATGAACTGGAGATTGGCATGATGTTTCTCGACGGTTGCGACACAGCCGACCAACTGGCTCGTTGGACTCAATACGCTCAAATTCTACTTGCCTCGAACGAAATGTTGATGGTGGATTAATGCTTAATCGACGACAGATGCTTCAGCAGGCGGGTGCGGGGTTTGGAATGCTGGGAATGGCAGGCGCGCTGAGCAGCCTGCAAGCGGGCGAAGCAGCCTCGACCGTGCCACATGTCACACCGAAGGCCAAGCGAGTCATCTTCCTGTTCATGAACGGAGCACCATCGCACGTCGACACGCTCGACCCCAAACCCGCACTTGCCAAGTATGAAGGCTCGCAGCCATCCGGCGAGTTGTATCGCAAGATCAATGGCACGGGATACATGCCATCGCCTTTCAAGTTTCGCGCGCACGGCGAGAGTGGCGTTGTGATGAGCGAGTTGCTGCCGAATCTCGCGAAGCACGCGGATGACCTATGCGTGTTGCGGTCCATGCACACCAACGTGCCGAATCACGAACCGGGCCTGCTGATCATGAATTCGGGGAATCAGCAGCCAATACGTCCGAGTCTTGGATCGTGGTGCTCGTATGGCCTCGGCACCGAGAACGAGAACCTTCCAGGTTTCGTTGTTCTATGTCCCGGCTTGCCCGTCGTGGGACCTCAGTTGTGGTCGAGTTCATTCCTGCCCGGCCAACATCAAGGCATGTCGGTCGACACGAACGACATGCAAGTCGATAAGCTGGTTGCGAATTTAAATCATCCCAATCTTTCCCGCGCCCAGCAGCAACGGCAACTGGAGTTTCTCGGCAAGTTAAATCGGCTACATCGCGAGCAGCGTCAAGGCGAAGCGGCGCTCGACGCTCAGATCCGAGCGATGGAACTGGCCTTTAACATGCAACGCGAAGCCAGCGAAACATTCGACATCAGCCGCGAGCCAGCTCATGTTCGTGACATGTACGGCCCGACTACCTTTGGCCAAAGCTGTTTATTGGCGCGGCGATTGTGCGAGAACGGTGTTCGGTTCGTGCAAGTCTACTATGTATCAAAGAACGAGAAACAACCCTGGGACACGCACTCCGACAACAACAGAAAGCATCGCGATCTGTGCGCGGACAGCGACCGAGCGACCGCTGCGTTGCTAACCGATCTAAAGGCTCGCGGCATGTTGGAAGAGACGCTCGTCGTCTGGGGCGGCGAGTTCGGACGAACGCCTTACGCGCAACTCGACAAGAAGCAGGATTACACCAAGGCCGGTCGTGACCATCATCACACCGGCTTCTCAATGTTCATGGCCGGTGGTGGCGTGCGAGGCGGCCTGATGTACGGCAATACGGACGAGTTCGGCATGGACGCGATAGAGAATCGCATCCACGTCCACGACCTGCACGCCACGATCTTGCATCAGCTAGGGATTGATCACCAGCGATTGACCTATCGCTACTCCGGTCGCGATTTCCGCCTAACGGATGTGCATGGCGAAGTCGTTCGCGGAATCATCAGCTAGTAATCACAACGACGAGTGAGGTTTATATTGCGATTCGCCAGTATCCGATATACAAATCAACGCTGATGCGTTCGATAGGCACACATGGGAGAGTTTGGTATGAGTGACCATTGGGAGCAACGTCGAACCTGCGCGGAGTTTCGCCGCCAGCAGATCAGTCGTCGCAGCTTCGTTCGCGCGGGAATTGTGGGGACTGCGGGTTTGTCGCTGGCAGATCTCCTTCGCAACGATGCCGTTGCAGGTCCGACCGAAGCCAAGCCTGTCAACTCGGTGATCATCCTTTGGATGCGCGGTGGCCCCAGCCACATCGACATGTGGGACCCCAAACCCGATGCGCCAATCGACTATCGCGGCGAGTTTGGTGTTAGCGATACAAGTGTGTCCGGCATTCAACTGAGCGACATGCTGCCCATGTGTGGGAGAGTGATGGACAAATGGTCGATCATCCGCAGCTTGTATCACGACAACGCCGGGCATTCTGCTGGGGATCAAATTTGCTTCACGGGCTATCCGCCCGGACCAGCGCCCGACCAGAACATTAAACCGAGTTGCGGATCGATTACCGCCGAGCAGCTTGGACACTTGAATCCAGAGTTGCCGACGTATGTCATGATCCCTCGGCAAGTTCCAGGAACCGATTCGGCCTATCTCGGCGTTGCGCACAAACCGTTTGAGACCGGTGCCGATCCGGCCAACGCTGGGCCATTCAAGCTGCCCAATTTCGAGATTGCTTCGGGCTTGACCGTCGATCGACTCGGTGGTCGTCGCGAGTTGCTCGATGGTTTCGATCGCTTACAGACTGCTGCGGATCAAAGTGGCCAGATGGAAGCTCTCGATCGCTTTGGTCAGAAGGCATGGGACATCCTTTGTTCGCCCGCCGCAAAACATGCCTTCGATCTTGATCGCGAACCCGAAGCTCTTCGCGAGCGTTATGGCTTCATGCCCGCCTTCGATCCCATGGCTTCGAATCGGTGCGGTGCTCCCGCCTGGAGTCAGCGGATGCTACTCGCCCGTCGGTTGGTCGAAGCGGGTGTCCGATTGGTAACGGTCGACTTGCGCTGGTGGGATACACATGTGCAAGGATTCGACTCATTGCGTCGCGGTTTCCTGCCTCGCTTCGACAAAGCGTACTCAGCGCTGATCGAAGACTTGGAGCAACGCGGCTTGATGGAGTCGACGTTGGTCGTTGCCTGGGGCGAGTTCGGTCGCACGCCACGCGTGAACAAGGACGCTGGCCGCGATCACTATCCCAACGTCTTCAGTGCCGCCGTTGCTGGTGGCAAAGTCCGAGGCGGTCGAATTGTGGGATCATCCGACGCGAAGGGGGCGTTTCCAAAGGACAATCCCAAGACTCCACAGGACGTGTTGGCTACGATCTATGATCACTTGGGAGTTGATACGAGCAAGCAATATCTCACTTCCGCCGGTCGCCCCGTTGCTGTGCTGCCACACGGCGAGCCGATTCGCGAACTGTTTGCTTAGTACCGTCAACGCGCTTCGTTATCTTTGAGACGCGCGCTGGCGTAAGGCTTCGTAGAACAAAACGGCCGCAGTGACCGAAACATTGAGGCTGTCACCGACACCTCGCATTGGCAGCAGCACGGCGGTAATGTCGTTGCCCTCCCACGCATCGGAAAGCCCGTCCGCTTCGCTTCCCAACACGATCGCGTACCGACCAGAGTAGCTAACGCTGGTGTAGTCCACGGCACCATCGACGCGAGTTGCGACAACGTTGAAGCCATGTTGTCGGAGCCAGGACAGTGCTTCCTCGCTGGAGCAGGCGACGATCGGCATCGAGAAGATTGTGCCCGCGCTCGCACGAATCGAGTTGGGATTGTAGAGATCAGTGCCCGCGTCTGCCACGATCACCGCAGATAGACCCGCTGCGTCAGCGCTGCGAAGGACGGCTCCGATGTTGCCGGGTTTCTCGACGTTCTCTAGGACAGCGACGAGCATTTCATCTTGGAGCGTGAGGCTGTTCAGATCCTTCTGCGGCGGCTTGGCGACAGCGACGATTCCATCGGAACGGTCGCCAAAGGCGATCTTGTCGAGAACGGATTGATTAACCACAACGATATCGCAGCCCTTCTCCGCCAGCCTTCGTGGAAGTTGGTCGTCGTTGATCCCCGCCTCGCACACAAAGGCTTCGATAAACTCAACCCCTGCGTCGAGCGCGCGTCCGATTTCACGAACGCCGTCAATGATGATTCGCTGCTGTTCACGACGAGCACGTCGGTCGCGCAGCTTGGCTGCCAACTTGATTCTCGGATTGTTGCGGCTAGTGATCGGGTCGGTCATCGTTTGCTCTTATCTAACGGGGCCACCGCGCGACGACACCGCTGGGTAGTTGCCGCCCATCTACACACCCAACCGTTAGCGGCTGTGCGGTCGCACCCGCCTGACAAGTCCCGAAGACCGCGTCGGCAAGCATCGCTTCGACTTCAGGCGGTTCGAAGCCGGGCGAGTGACAAGTCAATAACATAAACGCCCGTTGGCCTTCCGTCAGCGCGGCGCACGTCGTTAGCAGCGAGTGCAAGTCGCGTGTAATCTTCCACGTTTCGCCTTTAGGTCCATGACCATAGCTGGGCGGATCGAGAATGACGGCGTCGTAGCGATTGCCGCGTCGCAGTTCGCGTTCGGCGAATCGCTTCGCGTCTTCGGCGATCCAGCGGATAGGCTTCTCGGCAAGTCCAGACAGTTCCGCGTTGCGTCGTGCCCAGGCAACTGTATTCTTTGCGGAATCGACATGGACGACCTCCGCTCCCGACGCCGCTGTTGCCAACGTGCTGCCGCCGGTATAAGCGAACAGATTCAGCACGCGAAGTGGTCGTGATGCGCGAGCAATTTGCTTGGCGATCCAGTCCCAGTTCGCCGCTTGTTCCGGGAAAACGCCGAGGTGTCCGAACGGAGTTGCTTGCAATTCAAACACACACTCGCCGTGCGAGATCGTCCAGGTTGCAGGCAGCACACCGGCGGGCTTCCACCGACCTTCGTCGCCTTGCGTCCGCTCGTAGCGAGCGTGAAGATCCTTCCAAGCTGCCGCGTTCGATTTGCGAGCGTCTTCGGCTGGGGGCGAGTAGCGGTCGAGGAGGTAGGCTCCGAATCGCTCCAGCTTCCTCCCGCCGCCAAAGTCGAGCAACTGGTATTGATCAGCATCGAACATAGCGATCGCTCGTAGCTTCCCGTAGGGTCCGCTGCGCGGACCACCCGACGAACGGTCCGCACAGCGGACCCTACTTGGTTCGTGTCATTAACGATACGACGATCAACGTGAGAAAGCCGAGCGGGATCGTCACGATTCCTGGTTGGCTGAACGGGACGATGGCTTGATCTGCCGATAGGCCGTAGACGCCTGTGAACGTATCAGCGCTCAGCAGAATCCAGCCCAGCGAACTGATCATGCCAACCAGTACCGCGGAGATGACACCCTGACGCGTGACGCCCTTCCAAAACAAGATCATCACCAGTGATGGCAAGTTGGCGGAGGCAGCGACGCTGAACGCCCAACCCACCAGATAACTGACGTTCAAGTTCTTGAATTGAATACCAAGTACAACGGCAATCACGCCCACGACCACAGAAGAAATCTTCGCAATGCGGACCTTCTCGTGATCGCTCATTTCGATCTTCAAGTAGCTCGACATCAGGTCGTGCGTCACCGCACCTGCTGAAGCCAGAATCAAGCCGCTGACGGTCCCTAGAACGGTGGTGAATGCGATCGCCGAGATGGCGGCAAATAGCCATTCGTTCATGCTGCGAGCCAACAGGGGAGCGGCCATGTTGCTGTCGGTGACATCCATCGAGCCACTCGTCATGGCACCGAGGCCCATGTAGAGCGTCAGCACATAGAAGAAACCAATGCTCGCGATGCCAACGATCGTACTCTTGCGAGCGCTCGATTCGTCCTTGACCGTGTAGTATCGAATCAGGATGTGAGGCAACGACGCGGTGCCGCAGAATAAGGCCAACATCAGGGAGAGGAAGTTTAGCTTGTCGAGCAACTTTTCGCTGCGGATGCCTTTGAAGCTTGGATGTTCGCCCGGCCGAAGCACTTGGCTTCCCGGAGTTGGCTTCTGAAAGTAGACCGTCACCGCTTCGCCGTTCTCGCCGAGCACCGTGTCCTTGCCCCACAAAACCACTTCACTTTTTTGCAGCGTGCTAAAGAACGACAGCGGACCGAGTGAGCCGGTTTTTTGCTGGCCGTCCGGCAACTTGCTGATATGTCCGACAGGATGCAACTCCGGCTCGCCCTTCTTGACGCCCTTTGGCTCGCCATTCACTAACACCGTTCCATCGCTCCGCTTCTGCATCGTCTGAGCTTCGTGCAGAATCATCTTTCCCGGCACAGCCTCGACACTCCACATCGTGGCACCAATGGCGATGAAGGTTCTCTTGGTGGCATCACCGTTGAGGGTGCGCACCGAGCCACCCGCCAAATCAGTCGGCAACGGCCACTGATCCTGCGGAACTTCGGCATCAAAGCTAAGCGTGCGGAAGACATGGCCATCGTCGCCACCCTCGCTCGTCTCGAACCCGCGTGCCCAAATCATCACGGTCAGAATTCCACTGAACAACACCAACAGCGAGCCCTTAATGAACTGGACCCAGGTTGTCGAAACCATGCCGGCCGTCACGACGATTACGATCACGGTTGCACCAACGATCACGACTCCCACCCAGTGTGGAAAACCCAAGAGTGGCTGAACGAGTACTCCCGCACCGACCATCTGCGGAATCAGGTAGAAAACACTCACGGCCAGCGTGCTGATGCCAGCGGCGAGTTTGATGCCCGGCGAATTGAATTTCGCATCGAGCGCATCGGCGAAGGTGAACTTACCAAGTCGCTTCATCGGTTCGGCGACGACGAACAACGCTACGATCCAACCAGCGAGATATCCGATCGAATACAAGAACCCATCGTACCCATAAAAGGCAATCATGCCGCATATACCGAGGAACGATGCGGCTGAAAGATAGTCGCCGGCAAACGCGATACCGTTGACGAACCACGGGATCTGTCCGTGAGCAGCAAAGTAACCCTGCGACGACTTGGCTTTGCCACCAAGATAAAAACTAATGCCGAGCGTGACGGCGACGAAGGCAAAAAAGATCGCGACTGCGACGTAGGAAGCTTCGTAAATCATTACTTATCTCCTCGCGCGGCGATTTCGTCGTCGGTCAGCTTGCAGAAAAAGCCGTAGATCAACGCCAACACCAGCGCAGCGATGATCAGCCCGAAGCCATAGAGAATCGCTAAATTCACTCCGGCGATCGGAGTTGTTTCCATGACATCCGCAGCAAAGGCATTCAAGAAGACGAAGCCTCCGTACAGGAGCAAGTAAACTGCGAACAGGACGATGCCGATTCGCGAGTTGTGAGTTTGCATCTTGACCTCAGGTGAGAAATTTCGAGTGATGTAGGACCAATAGGATAGCCGCATTGAGCCCTCAACGAAAGCATGCGATGAACCGTCCTATGCCCAGGCGAGAGTTGTTCCGCGTAGTCAGATACCGTTACAATCGGCGTCCCACGACTGGATGACCGGCGGACAACATGTTGGAGTGTCGACGATGAAGAATAGTATAGGAACGACCGTCATTAAGAACGGACAACTTGTCGACGGAACAGGGACGCCGCCCATCCCTAACGGCGCTCTCTTGATCGAAGACGGTCTGATTTCATACGTGGGATCTGCTGCAAAACTCCCGACCATTCCGTCTGACACTCGCGTGATCGATGCACGTGGGGGCACGATCATGCCGGGGCTGGTCGAAGCACATTTCCACCCGACCTATTTCAATGTGGCGGCGTTGGAAGACCTCGATATCAAGTATCCCGTCGAGTATGTGACGATTCTCGCCGCGTGCAATGCGAAGTTGGCTTTGGAGTGCGGCTACACCGCGGCGCGCAGCGGCGGCAGCTTGTTCAATATCGATGTCTGGCTGAAGAAGGCCATCGAAGACGACCTTGTTCCCGGCCCGCGACTCGCAGCAAGCGGGCGTGAGATTTGTGGCGCCGGCGGCTTGATGGATTGGAATCCCGACTTCCGTAAGATCGGCATGGAAGGACTCATGTTGCTGATCGACGGGCCCGACGAAGCGCGTCGAGCCGTGCGAAAGCTCGTCAAAGATGGCGTCGAATGGGTCAAGACTTATCCGACTGGCGATGCCGCTGCACCGGACGTTAACGATCACCATACGCTATGCATGACGTTCGATGAGATGCACGCGGTCGTACAAACGGCGCACAACCATGGCATGAAAGTGACCGGGCATTGCCGCGCGACTGCTGGGATTAAGAATGCACTCTTGGCGGGCTACGACTCGCTGGAACATGGCACTTTCATCGACGACGAGACGCTTGACCTATTACTTCAACGAGACGTTCCAGTCGTTCCCGCCCTGTATTTCGAGCTGATGAGTATTGAGCGCGGGCCAGAATTTGGAATGTCTCAAAAGGTGATCGATGGTCATCAAGAAACGCTTGATGGTGGCGCTGAATCGGCACGACGGATTCTCGCTGCAGGTGGTCGCTTGGGGATGGGCGGCGACTATGGCTTCGCGTGGAATCCGCACGGAGATTACGCCAAGGAGTTATCGTTCTTCGTGAACCACGTCGGCCTCAAGCCACTCGAAGTGCTCAAGTGTGCAACGCA
The DNA here is from genome assembly GCA_020638975.1 of Planctomycetaceae bacterium. Lineage (GTDB taxonomy): Bacteria > Planctomycetota > Planctomycetia > Pirellulales > Pirellulaceae. The sequence goes on from JACKHN010000024.1 coordinate 105,639, forward strand.
AACCGGTGCGGAGATTTTAGGTCGCAGCCATGAGTTGGGGACGCTTGCCGTTGGCAAACTGGCGGATGTCTTAGTGGTCGATGGCGATGTCGTTGCTGACATTGCGATCCTCCAGGATCGCTCGCGATTCATCACCGTGATGCAAGGTGGCATCAGCAAAGCCGGGCAATTGCTCTAAGGAACGACTCAGAAACAACTTCAGCATCTCAATCGTAGGGTCCGCTGTGCGGACCAGGAATCCCGGA
>JACKHN010000025.1 GCA_020638975.1 Planctomycetaceae bacterium
GCCGATATTGCGAACGAATGTCTTGCAGCAACTTGTCAACATGGGAATAGTCGTTGTGTGGAAACGGACGACGTTGTGCCAAGGATGTCGTTGTCCCATGCACAATGCTGTTGTGAGCCAGTTCGTCGTAGAGAATCAGGTCGCGTTCGCCGAACAGATGGGCGAGTACCGACGCATTGGTGCCGTAACCGCTGGGAAAGACGAGCGCCGCTTCCGTGCCAATCCAGTCTGCCAACTCGTGATCGAGATCGGCCAAGAGCGTACTCTCGCCACCGACCAGTCGACTGGCCGACGCACTCGTACCAAACTCTTCAATGGCTTTCGCAGCAGCGGCAGTGACGCGCGGCGCTCCACCTAGCCCTAAGTAGTCGAAACTCGTATAGCTGATGCAATCCTGGCCTTTGATCTGCGCAACGGCCCCTCGGACTTGTTCTTTCACCCGGAAAAAAGGTATCGAATAGCCTGCTGCCGAGGCACCGGTCAATCGCTGATCGAACGCGATACACTCCGAAAAAAGGGATACGTCGTAGTGTTCCGCTCGAATCTCGTGACTCGTCGAGTCTGAACTCGCTTTAGCAGGCGGCGCACTCGAAACAGCCACTTTTTCCTTTTTGGGCTTCTGACCGAGAATCGTTTCGACGCACTCAATCAGATCGCCACACGTCTCGAGATCGTAAAGCATGTCCTCGGGGAACCGAATGCCAAAGGACTCCTCCAACCGATTGATGACACCCATTCTGGCCAACGAGTCCACGCCGATGTCGTACAGCGAGCTTTCCAACGTCAGTTCCGTCTGGATATCGGGTGGAATGATCGAACGCACTTGATCAAAGACGACGTCAGCGATAGCACGTGGCTCGCCTTGGGTGGGAGTCTCGGAACTCATTGGGGGAACTCGATAAGAAAGCTGGAATTGTGGACGGACGAGAAATCTAGCGTGAAACAACACACCATGCCGATTTCTCGAGCCGACACGGGCAATTTCTACGGTTCCACTCGTCTGAGTATAGAGACTTTGGGCCGCATCGCGTAGAGTGGCAGAAGCATCCACCAATGGCTGTCGTCGCGGTTTAAGAGACGCCCAGCTTGCAATTAATGCACCGCGAAGACTTTCTGCGATCGATGAAACGCCCAGCCACAGTCCGATTAAACCTCGGCACCAGTGTACAGCGGCGATATCACTTCGCCGCGATTTAACCGCACGGGACGATTGAAGCGGTCTCGAACTTCGGCGTTGGGAGGAATGCCAAGTGCTTGATAGACGGTTGCCCCGATGTCGATCGGCGAGTAAGCCTTGGTGACTGGATAGGCACCCGTCGCGTCCGATCGACCGATGACTTGGCCACCCCGCACGCCGCCACCGGCGAACAGGGCAAAGAAGCACGGGCCCCAGTGATCGCGTCCTTTGTTGTCGTTGATCTTTGGCGTGCGTCCGAACTCGCCCAACATCATCACGAGCGTGTCTTCCAGCATCCCTCGCGTTTCAAGATCATCGAGCAGCGCAGATACTCCTTGATCTAACGGCGGTAGTAGGCGGTCTTTGAGCGTCGTGAAGATCGCGCTGTGGTTGTCCCATGTTTGAACAGCGCCGATGTTTGTCTGCACGACGGGCACACCCGCTTCGATCAATCGCCGCGCGAGCAGCAACGATTGACCCGTTGTATTACGACCGTAAGTGTCTCGGGTCTTGTCATCTTCGCGATTCAGTTGAAACGCCTCGGCGAAGCGACTTGACGTAAGGATCGAAAACGCCAAATCTTGTTCGCCGGTAAGTCGCTGAGCGACGGCAACACTCGATAACCGATCGCGTTGCTGATTGAAGTCGTTGACGAGCGAACGGCGTGTATCGAGTCGTTGCACGTCGAGTCCCGCAGCCAAGGTGAGATTATCGACTCGGAAGTCGTCCTTGTTCGGATCGCCAGTGATCTGCCAGGGATCGTACTTGGGACCGATCAAACCCGCATGTTGACCGGGCCACGTGAGCGCACCGGACCACAGGTACGTCGGCAGATTAACGCCGCTGGGGATGCCATCGTTTCGAGGACGCAGGTAGGCGCAACCCGCTGCGTAGGACGGCCAATCATCGCGCGAAGCAACTTTGTCAAAGAAGCCTCCCGGTTGCAACTCGCCCGTCAGCACATAATGCGTCGACATCAAGTGATTGTTGTCGCCATGTGACAAGCTCCGAATGACCGCGTATTTGTCAGCGCGCTTGGCCAACTGGGGAAGGTGCTCACTGACGTGCAGTCCAGGTATTGAAGTTGCGATGGGATTGAACTCGCCACGAACTTCCGCTGGCGCATCGGGCTTCATATCGAAAGTATCGTGATGGCTCGCGGCGCCCGTTAAGAACACAATCAACACTTGCTTCGGCTTATGCGGCAGTAACTCGATCGTGCGTTCCGCTTCTGCGGCTCGCGCCCTGCTGGCCAACGCCGAGGGCAAGCCAACGCCCAGCAGTCCGGTATACCCCACCTGCAACATCTCGCGCCGTGTTAGTCCGATTCGGTGCTGGTGACGGGGTGGGATGGAAGTTGCCATCAGAATTCCTTCGTCAGGGCGTGAAGTGTGTTGGCAAAAGGTAGGCGAGCGGGAACTGGTACTGTTTGTATCAGCAGGTGTGGCTTGGACTATACTCTAGCGGAACTGGTGGTATTCTCCAACTTCCCGCTTCCTGTTTGAGTTCCCTCTGATCCGGTTACGAACTATGCGTTTAACTCGTCCCTTCAAGTCGCTCTCCCGGTACATGTCCAATCCGATGGCAATCCTAGCCACGCTGATAGCGGCGTCGGTTGGCTCTTTCTATTCAAACCAATCGGCATTCGCTGAATCGTCTCGCCAACCGAATGTCGTCGTGATCTTGACGGACGACCAAGGCTGGGGCGACTTGAGCGTGAATGGCAACACGAATTTGGCGACTCCGCATATCGATTCACTGGCTCGCGACGGGGCGACGCTGCAGCATTTCTATGTGTGTCAGGTGTGTGCTCCGACTCGCGCCGAGTTTCTGACGGGGCGCTATCATCCGCGAACGGGTGTCAGCGGCGTGAGTCGCGGAGACGAGCGGCTGAATTACGACGAGACCACGATCGCGGATCTGTTCCATACGGGCGGATACGCAACCGGTTGTTTCGGCAAATGGCATAACGGCACACAAACGCCGTATCACCCAAACGATCGCGGTTTCGACGAATACTATGGATTTACGGAGGGACACTGGGGGCACTACTTCAGCCCTCCGCTCGATCACAACGGCAAGCGAGTGCGAGGCAACGGATTCGTCGTCGATGATTTTACGGACCACGCCATCGCTTTCATCGAAGACCACCGCGACCGACCGTTCTTCTGCTATGTGCCGCTGAACACGCCTCACTCGCCGATGATGGTGCCCGACAGCTTTTATGAGAAGTTCGATGGTGCCGAACTGCAGATGCGGCATCGTGAACCGAAGCAGGAAGACATCATGATGACTCGTGCCGCACTCGCGATGTGCGAGAACATCGATTGGAACGTCGGACGGCTTCTCAAAACACTTGATGAGCTTAAGCTGCGCGAGAACACCATCGTGATCTACTTTTCCGACAATGGACCGAATTCATATCGCTGGAATGGTGGAATGAAGGGGCGGAAAGGATCGATTGACGAAGGAGGATTGCGATCACCCTTCTTCATTCGCTGGCCGAAACAGATTCAAGCTGGCATCCAGCTTCCGCAGATCGCCGGAGCGATCGATTTGTTACCGACATTGACCGAGATGGCCGGCGTCGAGGCCAACGTCGAGAAACCTTTGGACGGGCGGAGCCTCGTTCCGCTGCTAATGGGTGAGCCGCAAACCTGGGAACCTCGGTCCTTGCTGGCCGTCAATGGCAAACAGGTCAGTGTGCGAACGCAACAATTCAGGCTCGACGCGAACGGTCGTCTCTTCGATATCGAGTCTGATCCCGGCCAATACACCAATGTCGCCGAACAGCACAACGAACTGACGGCTCAGCTCTTGGAGCAGGCGAAAAAGCACAGCCAGGAAATGCAATTGGCTTTCCAAGCGAACACTAGTCGACCTTTTACGGTTGGTTATGGCGTCTCCACATCGTTGCCCGCCCGCGACGGCGTGGAGCATGGGACCATACAACGAAGTGCGAAAGCGCCAAACAACTCGTTCTTCACACACTGGACGAGTGCCGACGACTCCATCACCTGGGATATCGATGTTGGCACGAGTGGTCAGTACGAAGCGATCGTTTACTACACTTGCGCCGCAGGTGACGAAGGCGTGACGTTGCGACTGGCAATGGAAGGTGGTGACTCGGTGCAGTCGAAGGTGGTCGAAGTCTTCGATCCACCGCTGTACGACAAGTCGAAGGAACGGGTTGCCGATTCACATTACTTCGTGAAAGATTTTAAGCCGCTCAGCCTCGGAACGCTCTCATTACAGAAAGGGCGTGGCACGCTCAAGCTGGACGCATTAGACATCCAGGACAAACGAGTGGTCGACGTGCATTCGCTGGATTTGATTTTGCGATAACACCGCGTTTGTGCCGTTCCACAAACTTCAGACTCGCGTCTCTTGTCCCTGGCGGTATTGCGTCGTAACGATCGGAAGAGTCGAGCGAGAGTCTCGAAGGAGCAGGCTTCTATCGCGAATCTTGCTACGGGTGACTGGACCAATCGCATACGAATTTCGACCGTGACGCGACCAGCCGTTAACTGTCAGCTACGCCAGCTCACTGGGTGTGGCCGAAAAGGATACTGAAATGCAGGTAGCGTCGTCCTTGGCACCTAGTGTCGAAGCAGCATTGATGACGTGTTCCGACATTTCGGCATCGTCTTCAGTAACGCTGTTCAGCCGTCCGAGCAGACCGTCCTTAACCACTCGGGTGACGCCATTCGAGACCAGCAGCAGGCGATCACCGGTTTGAATCTGCTGGCAACGCACGGTCGGTGACGCGAAGTTCGAGTCGCCGAGACTGGACCAGAGTAAACGTCGGCTACGAGCGTGTTGTTGTCGGTCATGCGTTAAGCCTGCATCGAACAGCATTTGAAACAAAGTCTGATCGACCGTTAGTCGTCCGGCCTCGTTGTTGCGGATCAGATAAACTCGACAATCTCCCACGCCCGCGACGTAGAGTTGACCATTGTCCACGACCGCAACGGCCATACTCGCTCCCATGCCACGGAAACGAGGCAAGAAGTCACCGACGTGCAGCATCGCCTTATTGGCATCGCAAAACGCTTGGACAAGTGCTTCGGCAACTGTTCCTTGTCGTTCGCGGCGGCGCAAGAATGTCTGCAGATCCCGCATCAATCCTCCGGCCGCCAGGCGGCTAGCAAGTTCTCCACCGGCCTGGCCGCCGAGTCCGTCCGAGACAACGAACAAGCCGCGTCGTGTGTTCATCCGATAGCAGTCTTCGTTGAGTTCGTTATGCGAACCCCGCCGCGTCTTCGCAGCCGCGGTCATTGTAAAGCGATTCGTTGTCGGCTGAGTGGGATGGTTCATGTGTCGTCTTAGCCTCAATTGATGTACTAAACCTCGCATGATCGACTCCGTTTCTGGCGCACCTTGGGCGTTGATGTTCCGACAGCATCGTTCCCGTCAGAACGGCTACGGGCTTGAAAGCAATGCCAACTCGCCGCGTGACGAGGTCAACCGCGGCAAGTCGGCATCTGCGGGATCAATAGAAACGCGACAATGGCGGGCGGAGTCCGCAGCGCGTTTTGTGAAGAATTGCCAACGGCAGCCAATTAACGAGAAACGTCGTTCCCGTTCGCCGTGGAATCGGCCCCGTCCGTTAAGTTAATGGTTCGCGTTGGGAGCGAGTTTGTGTAGGGTCCGCTGTGCGGACCGCAGGGATTTCTGGTCCGCACAGCGGACCCTAGTGCGCCTGTGAAGGCGTTTGAATTGTCGGGTGAAAGTCCCGTCCAGGCTACCGTTACCAGCCTGTAGTCGAAAGTGGTAACTGCGTTGTCGCGAGACAAGGTGGAGAGCAACCTGAGACGAATGACCAGTCCGTAACGAAAGTGAACTCGATTCGGCCAAGCCTGTCGGGGAGCCTCCTAGGATCTGGCGAACCCTTGACTGCACGCAGTCGGCCCGATGATGACCGCGATAGGTCTGTCCCATTGCAAGGACGGTCGGTGCAGCAGCCACGACGATGATGAGAACCTCGGTAACGTGTTAAATCGAGCGTGGTGAAATGGCATTAAGGTGGTTGGAGACGGAATGGTCAGAAGTTCAAACGCGGTAAGCAGGGAGAACTGCCAACTCAACAGACAGCCCAGAATCTATCGTTAAGATAGCGATGAGGAACGTCGCTTACTCAATGTTCCAGGCTCCTTCGGCCAACGATCAGGCTGAATGCGAGAGCGAAACCATGATCGTCGATGAATTTGTTACAGGCGGTTGGCAGTAGTCAGAGCCTTCATAGTAGTGACGACCGTTGGGAACCAAACCTGGCGCGAGCGAAGGGAGGCAGGAAAGTGGAATGCGCGAATGACCAAAGACACGAAACGTAGAGCTAACAACTACATCCCCGTCACAGTGCCGTTTACAGCGGCTACCCCGGCGGTAGAACCCGAGGCACGGGAATCAACACGTGAGATCTCCGCTTGGGCGAATCGTAGTGTTTGGACCGACCGCATGTTGAACGCACTCGTTGTAGGAGTGCGAGGAGGCAAATGGCATGCTCTGAGCGACAAGGTCGAAAGCGAACTCAACCTATTCACTTCGGCTCGCAAGGTCGTCGGGAAGAAGGGTGCCGCTGGAGTGGACCGCCAAAGCACCAGCGATTTCGCCGAACATGAGATCGACGAAATCCGACGCCTACACCGGCAACTACGCGAGGGGACTTACCGCCCGCAGCCGGTGCGTCGAGTCTGGATTCCCAAACCGGGCAGTTCGACGGAACGTCCGCTGGGGATTCCAACGGTTCGAGATCGGGTCGTGCAAACGGCCATTCTTAACGTGATCGAACCGATCTTCGACAACGAGTTTCACGAGCGAAGCTTCGGCTTTCGCCACGGACGCAGTTGCCATGACGCGCTGCGAGTTGTCGAGCAGAAGCTTGACGAAGGCAAGGTGTTTGTTGTTGACGCGGATCTTCAAAGCTACTTCGATACGATTCCGAAAGATCGCTTGATGCAACTTGTGCAAGCGAAAATCTCGGATCGCCGTCTGTTGGCTTTGATCCAATCGTTTCTGGATCAATCGATCCTGGAAGAACTATCCGAGTGGACGCCCGAAGCGGGAGTTCCACAAGGAGCGGTTCTTTCACCGTTGTTGTCGAATTTGTACTTGAGTGAACTGGATCATCGGATGGCCAAGCTTGGCTATGAAATGGTTCGTTACTGTGACGACTTCGTGATCCTGTGTGGTAGTCAGGCCGAAGCCGAATCGGCACTTGAGGAAGTGAAACGTTTTGTCACATCTGCCGACTTGACGCTTCATCCTGAGAAGACGCGAGTTGTTGATAGTCGCGAGACGAGTTTTGACTTTCTGGGCTATTCGTTCCGCTGGAAGGATCGCTTCCCGCGGGCCAAGAGTCGCCGCAAGATGGTCGATCGAATCCGCGAATTGACTCCGCGTAAATCGGGACAGTCGATGACACAAACGATTGCAGAGATCAATGCGGTGACGATCGGCTGGTTCACGTACTTTCGTCACAGTAACTGGAATGTTTTCGATGCCTATGATGGGATGATCCGTCGACGTTTGCGGCGTCAGTTGCTCAAACGTCACCGGCGTAATCCCCAACGCTTGTCGAGAACACGCCGTTGGCCCAATGCCTACTTCACGGATCTGGGGTTGCGAAGTCTGCGCAACGCCCACACCCGTTACGTTCAATCCCTATCACTGGGCAACCACTGACTGGAGAGCCGTGTGCGGGAGAACCGCATGCACGGTTCGGAGGGAGGGGAGTCCGGCTCAACCGGACTTCCCTACCCCTATCTATTGATATGCGGAAGATAGGTGCGAGTTCTTCCTAAGGGATCGCGTTGGGAAACGGCATGTACGGAACAACCAAGCGGTCGGCACCATTCGTTAGTTCATCGAGCGTGAATGGAACGACTCGAACATCTCCGTCATGCATGCATTGCAACGTGGATTGGGCAATCCAAACGGCGTAGTTTCGCGTTAAACCGTCGGGGAGAAAATGCGAAAGCGGTGACGAGTCACCGCACTCCAAATTCGCCAGCCCAACGGCGATTGGTTCACGCGGCGATGGAAGGAGGCAGAGGCGATTCTTGGCTATGCCGAAAACGCTTCGACCGTTTTGAACTTGCCGCCCAGAACCGACTCGTTTGGCCAACCCAACCACGACTCCAATACGGTGGCGTAGACTTGGCGGAAGTCCGTGTGGAACTTCAAGTCGCCATCCTCCAGATCGGTCAGGCTGGGATGTTTGCCGATCAAGCCAGCGCGAACCTTCTTTCCCGCCAGGAACATCGGCGCGGCGGCACCGTGATCCGTTCCTTCACTCGCATTCTCTGCGACTCGCCGTCCAAATTCGCTGAACGCCAGCACGGCGACACGGTCGCTTTGCCCATGATGGTCGATGTCCTTGACGAACGACGACACGGCGCCACCAAGTTGACTCAACAGCGCCGCGTGAGCCGCCGGTTGTTGTGAGTGTGTATCGAATCCGTCGAGCGTGACGTAGTAGACGCGTGTACCGAGACCCGAGTCGATCAATTGAGCGACAGTTTTCAACTTCTTGGCCAGTTCGCTATCGGGATAGGTGACGGGCGTCTTGTAATCGCGACTGGCTTGCTCGACCCGTTGACTCGCTGCCAACGCAACCGTCGTTGTGGACTGCAAGAATCCGAGTAGCGAATCACTCTCGTCCTGTTTCGAAGCCGCAAGCTTCGAGATCGTCGAACGCACTTCCTTGTCGCCGCTATCATTCAGTCGAAAGCTTTCGAGCGAACTGATCGACGGCACACTGACGCCCGTCGCGGTCAAGGCGAGGGGCTGCTTCTCGTGCCCCAGGTGCAACGCCAATGATGCGCCCGACTTGTTGGCTTGCGTGGCATCGAGATACCGTCCGAGCCAGCCCGTCGTTCGCGTGTCGCTTTTGCGTTGACAAGTGTGCCAAATGTCCATCGACTCGAAGTGCGAGCGATTGGGATTGTCGTAGCCGACGCCTTGCACGATTGCCAAACTGTCATCTTCCAGCAGGTCCGCCAACCCACGTGCGGAAGGATGGAAGCCGAGTGTGTCGTCGATCTTGAGCACGTCACTCGTCGGAATCGCTAAGGTCGGTCGAGCCTTTTTATAGGCGGGATCGGAGAACGGGATGACCGTGTTTAAGCCGTCGTTACCGCCCGACAATTGGACGACGACCAGAATCGTGTCTTTGTCGTCGGTGCCAGTTGCTGCCGCCGCACGGAGGAAATCAGGCAACGTCGCACCGAGCGACAAGATCGCCGAGGAGCCCAGTGTCGTCCGCAGGAATTCGCGTCGATTCGATCTCATGTTTCTATCCCTTCGGGCAAAGCAGTACGACGGTAGGACTACATCACTTGAAACTCGGGAATCGTGCTCAGCGCGTGAATCGCCTCGGCGATCCGCTGACTGCGGTCACCGGGGCGTTTAATGACTTCGACCAACTGTTCTTTCACGGTTTGCGAGGGCTCGACAGCCAGCGTTAATTCGACGAGTTGATCGACAATCGCCGCAGGAGAGTCCGCATCAAGTTGATCGAAATAGGCTTTCAGATTCACGCCGGCAAAGCGAGTCTTCTCGTCGCGGACGATGCGACCAATGACATTCGCCCGCCCCAACAGTGTCGATGAATTGATCCACGCGCGACCGCCATCCCAGCCCTTCACATTGGGCGGATAGAACAAGCCTTGTCCCAGCATGTCCAAATCGTCGCCTAGCTGATACGCGTTAGTCGATCCTTCCAGCGTCCGTAACAGTCCAACGACAAGGTCCACCGGCGAGCGGACTTTGCGGCCGATGACCTGATCCGAGTAAAACAACTGACTGCTCAAGATGCGGCGTACGACATGACCAATGTCCCACGCATGTTCGCTCAGTTCGTTCGCCAAGGGTGCGACAAGTTCGTCGCTGGCTGCTGGCTCGTCGAACAGGAAGTAGCGAATCAGCTTGCGTACGATGAACTGTGGGGCGGCAGGTTGGTCGAGTACGATGTCGATCGATTCGCTTTCCGGCATCGGACCAGTTTGTCCGAAGATCGATTTCGAACCTGTATCGTGTTGAAAGCGATTGAAGCGAAAGCTGCCGCGCCGAATCTCCCAACCGGTGAAACAGCGAGCCAACTCCTGAATATCCTTCTCGCTGTAATTGCCTTCGCCCAGGCAAAACAATTCCATCAATTCACGTGCGAAATTCTCGTTGGGATGAGCCTTGCGATTCGTCACCGAATCGAGATAGATCAGCATGGCCGGATCACGAGCGATGGCATGCGTCAACTTGCCGAAGTCGCCGAGTGCATACTGACGAAAGAGACGGTTCTGGGCATACATCGCGCCGGCGTCTTCGACTTTCGCCGCGCTGGTGGCGAAATGCCCGTGCCAGAACAGCGTTGTCTTTTCCAGCAGCGGATGAGGCGTGCGGAGCATGACATAGCTCCACCATGCTGACAATTGCTTGGGATTGCCGGATGCCAGGATCGTCGTCGCAAACGCATCGCTCTCGCTTTCAAACTCGGCATCCAGATTGGGTGTGACCAAGCCGGCCACGATCTCGTCCGGATCCCTGCCGACCGCCGCATCCAGCTCTTGGGACGTGGCCCCAAATCCGGCTCGCCGAAACAGGTGGGCGGCGCGAATTCGATTCCAAGGCTGCGATTCGGAGGGACGGTAAGGCGTCCACGCCCAAGTGGGGTCGATCTTAGTCAGCGACATAGTCGATCTCCAGCGACGCTCTCAAGGTTCCCTCGCTCGCCGCCAAGTCGATCGATGCGTCCTCGACCGCTTCGAGCAACGCAAACAAATCCCCGATAGCTCGCTCGGCCTCTTCCTTAGAATGTCCTTCCGACAACATATTCTGAGCCACCAGTTGACCACGGTTATCGGCCAGGATGGCGCTCACACCGCCGACGTTCACCTGGACGAACGAGTTCACGTCGGAATTCGGTTTATTCTCTTTACTGACTGCCACAGCAAGCTCACGAGCGAGCGCTTTCGTGCTCGACACGATAAAGTGTTCGCCGACAAAGGCTACGGAAGGCGAGAAGTTGTAGTGAATCTTCAAACCGCCCGGGCTAGCGTCTTTCTCCGGCAGATAGTTTGCGCTGACGATCTGATAGTTATCCTCTTTGTCCATGTCGAGATCGAGTTGCGGCTGACCGTTCATCGCTCCGATGACATTCAGAAAGCCGATCAGGCTCTGGTACGTCCGGCGGAAGTCGGGCCCGACGGTTTCTGGATCTTTGAGTCGGAACACAGCAGCGAAGGCGGGAAGCTTGATGGCGGGCTTCGGCGTCTTGTCCGCGAACAACTGCCGCGCGACGACGACTTGAATCTCGGGGTGGACCTCGCCAAGAATCTCCTCGCCGAAATCCTTTCCCGCGAACAGCGTCGAAAGGTTGCTGTCGGCTTGAGCCAACTGGTCGACAACCTTATCGTCGAACAAGTCGCCCGCTCGCAACCACATCGTCGAAACATCGCGATACGTAGAAATCGCGGCCAACTGGTTTTCGACCTCAATCAGCGCCGGTGCCCGACCGCTGCCATTGGGGCCAAAGAAATACTCGCGGGCCTCGGTCGTCCACTGTTGTTGATGTGGGGCGGCAAGTTCGAGTCGCGTGCGTTGAGGATCAAGCGTTAACGAGGCGGTGGCGTAGGGAGTGTGCTGGAGTGTGTCGAGCAAGCCGCCGACAAGTAACTCCGCGACGGCATTCTCTGTTTTGCCGGAAAACAGCGTCTTTGCGATGCCCCCTTTGCGAACTGTGTCGATATCGATGTAGCCCCAGGCAGTTGCCGAGTCCGCAACTTTCGATCGTGCCTCTTGGAATTGCAGATTGCTGGCTAACGTGTTCTCCGGCTTATCGAGATAGGCGTCGAGCAACGCCTTGCCCGATTCTGGTTTGTTGGTCACTAAGAGCCACGTTCCCAACGTGGCGATTCGGGCTTGATTGACTTGATAGGCGGTGATGCCCCGATATTCGCCGGAGCTTACAGGATCGGGCTTACCGTCACCGGTCGCCCCCGCGCGGGCCAGTTCGATTAGCGTTTCCAAAAGTTTGGGAGCAGCTTCTTCGTCGCGAGCCTTGATCAGCAACATGACACCCTGGGAACGGGCATCGAAGCCAAGCGAGATTCCACCTTCGCTCACCGACTGCAAGATTTGAGGCCATTTTTGACCAAGCTTGGCTTCGATGATGGCCACGGCCGCCTTCAGTTGTAGGAACTGCTTGCCTTCGTAGGCGGCTTGGACACCTTCCAAGTTCTCGATCCGCTTGCGTAGCAGGTGATTCTCCAGGACATCGAGCAACGCAGCGGGTTGCGGAATCTCCGCGTAGATGACCGTCGTCGCAGGCAGCAGATCGGCTGCCGTGCGATCGTCCGCGATCCCAAACGTGGAGGCAAGAAGTACGAACAGCAAACTTGAACCAGCATTGCGAAAGGTGTGCACCGCGGTAATCCTCGGGGTATCAGGCGGAATAGCGTAAAACTCGACGCATTATACCTGTGCCGGAACCGCATCGTTTCGCGAATCGAGAAAAAGGTCACTTATCTACGACGGGAGATCGTCTGGACCTACTGCAGCAACGTGATCAGTCCTGTCGTCAGCAGCGTGATGATGATAAGTGCGACCGGATAGACGGCTGCGTAGCTGGTCGCTGGCAAGCTGCTTGAAACTTGCGACGTGACAACCCCGAGACCAGGCGTCGACGTCATCGCACCGCAAATGCCGCCTAGTGTTTCCAGGATACCGATTCGCAGCACGTAACGCGCGAGCAAAACTCCCACCACCAGCGGCACGGCTAGGATCGTCACGGCTCCACCACACAGAAGGATTCCGTGTTGTGAAACGACCGCCACGAACTCCGATCCCGCTTGTGAACCCGCATGCGCAAGGAACATGGCCAGTCCAACCTCGGCACATAGCCAGCGCGCCGCCCTGGGCATATAGCCTACGACCGGTCCGATTCGCCCGAAGTGGCCAAGGATCAGACCCACGAGCAGAGGCCCCCCCGCCAATCCTAGCGAGATTGATCCGCCTCCGTAACTGAACTCGACGCTTCCCATCATCACACCGAAGACGAGACCGAGCGTCAACGAGATTAGATTCGTTTCGTCGAGCGACTGTTCGCGGTGCCCCGCGAACTGTGCGAGCCGCTCGAGTGCATCGCCTTCGCCGACGGCGGTTAGCGCATCGCTAAACTGCAGCTTTTCGTGGGGCTGTGGTACGAACTCGATGTCATAACGAGAGATCCGTGTAATCGTCGCGCCGAATCGCGACCGGAGGTGCAGTTGTTCTAACGTCTTGCCGACCAGTTCTTTGGAAGTAACGACAATCCGACGACGCTGTCGCTCCATGTCCAAAGCATAGCCCGAGTCATCGCAAGGCTTGCCGAGTACATCGACAACATCAGAAACCCGCGACTTACGACCGACAATGAGTACGCGTTGCTGCAACTGTAACGTAAAGCCCGACGGAATCGGTTCCAGCTTCTCGCCGACGACCACACGCGAGATTTGGCAGTTGAAGTGTGAAATGACGGCGACGTCTCGCAGCCTTTTGCCAACAACGCTCGGGTTAAGAACCTCGACAAGCACACGCACGATCGGGTCTTTGCCCGCCGTACTCGGATCGTTCTGCGCAGCCTCCGCCATTGAGTCGCGAAACAACTTCAACATGATTTGGACGAAAAAGATTACGCCGAGTACGCCGAAGGGATAAGCCACGCCGAAACCAACCGCAACTTCTGAATTGCCGGGAAGCCGCTCGGACGCCGCCGCCAAGGCCGGCGTACTTGTCAACGCTCCGGCGAGCAAACCGCTTGCCAAATCCGGCCCCCACTCCAATGACTTGGCGATGCACCAAGCGACGAAGGCAGCGGAGACATTCATTGCCACACCGACAATCGCCAGCGCCTTGCCCTGTTGTAAGAACACTCGCAGAAAGCCGGGGCCAGCACCGATGCCCAAACAATAGACGAACAACACCATTCCCATCGCACCAGCGATTCTCGGTACCTCGAAGCCGAAGTGCCCAGCCGCCAAGGCGACAAAAATCACGCCCGAAGCGCCAAGCGATATCCCTCGAAAAGAAACTTTTCCGATCGTCAGCCCGAGCCCAATGACGACGAACAGGGCCAGCAACTCGTCTGCAGCGCCGTTCATCGTAACATCGCCCCCGTCGTGATTAATGCAAACTCATCCATGACAATACTCCATGACTCCATGCGTCGGCTTGATCCTGAGGCATCGTAACCGTGAGGCACCAATTCGTGACGGCTGTCTGTGCAATCGGAATGCCGCCACGTTCGATCTTCGGAGGTATGCCAACGAATCGCCGATTGACTTGGCGCTAAGTGCGTTGGCCTACAGGACCTAGCCCCCTCTGGTACGCTTTGTCGCAGCACCCGAAATCGAAACAATTGCGCGGCTGCCGCTACTTTTTTGAGCAGCGAGTGCCTCGTACGCGAGGAATCCTAGCGATCGAAGACGGAACGTGGCAGCCCACTTGTCCATCTGCAGTGCTCGCGATTCCAGTTGCAGAAAACTGACTCGCGATGTGGGTGCTAGCGATGCGGACGTGCAACTACTTCGCTGCGCCGCCGCTCGATTGCGACTCTTCGTTGTTTGACACGGTGCCCGATGTGATCCGTGTATGATCACTTTCGACATCGCTGAGCACATTGTTGGCGAACACCACGCCGGTCGACTCACCGACGAGCGTGATCGCCTTCTCGGTGAGTCCGGAGAACACGTTGCCACTGATAGACACATCCTTCGTCGCTTCCAGCACGAGGCCAGCGGCTCCCAGATCTTCGGTGCCGCGACGAACTTTGCCATCGCCGATGTAGCTGTTCGAAAAATTGTTGCCGCCAACCGTAATTCTTCCGCTGTTGGGGCCGATTCGCAAGGCATTCGTCTTCAGGATCGTAAAGGTATTGGCCGACACGGCACAGCCATGTGCATCACGCAAGTCGATGCCGCCTCCATTATGAGCAATCACATTGGCGCTCAGCGTGATCCCATAACAATCGCGATCCAACACCACGGCTGTACCGTTGCATTCTTCGATCATGTTGCCCGAGACGACGCTGCCGTAAGTGTTTTCGATGACGACGCCCTCGCCAAGATGATCGTCGACGCAGCAACCGGTCATGCAAAGATTAAATCCGTCGAAACAATGCAACGCATCTTGATTCTCTTCAAACTGGCATCCCGACACGACAATGTCGTGACAGCCCTGAAGATTGAGACCCACCTTCTTGTTATAAGTGAGCAGGCAGTTCGCCACGCGTGGGTCTTCGTAACAGTAGTTAAGGAAGATGCCGTCGCCACCGTTTTCGCTAACCGTCACACCGTCGATAAAGATCTCGTTGATCTGGCGAGCTTCGATCCCCGGTCCGCTTTTCTCGTTGCCGGTAATACGCAAGTTAGCCAGCCGGATGCGCCACAACTGATGCTTGCGATCAGTTTTCGCGTCGATGCACTCAAGATGAGAGACGAGCAAGGCAGGCTGGCCATCGACGTTGAGGTTCTTGATGTGAGTGGCGGTCCCCGCACCCTCGACGCAAGTATCTTCCGAGTGAACTCGCAAGGGTTCGGTGATCTCGAAGGTTCCCGCCGGCAGTCGTACCAATCCGCCGCCTTCGGGTACGGCATCGAAAGCCGCTTGCAGCGAGGTGAACTTGGAGGCATCGATCGTAGGACGCGCACCCGGCAGGACTGAAGCCGAATCTTGTGCCAATACCGGCACGGTCATTTGGGATAGGCAACCAGCTGCGATTGCGATCACTGAGATACCGAACGATAGTCGACTTCGCATGATGCTTGCTCCAGGAGGCAGGTTTATGAATTGGATTCGTTGTCGAGAGGTGCTTCATCCGCGAACCAACTTCTCACGCCGGTCCACACTCGACCAATCAGCTTGCCCGAAAATAGATCCTCGGTGATCGTTTCACGCTCCGACGAGAAGTTCGTCCACACGGCGCGAATGTAAGGCTGGCTTGCGGTTGCGAGCGTCGCGTATAGGCCCTTCTTCTGAATCTCGGTCAGGCCTTGGCGATAGTGATCGAAGATATGACGATCGAACATATTGCCCGCGACGGTCACCGAGGACAATGCTCCTTGTCCGACGCGGCCTACCTTGTCGATGGCGAACAACGTCATCGTGCTTGAGACATCCAGCAAGCCAACATCCTGACGACTGGCCACTTCGTGCATTTGCGTCCAAATCTGCCGCATCTCGGCTTCGGGAATGACCTTCGTCGGATCGATTCCCTGGACGGCACGTCGTGTCTGCTCGATCGTTTCGCGTAATCCTTCGACCGACAGCGGTGGTAGGTCGAACGCGTTTGCCGTCGATGTCGATGTGTTGCGGATGGCATCGAGTAGGTCTGCCGCGTGATCGATGGTTGTTTCCTCATCGATGATGCCGGCTTTCTTCAATTCGGCACTGAGCTCTTTCAGGTAGCTTTGCGATCCATACGCCACGTCACTCACAATCGCCAGCACCGTCAGTGGTGAGAGATGTAGCGTCGCCATACCGGCAAGATCGAGAAAGCTGCCGACGGCCTTTCTGGCCACGAAGCTCTCCACTTTGTCGCTCGCCGATTTCTCGGCGTCGGGGACTTCGATACCACCAACATCCTGAACCATCAAGTTTAGCATCTGTTGCACGAAGACTTCGTAGGACTTCGAACTGCGAAATGCTTGCGGTACAAGCAATGCCGCCGATTCGGTCAATGTCCCGCCAACGATCGCCGAAGTTGCTCGCAATGCACGCTCGGGCAACGAGAGTCCGTAGAGGAGGTATTGGAAGACTTGGGCAGACCCCGGTGTGGAGGCATCGCTTTCGGCTGGAGCTAGATTGTTGGACTCACGGACATCTGGTTTCGGCTGGTGACCGGGCGACTCCATTCTCGCGACTCCTCTGCAATATCTATTCGGCGGCGACATTGACGTGGAAACCGTCGAGAACAACCGACTTGCGACTGCCTTCGTAGCCACCAAGATTTTTGGCGGGATCTTCCAAGATTGTTCCCAAGATCAGTACGTGACGATCGACCGCAAAGTGTTCGGCTGGGTTGGACTTACTAACGACTGCAACTTCCTGCCCCCCGGAATCGAGTGTTGTCTCGAACAACTCGCCAATTGGTTCAACGGCTTTGATGACGCCGTACAAACAGACACCATTGGTCTTTCGCGTGTCGTACCCTGCCGCCATCCAACCCTTCGCCGCGAGGCTGATCACGCCAAGCTTATCAGGTTGTTTGCCGATCTCCTGCAAGAGCTTGGACGTCTCTTCAATCTGAGTCGCGACTTGCTCGTCGGTTTGTTCTGCAAACGTCAGCGCCTCGCCGAGTTTGGAGAACGACTCGTAAAATTCACGCATCAAGGTCCTGCTTGGTGTACTCGCTTCATCCGTATCCCACGCCAAGTTGCCGGTTAACGCTGCCTGAAAGCGATTGACGACCGTGTCTGCTGTGACTTGCGGTGCGTTGCGGATATTGCCAGTCGCAAGTCCGGTGACTTCGGCAGCAGGAGTCTCAAGGTTCATGGGCGGGTCGACCAACGGCGGCAATTCGAGAGCAGGCTCATCGGTCGCTTTCGTTATTGCGTTGGGTAAAGTGGCTGGCGGTTCTGGCTCATCGAACGTTGGCAGTCCGCCGAGTTCGAGTCCGGGCACATCCACGGCACTTCCAAACACGTCCGCACCCGCCGCTGCAGCATCTTCGATGCTCATCACTTCTTCGGTCACAGGCTCTTCCGTGACAAGCAGGTCGGCTTTGGGCTTCTTCTTATTCTTTGATGCCGGAGGCTTGCTCGCGTTCTGATTGCCATTGTTCGCGGGAGCAGCGAATTTATCGGTATCGCCAAAGTTGAAGTCCGAGCCCGCGACGTTGGCGTTGCCGAACGATGGCTCGGTGTTGGAATCGGAGTTCGCCTTGCTACCGCGGAATTTCGCTGGGACGATCGCAGGGACGTATTGCGCCACAATCGGGCCTGCACCAAAGTCGCGTTTCAAGTCGCCGGGCAAATACCACAGGATCAGTTGGGCGATCGGAAAGGCCATCATGCCGCCGATCACGATCGACAACACCGACTTGATCGGGCTGCCTTTTGGCTTCCGCGAGCGGCTCGAAGGGCGAATCGTGGACGTCGTCTTGCCGCCTGCCGTTGTCGACCCACTCGTGAAATCAAAAGCAGCCGCTGGAGCCGCGGCGCCCATCGGAGCCAACGCGATTTCATCGGCATCATTCTCGTCCAGATTTAACTCTTCCCAGGAAGAGTCGTCCTCGTCGGTCGTAATCGGAGTTGACGTCGCCCCGATATCGGAGAGTACGATCAACGTGGGTGGTAGTTGCGAGAGTGCTTCGCCCAGCGAATACTCTTCTTGGCAAAGAGGGCACTGTACCGTGGCTTCTTCGGTCGCATTGTCTGGTATTGAAACCTGCTCGCAGCAGCGAGGGCAGTTGGCAATCGTCATGAAAGTCTCCGCTGGAATTTGAGCCACGTAGCCAATTCCCTAGTGTAACAACGGTGCGAGGGAGATGGCTAGTGTTTCCTGAGGCGGGCTAAGGCCTTTCAGTTTTTCAAACTGAGAGGTTTGTACGACGGGCCTCCGAGCCCGTCGAATAACGACTTCGATTCATCGGCGGGCTCGGAGGCCCGTCGTACATCTTGTGCAACTTCAACAAATGAAAAGCCCGATGAGGCGGGTGAGTTAAACTCCGTTCCAAGAGCTCGGCGAGAGGTAGTGGTACACTTTGCCGTAAGTCGGGGCACTCCTGCCCGACAAAAGACGGCCAGGAGTGGCCGTCCTGATTTCCGGAATTTCAAACGGTGCCACTACCCGGCGAGAACGCAAAGTGACTTCCGGGCACCGAGCAGCTACAATTCGAGTCGCAGCAGCTTTCGACCGTCCTCCAAACCGCAAACCACTATGGTTGCGACGGTCGTGATGCGAAAGAACGCTCCGGACGCGAGAGGCGAAGAGCAACGGACATGAAAGCACAGCAATGCAAAGAGCTAGTCAGCGCGTTGAAAGTCCGGTTTGAGAGGAATATGGACCGACATAAAGATGTTGAATGGGCGAAGGTTAACGCAAAGCTGACTGCGAATGCTGAAAAACTGTGGTCCCTCAACGAAATGGAAAGAACTGGCGGTGAACCGGACGTCGTTGGTCACGATAAGAAAACGGGCGAGTACATCTTTATTGATTGCTCCGCGGAAAGCCCGAAGGGCCGCAGGAGTGTTTGTTACGACCGCAAAGGGCTCGATTCAAGGAAAGAACATAAACCAAAAGACAGCGCCATCGAAATGGCTGCTGCCATGGGCATTGAGCTCTTAACCGAAGAACAGTACCGAGATCTGCAGAAGCTTGGGGAATTCGATGTGAAAACGTCGAGTTGGGTGAAAACACCTTCTGATATTAGAAAACTCGGGGGAGCGCTCTTTTGTGATCGACGCTATGGCAATGTGTTCGTCTATCACAACGGTGCACAATCATACTATTCCGCCCGCGGATTTCGCGGTTCGCTAAGGGTCTAAACGTTTCGCAGAGAGCCGAATGCGGAATTGAGAACCGCTCACGGGAATAGAAAGAAGTGCGCCGACGATGCCTTGCAAATGAACTACGGATGGCGCCCTGAAGTGCGTGCTCCATCCCAACAAGCGATTCATTTGGATCGCGTCGCCTCACTGAACTGAGATCGTTATCGACCAATGGCACCGGCAAAGGAGTTGGGAGTCACAAAGCTGGAGAATCGGTCTTCGAGTTCAGCGAGCTTCACGTCGAGTTGCTCTTCAAATGCCTCGAAAGCCGTCGTGTGCGGCATTTCGATTTCGAGCAACAACACGGTCGCCGAGCTGACGTTCGTCGAGTGAGCGGCGGTTGGCTGACGGGCGTTCATGGCTCTGCTCCTCCCAAGTGATCGATGCCATCTGTACTAGCAATCGTCGTGCCGTGTTGAGTTCCTACACGTCGATGTGACGTAAATCATAGAACTGGCTGGCTTTGTCGCGGTGTAAGGCTCACAACCGTCTAAGTTTGCCGGGCAAGATTGAACAGCTAACGCAACTTCGTTCACTTCTGGCAACGCTATTTGGCATACCGACACTGAGCAATTCGCTCGGTTCGGAAAAAACTTGAAAAAATTTCAAGCGGTCCTAAATAACGGACCGAGGCCGCCGAATTCCTCTTTGAGAACCGCAGGGTCGCGGCGAGCCTCGTATTTGGAACAGTTACGAATCACGGCGTTACAGAAATCACAATAGTTGGAGGATCGAAGGATGGTCAGGAAATCAGCAGTTGTGGCCGCTGGCATGCTGCTCCTAGCAGGCTTGCTTTACGGCCGAAGTCACCTCTCGACGGCAGTTGGCATCGCCCAGCAGACGTTCGAGGACAGTGTTCCCGTCACGTTCGAGCTAAAACGGGCTCGCGAGGAGATTCGCCGTCTCCAGCCTGAAATCGAACGCAACATGCACGCGATCGCAGAGGTCGAAGTGGAAGTGGCGAAGTTGGAACGACAGGTCCTGAAGGCGGAAGAGCGATTGGCGAAAGATCGCGAGGACATCATTCGCCTGAAGGACGATTTGGATTCGGGGTCGGAACAGTTTGTCTACGCGGGACGCAATTACAGCGCTTCGCAAGTAAAGACGGATCTAACTCGCCGTTTTGACCAGTTCAAAACGCAAGAGGCCACCATCATCAGCAAGAAGAAGCAGCTTGATGCTAAGCAGCGGATGATGCTGGCGGCTCGCGACAAGTTGGAAGGCATGTTGGCTGCGAAGAGCCAGTTGGAAGTTGACGTCGAGAATCTCGACGCTCGCCTGAAGATGGTAGAAGTAGCTCAAACGACGAGTGACTTCAACTTCGACGACAGCAAGCTCGCTCAGACCAAGGAATTGGTTGACCAAGTGCGAACTCGCATCGAAGTCGCCGAGAAACTAGTGAATGCTGACCTCCAATACTACGATCGCATCCCGCTCGACGAGTCGGAATTCGACCGTGACATCACGGAAGAAGTGACGGGCTATTTTGAAACCGTCCGTCCCGAGATCGCAACGTTTGTCGAATTGCATCGCTAGTATGGATTGAAGTTGTTGCAAAAGGGTCTGAGTCGCCTAGGCTCAGGCCCTCTTTCTGAAATCGTCACGTTTCCTATCGGTGAATCGAGATGTTTCAAACCTGGCGTCTAAAACTTCGCGAAGCGGAAGAAGCTTACAAAGCGGGCGATCTCGCGAAAGCTGGTCGGATGCTCGTCGACGAAAGCTTGACGCACTTTCTGCCAGGCCGCAAATTGGCCGCGAAGGTCACGACACAGAAGGCTCAACGAGCAATCAACTGCATCAAGAGCCGTGATTTCGATTCGGCTTGGGGCGAAATCGATCAGGCCATATCGCTGAGCGGCGAGACGAACACCGTGCTGGAAGCCAAACGCAGAGTCATCGATGCGGCGATGCTGAACATCAGTGTACTGCTTCGTACCGGCGACGCGAGTGCAGCTTTGGCCGCGATCGAAGCACTTGAGAAACGCAAGGTAGCCTCTGCACCGCTGGTGACACTAAAACAAGTCGCACAACGAATTCACTCCGCCGCCAATCTTGCCAAGCACGGGAAGTTCGCGGAGGCCGAGTCGCAACTTGAGATCGCGGCGCGTTTGCGACCGGACTTCGTCGAGTTTGAACAAGGCCGCGCCGATTGCCGACAGCGAGCCGAGCAGTTTCGCAACCTCACCGAGCAACTCCACCATGCGATGGCCGAGCGGAGTTGGTCCGAGGTAGTCCAACTCGCCGACCAGTTGCTGCAATTGGCTCCTGAATCGAAGTTGGCCAAGGAGGCTCGTAAGCAAGCCTGGGCGAAGGTCGGAGCAAAGTTTGTTGACTCGCGACAGGGACCAAACAAATGGATGTGCCAGGATGAGCTTGGCGAAGTGAATGGTGAACGATTCTTGTTGTGGGTCGATGGTGTTGGCGGTTATCTGGTGAGTTTGGCCAGCGAAGTTGTGATTGGACAAGCGACACCGGGAAACCGGGTCGATATTCCGATCCTGGCCGATATTTCGCGTCGACACGCCAAGATTCGCCGCGATGGAGAGGGATATACGATCGAGCCGCTACATGTGCTGCGGCTGAACGGCAAGTCGATCCAAACGCAGGCGATCTTGAGCGATGGTGACGAAATCGAGCTTGGCTCGGGCGTACGCTTCCGTTTTCGGCGACCGCACGCGTTGAGTGCATCGGCCCGGCTTGACGTTATCAGCCGGCACCGAACCCAGCCATACGCTGATAGCATCCTGTTGATGGCCGAATCATGTGTACTCGGCCCGCGTTGGCAGAACCACGTGGTTTGCCCAGATTGGGAATCAGATGTCGTTCTTTATCGCCAGGACGATGAACTTTATTGCCGGGCGATGGAGGCAATTGAAATTGATGGCGAACTGTGCGATGGACGTGGCCGTTTGAGCAGCAATTCGCATGTCGCGGGAAGCGATTTCTCCATGAGTCTCGAGGAACTGGACAGATGCACAACTCAGCCGCTACTGTAGAAGAACGCGGCCATCACCTCAAACAACGGCACGCCGCAATGCCTAAAGAACTTGTCAAGCCGGAAGGCGGAAGTATGAAATTCGCTTACGCGACCGGATCCAGACCTCTTGATGGATATACCATCAAACGAGGGATCGGTGTCGGCGGATTTGGCGAAGTCTATTTCGCGCTCAGCGACGCAGGCAAAGAGTTGGCGGTCAAACGCATCCAGCGGAATATGGATGTCGAGGTTCGCGGCGTCACCCAGTGTATTAACCTGAAGCATCCCAACTTGGTCTCGTTGTACGACATCAAGTACGACGACGAGGGACAAGCTTGGGTGGTGATGGAGTATGTTTCGGGCGATAGCTTGAAAGACGCGCTCGATCGTAATCCTAACGGGATGCCGTTCTCCGAGGTCTACGACTGGTTTCAAGGGATCGCTCGCGGCGTTGCCTATCTGCACGACCAAGGCATCGTTCACCGCGACCTGAAACCTGGCAACATCTTTCTCGATGGCGACATCGTCAAGATCGGCGATTACGGCCTGTCGAAGTACATCTCGTGCAGTCGCCGAAGTGGACAGACCGAAAGCGTCGGCACGTTCCACTATATGGCTCCCGAGATTGGTAAGGGAGTCTATGGCAAAGAGATCGATGTTTATGCCCTCGGGATCATCCTCTTCGAGTTGCTAACCGGTCGCGTGCCTTTCGACGGCGAGAGCACTCAAGAAATTATCATGAAGCACCTGACGGCCGAGCCGGATCTCTCGCCGGTGCCGGAGGCGTTTCGCTCAGTCATCAGGCGATCGCTGCTGAAGGATCCTGCTCAACGTGTTTCGTCGGTGGGCGAAATGTTGGCGGATCTCGAAATCGCCGCTGGACTCGCTAAGCCAAGGCCCGTGGTCGCCGCTGCGAAGCCACCGGTGATTGCCAAGGCCATGCCGAGCCAACCCGCTCACGCCGCTTCAACGATGTATATCGGCGAGGAGTTTGAAAGCGAAGGAATCTACCTCGGACCGCTTCAAGAAAGTGTTGCTAGTGATTCTCCCTTTGTCTCATCGCCCAAGTCGCGAACTCAACATGCGGAACCGATCGCGCAAGCGGTTCGCGATGGCTTACGCAGCACGACGAATTGGTGGCAACACTCGAACTTGAATTCATCCGCCAAAGTGCTGCTGTTGATCGGCGGAATTTGCCTGCTGGTTCTCAATGGCCAGTGGTTAGTCCCCACCGGCATTCTGTTGGGGGCAATGTATCTGGTTTACTTCGGACTGCGCTCGATCGTGCTGGCCTTAGAAGCTCCCAAGACAAATCCGAATTCGCAATCGGACGCCTCATCTTCCACTCACCGAAGCGCCGCTTCGATGCACAAGCAGCGTCGAAGCTATCGCCGAAAACATTGGAAACAAGAAATTCGCGAGCGACTTGCCCGCAAGCACGGTGGCGAACGCGTGACCGAGTTGAGCGGTGCAATGATTACGTCGGCCGTCGCGAGTTTGATCCTTTGTCTCGTAATGACGTTGTTCATGCGCGGCGAGGCTCTCGCGGATGTCTTTACTTGGACGTTGTATGCATGGTTGTCTTTGACTTGCATCGTTGGTGCCTGGATGATCCTGGCAGTCGCAAAGTTTTGGGAAGCTGACGAAGGCGAGCCACTTCGACGGCGATTTGTGATGCTCGTGGCCGGGTTGCTGACTGGCGTCGTTGCATTCGCGACCAGTCAATTCCTCGGTGTTCACGTGACGGACGAGTTGGTGGTGCAGACGTTGCCCGCCGTTGCCGTTCCTACCAATTGGACTTCAGTCGACGGATCGTTATCTCTGCCAGCCTTCTTGATCTATTTCGGCGGCATCTTCGGCATTACGAAATGGTGGTTGCAAGCCGATCCACTGCGGACCAGCCGCATCAGCCTTTGGTCGACCGCTGGATGTGTCTTCTGGGCTTGGTTGATCCAAATCTTTTGGGCCTTTCCACAACCGTGGGGGTTCATGTTCGCGGCGTGTACATCGATCGCGGTACAGTTGGCCGCTCCATGGGTCCGCCCCTCGGAACGTGCGAAGATTCGAGAACAGATTGCGGAAGTCGGGTAGGAGATCGCTATGTTAGTACTCTTAATGATTGTTGTTCTAGCCGTACTTGCCTTGTGGATGTCTAACATGCAGCGAAAGCACCCCGCCGCTTTAATCATGATGGGGTTGATGAGTGTCGTTCTCGGCGGACGTGCCGTGGCAGTGCTAAGCGATTCGTATTCGGACGAGTACCTCGGAGTGCTTTACGCTCAAGAAGATCCAGCGCCGGCAGGAGACTCTGAGATCGAGGTTGTACCATCGGAAGCCGCATCAACCGAACAAGAAGTAGCTCCTCCTCGCGTCGGCAAGCAGCCACATGAACTAGCGGTCGAACCGACGCCCGCGTTTCGATATCTGACAACTCCGCGCCCCGATTGGGTTGAGACGGAGGCGAAGAAGAGTGAGGAACTCTATCAGATCGCAGTCGATTCCGGGTTGCACGTGCGGGCACGAACCGCACAACAATCCTTGCAGGAAGAAGTTAAAGCCGCAGTGGACGCGTACGTTAAGGACTATCTTGGTTCGGAACTCGCAGCGACACTCGCGGGCTATTCGATCGAAGAAAGTGATACGGGCACGACACGCACAATCAACTTGCGACTCGAAGACGAGTCGTATCCCATCGCCCGCGAGCGATTCGACGAGCAGGTCGAGTTCGACTACGGAGTCATGAACCAGTCACACGCATTGGTGAAGATCGATAAGAAAGTCAAAGATGCGTTGGACCGGCGATGGAGCAAGGTACGTGCGACGTCCAGATTATTTCAAACGGGGCTGGGCGTGGGAGCGGTGTTGCTCTTATTGGGGACGATGTTCAGCTATCTGAAGTTGGACACCGCAACCCGGGGCTATTACACCGGGCGCTTGCAGTTTGGTGCGGCTGCGGCGATACTGGCAGTCATCGCTGCTAGTGTTGTCTTCGCGAACAAGATTCCGTGGATGTAGGCAGCGATGGTTCGCTGTACGATGAGCAGTTTCCTGCGTATCGCAGCAACCGCTTAGCTCTTACATTTACAGTTTTCGCTTCGCGCAACTACCTTGCCTATGGCCGCCACCTCCGATACTGATCGAATCATCGTCGAGCGGATTCGCAACGGAGATAGCGACGCGTGGGGCGATCTCATTTCGCGTTACGAAGGGCGGTTGCTGGCTTTTGTCGAAAGCCGCATCGGTCGACGCGCTGTCAGTGAAGATATCGTTCAAGAAGCCTTTGTCGGCTTTTTAAACAGCTTGCCGAACTTCGATGGTCGGCGTCCTTTGGAGAGTTACCTCTTCTCAATTTGTGCTTACAAGTTGACCGATCATATGCGCCGCGAAGGCCGCCGACCGGCGTTACCGCTGTCCGCAGGTGCGGATTCTGGAGGCGAATGGCAACTGGCGTCTCCGGCACGAGCCGCGAGCAGCATCGTCCGTAGTGGCGAACAAAAGGAACTGGAAGAGAAGGCGCTCATCGAGGCACTTCGAGAACAAGTCGAGCGCTGGAAAGAACGCGGCGATTGGACGAAGTTGATGTGCAACGAACTGTTGTTTGTCCGCGGCTGGGCGAATAAGAAAGTCGCTCAGACGCTTGGCATCTCGGAGCAGCAGGTAGCGAACTTTAAGTTCGATTTTTTGGCTCGGACCAGAACTCTCGTCGGACGACAGGGCCTCTCGGAGGACGTCTTCCCTGAACTTTATGACGAATAGATCGTGAGCGGCGAACAAGCATGTCGAAGGAATTCACTGAATTAGAACTCGAAGCGTATCTTGACGAAGCACTTGCTCCGGGCGAGATGGCAGCCGTCGAGTCGGAACTCCGCGCCAATCCGAAACTTGGCAAGCGATTAGCAGCGATCAATGGTCGACGCGATGCTGGGGTTCACACGATCGGTGAGATCTGGCGTCGACATCGAATCAGTTGCCCCAACCGCGAGCAACTCGGAAGCTATTTGCTGGACGCGCTCGACAAACAACAAATGGACTACTATCGATTCCACATCGAAGAAGTTGGGTGCCGATTCTGTAATGCGAACCTGAACGATCTTCGCATGCAGCAAGAAGAGAAAGCGGAAGTCATCGCTACCAGAAGGACGAAATACTTTCAGTCCAGCGCTGGTTATCTAAAAGGCAAATAGCCGTGAGGCTGTAGGACCGGCTCAACAACACTTCTTCTTTATCGCAGGGTCCGCTGTGCGGACCTCAGAGATCCCTGGTCCGCACAGCGGACCCTACTCTTAAAATGCCGATGTTATTTCTGAGTTGTTCCTAATGCCGGAGCAGCGGGAGCGGCTGTCACATCAATTCTCGGTTGCCGCAATCGCGTAAACCACACGCCAATACACACGGCCAGCACGCCGAGACTCACGAGTTGCGAAATGGTTAGTGCTGTTCCCAGTTGTCCTGCTTCATCAGTGCGTATCGCCTCAAGCAAGAATCTCGCAATTGAGTAGAGAACAAGCAGCAACAGCAAAACATCTCCGTGCCGCCGTCGGAACGGGTAAGCGAACCAGAGGACCAGGCACAACAAGGTGGCGTTAATCGAGCTGTAGATTTGCGTTGGGTGAATGGGGTGGCTTCTTGCTGGCAACGCACCAATGGTCCAAGAAATATTGTCGGCGTTGATGGATATCGTCGGGGAACCGGCTAGGAGAATTCTCTGCGCGGATTCGAGGGACGTGACCTCTTTCCCGTTCAATCGAGTGATCTGCATTCCCGTTTGCAGTCCTGCCGTCTCGGCTTTGCCTCCAGGTTCAACACTCAGAACGGTCACGCGACCTTCTTTATCGACTCCCATTCGAAATCCGTGCAGTTCACCAATCGTCAATTGATGGGCGTAGGGCGGGCTGTAATGCCCCAGTTCGACCGAAGCATGCTGTGGAAAGGTAATGGCCAACGGCCACCCCTCACAGATTCCACCGTAGCAGCACCCGTTCATTAAGCACCCGATTCGACCGAAGGCCAATCCGATCGCCATCCCAGGCGCGATGACATCGCCGATTTCAAACATCGACATCTGGTGCCGTCGCGAGAATAGATAGAGTCCGAGAATTCCACCGATCACCGAGCCGTAGACAACAAGGCCACCCTCCGTGAACTTCAGCGTTGCACCAAGTGTTTCGAGCAACGTGTCGCGGCGGAACTCATCCCACTTCTGAATCACATAAAACAACCTCGCCCCGGGAATTGCCAACATAAACATCCAAAAGGCCAGCGAGTTGATCAACTCTGGGTCCATCCCGATCTGCTTCGCCCGATAGATGCTCAACGACATGCCGGCCACGATCCCAGCAACGACAAACATACCGTAGCCACGAATTGGCAAACCGAGCGGTTCTATTCCGGGCGGACGCGTCTCGAGCATCGGTAGTAACGCGTATAAGGCAATTCCGAACACGGCCATTAATGGTAGATATCCTTGCACCTCAGAAGTCCAGCCGTGCCGACGACTCAAGGCAATCAGCGCGATTACGCTGAACACCAGCCAAGCTCCGAGGGCCCAACCTAGTCCGAAGACAGGGATGCCTGCGACTTCATGGGGAATGTAAAAGAGTGTTTGTCGCATGGGATCTATTCAATCTCACTCGGCATTCAGCAAGGCGTTATCAATTAGTCGAGTCGAACCAAGGCGAACGGCAATTAAAGCGACAGCAGGGCGATCGATTTGGTCGATCGCCCCCAGCGTATCCGCATCAACCACGACCGCGTAGTCGATTTTGTTCACTCCCGCCTTGAGTAAGATATCCCGCATTCGCTCCGCAACGGCGGAGCTCTCGATCGTTCCCCCTTGCACCTGTCGAACTGCCTCGTCCAAGGCTTGCGACAAGGCAACCGCGCGAACTCGATCTTCAGGGCTTAGGTATCGATTTCGCGAACTCATCGCAAGTCCATCTGGTTCACGAATGATTGGGCAAACTTGAATTTCGGTGGGAACGTTCAAGTCCTCGGCCATGTGCCGGATAACCTGACACTGCTGAAAATCTTTTTGTCCGAAAAACGCGACATCCGCCGGTAGCAAGTTAAATAATTTCAGTACTATCGTAGCGACGCCACGAAAGTGTTCGGGCCGGTACTGTCCCTCAAGTGGATCAGCTACAGCGGGCGGCAGGACATACGTCGAAAATCCTTTTGGATACAACTCATCCCGCTCTGGCATAAAGACAACGTCGACGCCAAGCTCGTGCAGCGCTTCCAAGTCCTCGTCGATCGTCCGCGGGTACTTGTCAAAATCCTCATTGGGACCAAACTGCGCCGGATTCACGAAGATCGTCACGGCGACGAACTCACAAACTTTTTGTGCGGCGCGAACCAAGCTCAAGTGCCCCTCGTGAAGAGCTCCCATCGTCGGTACCAGCCCAATGCGTTTCCCAGAGTGCCGCGCGGCAAGAATACCGTGTCGGATGTCGGAAGCAGTTCTAATGATTTGAATTGGTACGTCGGGCATAAAGTAATGTCGTCGTTACATAGCCAGGATCGCGGCGACGATCTCTTCTTCATTCCACGATGGATTCGCTGCATTCAAACGCAGGATTGGCGGCTGTCCGGGCTGTCGCAACAACTCACCAAGGTTGCGTTGGATCGTATCGTAAGAATTGTCAGCGTCTCCCGCTCCCAGCTCGACAAGCACGATCAGCTTCGGCGAGATCGTATCAGGGCTGGAATCGTGCAATGCTTGCTTCAATTGTTGGTAGTGTTCGGTTGATAAGTGCGTGGCATAGGCGAGAGACTGTCCCAACCAAAAATCACTTATCAAATATCGCTCTCTCTTAGTCGGGACATCGGTTTGAAGCAGTACGCTTCGGCGAGATATGAATTCTATCTCTGTCTGCAACGAGGGAATAGGCGAGGGTTTGATCTGCGAGTCCACAGCCAAGTCATCGGATATTGCGATGGATTCGGTTCTTTTGGATGCCACAGCGGCCAGCTTGGATTTGCCGAGCTTCGGCACGCCGGTCACTGCGATGTAATTTGGTGCCTGCCCTAAATGTTCCAACATTTCGGCGACACTGCGACCTAACAACGGGTGGACCATCGTTGGCGCGATCTCTGCCGCCGGCGCGAGGACAAAGCGACGAAAGGCCATTCGGGGGTGGGGCAACACAAGTCGCTCGTCGTCAATTACGACGTCGTCATACAACAACAGATCCAGATCCAGCGACCGGGCTCCCCATCGAATATCCCGTGTCCGAGAGGCTGCGATCTCCAGTAACTGCAACTCGTGCAGTAAGGCCACAGGCGGAAGTGAGGTTTCGATGACCGCTGCCGCATTCATAAACTCGCCTTGCCCAGCAGGACCGCCTACGGGTTGCGTGGCGTGCCGACTACTTACGCTGCGCACGACGATGGCAGAGCTAGCCTCCATCGCGGCGAGAGCCGAGTCGATAACATGCGAACGATCCCCCAGATTGGAGCCTATGCTGATCAGACACTCAGCCACGTTCTTGCTCAGAAAAGATAGCGAAGCAGAATAAAAAAGCGGCGACGAGGAAGTTCCGTTTCCTCGTCGCCGCTATTAGGAGCCCAACGCCGTCCGTGCGCAGTCGACTCGAAGAAACTCGGGGAGGACTTCCAAACCACGACCGAAGCCGCCGGCTCTCGTTCCATTCGGGCACCGCCCCCCGCGTTACACATCTAGCTGTTTAAAGCCGTACTCAGCTTAAAAGGTCTTTCTTCAACAAGAGCTTCGCGAGACACGACACCACACAGCACGCCAGCTTAACGAGCGCAGCAATGACCGATTGCAAGTAAGTCTATTACGACCGATTCAGCAGTTTCAGTCGCATATCGCCAAGTATCAACTCATACGAGGCAGAGAGAATCGCGAAGTTCCGTTTAACAACAGAGACCACATTGTGCTGACTCAGCGAGTCTTGTCAAGCAACGCAACGACGACTTTTTTTCTTGTCGATAACTTTCGCGAAGGAAGTCTGTTTTGCACTTGCATTCCGGCGATGAATTGCGCAGCTGGCAGTGAGTCCGAGGCATCGTGCTCACCTTCATGCGGTCGTTAAATCGATTCTCCGGCTCCAATCAAGAGACCGGTTATTCCGTTTATACCGGTGAGCGCTTGATTGAATGAGCAATGTGTTCAAGGGTAGTGGTACAGATTGCCGTAAGTCGGGCACTCCTGCCCGACAAAAGACGGCCAAGAGTGGCCATCCTACTTTCAGGAATCGCAAACTGTACCACTACCTGTTCAAGCAACGCCTTGAACCAAGTCGCGATCGCATCGTAATATGGATGACTTGCGTTTCCCGTCTTCGCTTCGTCCCATGCACCGGCAAGATCCCACTATGAATTCTTTCTCTGCGGATGATGAAGTCAGTACTGACGCGTTGCGGGAAGTCGTATTGCGACTGGCCGACGAACTTCAGTCACAAGATGTCGAAGGCATTCCGAGTGAGCGTGTTGAACTGCTTGAGCGAGTGATTGGACGCGACGCTTGTCGACGACTCGGCATTTATGCGTTGCCGCCCGATTTCATCTTGTCGGTAGTGATTCCCGTCTATAACGAAGCCAATACGCTTGAAAGAGTCATTGCAAGAGTTCGCGAGACGCACTTGCCAATGGAAATTATCTGCGTCGACGATGGCAGCAAAGATGGCACGAGAGAAGTTCTGGAACGGCTGGCCGCAGAGCAAAATATCAAAGCCGTCTTCCACGAACGGAATCAAGGTAAGGGAGCCGCCTTGCGAACCGGATTCATTGAGGCAACGGGGGACATCGTCGTCGTCCAAGACGCCGACATGGAGTACGATCCGCAGGACTTGCGCCTTTTGCTGCAGCCGATCCTCGATGGCGGCGCGGATGTCGTGTACGGCAGTCGCTTCAGCGGACCGGATCGAGCGGTCTCTCCCCTCTGGCATCTTGCCGCTAATAAATTGATCACCAATCTGTTTAACATCTTTCACGGGCATCGCTTTACCGATGTCGAAACGTGTTACAAACTCTTCCGTCGCGAGCTAATCCAAGAAGTCGCACCGAAGCTGCGTGAGAAACGGTTCGGCATCGAACTGGAGATGACAGCACGCCTGTTGAAGAACCGCAATGTCCGGTTTCACGAACGGCCAATCCGTTATGAACGACGTTCCTATGCCGAAGGGAAGAAGATCGGCTGGCGCGACGGACTTTGGGCTCTTTGGTGTATCGTGCGATACTAAGTCCAGTCGCTAGCAAACAGAGCCGCTGACACCGCCTCAGGCCGCTAGCACGACCGATCTTGACCTACGTGTCACTGCCGACTATTGTCCGCAGCCCGAACTTATCAGCTTCGGTGCGCAGTTCTCATCTTTCGGCAAACTACCTCGACATGAATGGAGCGACACGATGTCGCATGCCCAAGCTTTCCAGCGGCGGCTCACTTGGCTCAGTGTCTTCGTCTTCTGCACGAACGGTTGCAGTTCGCCACTGTTTCTTGCACAGAGTCCCGACGTCGGTGAGTTTGAAAAACTTGTCGAAGAGGAAGCGACCACCAAATTCGTCGGCGACATCGCTTCGCCTTGGGGCGATCGCTGGTTGAAGATCGAGGGTGTCGCGCTAGTCACACAACTAAGCGGTACGGGTAGCAACCCTCCGCCTTCGCCACTCTTAGAGCAATTGAAGA
Source organism: Planctomycetaceae bacterium (assembly GCA_020638975.1). Lineage (GTDB taxonomy): Bacteria > Planctomycetota > Planctomycetia > Pirellulales > Pirellulaceae. The sequence goes on from JACKHN010000025.1 coordinate 32,328, forward strand.
AAGAGATGCAGACTCACGAAGTCCGTGGTTCTCGTGAGGCACTGGCGTCGACAGATACCGCGATGGTAATGGTAGGTGGATACATTCCACCGGGGGCTCAGAAGGGTGATACGTTTGATCTCAAAGTCGTTGTGCCTCCACGTTCACGTACGGAGTCGCTGCGAGGTGGTTGGGTCATGCCAGCACGCATGCGGCAAGTCATGATGATCGAGTCGTCCTTGCACTCGGGTAACGTCGCCGGAATCGGACAGGGAGAGATCCTGGTCGACGCACTGTTTGAAACCTCCGATGACGAAACCAAAGAGACGCAAGGACGAGTTATCGGCGGCGGCGTCGTGATGCAACCGAGACAATTTGGGCTTGGTATCTTCGATGAACACAGTTCCGTTCGGACCAGTTCGATGATTGGCGCTGCGATCAATGAACGCTTCCATCACTTTGATCGAGGTGAGCAATCCGGGGTTGCTAAGCCACTCCGCGACAATCAAGTCGAGCTGGCATTACATCATCGTTACAAGCACAACTTCGACCGGTACAAGTACGTCATTCTCAATATCGCCGTTGGCGAGACTCCCGCTGAACGCTCGGTGCGGTTGCTGAAGCTTGATCGCATGTTGCACGAACCCATTACGGCTCAGCGAGCGGCAATTCGGCTGGAAGCAATTGGAGACGCCGCTGTTCCCATCCTGCGAAAGGGTATTGCTTCGTCCGATCCCGAAGTCAGATTCTATGCCGCTGAAGCCTTGGCCTACTTGGACCAACCGTCGGCTGCTGAAGCACTCTATGACGCGGCTCGGGTTGAAAGAGCATTTCGTTGGCGTGCGATGACCGCCTTAGCGGCGATGGAGCACGCGACGGCACAAGATGCGTTGGTCAAGCTGCTCGATTCGCCGAGCGCCGAGACTCGCTACGGAGCGTTTCGCGCGTTGCGGGCGAACGATCCCAGCGATCCGCTTGTCAGCGGGCAAGTCCTGAATAAGAGCTTCGGCTACCACACGATCGGGAGCAAAGCCGACCCGGTGATTCACTTCTCCAAATCCAAACGCCCTGAGATCGTCGTATTCGGACACGGCCAACGAATCGATCCGCCCGCGTTTCTCTTCGCCGGCAAGGAAATTATGATCAAAGCGGTCGATCGCGAGAAGCTGAAAGTCAGTTCATTCAAGCCGGGCGAAGAAACCGAAAGCGTGTTTTGCTCACCGACAGTTGATGATTTGATCCACGCCATCGTTGATCTCGGTGGTGGTTACCAAGAAGTGCTCGTCGCGATGCAAGCCGCGAAGAAAGGCGGCTATCTCGATGCGAGAGTTGAGGTAGGCGCTTTACCCTCAGCGACGCGATCCTATCACCGCGAGGAAGACAGTAGCGTTGCTGAAAGCCGCTATCATGTGACGGACCAAATCCCGGCGATGTTCGAGGACCGATTGGACGAAACACAATCGGATAAAGCGTCGGACGATCTTCTGGATTCGCCAAATATCGATGCTCCAGAGCCGACGGACGAAGGCTGGTTTGCTAGAATGAAGGGCTGGTTCTAGGAAATTCGCGAGCGGAGAGTCGAGGGCCAGATGCAGTCGCGAGCGGCAAGCGATCGCAATACCGCCAGTCATATTTGATTCTCCTTCATCCTTCATCCCTCATCGTTCATCCCATGCTCAAAGCTCTAGAACTTATCGGCTTCAAAAGCTTCGCCGACAAGACTCGCTTTGAGTTTCCGCCGGGGATCACGGTTGTCGTCGGTCCCAATGGCTCGGGCAAGTCGAATATCGTTGATGCGATGAAGTGGGTGCTCGGAGCTCAAAGTGCCAAAGCGCTCCGTGGCAAGGACATGTCGGACGTCATCTTCAAAGGATCGTCCGAGGGCGGGCGGAAGATGCTCAATGCCGCCGAAGCCACCATCATCTTCGACAACGCCGAGAATCGTTTGCCAATCGAGGCTCCTGAGGTACACGTCTCTCGCCGCGTGTATCGCAGTGGCGAAAGCGAGTACTTGATCAACGGACAGCCGTGCCGCCTGAAAGACATCCGCGATTTGTTCCGCGGCACCGGTGTCGGCACCGACGCGTACAGCCTTATCGAGCAGGGCAAAGTCGAGCGAATGCTGCAAGCGTCCGCCAAGGATCGCCGAGCGATGTTCGAGGAAGCGGCTGGGATCAGCCGATTCAAAGCCAAGAAAGTCGAGGCGCAACGCCGCCTCGGTCGCGTCGAACAAAACTTGCTGCGACTGTCGGACATCGTCGAAGAAGTCGATAGCCGCTTGCGGAGCGTGCGGTCGCAGGCCACGAAGGCCCGCCGTTATCGCGAGTACTCCGGGCGATTACAGCAACTGCGTACGCAAGTCGGTCTGACGGACTGGTGGCGGTTGTCGCGAGAGGCCGCTCAGTTTGAATCAGAGCAGCAACGGCTCAAGGATGAATCCGCAGCCGCAGCGGCCGAGTTGGAAGCTTTGGAAGCACGTTCTCTCGAGCAAGAAGTCGAGATTACTAACGCGGTCGAGATGACTCGCGTCAGCGAAAACCAACTGGCTCGTAACCGCGAACAGATCGTCGTCCGCGAATCGTCGTGTGATCAATCGCGAGCCACGATGCAGGATCTCGAAGACATCGCAGCTCGTCATCGCCGACAACTCGCCGCCATGACCGGCCGCGCGGGAGACCTGCAAGCAAGGCTCAAGGAGACGACGGACGGTCTGCGCGACGCCCAAGAAGCCTACGACCAGATCCGAGGCCGCGTCACAAGCCACGAGCGAGCGCTGGCGGAAGTTACGTCCCAACTGGAACGGCTTCGTGCTGATCGAGAAACTCGCCGCGCTGAACACGCAGACGGCCTGAAAGCGGTCTCGGTGCTGGGGGGGCGAATCAGCAGTCGCGAGTCGCAGCTAGAATCATTGCGCACCGCCCAGGAGCGGGCTCAACAGCGATTGACGGAGTTGGGGACAACCGTTCGCGTCTGCTCCGAAGAGTTGGCTGCTGCGACAAACGCCGACGAGACGTTTGCCCACGAAGTCGCGACCAAGCGAGCTGCGTTAGACGGGGCACGCGCCAATCTTGTTTCGCTTCGAAAAGAACTGGCGGCTAAACAAGACGAACTCAATGGACTGCAACACCGCCAGAGTACGGTTCGCGAGCGGGCGCTGGTACTCAAAGAATTGGAAGAGAGCCGTGAGGGACTCAGTGCTGGTGTCCGAGACGTCCTCGTTGCAGCAGGCGATGCCACCGACGGACCGCTCGCCGATGTGAAGGGGCTCGTCGCCGACTTGCTACAAGTTTCGGTCGATATCGCGCCGCTTGTCGATGTCGCGTTGGGCGATCGTGCTCAGCATCTGGTGGTCTCGGGCGACTCGTTGCTCGACGAGATCCAAAGCCATCGTTATCGTCCCGCCGGTCGCGTTGGCTTCATGCAGCTCGAAGCCGCACTTGACGACCGCCATCGCGCGAACCTTGCTGGTCGGCCAGGTGTGATCGGGCGTGCCGATCAATTGGTAACCTGCAACAAGCATTTTGAACCCATCAAGCAACGACTGCTTGGCGACACTTGGTTTGTCGAGTCGCTGTCGATTGCCTTGGCGCTGAGTGCGACCGCGGGACGCGGCTGCCGATTTGTGACGAGTAATGGCGAGTTGGTCGAACCCGACGGGGCGATCATTCTCGGGCCCAAGCTCTCCGCAATGGGGCTGGTTTCGCGGCGCAGCGAGTTGCGCGATTTGCAGACGCAAGTCGAAACACTGCGCACAAGTATTGAAGTTGCCGTTGGCGAAGTGACTTCTTTGGCCGACAGCGTCAAATCTCAAGATGTTGCCGTCACCCAGCTTGATGTCGAACACAGCGAAGCCAACAAGTCGCTTGTCGAGGCCCAGGCTCAATCGCGTTCGCTTCGCGAACGCCTGGAAAACCTGAATCGCGAGCAAGGCACGTTGACCGAGGAAATGAATGCGGCTCGCGCCGAACAACAGTCGCTCGCCGCCGAACTAGATACGGATCGTGCCGAGTTGACCAAGCTGGAGAGCGTTATTTCAGTCGCTGAGGCGGCTGTCGCCGCCGTCGTGAATCGGCTGGGCGACTTGGAAAAGAAGCGAGAAGAACATGCGCTCGAAGCCACCACGGCCAAAGTGGATCTCGCCAAGAGCGAACAACGTCTGGAGAGCCTGCAAGCTCGCATGACACAGTTCGAAGAGGATCGCCGCGAGCGAACACGAGCGATCGATGATTCGCGGAGCCAGTTGGCGGAGAGTTCGCAGAAGCTGCTCGATACTCGACGCGAGATTCTTCGCACGACCTCAGAACTGGCGGAGATGTACCTCCGCAAGGAGTTGATCGAAGCAGAAATTGCTTCTCGCGCTGCCGAACGCGAACGTCTGCAGATCGAGAAGCGTGACCTGTCTTCAACGCTACAGTCTCTGCGTCGCAAAACGCAGAAGTTGGAAGAGCAGCTTCACAAGATCGAGTTGTCTGTCGGAAACTTGGAGCACGAACGCCGCACGCTGGCCGATCGTATTCGCGACGACTACGGCATCGAACTCGCCGACGTGGGCAATGAACCTACCGAAGAGGAGCAACAGGAACGCGAGGAAGTCGAGGCCGAAATCGATGACCTACGCCGCAAGCTCAACAACATCGGTGCCGTGAACATGGAGGCACTGAACGAACTCGATGATCTGGAGACTCGCTTCACTTCGCTATCGGGACAATACAACGATCTGGTTTCCGCCAAAGAGTCGCTTGAACGGATCATCACCAAGATCGATGCAGACAGCCGACGTCTGTTCGAAGAGACACTAGAAGCGATCCGCCAAAACTTCCAAGTGCTGTATCGCAAGGCGTTTGGTGGTGGCCGAGCGGATTTGGTGATGGAGCAGGGAGTCGATCCTCTGGAAGCAGGCGTCGACATCATTGCGACTCCGCCCGGTAAGCCCTCCTTCGACAACTCGCTGCTTAGCGGTGGTGAGAAGGCTCTGACGGCTGTCGCGTTGTTGCTGGCGATCTTTCAGTATCGACCCTCGCCGTTCTGCGTGCTGGACGAAGTCGATGCTCCGTTCGACGAGGCGAATATCGGGCGATTCGTCGACGTGCTGCGAGGTTTCTTGGATTGGACCAAGTTCATCATCGTCACGCATTCGAAGAAGACGATGACGGCGGCTACGACGTTGTACGGCGTGACCATGCAAGAGTCAGGCGTGTCGCGACGCGTCTCCGTTCGCTTTGAAGACGTCAGCGACGACGGACACATCAGCGAAGAAGCCGTCCAGCGAGAAGCCAAGACATCGTCAGGTGACGCGAATCGCGGCGTGGCATAACGTAGGACGGACGCCTCGTCCGTCGCTTATACCGCTCGCGGTTGGCAATGGCACTTTTGTAAAACGCGTACGACGGCCCTCCGAGGCCGTCGAATGCCTGACGACGGCCTCGGAGGGCCATCGTACGAGAAGCGTCAACGCCATCGGCGAGGGGTATATTCCCCCCGGGACGGACGAGGCGTCCATCCTACGAGATCGCTACCAATTCAACCCAACACTCTCGCCACCGCTGGGTCGATCCATGCCGCCCTTGAGCGGTCCTTTGCGTTTTGCGACCACTAACTCGCGAAGTGGCTCTTCGGCCTCTTCTTCGGCTTTGGCTGCCTCTGGTGCGGCCTGTGTCGCTTTCAGCGAGAGAGCGACGCGTTGAGCCTCTGAGTCGATCGTGAGTATCTTTACTTCGATCTCTTGGCCTTCCTTAAGGACATCGCCGACCGAGCGGATTCGATGGTGAGCCAATTCGGAAATATGGATCAGGCCTTCCACGCCAGGAGCAACTCGCACGAACGCGCCGAACTTGGCGATGCGTGTGACGGGGCCCTTCACGATGGTGCCAAGCGGCAATTTCGCTTCGATCCCATCCCATGGATGATCGAGCAAATCGCGATACGAGAGGCTGATCTTGCCCGTATCCGGGTTAACCTTTTCGACTCGCACACGAACTTTCTGTCCGACCTCAACGACTTCGCTTGGATGCTTGATGCGTTCCCAACTCAGTTGGCTGATATGAATCATGCCGTCGACGCCGCCGAGATCGACGAAGCAACCAAAGTCCTTCACATTGCTGACCACTCCGTCGCGGATATCCCCCTGTGCGATCTCCGCGAGGATCTTGCGACGCGACTCTTCGCGCTCGCGTTCGAGCAACGCGCGGTGACTGAGGACGAGGTTTCGCTTCCGTTCATTGACTTCCGTCACGATGCACTGGAGCTTTTGTCCCAGGTAGTCGGAGAAATCTTCGACGCGGAACATTGCGACCTGACTGGCCGGCATAAAGCCGCGGATGTTGTTTACCATGCACTCGAGCCCGCCCGTGTTGACTGCGGACACGCGAGCTTCGACCACTGCACCTTCGGCCAGGTCGGACCAATCGCCTACGTCGATCGAAGCGCCCGGCACGACGACTTCGTACAGTCCGTCTTCGGCGATGTAACGCTTGAGCACGACATCCAACAGCGTGCCCACCGCCGGTGCCTCTTTGAAATTGCGAACCGAAGTAAACCCTTCATTGCGACCGCCCAGGCCAAAGAAGACATTGTCCCCTTCGACACGCATGACCGGTGCATTGACTCGTGTCTCAAGCTCAAGGGGCTTACTGGCTCGCTCGGTCGCATCGCCATCGATCACAGTGTCCAGAGAAACCGCAGCCATTGCTTCCAAGAGCTCGACTTCCATATCGGCCGTTAACGGATCTCGCCGCGAAGGCTTCGGAATGTCTGCACGGGTTGGGGCCACCACCTCGATGGGAAGCGACTCGACAATCGGCTTCGATAGGCTATCGGCCGCCGCCGCAGCCGCCTGAGCAACTTCATCGGCGACTGGTTGATCTTTGCGCGCGACTTGCGGCTTACTTGAATTGACGTTGCCCGGACTTTTCGATCGTCGCGAGCCAACATGAATCTTAGGCCGTAGCGGGTTCTTATGGGGATCGGGAGCTGGCCGTGTGATTGCGTCGACAGGCGCCGCCGGGGCTTCCTGCTGCGGCACTTCTGCAGCCGCGGCTTCAGGCACCGCCTGCGGCGCGCTGGTCTGCTCGGGAGCAGCTTGCTCAGTGGCTCCGCTAGGAGTGTTCGCTGCGTCGGAGGCAGGCTGTGAGTCGGAAGGATTCGCCGGTGAGTCGCTTGTCATCAGGTCGGGTCCAAAAGGCAATGTCATCGGATGGGATAGGGGTACAAATTCGCAGCCCCATAGTGTAGCAATCGAGTTGTAAAAACGGTAGTCTCGCAAGCGATCGGTAGTGGTACAGTTAAGTAGGACGGCCACTCTTGGCCGTCCTTTGTCGGGCAGGAGTGCCCGACTTACGGCAAAGTGTACCACTACCAAGCGATCGCGCCCTACCTTGCCGGAACTGGCTCGTTTACCAAACATAGCCCACCGGTTCGGTGAGGGTGGTCACGACATAGGCTTAAATGGGAGTTTGCATGACGTTTTCTTTCGATCCAACCGCGTATGGCCCTGCTGTGGAAGCGTTGATTGCCGCCGCGAGCCTTTGTGAATTGGGGCCAGGTAGCCCGAATCGAGTCGTTGCGGCGGATCTACGAGCCCTCGACGAGGCCGTCGTCTTCGGCAGTAAAACGGTTTCCAATCGCGATATGGCTGCCTGCTGTATCTCGGGGCTGTGGCTTCTGCACAACTACCTGGACGACTCGCATACGATCAGCCAGGACATTCACACGACCACCGGCAGCTACTGGCACGGGATCATGCATCGTCGCGAGCCAGATTTTTCCAACGCGAAGTACTGGTTTCGTCGTGTCGGCGATCATGAGATCTTTCCGATTCTCAAGGATGCCGCGGCGGAGGTGGCTCGAAATTCCAGCATCGACAAGGGATCGGAGTTCTTAGCAAAACAGACCAAATGGGACGCCTTCGCCTTCGTCGACCTCTGCGAATCAGCCACCCGCGGCAAGACGGACGAAACGCTCCCACGTCAAGTCGCACAACTGGAGTGGCAAATCTTGTTCGACTACTGTTTCAAGCGTGCGATCGGTTCGTAACGAACTATTCGCCCGCCTGAGCCACAACCACCTCGGGTTTGGCATAGTACGGGTTGTAGATCAATTTGGAAGCCAGAAGCGACTCGGCGTCTTCACCGTAGAAGGGATTTCGCATCACCTTGGCGACCGAATCGTTGGCCTGTGAGGTTTGCAACGGACCCTCTTCGATCACGGGCCCAGGCAGGAAAGGATTCATCGAGAATTGCCGTCTGTGTTCAGGAGCCGGACGGCGAGCGGAATAGGCATAAGGACTATCGCCGATCGGTCGACGACGGATCTCGTGACTGTAGTACACTGGTGGGTGCAAGGCGAAGTACGGGGGAACCGGTACATAGCCGAGCCCGTACAGCGAGCCGCTATACCCGAAACCGTGATAAGGCAGCCCGGAAAATCCGCCGCCGAAACAATTCTGAGCTTGCGACTCGCTCGTAAACATCAGACTTCCCAATAACATCGCCGCACAGATCATCACAGGTTTCATCGTGGCGTCCTCTTTAACCGACTTGGTTCAAAACACAGTTCTCACCCTCATCTTCCACACTAATTGCCCCGCATAGTCATTACAACTGGCGAAATTCGCAACATCCGTTATGGATCAGGAACAACTCACCGAGAATCTGAAGCTTGCAGCCCGTGGATTGGGCTTCGATTTGGCAGGTATCTGCCCCGCGGTTAGTCCAGCGGGCTTCAGCCAATTTCGCCAGTGGTTGGCCGCAGGATACGCAGGCCAAATGCACTATCTCGCCGAACGCGAGGCGGCCTATGAACACCCCAGTTCCGTTTTGCAGGGTGTTCGCAGTGTCGTCATGCTGGCGATGAACTACAAACGCGAGCCGCCGGTCGAATCGAAGCCCGGCGAAGGTCGAGTCTCTCGTTACGCCTGGGGGGAAGCGGACTATCACGATGTAATCCACGAGCGTCTGAAGCAGCTCGCGCGAATGTTCCGCGACTGGGTTCCCGAGGCCAGTGTGCGGGGAGTCATCGACACAGCTCCCTTGCTCGAACGCGAGTTCGCTCAGTTGGCAGGACTCGGCTGGATCGGCAAGAACACGTTGCTGCTTAACAAATCGTTCGGCAGTTGGTTCTTTCTCGCGGCTCTGCTAACGGACCAGGAGCTAGTCTACGACGAACCTCACGCGACCGATCATTGCGGAACGTGTCGAGCCTGTCTCGATGCCTGCCCCACGGACGCCTTTCCGCAACCCTATGTGCTCGATGCAACCAAGTGCATCAGCTATTTGACCATCGAGTTGCGTGAACAGATCCCGGAAACGCTTCGCGCGGGGATGGGCGATTGGGTGTTTGGCTGCGATGTCTGCCAGGATGTATGTCCCTGGAACAATCGCGTTCCTACAACGAACGAGCCGGCTTTCGCGCCGCGTCCGGACAACAATCCTTTGCAACTCGCGGCACTATTTTACTTGTCCGACGGGCAGTTTCGCGATCGATTCCGCAAGACTCCGCTCTGGCGACCGAAACGGCGAGGCATCTTGCGAAATGCGGCGATCGTACTCGGCAACCAACGTGCGCAAACCGCCGTCCCGGCGTTGACGCACGGTCTCGAAGATCCCGACCCGCTCGTTCAGGATTCCTGCCGATGGGCCTTACAGCAAATCAGCAACACGCCGTAGGGTGGGCGACGCCCACCATTCTGCTGCGGTGGGCAATGCCCACCCTACTTCTGACGTCTCAGCTCTTCGAGCGACTTTAGCACGGTCGCGAGTTGCTCCTGAAGTTGAGCCAAACTTTCACGTTCTTTGGCAACAACATCGGCGGGGGCACGATCGACGAAGTTCGCATTCTCCAACTTCTTCGCTTTGCTCTCGATCAACTTCTGAAGCTTCTCGGCTTCCTTCTCCAGTCGCTCGATCTCCGCCGACACGTCGATCAGGCCCGTCAGATCAACGAACACATCGATGCCTTGCAGATTGATATGCGCGTTTGTGGCAGGTGGCTCGGCATCGGGGCCCCACGCCGCGACCGAAGCGTTTGCCATGCCCGCGAAGTAGGGTTTAAGCGGTTCCAGCAGTGCGATGGTTGCTGCGTCGGCTTTGACAATGAACTCAATTGCTTTCTTAGGAGCGATGTTCTGGCGACTACGAATTTCCCGCACCGCACCAAGAACTTGCTGAAAGGTTTTGAATTCTGCTTCGATCTTGGCGTCTTGCCGCTTCGTGTCGGCGAGCGGCCATGGCGCAACGATGATCTTTTCGGCTGGCGGACTGAGTTCGGTGAGTCCACGCTGGGGAGCGAATTGAGCTAACAAGCCCCAAATCTCCTCGGTGATGAACGGAATGACCGGGTGTAGCAGTCGCAGCAGTGTGTCGAGCGAATAGGCGAGCACGCGTTGAGCCGTCGCACGAGTTGCGTCGTTTTGCAATCGTTCCTTAGCGATTTCAATGTAGAAACTGCAAAAGTCGTCCCAGGAAAAGTCGTACAGCGATCGCATCGCATCCGCGAAGTGATACGTTTCAAGATGCTGCGTAACTTCCTGAGTGACCGTCGCCAATCGGCTGAGCAGCCAGCGATCCTCGACCGCCAAATCGGCATCCGCCACGAGCCCGGCCTCGTAACCTTCGAGGTGCATCATGGCAAACCGCGAGGCGTTCCACAGCTTGTTACAGAAGTTGCGTGCCTGCTCGAAACGCTCGCTGACCACCGCGCCGCGTGCCAACGCCTTGTCTTCGTCCTTGCGTGCCCATTGTGTCGAGAACGCTTTGCCACACTTCTTGCATTCGACGCGAGGCAACTCGCGATTCTTCTTCGTCTGCTCGGTCAGCGTCTCGCAGTGTGGACACTCGAACTGCACCGGCATCCGAACATCTTGCGTCTCGGTCGTCAGATAAGCCAACCCGAATCGCAACGCATCCGGCCCGAACTTCTCGATGACATCCAGCGGATCAACGCCGTTCCCTTTCGACTTCGACATCGTCTCGCCGTAGCCGTCGAGAATCTTCGGGTGGATGAAGACCTCATGAAAAGGGATCTCGTTCATGTTGTTCAATCCGGTCAGCACCATCCTCGCCACCCATAGCGTGATGATGTCGCGACTCGTGATCAGCACGCTGGTGGGGTAAAAGTAGTCGAGTGCTTCGTTCTTCTCCGGCCAGCCTAACGTCGAGTGGGGCCAGAGTGCGGAGCTGAACCATGTGTCGAGAACATCATCTTCACGGACGAATCCGATGGCCTCAACTTGCGATTCGAGCTTAGGGTCGTCGTCGCATAAGCATAGGAACGCCCAGCCTTCAAACGTATCGGGATTCCATTCATGCCAAAACGAGATCGTTTGCTCTGAGCCCTCGATTAGCTGCGGCGTATAGATTTCTTTAGCCGCTTCGGCAACTTCATCACGTTCCGACTTTCCACTAAATGAACGCTTCCAAACCGGTATCCGATGCCCCCACCATAGATTTCTGCTGATACACCAATCTCGCTTTTCACCTAGCCAATCGAGATAAGCTTTCCGATAACGCTGCGGAAAGATCTTTACCCTCTCATCGGATACGGCATCCATCGCTGATTGAGCCAACTGATCCATCTTGACGAACCACTGATCCGCGAGGAACGGTTCGATTGGTGTCTTACTACGATCGGAGTGAGCGAGATCAATCTCGCGATCTTCGACATCACCCAGCAAGCCTAGATCGTCCAGATCAGCCACGACTCGCTTACGGCCTTCCTGCATCTTCAGGCCCTGATACGGCCCCGCGTTTTCATTGAGAGTGCCGTCCGAATTGAGGATGTTGATCATGGGCAGCTTTTGACGCAGGCCGACTTCATAGTCGTTCGGGTCGTGCGCCGGTGTGATCTTTACGCAGCCGCTGCCCAGTTCCGGCTTGGCCCATTCGTCGGCGACCAGCGGGATTTCGCGGTTCACCAACGGCAACATCAGCATCCGTCCGTCTTTCGCCATATCTCGCAGTTGCTCCAACGCGGGAAGCATTTCGGCGCGACGGCGAGCGACATTATCAATTTGCTTCTGGACAGCGTCTTTATCCTTAGCAGACGCAGCGGCGAGCCGCTCTTTGAGTTCGGCTTCGACCTTGTTCAAAGCGCCAGCAGGATCGGGATGCACCGCGACCGCCGTGTCGCCAAGCATTGTCTCGGGGCGTGTCGTGGCGATCGTAACGTGTGTGGGCTCGCCGGGCTTGGGATCGATCACCGGATAGCTGAAGTGCCAGAAGTGCCCCTTCACAACCTCATGAAAGACTTCGTCATCGCTGACTGCTGTTTGCAGGAACGTGTCCCAGTTGACGAGTCGCTTGCCGCGATAGATCAATCCTTTGCTGAACAGATCGAAGAAAGTCTGTCTCACGGCGGTCGCACACACCTCGTCCAAGGTGAATCGCGTGCGTCGCCAATCGCAACTGCAACCCATTTGTTTGAGTTGACCGAGAATCCGCCCGCCGAATTCTTTTTTCCACTGCCAGATGCGCTCAACCAACTTCTCACGGCCCAGATCGTGGCGAGTGAGCCCTTCTTCTTCCTTTAATCGCCGCTCGACAACCGCTTGTGTTGCAATTCCCGCATGATCCATACCCGGCATCCACAGCGTTTCAAAACCCTGCATCCGCTTCATGCGAATCATCGTGTCTTGCAGCGTGTTGTTCAGCGCGTGCCCCAGATGCAAGGCACCGGTTACGTTGGGCGGCGGGATGACGATCGAGTAGGGTTTGCGATCTGGATTCGGTTCGGCTTTGAAGTAACCGCCCTCTTCCCACTCGCGATAGAGACGGGGCTGAGCTTCTTGATAGTTGAATCGATTGGGGAGTTCTTTACTTGCGTCGGGCATCATGTGTCCGCTATCTCCTATTACGAATGCCAGTCGCTGATTTGCAATCCGGCAATACGTTCGAATTCCTTAGTGTTGTGCGTTACTAGCGTGAGTCCGTCGGCGAGTGCGCTCGCTGCAATCATCATGTCGTACGGGCCGATTGGCACGCCACGTCGTTCCAAGTCGGCTCGAATTTCGCCGTAGACGACCGCAGCGTCCTTACCGAATGGCAAAACCGAGAGTACTTGCGTTAAGTGCTTGACGAGTTGAAGATTCTTTGCCGGCGCGACACTCTTGCTGGCACCGTAACAAAGCTCCGCAACAACAACGCTGCTTAAGAGCAAGTCCATCGGACGGTGAGAATTAAAGGCGGCGATTACGGACGCATCGCGTTGCCGCAGGTACTCGATGCAAACATTCGTGTCTAACAAGAACCGAGTCACAGCGGTTGCCTTTGATCGCACTCACCCTGGGGCGGCCTCGTAAGTTCACCTTCCCAGGCTCCGGCTGTTGCCTCGATAAAGCCTTCGGGCCATTCGCTCAGACCTTCTTCAGCTTCTGTTACTTGCTCGAACATCACGACGACGTGATACGGTCGATCAGTTCCATCCACCGGAATCTCCAGCCGCAGCTTATTATCAGGATCCGCTGCTTTGGTTGTTTCAATCGTCTTCATGCTGATTTCGCTTGGCTAGTGAATCTCGTCCTTGTAAAGCTTGTATTCAATTGCATCGTTTAACGCGATCCAACTAGCTTCAATAATATTCTCACTGACACCGACCGTACCCCAGACATCGTGTTCGTCGGCACTTTCGATGCTGACTCGGATGCGGGCGGCTGTGCCGGCTTCGGAGTTTACCACGCGCACCTTGTAATCGACCAGACGCATCGCTCGCAGGTTCGGATAGTTGCCGTTGAGTGCCTTGCGGAGCGCTGCGTCCAAAGCGTTGACCGGTCCATCCCCTTCGCCCACTTCATGCCGCAATTCGCCACCGACGTTCAACTTGACCGTCGCTTCGGTCACGACGACCTCGTTCTGCGGAGCGGATACTTCGACGTGGTACTTCAGACGCTCGAAATGAGGCGTGAAGTTGCCAGCACATTTCTTGACGAGCAAATCGAAGGAACCACCCGCGGCTTCGAACTGATAGCCACGGTTCTCCATCTCGACGACTTGCGCGAGGATGCGATCCATCAACTCGCGATCTTCCGTGATGTTGTGCTTGGTGGTCAACGCAACGATGTTCGAGCGACCTGACAATTCGCTCACGAGAATCCGCCGCTCGTTGCCGACGAGTGCTGGGTTCATGTGTTCGTAGCTCTGAGTCGCCCGGTTGATGGCGTGGACATGCATGCCGCCCTTATGGGCAAAGGCGCTTTTTCCGACGAACGGTTGGTTGTTGCGATAGAGCATGTTCGCCTGCTCATACACGTAACGCGATAACTCGGTGAGATGGTCGAGATTCGTCCCGCCCAATACCTGATAGCCCTTCTTCTTGAAGGCCAAGTTCGAGACCACTGAGATCAAGTCGGCGTTGCCACATCGCTCGCCAAACCCGTTGATCGTTCCTTGCACTTGCACCGCACCGGCATCGACGGCGGCAAGCGAATTTGCCACTGCCAAATCGCAATCGTTGTGACAATGAATTCCCACCAACACGCCGTGCGACTTCAGTGCCGCCTGAGCTTCTTTGACGAGTGCGGCGACTTCTTCCGGCAACGTGCCGCCATTCGTATCACATAGCACGACCAATTGAGCCCCGGCCTTCGCGGCTGCTTGAATCGTCTTGGCAGCGTACTCCGGATTCGCCTTCCAGCCGTCGAAGAAGTGCTCGGCGTCGTAGATCACTTCCCGTCCTGATTGGGCGAGAAAACCGACACTGTCCGCGATCATCTCCAGGTTCTCTTCGAGCGTGACGCGCAATACTTCGGTCGCGTGGAAGTCCCAGGTTTTGCCGACCACGGTACAGACGGGAGCTTCGGATTCGTAGAGGGCTCGCATGCCAGGGTCGTCTTTGGCGGCCATGCCTCGTCGGCGAGTCATCCCGAATGCGCAGACTTTTGAATGTTTGAGGCCCAGTTCTCGGACGCGTTGAAAGTATTCAACGTCCTTCTCGTTCGAAAGCGGATACCCGCCTTCGACGTAATCAACGCCGATCTCGTCGAGCCGTTGTGTGATCTGCAGCTTGTCCTGCAGGGACAGGCTGACGCCCTCGCCTTGAGTGCCATCGCGGAGCGTCGTGTCGTAGATTTGGATGGATCGCATGAGATTCTTCGGTGTTCGCTGTTCAATAAAAAAGCCCTGAAACCCGCTTGGGCGTCAGGGCTGTAAAGTTCGTTTCCGGTGCTCGATGCCCTAAGCCCGTTCCTCCAAAATGCTAATAATAATCACGACACCAACGATGGCGTGGCTATTGGAATTGGTGGGCTGAGGCGACATTTCGAATCTTCCTTAATCTCAATCAGTGTCTTAACAATAAGCACAGTCGCAGCTTGTGTCAATTGGAAGTCAAAACTCGGCGTTTCCGGGCGTTCGTGGGAACGGGATGACATCGCGAATGTTGGTCATGCCCGTGATAAATTGCACCGCACGCTCCAGCCCAAGGCCAAAACCGGCATGAGGCACCGTCCCGTACCGCCGCAAGTCGCGATACCACCAGTAATCGTCAAGATTGAGATCTTGCTCCTGCATTCGATGCTCCAAGACGTCAAGTCGTTCCTCGCGCTGGCTGCCACCAATGATCTCGCCCACTCCCGGCACCAAGACGTCCATCGCCCGTACGGTCTTCTCATCGTCGTTCACTCGCATGTAGAACGGCTTGATGGACCGGGGATAGTCGTACAAGATGACCGGACATTTGAATTTCGTCTCGGTCAGATAACGTTCGTGTTCAGATTGCAGATCCGTGCCCCATGTGACCGGGAACTCGAATTTCTCGCCGCACGACTCCAAGATCGTGATCGCCTCGGTGTAGGGAAGCCGCACGAACTCGCTGTCGACGATTTTTTCCAGGCGCGACACGGCGTCCTTCTCGACCCGCTGAGCAAAGAACTCCATGTCTTCGGCGCACTTTTCCAAGGCATCGCGGAACACTCGCTTCAAAAACTTCTCGGCAAGATCCATGTTGTCGGTCAACTCGAAAAACGCCATCTCGGGTTCGACCATCCAGAACTCGGCGAGATGCCGCGAGGTGTTCGAGTTCTCGGCGCGGAACGTCGGACCGAACGTATACACCTTTCCTAACGCTGTCGCATAGATTTCGGCTTCTAACTGGCCGCTGACCGTCAGAAACGAAGGCCGATCAAAAAAGTCGAGCGAGTAATTGACCTTATTGCCTTGACCCGCCAGCTTGTCCAGATCGAGTGTCGTCACGCGAAACATCTCGCCTGCGCCTTCGCAATCGCTGGCCGTGATGATCGGTGTGTTAACGTAAAGGAAGCCGTCTTCTTGGAAGAAGTTGTGGATCGAGCTGCAGGCTTGATTGCGAACGCGGGCGATCGCACCGAACGCATTTGTCCGTGGACGAAGGTGAGCCCACTCGCGCAACTTCTCGAACGAGTGGCGTTTCTTCTGCAAAGGAAAGTCATCGGCCCAGCCGTGAACGACGAGGCTGGAGGCAAGCATTTCGGTGGCTTGATTGCCTTCGGAGGCTTTGATCTCGCCTTCGATCGTAACGCTGCAACCGGTCGTGAGTCGCTTGATGTCCGACTCGTAGTTCGTCAACGCAGCATCCGCGATGATCTGTAGGTTGCCCATACAGCTTCCATCGTTTAACTCCAGGAAGCTGAAGCCGCCTTTTGAATCGCGGCGAGTCCTAATCCAACCTTGGACGCAAGCTTTCTTGCCGACGGCCTCTGCCAGGCGAGCCTTTACAACCGCGATCTTCTCCATGGCACACCATCCTTGTGACCAAAGTACGGAATCAACCTACGCAGCGGACTGCTTCGACTTGGCGATGAAGCCAGCCACCACCAGCACAATGTAAACGCCAGCCACACCCGCGACGACCCAACCTACGAGAACGTCGTTCGGTGCCGCCCCCGCGTCGAGGATCGGAGAAATTTTTTCCCAAACCGCCGCACCAGCGGCCACAATCGCGCCGATCACCGAGATCCCCATGAGGACGTTCCAGGTGATCATGCTTCCGCCGGTCGGCTTTTCCTTGCCCATCAGTGTCTTGCTGTTCATCATCATAAAGAACGTGACATAAGCGATCGGCAGCAGCATCATACCGAAGGTCGAAGTCAGAATCGCCAGCCACAATTTCGCAGGCCCGTCCCAGATCAGTGGCCATGCGGCACCGCACAAGCCCGATACAAGGCAGCCGATCACATAAGGCGTCCCACCTTGAGGCTTGCCGAGCATCTCGCAGAAGGCATAGCCATTGATCAACATCAGAATGATGATGGTCGAGAATCCCATCCCGCAGATGCCGATTCCGAAAACGAGATTCGCGTTTTGCTCGCCTAGCAAAGGAGCCAGAGCTTTCGAGAGTTGGAAGGCGTTGCGACGGACGAGCGAGGAGGCGATGCGTTTTTCGGATTCGGGCAGTGCCGCGATCTTGGCAAGCTGTTCGTCGCCACTTAGCGCGCCGAATGCCTCGGCTCCCATTTCGTGTTCAACGCGTGCGACCAAGAACGGTTTGGCACCATCAAAGAATTCGCTCGTTGTCATTACCGCCGGATCGCTACTCTTGAACGGTTCGTCGATCGTGGCATGAAAGCTTGCCGCGGAAGCAATCACCACGCAACTCGTGACGAGGATATAGGGGATTGCCATACCTGTGCTCAGGTCGAAACGGGCCAAGCCGCGAAACGGCTTATCCCAGCCGCGGTTCAACATCGAGTAGGGCAGCAGGAAGGTCATGTTGATGCCTACGGCCGTCGCCGCCGACGCAATCATGATGGCTCGTTGCTCCTTGATGATCTTGGCACTCCAGAACTCTTGCAGCGATGCCGGCAGAGAGCTAACCAACGCAGCAAGATCTCCGGTCGGGCCGTTCCACTGTTTTACATCGGGTACAAAACCGGCAAAGATGGCTCCCCAATTCAAGTGCCCGTTGGCTCCCAAATACACGACGACACCGAAGAAGCAGATGACGATCATGCCGACGAGCGCCTTGAGGAAGATATCGAAGATCTTCGCACCGAGCCCACGTCGCTGGTTGAGCAGAACAACAAAGCCCGCCGCTGCAAGCATCACTGCCGAAACCATTAGCTTGGCTTGCGAGGAATCACCAATGCTCTCGCCGACCAGATTCTCTTTCAGTGCCGCGTAGCAGAGACCGAACTGCGGCATGCACCAGATCATGTTGGCCATACAAGTCGCAATCAGCCATCCCCAACCCAATGCAGGATTGATGTGGGAGTTGATCGCTTGAAACGGCTTCTCGCCCGTCGAGAGTGTCACGTAGCTGATCGCCGAGAGCATGACGACTCCCATCGCGATCGCCATCAATTGCAGCCACAGCAAACTCGTACCACCCAGCACACCTAAGAACAATGCACCCGCCAACGAACCGCCGCCGAGCGTGATCGCACTTTGCAACCATCCGGGCCCGGAGAGGCGAACGAATGCGGACAACACAGCACCGGTGCCTTGCTCCTGGGCGTCGCGAAGCAGCTTACGATCGGCTTCTACTTTCGAGAGTTGGTCGCTCATAGTGTCTCGTCAATTCGTTGGATGCCAGTGCAGACTATGTACGACGGCCCTCCGAGGCCGTCGGTTTCTTTCGCGACGGCCTCGGAGGGTCGTCGTACTTGTTCTTAGATGCCTTGCTCGGCGATGTAGCGTTCAGCGTCGAGGGCGGCCATACAGCCCGTTCCGGCTGACGTGATCGCTTGACGGTAGTAATCGTCAGCCACATCACCGGCGGCGAAAACACCTTCGGCACTCGTGTTCGTTCGAAACGCCTTGGTCCACTTCAGGTAACCCTTCTCGTTCATTTCGAGCTTGCCGTTCAGGAACGAGGTGTTCGGAGTGTGACCGATCGCGGCGAACATGCCGCCGACTTCTAGCTCGCGAGTCGAATCGTCCACCGTGCTCTTGAGCTTCAGGCCGGTGACCTTCTCGCCATCGCCAAGCACTTCTTCGACGGTGCTGTTCCAGACGAGTTCGATCTTGGGATGATCGAATGCTCGTTGTTGCATAATCTTCGACGCCCGTAACTCGTCGCGGCGGTGAATGATGTAGATGGTGGCGGCATCCTTCAAATTGGCGAGATAGGCAGCTTCTTCTACTGCCGAGTCACCACCGCCGACGACGGCCAGCGGCTTGCCGCGAAATATCGGCAACGCTCCGTCGCAAACGGCACAGGCACTAACGCCTTTGTTTTTGTACTTCTCCTCCGACTCCAGTCCGATGTAATTGGCCCTTGCACCGGTCGCGACGATCACCGTATGAGCTTCGACGGGCTCGCCACTGGCGGGGATCACCTTTCGCAACTTGTCGCTGAAGTCGACGTCAACGATGTCGTCACTAACAACCCGCGTGCCAAAGTTGAGAGCTTGCTGCTTCATCAACTCCATCAGTTCGACGCCTTGAACGGCGTAGTGCAATTGCCCGTCTTTCATATGATTCGGAGCAGGCGGCAGGTTGTAGTGGCGATCTTTGTCGACCGCACTCTCGATAAACGCTCGCACATTGCCGAAGGGGAAGCCGGGATAGTTCTCGACCTCGGTCGTGAAAGCGAGTTGCCCTAGCGGGATCATCTCCTGCTTGACGGTTCCTTCGAACAGCAGTGGTTCGAGGCTTGCTCGTGCTGCATAAATCGCGGCTGCCCAGCCAGCGGGACCGCTGCCGATAATAACTACCTTTTCTGGCACACCAAACTCCTTCGGGGCAATTCCTGTCGTGGATTGATCGAGCAGCGGCAAACGCCGTGCTCACTTACAGTTGCGTGCGAGTGAAGCGGCCATTATAGGCAGCCTCGGAGCGAAGTCTACTGTAGCGCAGCGGACATTGTGACGATCCGGCGTGGTGTTATGATGGAGCGTCGAAAACCAGCACGCCAACCCACCGACGACTGCGAGTCGACTCGCCCGTCGGGACGCTCGCCACAGCTCAGGATGTCACTATGATCACGCTCTTGATTGCCGTTGGGTCCTTCTTCGGATTCATCATCGCCTACAACACGTACGGTCGCTGGCTGGCGAGAAAGATCTTTGCCCTGGACCCGAACGCAGAAGTACCCAGCGTACAGATGCGAGATGACGTCGACTACGTTCCTACGGGCAGGATGGTTGTGTTCGGGCACCACTTTACGAGCATCGCTGGCACCGGGCCGATCGTGGGTCCCGCCATCGCAATCATGTGGGGCTGGGTGCCCGCGCTGTGTTGGGTGCTGTTCGGCTCCATATTCATCGGTGCCGTGCATGACTTTGGTTCGTTGGTTGTCAGCATTCGCAATCGAGGGCAGACGGTTGGTGATATTGCGGGCCGCGTCCTCAATCCCCGTGTTCGATTCCTTTTCCTGGCGATCCTGTTGTTCGGTCTGTGGATCGTGTTAGCCATCTTTGGCCTCGTGATCGCCTCGGTGTTCAAAATGTTTCCCGAATCGATTCTGCCGGTGTTCTTGCAGATTCCGATCGCGGTTGTGATTGGCAAGTGGCTGCATAAGCAAGGCCACGGCTTGCTTGTGCCTTCGGCGATCGCGTTGATTGTCATGTATCTCACCGTCTGGTTCGGTGCCGAGTGTCCGGGGATGTCCTGGGAAGGCGGCGCCCTGGGTACCGCCATTCGCGGGTTGAACGACACACTGAAAGATTGGCCCGTGTGGGTGTGGGCAGGTGTGCTGTTGGCGTACTGTTATGTCGCGAGCGTATTGCCTGTTTGGTTGTTGCTCCAACCGCGAGACTACATCAACAGCTTGCAGTTGATTTCGAGCTTGGGTTTGGTGATGGCTGGCTTGGTTTCTGTCGGGCTGTTCGGCGTCAATGGTCAACCGGTCGAGATGGTCGCTCCCGCCGTCCAATGGTCTCCGCTCAACGCGCCGCCTGTCTGGCCTGTCTTGTTCGTCACGATCGCTTGTGGAGCGATCAGCGGCTTTCATTGTCTTGTCTCAAGCGGTACATCGAGCAAGCAACTCAAGTGCGAGTCCGATGCACAGTTCGTGGGATATGGCTCCATGCTCATGGAAGGTTTCCTGGCGGTGATCGTGATCCTCGCGGTCGCGGCGGGAGTTGGGATTGGTTGGCCGGATCATCCGACATTCGGAGGTCAGACGGGAACGACGCTGTGGCAAAGTATTTATTCCGATTGGAAAGCCGCTGACGCTGGGCTCGGTACCAAGATCGGCGCCTTCGTCGTTGGCTCGGCGAACTTTCTTGAGGCGATCGGCATCAGCCATCGGATGGCACTCGCCATCATGGGTGTTTTGGTGGCGTCGTTTGCTGGTACAACGTTGGATACTGCGACCCGATTGCAACGGTACGTTGTGCAAGAGTTGAGTCGTGCGTTACAGCAGCATGCACCCGGCGGAAGTGTGTTTAAACCCTTGGAGAACGCTCATGTCGCGACACTGTTCGCGGTCGTCAGTGCCTTTCTCTTGGCCTTGTTTCCGAAGCCGGGAGATCCGTGGTCTTGGGCGACGATTGGCAAAGGAGGCATGATCTTGTGGCCGATGTTCGGCGCGACGAATCAATTGCTGGGCGGGCTCGCCTTTCTCGTGATCACCTTCTGGTTGTGGCGGCGCGGAAAACCAATCTGGTTCGTTGCCATTCCGACCGTGTTCATGCTGATCATGCCGGCTTGGGCGTTATTCGTGCAGATGGGTGGATGGTGGACCGACGAAAGTTATCTGTTGCTGTTCATCGCCGTTGTCACCTTGACGCTCGAAGCTTGGATGATCGTCGAGGCGTTCTTAATGTTCCCACAGGCCAAGGGAATTCTGGAAGATGCCTTGCCGCCATTGCCTGCAAAATCACAAGCTGCAACCGTTGGTTCCGATGCGAGGTCGTGTTGACCGCCTATCGAACTGGAAACTTCAGGGCACCATACGGGGTCGGGAGTCTTTTTCGGCCAAGCGATAAACCATAATCAAAGCCGTTCGGCCGAAAAAGACTCCCGACCCCTTCTCCCTCAGCCGAACTAGAAACTTCGGCAGCCTGAACCTCGCTTAACCCACGCCGCTGTTGCCGCGCGGGCCAATCTTTTCCTCGACTTCAATCGCCTTGTGTCCCTTGTAAGCACCAGGTTTGGCGCGGAACTTAGTGACCCCTTCGACAGCGACGTCCAAAGACTGGTGGCAGTCGTGGTCGGTCGTAATGATATCGCCAACGCGAAGCCCGATTAAGTCTGCGGTTCGTATCGAACTTTCGGCAAGTGTCACGACAAGTTCGACGCGAGATCCATCCAGCCGGCTGCTGATCGTCTCAATCGTGCCAGTCGTTGCCCCAGCTCGCGAATAGCCGACCCAGCTATTCGCCGTGAGCTTGCTGCTGAAGCGTTCGATCGCATTAAAAGGAATGCACAAGTTCATCATGCCGCGAACGTCGCCAAGGGTCAGCTCGAAGCTGACGAGGACAACGACTTCATTCGGCGGCACGATCTGAACCAGTTGCGGATTGCTCTCGACTCGTTCGACGCTGATTTCAAGTTCGAGAACGTTCTCCCAGGCGCGTCGCAACTCGATCATGAAGAGCGCCGTAATCCGTGAGACCAAACGCAACTCGATTTCGGTCAACGGACGACGCGCCAAGGGGCCCGATTGTTTGCCGCCTCCCAGCAGACGATCGATGATCGGGTACAGCACCGACGGGTTGATATCGAGAATCAGGTTGCCTTCAAGCGGTTCGGCCCGGAGTAGATTGAAGCAGGTTGGGTTCTCGAGGCTAAAGACGAATTCGCTGTAAGTCAGTTGATCGACGCTCGTAAGCTTGACCTCAACGATCGTCCGCAGCAGCGCCGACATTGCCGCTCCGAAGTTGCGTCCGAAGCCCTCGTGCAACGATTGCAGCGCCCGCATCTGCTCCTTGCCGACGCGCTCGGGCCGTTTGAAGTCGTAAGGCGTCACCTTCTCGCGCGAACGAGTTGACGTCGGTGTTTGACGAGCCGTTCGGGCGAGCGGCGATGTGGCTGCAGCTGCCGCCGGGTCCATAGCGCTGAGCAGGCTTTCGACTTCGTCTTGACTTAGGACTTCATCTGGCATCTGTCTCTCTCTCCAGAATTTAAGATTGGAGATTTTAGATTTCAGATTCTTCCATCTAAAATCCTAAATCTTAAATCTTAAATCCGCCTCATTCTCTTACGTGCCCATCGCCATACGCCACATACTTGTAACTGGTCAGCTCTTTTAAACCGCACGGGCCGCGTGCATGAAACTTGTCTGTGCTGATCCCGATCTCTGCACCTAATCCAAACTGGCCGCCGTCATTGAATCTCGTACTCGCGTTGATCATGACTGCCGCGCTGTCGACGCTGGCCGCAAACCTTCGGGCGGTTGCCAAATCGTTGGTTACAATCGCGTCGGTGTGATGCGATCCGTAGCGGTTGATGTGGGCAATCGCCTCACTAGCGGAGCCGACGACTTTCACCGAGATGATAGGTCCTAGAAACTCGGCGGCAAAATCCTCTTCGCTGGCCGGTGTTGCTTCCGAGACCAACTCGCATGTCTGCTCATCCCCGCGAATCTCGATGCCGTTGGCGATCAATGCCGCCGCCAAGCGTGGGAGGTATTCGGCTGCGACGTCGGCGTGAACGAGCAACGATTCGCACGCATTGCAGACTCCGAGCCGATGGCACTTGGAGTTTATGGTGACCGCCTCGGCCATCTCGATATCAGCCGCAGCGTCTACATACACGTGACAATTGCCCTCAAAGTGTTTGATGACGGGCATCGTGGCTTCTTGGCTCACACGTCGGATCAGGCCTTCGCCGCCGCGCGGGATGGCCACATCGATTAGCTCGGACAACGACAGGAAGTGGCCGACCGCCTCGCGATCCGTCGTGCTAACAAGCTGAACTGCGTCGCTGGGCAATCCGAACTCGGTGGCCACTTCGTTCAGGATATCGACGATCGCTCGGCTCGAATGGGCCGCTTCCTTACCACCGCGTAAGATCACCGCGTTGCCGCTCTTGATGCAAATCGCTGCAGCATCGGCGGTCACGTTCGGACGCGACTCGTAGATAAAAAACACGACACCCAGCGGCACACGAATCTTCGACACTTCCAAACCGTTCGGGCGAATCGAGGACTCGATCACTTCACCGATTGGATCGGGCAGCGCGGCAACTTCCTCTAGCCCAGCTGCGACACCGTCAATCCGATCGGGGGTCAGACGCAGGCGATCAACCTGAGCATCGGTGAGCCCGTACCCAGGAGCAGCCTTCAGATCTTGCTCGTTCGCGGCGATCAGTTCCGCTTGGCGCTCACGCAGTCGGCGAGCCGACTCCTTCAGCCAATTGTTCTTCGCTGCACCATTCACGATCGCCAACTCGGCGGAGGCAGCTTTTGCTCGCCTTGCCGTGTCGACACAGTAGGCTTTCAGTTCTTGCTTTTCAACGACGGACATGCGGACTCACTCAATGCATCAAACTGTCGAGACAATTCACGGGAGTATCGGCCAAACCTTGACCTGAGTCAATCTCACTCGCGACCTAAACGACGTGTTAGCCTGGCCCGTAAGTCACGATATGCGATCGCGTTAGGCTCGCGTGATAGCGGGCAACGGTTAGATACTGTCAAGCTGAAATGGTTCGCCGTCGATACCGCCAACCGCCGCGAACAGCTGCAGTGCTTGCGTGGTTTCAGCGACGTCATGCACTCGAATTATTTGGACACCTTGCAGGGCGAGTGCCACCGAGATTCCCAACGTGGCCGCCGTGCGATCAGCTTCCTTGTCGCCCAAAAGCTTACCGATAAAGCCTTTCCTGGAATGACCGACCAGCAGCGGACACCCCAGATCCAGGAAGCGGTGGCAGTTCGTCAGCAGTGTCAGATTGTGTTGATGCGTCTTTCCGAAGCCAATGCCGGGATCGAGACAGATCCGGTCGTCGGCAATTCCTGCCGCAAGCAAACTGTCGCGACGAGCAGCTAGATAGCGATGGATGTCGGCAACAACATCGCGGTAAGTCGGTGCATCCTGCATCGTCTGGGGAGTGCCTTGCATATGCATGACACACACGCCGACACCGCTCTCCGCGGCGAGCTGGATCATGCGGGCATCGCCTTCGAGACCCGTGATATCGTTGATGATCTCGACGCCTGCGGCGATTGCCTCCCGAGCAACGATCTCCTTGGAGGTATCGATCGAGATGGGAATCGCAACCTGCTCGCTGATGGCTTCGATCACCGGGACGACGCGCCGCAATTCTTCGTCGGCTGTCACGGGAGTCGAATAGGGACGCGTGCTTTCACCACCGATATCGAGGATGTCGGCACCTGCTTCGACCAGACGGAGTGCCTGATCGATTGCGGCTTGCGCGTCGAAAAAGCGGTTCCCGTCCGAGAAGCTATCGGGAGTCACATTGAGGATCCCCATCACAGCAGGCAGCGGGCCGAAGGTCAGTTCGCGAGTGCGCAGCCGCCAACGCTCTGCTCGCTTGTCGTTCTGGGATCGGGCCGTCGAATCAGTCATCGCAATGCTCGACCTGAGTCTACCAACGGCTTTCCATTTGCGAAACGATCTGTTCGGCAAGACGCTGGATCGCTTCCTGATGCGCGGAAGCGACGGATTGCCCGCCTTCAGGCGTGAAATCGGCGGTTTGCGCGACGGAGAATTCGAGCGGTGTGAAATTGAATTGCGAGTTCTGCATCAGAAACTCGCCGCGTCGATCGTACCAATTGACCTGCACGGCCAAGTCGGCTTCGATATTGCGAGGGATGTCGTCGACTTGTTCTGCGACGACGCGTTTCGTCTCGGTCGTGATGCGAGCCGTGAGAACGCTGTCCGCATCGGGGCGATGCACGACTTTATAAGGCGTCTTCAGTTCGATCTCTTTGACGACGGCTTCGGTTAACCTCTCGCCAAGGTTTCGCCGTAAGCTATCGGACTCGAACATCGGTACGTAGACCGTGTGAATGTCTGGCCGATAGAGCGAACGTGTGCCGATTTGATAGCCGGCGCAGCCTGTCGCCATCGCGACGAAGACGGCCGTGATTAGCAAGCCAATTTGCGAGCTTCGTGGCACAACTGCTACCTCCGCAACGTTGGCGTGCCGCTGCTGCTGGCGTTCATCAACGTTTTGACTTCATCGTCCTCGGGGAACATTGCGACCAGCCATCCCAGCGGTTGTTCTGGCACATCCGGCTCGCCGCCAATCTCTCGAAGGCGTTGACGTGCACGTTCGCCAAAGGGCGTGTCTGGGTATTCCGCAGCGAGGCTCGTTAAGTAGTGCTTGGCGGCACCATATTCCGCACGACGATCAAAACGCTTGGCCATCAACCAGTCACGTTCAGCCTTCAGGTAGCGAATTCGAGCCGCCTCGCGATCGAGGTACTCGCGTTCTTGCTGGGCCTCGACGGGAAATTGCTTACGAATTTGGTCGACGAGTTTTTCCGCCCCGTTGAGGGCGTCAGCAGAGTAGTCGGGCCCTTGGTAAGCTTCCAGCTTCGCCTTTAAGCCAAGAAAGTGTGCTTGGAATTGATGCTCGCTGCTCGGAAACGTCTTGCGGAGGTCGGCGTAGTACTCGTCGGCCTTCATGAACTTGCCGGCGGCAAAGTTGGCGTTGCCTAACGCCAGTGTGGCGTCGTCGGCTAACTTGCCAGTTGGGTCGTCGAGTCGAATTCGATCGAAGACTCGCATTGCGTGCCCAAAGGCATCACGAGTTGGGGCGGCTTCGTCGATGAGATTCAATTCATAGAACGCCATCGGATCTTTCCGATGCATCTCTAGCCAATACTGCGCAATCGCGAAGCGGCGCGGCTGCACAGCGTCGATGTACTTCGAATTCGGAAACTTCTTCAGCAGCATCTCATAGTTCGTTTCCGCGTCCCAGTAATAGTCGGCAAAGAACGAACTCTCACCCGCCATGTAGTACGCGTCTTGCTCTAACTCGGAGTCGGGCCATTTCTTGGCAGCGCTCACGAAAGTCTTGGCGGCGGTCGCGAATTGGTCGCGAACGTCAGCGTTGGGGTTCTGGAGTTTTTGTTGCGCAGCGGCATCGTAGGCTTGCTGCGCCTGGACGTACAATTGCTTCGCCTCAGGTGGCTTGGGACCGTTTCCGGTCAGAGTGCGTACCGTCGAGCCGATTCGTTCCGGCGCAAAGTCGCTCACCGTCAAGCCATCATCGGGCGGAAGCTCCTCGGTATATTGAGCCGCCTCGACAGGTGAACTGCCACCTGCCAGCTCTTGGCGGGTGCGTTCGTAGTTCGCCAACGCGCTGTCGCGCGGCTTCATCAACGAGCAGCCTGTCGCCACGACAAACAAGTGTGCGGCCGCTAGCAGCGACAGTGTAGGTATGACTCGTTGCATCAGCGACATCCTTGTCGAAGGTCCGTCTTCATTTCTATTGGTGCCCGAAAAACCTGCACGCGGCGTGAAAAACTGGCTCCAAGCTATTCCGCGAGCACTCCCAGGTATCGGTGCATGCGAGGCTTCCGTCCCAACAAATTCGCTAAGTAGTGGTTCAATACGCCACGCAGCTCCCCGCGTAAACCCCGATCTAGCTCCATACGTCGCCACGAATCATTTGGGTCGGAAAAACATCGAAACGCCCGAATCACACCAGCACTCACACTCACTACTTGCCTTTGTCCGACGCGGCACTGCGGACACAACACACCGCCAGCCAACTGACCGAACGCAATTCGCCCTTCCATTGACAGTTCGTTACCACACCCGACACAACGATCGAACGATGGCAGATGTCCCACTTCATGCAGCGCAATCATCTCGAATCGCAGGACGGTCGTCGCGACATCGCAAGCGTCGTCCAATTCGATTAAAGTTTGATTCGCAGCTTGAAACAGCTGTGGATGTGGATCACCGTCATCGGTCAGATCTTGCAAAAGCTCCGCCACGTAGTAACCCGCATAGAGATGAGAGAGGTTGCGAGTCGCTGCGCGAAACCGCCGCTCGAGCTTTGCTTCAGTAAGCAAGTCGAGAGCGTCGGAGGATTTGTGGAGGAACACTATGCGACAGACGGCAAGCAGGTCAAGAGCAGCCTCGAACGGGCCCTTGGGCCGACGAGCGCCTTTGGCCAGCGCCGAGATCTTGCCAAAGTCCTCTGTAAACAGCGTCGCGATCACACTCGTTTCCGAAAACTCGACAAGACGCAAGACGATCGCGAGAGACTTTTCAGTTGACACGGGCGCGCTGCTAGCGGGTTAACGAACGAATCAAAGTAGGTCGTGTTCAGGCTCGCCACTCTCGGTAACCTCGTATAGCAATCGTTTGATCACGCGATCGACGGTCACCCCAGAGGAGCGGGCGTTACGGTTCGTGATGATGCGATGCCTCAAGATCGCATGGGCGACGGCGCGGACGTCGTCGCCGGATACTTGCTCGCGCCCGTAAATAGCGGCACGGACTTTGGCGGCGAGCGTGAGATGATGCGTCGCGCGTGGTCCAGCGCCGAAATCCACCCACTCGTAAATGAAGTCGGGTGTCTCCCCTTCGTGTATCCGAGTGGAACGCACGAGTCGGAGAATGTAATTCACGATCTCAGGGGTGGCTTCAACTTGTCGAACCAATTGCCGAAACGTGAGCAATTCATCGATTGCCACGACTTGCTCCAGAGGTTCTTGTGACCCGGTCGACAAAGTTGTTGCAAGCTGGAATTCTTCGGCTTCGTCGGGGTAAGCGATTTTGATTTTGAGCATGAAGCGGTCGTCATGATATTCGTCCGCGACCGTTCGCTCGGCGTTGTTCTCGTGTCCGTCGTGGATCGGATACTGTGTCGCGACGATCATGAACGGTTCCGACAAAGCGTGCCGGCGACCGTCCAAGACAACCTGCCGCTCTTGGATCGCTTGTTGAATCAACGCGTCGGAGCGTGGCGGCAATCGCTCAACATCGGCGACTAGGACTATGTTCGCGAATAGCGGTCCGGGAACTTCGAGATGGCCTTTCGGCTGTGCCCCCAGTCCAACGAGGTCGTTCGGTGTGAGATCGGGTGTACTGCGAATTTGATCGAAAGTCAGCCCTGTCACTCGCGCGAAACTCGCCGTCGCTAACGTCTTTGCTGTGCCGGGAGGTGCCTCCAGCAAGCAATGGCCACCGGCCAGCAGCGCGATCATAAGCTGTTCTACGAGCGCATCACAGCCGACCAGGCATTTTGCCAGTTCGCCGCGAACTTGCTCGAACGCGGACTGAACCAGGGAAAACTCTGAATGATTGCTCATGCATGTGTCGCCTGACGGCTCAACTCATCGGTCTCGACAACGGATGCCTTCACGAGAATATCAGAGGCGCAACGACAAGTGTGACGAAATTAGAGGTATTCGTCGTCGTCATCATCGTCGTCGTCATCTTCCGGCGGGGGTGCATCGAGATCTTTCTCCATAAAAACTCGATTGCCCTTTTCGTTGTACTCGACCGTCGTCATGAACGTCTTCATGAGCATCAGGCCACGCCCGGAGGGCAATTCGAGATTCTCTTCGAGCGTTGGGTCGGGGACGTCGTTTGGATTGAAACCGTCGCCCTCGTCCTCGATGACGATTTGCAAGATCTTTGCATTGAAGTGAAACTCTACGGTCACAAACTTTTCGGGATTACGCTGGTTGCCGTGCTTGATGGCGTTCATCAACGCCTCCTCCACGGCCAGATGGATCCCGAACGTGTGCTCTTCGCCCCACCCATTCTCGCCCAAGTTGGTCAGAATCTCGTCAAGAATCTGACGAGCGTCACCCGTGTCACTGGGTGTCTTCCATTCTTTCGAGCAAATCCAATCGTGTGACATTAGTTTAATGCAACGCCTGTATCGCGATACTCTCCAAGATTGGCTCGCCCGCCACGCCCGGTGACCGGTGCTCCGCTAGATTGCGGGATGAAAGGCTCGACAAGTGAAGACTTTACACTGTTTAGATCGACACTCAATGCCCCAATCCGCGAGGCACAACTACTTTTAACAGAATCCCGCCGAAATGACACCCACACGTTTAGGGGAGCCAATATTTCCTTATGATTCAGAATGCGGCCAGACCTTCTTGTTCTGAATTCGAGATGCTGAAAAGCTGGTCTAGTCGGGTGATCGCAAACACTTCTTTGATTTCTTGGCGGAGATCGCACAAGACAAGCTTGCCACCGCTCGACTTCACCTTCTTGTCCAAAATGATCAGCTTATTCAACGCGGCACTCGAAAGGAATTCGACTCCCGTAAAGTTCAGCAGCAAGTTTTTGAGATGATCGGCCTCGACCAAGGCAAACAATTCGTCCCCGAGTTCTTCGATATTTGAGGCGTCCAGGATTCGCCGATCAACGAACCGCACCACAGAAACGCCGCCAACTTTGGAAACATCGAGACGATGATGACTGGCCATGGGTCCATTCCTGACGCAAGGCGTCCTGAGTTGAAAGAAGTTGGGTCCAACGTCGCGGAGTCCATGATATTCCTCCGTTTCACGGTGTCAACCAAGTCACGTACGCTTGGCGAAATATCATTGGATTCGTGACAAATAAATACCCATCGCGTCGGGTCTCGATTTCTTGTGAAGTTGTCATACAGTTCGGCCAGCGATCTTGTTGGAATCCGGTTTTGACATGGTCCGAACGACTCAAGTCGTGCGTCTCGCGACCCCCGAACCCGTCACTAACTCTTCCAGTTGTTCATACGATTGAGCGCCGACAAGCCCTCGTTCCTCCAACACGAATGTTGGTACGCTAGTAATATGGAGGTCTCGCGAACGCTGCCAATCTGCATCCACAGTTGAACGAAACAATCGCTGCTCGAGCACCTCCTTGGACTTCTCCGGTGAGAGCCCAACCCTCTCTGCGATGCCTATCAAATTGCCAACAGTGGACAGGTTCAGGTTGCTGACAAAGTAGGCATGAAACAGTGCCTGATGAATTCCGCTCCCTCTAGGTTGCGTGTCAGCCCAGGCAGCCAACTCTTGAGCTAGTCGGCTGTTATAGGTCATCGAACGCTCGCCATAGGGCAAACCCTCGTGTCGCATCAGCGTTTTCATCCGAGCCTGTGCCGCTGGAATGTCAACATTGCGACCAGCGAATAGCTCATCGAGTGACAAACCGCTTTGGGGAGTGTCAGGGTGCAAAGGGAAGTGGCGGTAAACGACTTCGATGTCGTACACTTGCCGCAATCGTTCTACACGCACGGTGCAGAGGTAGCACCACGGTCAGACATAGTCAGAGAACACTTCGAGGACGGGCATGATGAGCGTACCTAACGAATGGTGGGGGAATGTTAATCTTCGAACGCGTTCAATTTGAAATGAACGGCTTGACGGCAATCCAGAAGCCGACGAGGGCCAGCAGCACCCCAAAGCCAACATCCAAGTTGCGACTCCATTTATCCGAAGGCGATAGATACCGAACCAGTGAACCGGCTGTCGAGTGAACAAACAACCCCATCGCGCCAACGATTGCAATTACTCCAGCAGTAATTACCGTCGGCTCGTCAGGGCGACTGGCAAACACCGTTAGCACGACGGGCGGATACTTAGGGTTGAAGCACTGAAATAAAACGCCTTTCGCGAACCTCGGTACCTGCACGTCTTGGGTTCCGCGGATAGCAATGGCACATTCTGAAGGTCTGGAATTTGAGAGTCAGCAAGGAAGCGACGGCAGGTTTGTGAGTGGTGTTCAGTTGGTCGAGGCAAGTGTCAATCGCGGCTTGGAAGTCGGCGTAGTTCGTATGGTGGCGCGAATTCAAAGCCTGCTTCTTGACGAACTTCCAAAGGCGCTCGATCAGGTTTAGGTTCGGGGAGTACGAGGGCAGAAACAACAACTCGATGTTCAACTGCTGCGCCACGTGTCGGACAAGCTGGCACTTCTGATACGCGGCGTTATCGAGTACCAGCGTGATCGGCGTCGCCAAGCCCAAGGCAGCTATTTTGTGCAACAACTCGCAGACCGTGTGGCTATTGATGTAAGTCTGATTACAGACGCGGATCAGTTCCTGCGTGAGCGGGTTCACGGCTCCGAGAACATTGTATCTCTGGCGACCCGAAGCACCACGAACGAACAGCCGCGTCGCACTCCAGACCCAACCCAAAAACGACGCCAACACGAAATGGGCCGCATCGACGAACAACACGGTTCGTTTTCCGGCTTGAGCTTCGGCGAGTCGCGGTTCAAGCTCTGTCTTTAAGAAAATCCGCCTGCGTGGCGGCGTGTTCTTCCACGGATTTCTTGGGCGGCACGGGAATCGCTGCGACCTTCCGCCAACGAAGCCCCAGTGTCTCGCGCAGAAATCGCCGTACTTGAGTCTTCTGACGACGGACGCCGGTGAGTTGCTCAATGCGGTCGCAAGCCTCCGCAACGACCTTGGGAGGCCGCTGGCGGAATTCTTCTTCGAGCGACTGGCGGTGCGGAGCGAAGGCGTTGACGCGACCTTTCTCATGAAACTGCCGCACGGCTTCGAGCCGACCTTCGGCAAAGACGTCCAACACTCGTTGCACCGTCCGTCGCGACGCACCCGCCAATTCAGCAATCCGCTGGTGAGTTTCGCCATGCTGCTTCAGCCACAAGATCTCCATCCGCCGCTGGACGCGGGGATTCGGATGGTAAAAGCGTTCTTTGGCGATGACACGACGTTCTTCGTCCGTGAATTGAAATCGGCGCATCCTTGCGTCTCCCAAAAAACCGGGTGGCTCTCCAGCACTGTACTGATTGTTATCTACAACTGCCGTTTCCACCCACATCAATTTGTGCCAGTATCAAGCGTGTCCGGTATACCTGCACGTCTTGGGTTCCGACGCGTTCGATAGGCTAGTCGAACACCCAAGTAAACGATGAACAAGCCGCCCATCACCCGAATAACGGCCAAACCGTACGGGGCAAACGCTGCGAGTTGGTGCGTTACGAGTCCCAGTAAGAACGCCACGATGAAGTAGACGACAATGATACCAAGTTGAAAGCTAAGAACGCGGGCAAACCCGAAACGTGCCGCCAAAGCGAAGGTGACAAGATTCGCGGGGCCGGGACTCAGCAAGAGTGGCAGGACGATGATGAACGTGCTAATCACATGGGGCTCTGAGTTTTTGGACGCCCGAAACGCGAAGAATGCGGGGCTGCTGGCCTTGGAACGCGGGGCATCTAGAGTATGGTATTAATCCATGACGATTCAAGCATTAATCTTCGACTGTGACGGCACGCTGACCGACTCGATGTATGCCCACTACGTTGCGTGGCGCGAGGTGTTGGTGGCATATGGTATGGAGTTGAACGAACAGCGATTCTACCGCTATTCTGGGACACCATCGCGTCGCGTTATTCCGATGCTCGCTAGCGAACAAGGTATCGTCTTGGACTTTGAACGCGCTAACGAGGACAAAGAAAAGACGTTTCTGAACTCCATCCATCTTCTAAAGCCGATTGAGTCCGTTGTGCGGATCGCTGAAGAGCATCGCGGCAGACTAAAGATGGCGGTCGCGAGTGGAGGGGTCCGGGAGATCGTTCACCGACAGCTAGAACAGATCAACATCTTCGATTGGTTCGAGACGATCGTCACGGCGGAAGACACCGAGCGGCATAAGCCCGATCCAGACGTCTTTCTCGAGGCCGCGCGCCGACTCGGCGTGCATCCATCGGCCTGCCGCGTCTATGAAGATGGCGATCCTGGAATTGAAGCCGCGCGACGTGCGGGGATGGAATGCATTGATGTCCGCGAGATGAGCAGACTACGCTAGGACTCAAAACATTCCGCCCGATCGCAGACTACAGTTTGCGACGCTCGAGCAAGACAACCGACGTATCATCATGGCGCCCGCTGCCTGCCGTTGCGGCGTTCGAATCGTCAAAGAGCTTCTGAAGCGCGTCGGCAAGCGGCAACTTACTGCTCTCTTGCAGTGACTTCATGATGCCTTTGATGCCGAACTGATCGTGCTCCATGTCGCCATCGGCGGGGAACGCTTCGTCGAGTCCATCAGTGAAAATCAACAAACGCGAGTTCTCAGGAATGTCGCTGACAACTTCTTCGTACTCCCAATCCTCGTCGATTGCCAGCGGCAATCCGCCCTCTTCTTCACCGCCCAATTCGTGACACTCGTTCGTTTCCAGGTTCAGCAGAATCGGCATGGGAGCACCCGCCGCAGTCCACTTCAACTTGTGATTCGCCAAGTCGACGGTCGAATACAGCAACGTAATAAAACCGCCTTCGTCTTGAACAATGTCGCTCGTACACAACTGACGGTTCACTTGGGAAACAAAGTCGGCAGTGTTCGGATATCGTTGATCGCGAATCATCCGGATGAAAGTGTGCATCGTCATGATCGACATGCACGCCTTGACGCCGTGGCCCGACGCGTCTCCGACCAGCAGAATCAACTCGGTGTCGTTCAAATTGAAGGCGTCGTAGTAGTCACCACCAGCCATAATGACCGGATTTGCACCCGAAACACGAATTTGCGACGGTTCGTAGCGGCCAACGACTTCATAGCCCACAGGTGCCGGTAAATCCTTAGGAATGACGGACTCTTGCAGGCGCCGCACGGAATCGACTTCTTCGGTCAATCGCTCGGCGAGCATCCGCGAACGTTGCGCGATGACCGCCGCTTGAGCTGCCTCAATCATCGAAGGAAGCAAGAAAATATAGTCGCCTTCGGCGTCTCGCATCAGATGCGAGTGCAAACCGTTAGAGATAAATTTGGCAAGATTCGTAAACTCGCCTTGCTTCCACACGCCGATCGTCGGAATGTTGGCTTGGGCTTCCTGAACCTGTAGGAAAACGTCGAGGGACTCTTCCTCATTGGGAAAATTCGTCGCCATGAGCACGACATCCCATTTTTTCTCGGTCGCCAATCTGAGAAATTCAGCCGCATCGGTAGCGATCTCGATTTCGACCTCGTCGACATCAAGAATCAAATTCAGCGTTTCGGCTTCGATCTCGTCGTCCCAGCCTACGAGCACGCGCATCGTCTATGATCCTGCTTGAAAAGATTCTTCCGTTCCTCTGACGCATCGACTCATGATAAGTCGAGCGATGTCCGTGCCATCATAAACGAATCCGCGACTGATTGCACGGGGCCGATATCGCTCAAAGCGGGGGCTTTTTCCTCGACGTCCTAGTTAGCTCGACGAATCTGCGCGATCAGGCCGACTTTTCCTGCCCTCCCCATGCCTCAACCTCAAATTCAGGATCTCGACCGCAATCGCGAAGGCCATCGCAAAGTAGATGTAACCCTTGTTGAAATGCGTTCCGATGCCTTCGGCGACCAGCATAACGCCAATCAGAATCAAAAACGACAGGGCCAGCATCTTGAGCGTCGGGTGATCAGAGACGAATTTGCTGACCGGCTCGGCAAAAATCATCATTACGGCGACGGCCAGGACGATTGCCGTAACCATGACGCTCAGCCCTTTCAAGTAGTTTTCCCCTTCCGCCTCGACCATGCCGACTGCCGTGATGACCGAGTCGATCGAGAAAACGATGTCCATGCCGGTAATTGTCACAATTGCGGCACCAAAAGTCGTCACCGCCTGGGACGAATGACTCGCCGACTTGCCATGAAATGCTTCGTGGATTTCTCGGACGCTGCTCTGGATCAGAAACAGACCGCCAGCTAGAAGAATGATATCTTTCCAGGAAACACCAGCCATCTCCTCAATGGTGTGTATCCACATCGTGAGTTCGAATCGTTTCGCGTGCGAATCGTGGGCTTCTTGGCTGTCAGCGGCAGGCAGGGCCGCGATTTCGGCTTCCGCCTCCGCGATCCACTCCGCTTTCGGGAATCCGAGATCGGCGAGGTCGTAGAATGGTTCGTCAGCCTGGAGAATCAGTGAAAGTGTGAATAGCAACGCGATTCGCATCACCATCGCCATCAGCAAACCGATTTTTCGAGCCTTGGGCTGTTGCTCCATCGGCAGGCGACTGGTCACGATGGCGATAAACACGATGTTGTCGATGCCGAGTACGATCTCCATCGCGGCGAGTGCGACCAGGGCAATCAGCAGTTCCATAACTCCAACTTTCGTAAGTGTGCTCGGAAGTTTCTTCGATTAACGGCAAGCTGAAAGCGACGCCAATTGCGTCAGCCAGTTCAGGCACGTTGATAAACGGACGCCCCGAAAAAGTAAAGCCAGTCTCAGCATCGGAATCGGTACACGGTCGAGTTCGAAGCGACCAATATATTTGTCGAATACCCGATGCTATTCAAACTCACCCCAGACTTTAGGCACTCGGAACATATTGGGTGCTCGGTTCGGTGGGATGTTGGCGGGCGATGCTTCCCGAGAAAGTTGCGTGAGTTGTTGCTGAAGTCGTTGAAATGCGGCGTGCTCCTGTTCTTTAAGATCCTTCGTCTCAGAGATGTCGTCGCGAATATTATACAACTCCCACTTCTCGTTCGCGGGCGCAGTCGTCTCGTTGGCCCCGACGTGGCCGTTGTGAATTAGCTTCCAATCGCCAACGCGGATTGCACCGTGAAACGGAGTCACATTGTGCAAGATAAACTCATGTGGCGAAGGTCGGTCGTGGGCGATGGTCGGCCAAGCGTCGCGACCGTCGAGCGGCTTGTCCTGTCGCGGTGCAATGCCGGTGAGCCCAAGGACAGTGGGGTAGATGTCGACGATGTGCAGCGGTTCGTTCACGTGCTTACCTGGCGTCAGGACGCCATCCCAGACTGCAATGGCTGGCACCCGAACGCCACCCTCGTACAACGTTGCTTTGCCATCACGCAGTTCACCATTCGAACCCAGACTTGGAATCCCGCCATTGTCGGAACAGAAAAAGACCAAGGTTCGATTAGCCGGAAAATGCTGCTCCAACGCGGCGACGATCACGCCAACGGCCTGATCCATACGATCTACCATCGCCGCGTAGGTGCGTCGCTGCCTATTCGTCATGCTCGCATACTTTGCGATCGATTCATCGGGGGCTTGTAGCGGCGTGTGTGGCGCGTTGAACGGGACATAAAGGAACAGCGGCTTGCTCTTGTCGTGCAACGCGAGTATCTGGGCTGCTTCGCGCCCAATCAGATCGGTCGTATATCCCTCCTCATGCAATGCCTTGTCATTGCGGTGCCAATCATGTCCACCATCGCGGGCGTGTGTGAAGTAGTCGAGTGCTCCGTTGTAGTGCCCATATTGATGCGAAAATCCACGTCGCGATGGCAGGTACTCTGCCGCAGCGTGCCCCAGATGCCACTTTCCGCAGATCGCGGTAATATAGCCGCCATCACGTAGCACGGCTGGCAGCGTTTGTTCGTCGAGTGGTAAGCCATACCGAGCCCACGGTCGGACGACACCGCACTGCAATCCATACCGCATGGGGTAACGCCCGGTCATCAAGCTGGCGCGAGTCGGTGAGCATACGGGCTGGACATAGAACTGGTCGAGTTGCGTCCCACGCTGGGCGAGTCGATCGATGTTGGGCGTCTGAATCTCGCTGCCGTGATAGCCCACGTCTCCCCATCCGAGATCGTCAGCACAAATGAAAACGATGTTAGGCATATCGGCAGCGAAGGACGCAGCTGAAAGCAAGAGCAAGAATAGAGGCAGAATCATTCTGTTCATGGGTGCTTTACCCTGGAGTTTAGAACGGTGCCGAAGTTTAACCGACCACTTCGCTCTGGCCAACTCATGCCAGCTTCGCTAGTGGTAGAGTTTGAAATTCCGGAAAGATAGGACGGCCACCCTTGGCCGGATTTTGTCGGGCAGGAGTGCCCGACTTACGGCAAAGTCTACCACTACCCCAGCTTCGAACTGAATTCGGCACAGTCATTCCGTGACCTAGACTTCCCAAGGACACTCCTCCGTCGAGAGGGACGTAATGCCCGATAATCGCGATCATGATGGAAGTAACGAGATGAAGCGAGCCTTGGTAATCTGGTTCTCGTGCTGTTTGTTAACTGCTGCGTCCTGCGATCGCCGCGAAGTTGCCACGGCAATTCTGACAGCCGGTTTTTCGCGGCCCGATGCCCGGTTCGTTGACGAAGCGGCGGTCGACAACACAGAGCTAGAGAATGCGTGGTACACCGGTCTGGCTCCCCAACAAGAGGTGCAGGAATTCGATCAGACCCCCGCGATGGATCCGCTGGACGCAGTGTGGCACGATCTGTACGAGTTGCGCGAGCGAGCCGCCGCTAACAGCGAGACGCTCTCGAAGGAAGCCATTGACGAACTGCTCCAAAGAATGGAACATTTGATTGCAAAGTACGAGAAGAACTCCAACTCCGACGCGCAGCTTCACGCTGCTCGCGACGCCAAGTTGACCGCGCTTTCGATCGGAGCCAGCTATCACCCTTCCGTGTATTCCGATCGCCGCGACAGCTTTTATCGCGAGCTGTATAAGGCGGAGTTCGACAGTCAGACGGCTGCGAGCGCATCCGTCCAACGTTTCGTTTCGGAGTATCTTACTCAAACAAAGACCAATTCAAAGATTGGCGTGGCGCTTGGCCAGCATGTGATCTCCCATCCCGATTGCGAGATGAACGTGCAGCTGTACTTGACTACGATCGAGCGTCTGGAAAACGAGAAGCAGATTGGTGCAGCAATTGGCTTGGCAACCCAAGGGCTTACATTGTGCTCCTCGCGAAGCGATGTATCGAGACTGGAAGAAGAGATCCACCGGATTCAAGCAGCGAATCCAGGCTTGCCGGGTACCACGATGCAATTTACCAGCCCTACGTTGCGAGGCAGGCGATTCGATCTGACATCAATGCGAGGCAAGCCCGTGCTGGTCGTGTTTTGGGCGACCTGGTGTCCAGCCTGCGTCAAGGAAACGCCGTACATCAAAGACTACTACGAGCGATTCCACGACGAAGGATTGGAAATCGTCGGTGTCAGCTTGGATACGGATCGCCACAAACTGGCCGAGTTCGTCAACGAGAATCAGCTCCCGTGGCCACAGATGTTCTCGAGCTTTCCAGGTAACGAATCCTGGGAAAATGCGATCGCCAAACACTACGGCGTCCGATCGATACCCCAAACGTTTCTGCTCGACAAATCGGGGACCATCGTCGCCGCGCATCTGCAAAACCAAAGGCAAATCGAGGCCGCGATTCTTAGTCAGCTTTCGCGATAGCCCGAAACTGCGTACTCTCCCGCCAACGCCGCCAAAATCCCACTGAAACTCACCAACGGGCAGGCGGGTAATGTATAACGTTCGTCGGTCCAGGCGTTGCCTGGGCAGGGCGTTTCTAGAGGTGGGATTCTGGGAGTCTGTTTCGTGAAAATGCTGCGATCGATTGCGTTGGCTACCGCCCTGGGCTGTTCAATCCTAAACACCGCATTTGCCGAGGAAGCAGAACGCCCCGGTGCTCCGCACTTGCTCCCCGCCGAGACGTTGGCGTACCTCCGCGTCGCGAACGTTCCCGAACTGGTAGAAAAGTTCCGCGACACTGCGACGGGGCGAATCGCGGCTGATGAGCAGGTCAAGCCGTTTGTTAGCGATTTATACAGTTCTGCCGCCGAAGCCTTTCAAATCGTTGAGGAACGTGTTGGCGTTCCGCTGCATGAATTGTTGGCGATTCCGCAAGGTGAATTGTGTCTCGCTCTGGTCGCTGCCGAGCAAGGTCCGCCTCAAGTCGTTGCTTTCTTCGACGTTGGCGATCATCTGTTTGCGGCAGAGCAGGTGATTGAGAGTGCCGAGACGGCGCTGGCCACGCAAGGTGCGACTCGTACCACGAAGTTAGTCGACAAGACCGAGATCGTCATTCAGACCATGCCCGGTGATCGGCAGCGACGCGTCGCCTACTTTGTTCGAGACGAAGTGATCGGCGTGAGCAGTGACGAAGAAGTTCTCGCTCAAATACTGGCTGTTTGGGACGGAGACGAAGTGAACAGCCTCGCCGACAATCGCACTTTCACGGCGATCATGAAGCGATCCGTCGGATTCAAGGAAGAGCCGCCTCAGATCACTTGGTATGTCGATCCTTTCTCCCTGGCAAAGCGTGTGACCCGAGGCAACTTCTCGGCGCAAGCCGGAATCTCCTTGCTCAGTGGACTTGGTCTCGACGGTGTCAAGGCAGTCGGAGGCAGCCTGATTCTGGCAACGGACGAGTTCGATGGGATCTTTCACATCCACGCGATGCTCGAGAACCCTCGCAACGGTGTCTTGAAAATGATCGCGTTTGAGGCCGGTGAAGTAACGCCCGAGCCGTGGGTTCCGAAGGACGCGGCAAGCTACGCGTCGTTGAATTGGAATGTCGACAAAACTTACGACGAGTTGACTCGTTTATACGACACATTTCGTGGCGAAGATGCCTGGGAGAATCAGGTCGTTAAGCGACTTCAAGATGGACTTGGGCTAGACCTCGAGAAAGAGTTCATTGATGGACTAGAAGGCCGTGCGACGCTTGTGCAGTGGATGCAGCGACCCGCAAGGCTTAATAGTCAGTCGAACTTGATTGGCTTTAAGCTGAAGGATCCCGATCAAGCGCGCGGCACACTCGACCGAATCGCCGCCAAGTTTCCGCAAACTCTAGAGCGCAAGACCTACGGCGGTGCAACCTATTACTCGGCACCGTCACCGGGCCGACGCCGCAATGGTGGCCAGCAGGATCCCGAGATCATGCGAGTGCCGACGCCTTGCTTGGCAATTCTGGGTGATTACTTCCTCCTGACCGATAACGAGAAGCTGTTCGAGCAAGTTGTGATGACGAAGAGCGATGCGTCGCTTTCACTGGCGAACGAGTTGGACTACAAATTGATTGCAAACAAAATCCAGCGTCAGCAAGGCGAGACGAAGGCCGGTATGATTTCCTTCAATCGCCCCGAAGAAGGCTTCCGAACGCTGTACGAACTTGCGACGGCGAGTGCGACCCAATCCCGACTCGCCGCAGCCTCCGAGAATAACCGCGCGTTTCGTGCGTTGAACGGAGCGCTGACCAACAATCCATTACCGCCGTTTGCGGTGTTGGCGAGATACTTGGCACCGGGCGGCGCATTGGTCACCGACGACGAGACAGGCATTCACTACACGGCCTTCTCGTTGCGTCGCGACTAGTTTGTGAAGCATCTTTAACGCGTCAGTTCCTGAACGGCACTCGCAGTATTCGACGCGGCCACCCATCGCAGGCCGACGCGGTGCGAGATTCCTTGCCGCTTGGTGCTGGTCACGATGGCGGATTCCCATGTATCGCCGACGAGCAACTCAACGCATTCACCTGCATTGACTTGACAGCGTCGCCCCAGTTGAATGGCGACGCCTTCGTCGGACTGATCCAACAACGAGCCGCTCAGAGTCTCTGCGCTGTTGCGTTTCCGCAAGGTCACTATTGTTGTCGTGGGGCCCGGCAATAGTCGCGGGGAGTTACGCTGATTCACGAGTAAGATCCTTCGTAGTCACTTGGGCTCATCTGACTTGCGTCTAGCGACAACGGCGGCGCAGTACTTCCAGGTGATTGTCGACCGACTCGACCCCATCAACGCGAAGCAGTGTCTCTTGAGCCATCTGCTTCTCGTAATAGGAATTCACCACGCCGCGAACAACGACGCGACGTGATTCCGGTTCGATCGAAATGTTCGAGCCCATGAGGTAGGGGCTGATATCGGCAGCAGAACCAATTCGTTCTTCTAAAGTTGCTTCACAAGTGAGCATGATGGATTTCCGGAGCGAGTGTTCATTGGGAAAGGAGGGCAACACACCGTTGAGATATCGGTCACGGACGGTCGTTTGGTAAACTCTCCGCATTGGGAAAAGCGATAGTGTTAGGGAAAGGCGGTTGGATGTCCCGCGTGTATGGAATGTGACGACTGGACGGAGTTGGAGTAGAACGCAACAATCGAGGGCTAAACCTGAAGTGATACCGGACGAACGGCACGAAGCCCAAGGCGACGCAAGTTGATTGATACCGAGATTGTCGCGACCGTTGCCATCCTGTTCGTGGCGTGCCTGACGCGGTCTTCGTTCGGGTTCGGCGAGGCGCTCGTCGCCATGCCACTCCTCTCGATGGTCATCGGCGTCAAAGACGCGGCCGCGACGGTGGCCTTGACGTCGATCTTCAACGCCGTCGTGATCCTGCTAAGTACGAAGTGGAAGAACATCGAGTGGTCGGCGGCCGGGTATATGCTGGCGGGCGCATTGCTCGGAATTCCGCTGGGCGTTTACGTGCTGGTGAACGTCCCCGAGTCAGCCGTTAAACTGGTGTTAGCTGCACTGGTCATCTCATTCGCCGTCTATAACTTGACGCGGCCGAGGATGACGAAACTGGAAAGCAACGTGCCAGGAATCGGGTTTGGATTCGTCGCGGGGATCCTGGGTGGAGCTTATAACACGATCGGTCCCCCGATGGTGATCTTTGGCACACTCCGACATTGGCCGCCGCAGCGGTTCCGGATCACGTTGCAAGCCGTCTTCTTCCCGACGAGCTTGGTAGTTGCCGGCTTCCATTCGGCCAACAAACTTTGGACTCCGTTGGTCGTCAAGAGTTTCATTGTTGCGATTCCGTTCCTGGTCTTGGCAGCGTTCGTAGGACGAGAGATCAACCGGCGGTTTGAAGGTGCGAAGTTCTCTCGCTATATCTTTTATTTGTTGCTAGTGATCGGTGCCGTCTTGATCGGGACGATCGTGCGAGACGCTTGCACATGAGAGATTTCGTGCATCGCCATGCGACTGGGCAAGTCGCCCACCGGCTATGGTCGGTGGACTCTGCAACTGCTGGCCGACAATTGGGTCGCTTTGGAGGCCGGTCAACTGACAACTCGCACCAAAACCAGGGCGACTCAACACCTTGAAATAGGAGTGGATGGCTTGCTGGTGTCCTGTGACTACAAATTAGGATAGACGACCCCAGCCGTTTGGGCGTTAGCCCCGGTTGTTGCGAAGGAACCGTGGCTAACGCCAAAACGGCTAATCCTCAAATCAAGCTGAAACGCAGCACTAGGCAAGAATGTCTTTCACAACTTGTCCGTGTACGTCTGGCAGACGGACTCGTCGGCCCTGATATTTGTGCGTCAGGCGTTCGTGGTCGATGCCCATCAGATGCAGGATGGTCGCATTGAAGTCATGCACGTCTACGCCGTTCTCGGCGATGTTGTCGCCAAACTCGTCCGTTGATCCGTAAGTCATTCCTGGCTTAACTCCGCCTCCGGCCATCCATATCGTAAAGCAACGCAGATGGTGATCGCGTCCATAGCTGTCTTTCGTCA
This sequence comes from Planctomycetaceae bacterium, assembly GCA_020638975.1. Taxonomy (GTDB): domain Bacteria; phylum Planctomycetota; class Planctomycetia; order Pirellulales; family Pirellulaceae. The sequence goes on from JACKHN010000025.1 coordinate 75,259, forward strand.
AGACTCCCTGTGCGTACGCGCACATCCGGATCGTCGCTCAGGATACGGCTGATCAACTCACCGGGCTCGATCACTTCCGCTGCCGCTTCGCGTGAGTCGAGTCGCAAGTCGGTCTCCTGAGTACTCCGGTCAGGGCCGTGACAAAAATAACATTTGTCCGACAGGATCGGTCGGACATTACGATTGACATCGATGCCTTCGGAGCATGCACGATTCGCGGTCGTCAATACAGCAAGCGTGAAGAAAACAGTGCGAGCTCTCACTCCTCAAACCGCCCTTTCCACGTCTGAATCGAATTCTTACCGGCCTTCAGCTCCGACAATCGTCGCTTAAGGTATTGGTGCGAAATCTCACGAGCTTTCGCTTGACCCGCTTCGTCGTAGTCCCAGAATTCCTGGACGATTGCTTCGCATTCGGGAAAGTGGCTGCCATCGTCGCCAACTCGCTTGCGGGTCTCCGCCAAACGCTGCTTCAGATCGGCGACCAACTCTGCCTGAGCCGGTTCGTGGAACAGGTTTCGCGTCTCGTGCGGATCGTTGACCAGATCGTACAACTCCCAACCCGGCGGCGTCTGATATCCGCCGTCGTAGTTGCAGCCGTAATAGTAGATCAATTTGTGGGTCTTCGTTCGGATGCCAACGTGAGCCGGGTTGTCGTGATGAGCCATGTGCATCCAGTAGCGGTAGTAGGCTTCCTGCTTCCAGTCGTCTGGTTCGCGGCCCGATTCCAACAACGATTTGAACGAACGACCTTGTACGGAGTCCGGTGTTTCGGCCCCAGCAAAGTCGAGCATCGTCGGACCGTAATCGACGTTCTCGACAATCGTGTCAACTCGCTGCCCCGCCTTGACGGTCTTTGGATAACGAACAAGAAACGGCATGCGTTGCGACTCGTCATACATCCAGCGTTTGTCCTGGTAATCGTGCTCGCCCAGCATAAAGCCCTGATCGCCCGTATAAATAATAACCGTGTTATCAAGCTGACCAGTGTCCTCCAAATGTTGGAACAGCCGCCCGAGGTTGTCGTCGATGCCCTTCACGCAACGCAGGAACTTCCTCAGGTAAGCGTTGTAGGCAAGTCGTGTATTCTCTTCATCGCTGTAGTCAGCCGCGTCGTAGTTTTCGGGAAACTCGGCCGGATACATTTTCGGCAGATCGAGCAAGTACGACCGCCTCGGATTGCGCGAGCCAATCGACGTGCCAATGTGCGGGATCAGTTCATCGTCCGCACCACGAGTTGCAATCGACCCGAACTTTGCGTCGCGTTTCCATAGCGTATCCGGTTCCGGAATATCGACGCCCGCAAGATAAGACTCGTAGCGTGGCGCGTTATCAAAATAATCATGCGGAGCCTTGTAATGGTGCATCAGGAAAAACGGGCTGTCCTGATCCCATTCGTCCTTCAACCAATTCAGCGTCAGATCCGTGATCGCATCCGTAACATGCTTTCCGTCAAACTTGATCGTATTCTTGCCCCACGGTTTGTCTCCGCGAACGCAAAACGTCGGGTTGTGATACTCGCCCTGCCCAGGCAACACGCAGTAGTAATCGAAGTCCGCCGGTTCCGCCTTGAGATGCCACTTGCCAATCATCGCCGTCTGATAACCGGCCTGCCGCATTTGAATTGCGAGCATCTGCTTTCCAGGTTCGACTTCGCCGGCAAGATCGAACGCCCCGTTGATGTGGTTGTACTGACCGGTGAGCACACATGCCCGCGACGGCGAACAGATCGAGTTCGTGCAGAAGGCGTTGCTAAACAGCGCCCCTTCCCTTGCCAGCCGATCGATGTTCGGCGTCGGGGCGATTTCTGCCAGTCGACTGCGGTACGCCGAGATGGCATGAGCCGCATGGTCGTCGGACATGATGTAAAGAATGTTAGGCCGCTCCGCAGCAGTCACGGTCGAACTTGTCAGGACCGTGGCAAGTAACAGCAATATTCGCATTTCAGGTTTCTCCTGGCTGGCTATCTCTTTGGTCGATAATAATTGAGCCTGTGTCGAGCGTCACTCCAAGGCCGGTAGAACCCATCCGCCATCGGACCGACAATCTCGTCCGAGGAACGAAATTGGAGTAACCGCCCCGGTGGCTCGCGTCAGGAAGCCATCACTCTAACAGGTTGGCAACCCGGCATGTGTTCCGATGTTGGCCGAACTTCGCGAACATCTCGATGTATCGTCGTCTCAGCAAGTACAGAACCGAATAGCGAGACTTTACATTTGCATGTCAATAATTAACCTGATGAAATGATCCCGCAGAAAGCATCCGACGCTCTTCCTGACTTCGTTTCTCGGCAAGTTACGGAAGCTCGTCGCTTTTTCCTAAACCTTGCTCCAAATCGACGTTCGCCGCTGGAAGTTGTTTGCGGCGGAGTCGAGCGGATGCGCCCCGAGTACTTCGTCGACCGGCCGGACTTCCCGTACTATGCCGTTGAAGTCGTTGCTGAAGGCGAAGGCTTACTCACGATCAACGGACGGCAGCACGCATTATCCGCAGGTTCGGTGTTTGCTTACGGACCTCGGACTCCGCACGCGATTCGGAATCGTGCCGACCATGGCATGCGGAAGTACTATCTCGATTTCGTCGGCACAAGGGCGGCGAACTTACTGCGTGCAGCAGGGCTGACAACGGGCGTTAAGAAGTATTCAGCAATCGGAGTGGGCGGACTGCATGAACTGACTGACGTGTTCGAGATGCTGATCCGGGATGCAAGTGATAACGGCCCAATGGTCGCGTCGATTTGTGAATCACTGACGCAATTGTTGTTCCTGAAGATTCAGCAACTGAAGCTACCCGAGGGTAGCGAGATGCCCAAGGCATACACGACCTACGAACGTGTTCGCCGCCACGTCGACGAGCACTTCCTTCACCTTTACACAGTTCAGGAGGTTGCCCACCAGTGCGATATTACACCGGTTTATCTGTCGCGTTTGTTCGGACGATTCTCTGACTGCGGTGCCTACCAGTTTTTGATGCGTCGCAAGATGAACTACGCAGCGGGACTGCTCATGAATGAAGGCCTGCTCGTCAAAGAAGTTGCTCAGAGATTACAGTTCGCAGACGCCTTCCAGTTTTCGCGATCCTTTAAACGCGTTTACGGAGTTCCACCCACCAAGTTGAGTTCGATGGGGCGGTAGATCGCGATCGACTCCGGCTGAATCGACACGAGGCACGGCGAACTGAACCATCGCGCCGCCGAGGCGAGAGTGCGTCTAGAATGAGATCCATTCAAGGTGCGATGGCCTGGCTTCTAACCTTCCTAGGTATCTTCGAATCGGTCAGCACCGAAACGTAAAATGTCGCCGCCTCTTCAGCCCGATCGACGTGCGAAAGGAAGGGTGTGATTCGTTGTTGCGTCTGCACAGTGTCTTCCTACTTCAGTGAGTGCAAGCCGAACATGTTGCCTTCGGTGTCGACAGCCAACGCCATGAAGCCATACTGGCCAATCGACACTTTCGGTTTCTGAATCCTGCCGCCAGCCGATTCGACTCGCGATGCCTCGGTCGCACAGTCTTCGCATGAGAAATAGACCAACGTACTGTTTCCGCCCGACGGGAATCCATCCATTTTCACGAGTGCACCGGAAGCTCCACCAGCCTCCATCTCCATCGGGAACGCGATCAATTCGAGTTCGGGTGAGGGTGATTCCAATTTCGTTAGCGGCTTCTCAAGCACCGTCTCGTAAAACTTCTTCGCTCGTTCGAGGTCTTGAACGTAGATTTCAAACCAGCCGACAGGATTGCGATCCATGTTTGCGATTCCTTGAGGATTAAGCTTGTGAATTGGATAGAGGTTCCGGCAGCGTTTCAATTGGGCGAATCTCGACAGTGCCTTTCTTGGCAGGCGGAATTCGCTCGGCGATCGCGATTGCTTCGTCAAGGTTGTCCACGTCAATAATGTAGTAGCCACCGAGTTGTTCGGTTGTTTCGGCGAACGGGCCGTCGGTGATTTGGCGTTTGCCGTCACGCACGCGAACGCTGGTTGCAGTCGACACAGAACGAAGTGGCGACGATGCGATCCATTTGCCCTCCTTCTCGAGTTCGTCACAGATCGCCATTGACTTGAGCATGCAGTCCTTGCGCTCGTCCTCGGTCCAGCAATCCTCCGCACCGTAAATCAGCAGCATGTACTTCATGAAATTGCCTTTCTTAGCTTGCGGAATCAGCTGGGGGAAATGCAGCGAAGTCCATCCACATCGGCTCCCAAACGTGACCATCCGGGTCGATAAAACTTCGCCCGTACATAAAGCCGTGGTCTTGCGCCGGGTTGATGTCGGCGGTTCCTCCGTGCTGCTCGGCTAGTTTGGTCATCTCATCGACTGCCTCGCGACTGTCGCAGGAGATGCACAGCGACACTTCGCTCGACGTTGCTGGCGGTATCGGACGATCGGTGAAGGTCCGCCACTTGTCGTGTGTCAACAGCATGACGTGAATCGCTTCGCTCCACACCATGCACGCTGCGGTTTCATCGGTGAACTGCGGATTGTTCTCGAAGCCGAGCGCCTCGTAAAACGCCATCGACGCCTTGAGGTCGATGACCGGAAAGTTCACGAAAATCTTTTTCGTCATTTCGTTTGTCCTTAAAAAACAAGTTCTTTTAGTTCAACCGCGAACCGCCGCCTCGATAGCAGAGACGTCGATCTTTTGCATCGTCATCATCGCATCGAAGACTCGTTTGGCGACGCCTGGATCGGGATCGGTATAGCCTTTCGTCAGGACGACGGGCGTGATTTGCCACGAGACGCCCCATTTGTCTTTGCACCACCCACACTGGCTCTCTTCGCCGCCATTGCTGACGATGGCGTTCCAGTAGCGATCTGTTTCAGCTTGGTCGGCGGTCGCGACTTGAAACGAGAACGCCATATTGTGCTCGATACCGGGGCCGCCGTTGAGTCCGATGCAAGGAATGCCCAGTACCGTGAACTCGACGGTCAGTACATCTCCCTTCTTCCCCGACGGAAAGTCGCCTGGCGCTCGATGCACCTCGCCGACGGAAGAATCCGGAAAGGTCTCGGCGTAGAATCGCGCCGCCTCCTCGGCGTCGCCATCGTACCAAAGGCAAATCGTGTTCTTCGCTGTTTTTGTCATTTATCAATGCTCCGTTTGGGCAACTGCGGCATCGCGAGCCGCAATCAATTTGTTGATCTGTTCGTCAGCGGGACGGATTTCAAACGGCCCCATCTTCACTCCCGGATGCTTCGACATCAGAGAAATGGCGTGCTTCACATCTCGGGCTTCTAGCAAAAGAATGCCGCCAAGCACTTCCTTCGTTTCAGCGTAGGGACCATCGGTCATGGCAACTTGTCCGTTCTTCATCCGCAGCGTGACAGCATTGCGAGCCGAATCGAGTGCCTCACCGCCCAGAAAATGGCCCCCTTTGCGCAGCTCATCATCGTACCGAAAACACGCTTCCATCAAATGCTGACCTTCGGCTTCCGGCAGCGAATCCCATTTCCCTTCGTCGATATACCCCAGGCAAACAAATTTCATCGTCCAACTCCGGTAAATTTCCAGAAATCTCGGAGCACCTCCCGCTCCACTTTTCAACTAGTCGAACGGCATCTGCAGGATTCGACAGCGACGCCCAAAAACTTCTGTAGTTTCCGTTAACACTTTCTGAAGCTTCATTTTCCGCACAGACTGTCGAGCTTTTTCTTAAGAAAACGTCGCTCAGGTTCTTGCTTGGCAAGACTCAACGCCTGCCTAAACGCATCTGCAGCAGCTTCATTGTTGCCCGCTCGCCTCAACAACTCGCCGCGAGCCGCATGGGCGAGGTGGTACGTCGACAACTCGCCACGACCGATCAAAGCGTCAATCAACACAAGCCCCACGTTCGGCCCGTCTCGCATTGCGATCGCGACGGCTCGATTGAGTTCCACTACCGGTGATGGATCGGCTTCCATCAAAACCGTGTACAACGCCACGATCTGATTCCAGTCCGTTTCATCTGCCCTCGCGGCCTCTGCATGAACTGCGGAAATAGCGGCTTGCAATGTGTAGACGCCGAATCGTTTCGATGCCAATGAACGTTCGACGAGTGATCGTCCTTCGGCGATTAGTCGCTGATCCCACCGCGTGCGATCCTGATCTTCGAGCAACACAATATCACCGTCTTCCGACACTCGCGACGTGCGTCGCGACTCATGCAGCAGCATCAACGCCAGCAGGCCCATCACTTCCGCGTCATGATGCAACTCCAGCAATTGCCGACACAAACGCATTGCCTCATCCGACAAATCCCTTCGAATCATTGAACCACCGCTCGAGGCCGAGTAGCCTTCATTGAAGATCAGGTAGATTACTGACAGCACGCCATCGAGTCGCTTAGGCAAATCGCTTAAACCGGGAATGACGAACGGAATGCCCGCGTCTCGAATCTTTGCCTTGCCACGCACGATCCGCTGGGCCATTGTCGCTGGGGCGGTGAAAATGCCTTCGCAATCTCTTCGGTTGTCAACCCGCAGACCTCCCGCAGCGTTAGCGGTACTTGCACCGTCGGGTCAATCGCCGGGTGGCAGCAAGTGAAGATCAACCGCAACTGGTCGTCTTCGATTTCCGTTGCAGCACGTTCGTCGTTAGCTTCACAAACGTCCTGCATTCGCCGCGCGACATCCGGGCCAATCTCCCGCGACTTCTTACGGCGGCGGATGATGTCGATTGCCTTGAATCGTCCTGTCGAGACGAGCCAAGTTCGAGGATTGGCGGGAACGCCGTCTGTTTCCCACTGTGCAATCGCCGCTGTAAACGCTTCCTGCATCGCTTCCTCGGCTAAGTCGAAATCTCGCAGTAGCCGAACCAGCGACGCAAAGACGCGTCGCGAGTGTGTTCGATAGAGTTCGTCCACTTGTTCCTGTTTGAAGTTCATGCCTTCGCAATCAGTTTGCACCATCGAACCGCATGAGGTTACGCCCCTCATGCTAAGCCTGCCTTTGGAAGATGTCGTTCAATACACTCATCGTCTCGTCCACGCGGGTATTGAAAACTCTCTCAATGCGGTGGAACATTCTGATGCGGGGAGAACGTCTACAGCGTCGTCCAGTCTAAAATGTGGGATTGGTCGATTTGATTGATTTCGCGGACACATCCGTCAACACGGAAGTTTCCAGGCAAAAGAAATATATCGTCCGCATCTCAGACGAAGAACGTCAAGCTTGCCAAATTGTCGTCAAGAAACCGCAAGGTACTTCCCAGAGAGTTCGCAAATCGCAAATCCTGCTAAGCAACGCTCGCGTAATTAGTGGGATAGGCTTCCAGCGTGTCAGCAGCAATTCGACAGGCTGGAAGCGCTGGAAGCCTATCCTGCGTCGGAAAACCGTCAGTTATTTCACGAGCGATGCTCAAGACCGTCGCCGATGGCTCCGCGTGAACGGGTGCGAGGATCACCGAAGCTTTCAGGTCGAGTCATCCCTCAATCAATCTTGATGATCCACATGTCGTCGACGATGCGGTGGCAATTGCACGCATCGTCGAACGTCGCCGTTCGGAACGATCGCTATCGATGCCAACTACGACCTGCTGATCATTCTACTCCGAGCGACCTCGCCTGCCGCGACCGCATGAAACGCGCTCCCTGAACGATATCACGACCGTTTTACGAGGAGCAAAGTACTTTTCAATTGGATTCCCAATGAGCATTTGGGACGTGACTTTGGCGTTCGAGCGAACGACTCCCAGAACCTGCGAAGTCAAATACGCCACGGAGCTCGGTAGTCCACGGATGTTAACAGTTGGTTCGCTTCATCATCACCGATCACCCGTTCGATCGCCGCGTCCCATTGCAAGGAGCGCCCAAGTGTGTGCGAAACATATCCGAGGTGGCCTGGTGTGATACTGCGATGCGCAGTCTCGGCGGGGGCGATGCAGGCCCTTCTGGTACGAATGCAATCCAAGAAGTTGCGTGTGTGATTGTCAGAGTGATAAACCCGTTTTGGCCCGCAATCGAAATCGAGCTTGGCTAAGCGTGAATCGGAAGCCTCTAGCTTACCGCGTTGGACGTATAACCATCCTTCGTCACCAATGATCCTTGATCCAATCGCGTGACGACTCGCAATCGATGTTGTTACGCCAGTCTCGTACTCGCATAGAATCTCGTATTGATGTGGTGTGTTGTAAACGGAAGTCGCAGGAAACGTCCAACCGACCGCTTCGATCTTGCTCGGGCCACTTTGATCCATTCCAAGAGCCCAATGTGTGATGTCGTTGTGGTGGCCGATCCAATCCATCAGAACGCCGCCGCCATAAGCTCGATGCCCTCGCCACCAACGATGGTGCCTTGCTCGCATGTAAGGAAGCACCGGCGCAGGGCCGCACCACATGTCATAGTCAATCGACTGGGGAGCCGGTTGCACGGTCGCATCGCCCTGCGGCTTGTCGTAACCGGGCGGCAGCCCAACTTCGACGCGTTGAACTTTGCCAATGTGCCCATTGATGACGAGTTCCACTGCATGGCGAAAGACGGCTTCCGAGCGCTGTTGCGAACCGGTTTGAAAGACTGCGTTACGCGAGGCGACTTCGCGATAGACCGCCTGGCCTTCGTGAAAGAGGTGCGTGACGGGTTTTTCGCAGTAAACGTCCTTGCCGGCGCGCAATGCGGTTAGCGTACATAGTGCGTGCCAATGATCGGGTGTGGCGACGACGATAGCATCAATATCCTCACGAGCACAGACTTCGCGAAAATCGCTATACACGCTCACCGCACGCTCGGTCGTCCCCGACTTTTCTCTGGCGTAGTGTTTGTCGACCACCTGCTGCGCGGGCTCGCGACCAAATGCTTTCCCCTTGCCCCACGGATTATCACGATAGTGAAATGAATCAACATCGCAAACCGCGACGACCTGGGCATCTCGGTGACCGAGGAACTCTTCGAGCAGGTTGAATCCCCGCGATCCCAGTCCGATCAATCCGAGCGTGATTCGTTCGCTAGGTGCTGGTCGGCTTTCGCGACCTAACACCGTCGACGGCACGGTAGCCGCCACGGCGGCCAGAAATTCCCGACGGTGCATGTTATTCGTTGTAAGCATTATCTCTTCGCTGACTTGAAACGATTTTGGGCGACTGTTCCACGCGTCTTGAGTCCCATCATAACTTTTCGTCCACGCCGACGCGAACGGCGGGCGATAGGTTATTCATGTGATAGGGCATTTCGGTATTTCAAACTGAAAGGTTTGTACGACGGGCCTCCGAGCCCGTCGATGGGTCTCCAGAAATCGGTTTTCGACGGGCTCGGAGGCCCGTCGTACATCTTGTGCAACTTCAACAAACGAAAAGCCCTGATTAATGTCACGACAAGATTGACTCAGCGTGTTAAATCGTTGCATAATCAGCACACCCGCCGCACATTCACGAAGTGCCCCCACCCCACACCAACTGAAAGGCTTTCCGATGGCCACCAAGCAGAGGTCCTGCCCCGGACCAATCCATCGTCGCGGCTTTCTCGAAGCCGGCACGCTTGCGATGGGAGGCCTGGCGTTGGGCGACTTGTTGCGACTGCGCGCCGAAGCGTCGGACGCTGGGCAGACCCCGACCGATACCTCGGTGATTCTGATCTGGTTGCAAGGTGGTCCCAGTCACTTGGAGACTTACGACCTCAAGCCCGAAGCCCCGATCGACTATCGCGGCGAGTGTCGCCCGATTGAAACGAATGTTCCCGGCATCAGCGTTTGTGAACACTTGCCGGAACATGCCAAAGTCGCCGATAAATTCAACTTGATTCGCTCCATCTCGCACGGGTTCGCGAATCACGCCGGAGGCGCGGGGAGGTTCCTATCTGGCTATAACCCACTCCGCCCCCTCGATCCGTTGGCTCAATTTCCCTGTCTAGGTCCCGTCGTCTCGAAGATGCTCGAAGGACGCCGCGATCCGGCGATGCCTCGTTATGTTGGAAGCGCTAAAAATGTTTACGGAGGCGGTAGCGCGAGTCTCGGCGCGGCTTACTTGCCGTTCGTCGTGGGCAGTGATCCCAACGATCCCAAGTTCGCCGTCAACAACCTATCGTTGTCGGGAGGCGTTAAGGACCGGCTTGATGATCGGCGGACATTGCTCGACGCTTTCGACAGCGTGCGGCTGGATGTCGACCGTTCGGGTGTTGTGGATGCCATCGACAAGTACAACCAGGAAGCCGTCAATCTTTTGACCAGCGACCGGGCGAAGGAGGCTTTCGACCTCTCGCAGGAAGATCCGAAGTTGCGAGACAAATATGGCCGGCATAAATGGGGACAGCGTGCGCTGCTCGCGCGGCGATTGGTCGAAGCCGGCACTAGCTTCGTCACCATGCAGATGCAGAACCCAGGCATCGCTGGCGGGATCGGCAATTGGGACATTCATGCGGTGAACGGTCACTTGTTTGAGGACACACGGGCTCGTTTGCCGGTCTTCGATCGCGCGGTCGCGTCGTTGATCGAAGACCTCTATGACCGCGGGCTCGACAAGAAAGTAATGCTCATCGTTTCCGGCGAGTTCGGTCGGACTCCGCGTATTAATTCGCAAAAGGGGACTCGATCTGGCGTTATGCAACCGGGCCGCGATCACTATCCAGCCGCCATGTCGGTTCTCGTATCGGGAGGAGGAATGCAGACCGGTCAGGTGATTGGCTCGACCACCTCGAAAGGCGAACGGCCCCAAGACCGCCCGCTCGATCCGAACGATCTGTTGGCAACGATTTACCAGCATCTGGGCATCAACTACCGCGAAATGGTCCCCGATAACAGCGGTCGCCCAGTCCCACTGATTCCGCACGGGACACCTATCGCGGAACTACTTTAGCCGCCCCACCGCTTGCCGCGATTCGCAATCGAGGGCGACCAATCATTGACCATTTACCGTATCCAGGCATAGACTGGTCCGTTTGGCCTGAGGCGTTGGGCTGCAACTATCGATGCGAAGTGGAGTTAGGCTGTGCCAGGAACCTGTGTTATCGGACTACAGTGGGGCGACGAGGCGAAAGGGAAGCTCGTCGACTTATTGTGTCCCCAATTTGATATCGTCGTCCGTTTCCTCGGTGGCGCCAACGCTGGCCACACGGTCGTCGTCGGCGATCAGACCTACAAGCTGCATCATGTGCCGAGCGGGATTTTGAATCCAGGCGTCATGAATGTCGTGACACCGGGCGTCGTGATTAACCCGGCCACGATCTTGAAAGAGATCGATGCTCTGCTGACTCGCGACATCGAAGTCGACGCGAACCTGATGCTCAGCGATCGGGCTCACATCGTTTGCCCTTGGCACATCGCCGAGGACCAAGTGATGAATGGCCAGCCCGTGCAAGGCGAAAGCATCGGCACGACGCTTCGCGGTATCGGACCCTGCTATCGAGATAAAGTCGGCCGGTCGCATGCCATTCGACTCGGAGACCTGTACAGCAGCGACTTTCGCGAGCGGATCGAGGCGATCGTCGATGTCAAACGGCGAATCCTGTTCGGCTTAAGCGGTCAAGATGGCGGAGACTTTGGGCTCGATCCCGCAAAGATCCACGATGAATACTTGGGATATGCCGAGCGGCTTCGCAAGCATGTCACCGATACGACGGCGTATTTGCTCGACGCTGTCGACGAAGGCAAGCGATTGTTGTTCGAGGGAGCACAAGGAGCATTGCTCGACATCGACCACGGCACCTTTCCGTTTGTGACCAGTAGCAACAGCTCTGGCGTTGGTGTTGCTTCTGGATCGGGCGTTCCTGCTCGCTCGATCGATCGCATGATCGGCGTCGCGAAAGCGTATACGACTCGCGTCGGAGGTGGCCCGTTTCCCACGGAACAAGACAACGAGGTTGGTCAGCGGATTCGCGACCTTGGCAATGAATACGGTACGACGACAGGGCGTCCTCGCCGGTGCGGCTGGTTTGATGCGGTGGCAGTGCGTTACACAGCCCGCTTGAGCGGTGTCGATTGCTTGGCGCTGATGATGATGGATGTACTGAGCCAACTGCCCGAGATCAAGATCTGTACGGCGTACGAGTTGGACGGCGAAAAGATCAACCGCTTCCCCAGCCAGATTGTAGACCTGCGTCGCGTGAAGCCCGTTTACGAAACGTGGCCAGGCTGGGAAACAGACGTCACCAAAGTGAGGAAACTCGCCGACTTCCCCGATGGCGCTCGGCGCTATCTCGATCGCATTAGCGAACTCGTGGGAAAACCGATCGATGTCGTGTCGGTTGGTCCGGACCGCGAGCAAACCATCTTCGACTAGATTGTCAGAATGACCGAAGAAGTCTCTGCCGCAACCAAAAGCAGCCTGGACGTGCCGCGGGAACGTTGGCCGCGGCATATCGCCATCATCATGGATGGCAATGGTCGCTGGGCGCAGAGTCAGGGTTTGCCCCGTGTCGAAGGGCATCGCCGAGGCGTGGCCAGTGTTCGACAGACGGTCGAAGAGTGTGCTCGCCTTGGCATCGAGCAACTAACGCTCTACTGCTTGTCCAGCGAAAACTGGAAGCGACCGCAAAGCGAGCTCGATTTCCTGATGCACTTGCTTGAGCAGTACATGATCGAAGAACGCAGCACGATCATGGAGCAGAACATCGTAGTTCGCATCATCGGACGGCGTGATGGGATACCGGCAAGCGTGCTAGCCGAGATGGACAAGACGATCGAGATGAGTTCGTCGAACACGGGAACGCGACTGTGCCTGGCGATTAATTACGGCGGACGTGGCGAGATGGTGGACGCTGTACAACGAATCGCCGAGGAAGTTCGCGATGGCAAGCTTTCTCCCAGCCAGATCGATGAACAGTGTCTTTCGGATTATCTCTACACGGCGGGTATGCCCGATCCAGACTTGCTGATTCGGACGGCTGGCGAATTGCGAATCAGTAATTTTCTGCTGTGGCAAATCAGTTATGCCGAGTTGTGGGTAACGGATCTCTGTTGGCCTGAGTTCCGCGAACCGGATCTGCACGATGCCATCCGCGACTTCGCCTCGCGCGATCGCCGCTTCGGTGGACTCAACCAATAGGCGGCAGGGCCGCGGCCAATGCGAGCTATCGCTCGGTTTGAAATAGCGCGCTTCCGTTGGTCGCTAAAATCGCAAATAGAAGTTTTCCACTGATAATTTGGTTAGAGGGATACGCTTGTGTTACGTTGGCGGCTGTTATTCGCGGCGATCATCATCGCTCCCTTGGTCGGTCTGGTCTACGCCGACTTCCACTACAACTTCGGTGCCCCTGGAATACTGTTGATGCCGCTCGGTCTGGTCGCGGGTTTGCTCGCGGCGGGCGAGGTCCTCGACATGCTGAAGGGCAAGGGGCATGACATCGTCGCTTGGCCGGTGTATGCCGGGATCACTCTCATTCTTGTGGCCGCCAGCGCGCCGCTGGGTTGGCAGCTGATGGGCGCGGAGTATCCACCGGATTGCCCGCTTGGAAAACTCGGCTGGCCGCTCGCTGCTGCGGCCCTCTCGGTCGGACTGGTCTTCGTCGGCGAGATGATGCGTTACAAAGAACCGGGCGGAGTCATCGTGAACGTCGCGCTCGGTATGTTCGCCACGCTCTATATCGGGTTGCTGTTGACGTTTGTTGCCGAACTGCGATTGTTCGATTCGAACGAACGCGGCATGGCGGCGATTGTTTCGCTGTTGTTCATCACCAAACTTTCTGACACGGGAGCTTATTTCGTCGGCAAGAGTCTCGGTCGACACAAATTGGCCCCGAGACTGAGCCCCGGAAAAACCATCGAAGGCGCAATCGGCGGCATCGCGGCGGCGTGCCTGGCGTCGTGGGTGTTCTTTCAGTTCATCGCGCCCAGGATAGTTGGAGCCGAGACGGCAACAGCGCCTTTATGGGGCGTTCTTCTCTACGGCGCAATCATCGCCGTGGCTGGTATGCTCGGTGATCTGTCGGAGTCGCTGATAAAACGCGATATGGAGCGAAAGGACTCGAGCAGTTGGCTGCCGGGTCTGGGAGGCGTCCTCGACATCCTCGACTCGATCCTCGCAGCAGCTCCGGCGGCTTACGTTTGCTGGGCCGCAGGGATCGTCTGACACCGATAGCGTCCGAGGGAACTAAACCGATGAACGGGAGAAGTGAGTGTCGCTCGTGCCGAAAACATACTAATTCTCGCGGGGCACGGAATCTGCAGCGTTTCGATGTATGATGACTCAGATGCGAAAATACCCGAGTGAACAGCGCGTGCGAGGCGCACTACTCCTACTCATCCTCGTCGCGTCACTTGCCATCGTTTGCGCGTTTGTGGTCCTTGCGTACCTGCAAACTCCGCAAGCTAGATCGCGAAGAAATCCGGCTGGGAGTCTGGTGGGTATCTGGGTCGGTGAGCAAGGCAATCTGATCGACATTCGGTCGGACGGAACAGGAAGAGCACGATCCGACGTGAACGACACAGATGTCGGGTACTTCGAATGGACGTTGGACTCGGGAGAGTTTGCCATCTACCAGTACGCGGCAAAATACAATTTGGGGTGGTTTGTGCGGCGTGCCATGATGGACGATACGCCAACGACTAGATTCGACGTGATCGAAGTCACACCGACGGGACTGAAGCTCCGCACTGAAGCAGGTGAAACCTTGACCTTTTATTCAGCACTGGACGGTTATCTGGAGAAGACGCAGTAATTCAAATTGGATGGAATCTAGTCGTTGGTGATGGCAAAGGTGATTTCGCACAGCCAACGCGGACCGCCCTACTTTCCGGCTCCCAGAAGTAGCATCACTCAGACTTGGCCGGATGGCATCACACGCGGCATTCAGCAGGTTCTCTACTGCTAAGCCCAAGTTTGTTCGTCGAGATTAATCTCAGGACGTTCGCGCCAGCGGATGTCTTCGATATCTTCCTTGGCCTTGAAGTAGGCATCGACGACGGTTGGATCCCAGAAGGCGCCGGCACCATTTTTGAAGATGCCATCGACCTTTTCGTCAGGCATGCCCGCGCGATAGGGACGATCGCTGGTCATGGCGTCATAGGCGTCGGCGACCGACATGATGCGGGCAAGCTGCGGAATATCCTCGCCCGATAAACCCATTGGATAGCCTTTCCCATCCCACTGTTCGTGATGATGGAGAACAGCGGGCAGGACGTCGGAAAGTTGCTTGATGTCCGCCAAGATCTTGTAACCCAGTTCGGGATGCTTCTTGATGTGTTCAAATTCGGCGTCCGTCAGCCGACCTGCCTTGCGCAGCACGTTATCATCGATGCCGATTTTGCCAACATCGTGCAACAGTCCCGACATGTAGATCGTGTTCAACAACTTCGGATTGACACGCATTTCGAGTGCGATTCGCACGGCGTATCGAGCCACACGATCGCTGTGGCCGCTTGTGTACGGATCTTTCGCATCGATCGCCGAAACAAGAGCGCGGACGATGTTCGCCAGCAACTCGGATTGCTGCCGATAGAGGTCTCGGTTGCCGCTGTGAATGCCCAGCAATGCGCCGACGGAACTCAACAGGTTGGCTTCGATGGTGCCAAACTCGCGATCTTCAACGTGATTGAACGCCGCAAGCCAGCCGAAAACGTTGTCACCTTCGCACAACGGCACGACGATCAACTGCCGAATGCCGCGTTCATACAGATGACGCTCGATCGTGGATTTGTCGTTGGCGATGAACGCTCCCGTGGACGCGGAGAGATCGAGAGTTTCCACCAGCTCCCGAAATCCTTCTTCGTCGACAGGGCAATCACCACTGATGATTAAATTCGGACGCGTTCGTGCTTTGTAAGTCGAGTCGCCGTGTTCTGCGACCGGCAGGTACTGAATGGCAAACGAGGTCGCCGACACACAATCGACCAACCACTCGATTGCCAATTGCCCGAGTTCTTCGTCAGACCGCGAAATGCGGAGGTTTTGTGTGATCGTGTAGAGGAGACTGATTTCTTCGTACGTCGTCGCGAGGTTCTGCGAGATCAGGTCGACCTCTTTCTTCATTCGCTTGACGTCCGCGTCGGCGTTCAGTTTTCCGACAATGGCTTCGCCCAAGAGCAACAAGACATTCGCGTCCCAAGTCTTCTGAGAATCGAGCCACGCGCCTGCTGCGTCGCGGTCTCCGTCGAACATTTCGGCGAAGGAATCCAAGTTCGCTTTCGCCGTGTCTGTCGCGAAGATCCCGGTTGCGACAAAACATCGGTCGACCGAAATCTGGACCGGCAGCGCCAACGCGAGTATTCCGTCGACATCTGCGATGAACTGTGCCATGTGATCGCTGGCGACTGCTCGGACGAGTTCTTCCGCGGTCATCGTTTGCAGCTTGGGGACACTCTGTCCAATTCGCAGCAACTCGCCAGACTCACCGTCCCATATCGCGAACTCGATCGAGAAGTTGCGTCGCAACTCGTCGACTAGCGCGCGATACTCTGTCGACTCGGCGACAGAAGGGTCGCTAAGGAACAGTGATTCGGGACCAGTGGCAACGGGCATGACTTACGTCCGGTTCTACAGGCATAGATTTAACCCGAAAATGTAGGTCACAATTACCTTGTCGACAAATCGCCACACCGTAGGGATGACGATCACGGCAAAAGTGGCGTCCGAAACATTACGATCGGATCGTCCGGTCCCAAGGGTGATCTGATTGGCACGATTGTGCCGGAGAGTCAGCTCTGATTGCCGTTACGTTGTCGATAGCGAGCGCTGACGCGTTTTAAGAGCAGACGCTCTTCCTCCGATAAGCTTTCCATGCCCTTCTCATGGAGAAGCCCCAGCAATTCGTCCGCGCGGCGTTCCTCGTCAGCCTCGATCTCAATTTGCTTTTGCCGCTTCGCCTCGCGACGTTGCTCGAGCCAGCGAGCAAAGGGACCGGGTTGATCGTGCCGTCGCTCTTGGCTCCGCTCGAGGCTAGTATAGCCTTGCGAGAAATCGTAACCGAACAGTTCGTCTTCAATCTCCGACTCGGTCGGGCGCTCTTCCTCTTGCTTCGCTCCGAAGTAAAGAAAGATGGCGAGAATGACAAGCGAGAACCAGAGTGGGATGATTTGGCTGGTCGGTTGGTTGCGTACGAGCCAGGCGACGACAATCAGTCCGGCTGCCGCAATCTTGGCGAGCAAGGTAACAACGCTTGCGGCCCGTCGTGGACTAGCGTCGGGCCAACGCGCGGCTAGCGCCGCGCGAAGCGCTCGGCCACCGTCGAACGGAAACGCGGGCAACAAATTGGCGAGCACCATCACCCAGTTGATCCAACACGCCAACTTAACCACCACCAGCCAAGTGGAGCCTTCCGCAAGCTGCTGAGGCTGAAGAGGATTAAGAAGCCCGGTGAACTGGTCCGTTCCATTCGCACAAACAATTCCGCCGGTGATCATGAAGATCGCGAAGTTAACGATTGGGCCGGCGAGGTGCATTAGGCACTCGGCTTGCGGCTCGAGAGGCGGTTGCATCGGTGCCAACCCGATGCCAGGCCCGATAATGATCTCGTCACCATCGCCACCCAATCGAAGAGCAGCAATGTAATGTGCCATCTCGTGGATCAAGACGCTGAAAAATAGAAGTGCTAAGCCAGTGGGCGCGATCCACGAGCGTTCTCGCAACAAGTCATGATCGCGCCATCCCAGAAAAAGGGTAAACACACCAAAGAGCACGAAGAAGACGTGCAGCCTCACGGCCACACCGCCCCATCTTCCCAAGCTTAAGGTCCAACTTGCTTGGCTGTGCATAAATGACTCGTAACATCCAAGAGAGAGCTGCGATTCGCCCGCTAACCATTCGCGACGACCGAAACCGTAGCACTTGCCATCTTATCAACCGTGGTATTGCCGAGCAATCTTGGCGCACGAATCGTTGCGAAGCCCCTACCTCAGGCAACTCATGCTGGCCATGCCGATGGGTTCCCTGCAATGGAAGGGTTCGCCATATCGCGTGCCAATTGTCTTCCCCCAATACGCCGCCTCATCGCGAAGTTGATCGAGAAACGTCGGTGGTGTTTGCGGACGTCCTACTACAAACTGGCTCTGATAGCACTGGATCGCCGCGAGTTTCTGCTCCCACTGGTCACTGATATCGAGGATAAACGCGGGTTGCGCCGCCGTCTTCAGATGGACGCAGTAGTAGTTGTAAATTCGTTGCGGATGAAAAGGATCGCCGGACATATCCGACTTGGATAGTTTTGCCCAGAATCGGGCCGCATCCACCAATTGCGTCGCAGCGATGTGGTCGGGATGCGCATCCGTCCAGTACGGAGCAAACAGCCATCGCGGTCGCACGCGTCGAAACACCTCGGCGAGTTGCTTTCTCGCATCAAGTGTGGGCTCCAGGAAGCGGTTCCTGAGACCAAGGTTTTCACGCCAGTCGAGGCCCAGCACCGCTGTCGCCGCTGTCATTTCTTCAGCCCGAATCGCAGGGCTTCCATGAGGTGTAGGCTCGCCATCGGTCAGGTCGAGCACACCAACCGCAAGCCCCTCTTCCTTAAACTTCAGAATGGCTCCTCCCATGCCTAATTCGGCATCATCAGGATGGGGAGCAATCACCAGCACATCGAGTTGCATAATGGTTATCTCGTCCAAAAGTTTAGTCGTTTCCCTGCGATCACCGCTCCAACGTCCAGTCTCACTCGTCATCCTCACACGCCGCGATCTTCGCAGCAACTGGACTGGACGAATTGCCATAATTCTGCGACAAGCCCACGGCCTCACTCCTAGTTCCTGATATTCGCGATGCACTCACGACTTTTTCTTGCCGTAACCTGCCTCCTTCTTGCCTGCCTGTCCGGCTGCGCGACATTCGGTTCAAAACCCGACGCCGAACCGAAAGAAGAATCCGAGTTGCGAGCTTTCGTGAGGTCATTGAAAGGCACTGAAGCGTCAACGGGGCTTTCGCCGGAAGCACGAGACATCGAACGCAGCCTCATGGGAGGCTAGCGAGCTTTCTCGCTAAGCGATCGTCTGGCGAGCCTGGGGCTTAATCTTCAAGCGAATTTGCGGTAACTTCACGCGTGCGTTCCCGCCCCACTCCGCTCATGACGCTCGCCCGCCACGCAAGGATTTAGCAACATGTCGCAGCAATCGTTTGATCACCTCTGTGCTCACGCCCGCGAAACAGCACTACTACAATCCATCGCTGAACTACTAGGATGGGACGAACGCACGAAAATGCCGCCGGCTGCCGGGGCGTATCGCGCCGAGCAGATGACCTATCTCTCGTCGCTCGTTCACCGTCGCCACACCGATCCGCAAGTGGGTGAGTGGCTGGAGGAGTTGGCAACTAGCGTTCTGGCGAAAGATCCGTACAGCGATGCGGGAGCAACGATCCGCCAGATGCGTCGCGAGTACGACAAACTGACGAAGCTGCCGCAATCGCTGGTCGAAGAGTTGACCCGAGCTTCCGTTCTCGGTCAGCAGGCCTGGGTCGAAGCGCGCAAGAACGACGACTTTGCAACGTTTGCACCTATCCTGGAGAAGATCGTCACACTGAAACGCCAACAAGCAGATGCAATCGGCTATACGGACTGTCCTTACGATGCGTTGCTGGACGACTTCGAACCGGGCGAAACGACGAAGAATGTTGCAAGAATTCTAGAAGGCCTACGCAGCGAACTCGTCCCGTTGGTCGCCGCAATTGCCGACAGCACCCAAAAGCCGGATCTCGATCTTTTTAAGCGACACTATCCCATCGACGCTCAGGAGGTGTTTGGCAAACAGGCGGCTACTGCGATTGGATTCGAATTTAATCGCGGTCGCTTGGATGTGACACATCACCCCTTCTGTGCCGGCATGGGACCGGATGACTGTCGACTGACGACACGTTATGACGAGCACTTCTTTCCGAGTGGCTTCTTCAGCATTCTGCATGAAGCCGGTCATGGCATCTACGACCAAGGACTACGAGGCGATCAATTTGGCTTGCCGCCGGGGACGTACGTCTCGCTGGGAATTCATGAGTCCCAATCTCGCATGTGGGAGAATTTGGTCGGACGCAGCATCCCGTTCTGGCGACATTTCTTCCCACTCGCACAACAGGCCTTTCCAGAGGCGCTTCGCAGTGCAAGATTGGAAGACTTCTGTTTCGCCGCTAACGACGTACGCCCTTCGTTGATTCGGGTCGAAGCCGATGAAGCGACTTACAACCTGCATATCATCATTCGCTTCGAGTTGGAACAGGCATTGATCAACGAAGGGCTCGCGGTGAAGGATCTGCCCGCTGCTTGGAACCAGAAGTACCGCGACTATCTCGGCATTGAACCGCCGAGCGATGCAAACGGTGTTCTGCAAGATGTCCACTGGAGCGCGGCGTTAATCGGCTACTTCCCAACTTACGCGTTGGGGAATCTCTATGCCGCACAATTCTTTGCCCAAGCCGCTAAAGATGTTGGCCCGCTGGACGAGCAATTCGAGCGTGGCGAGTTCACGGGCTTGCTTGGCTGGCTGCGCGAGAAGATCCACCAGCAAGGGCAACGGTATACAGCTCGCGAATTGGTCGAGAAAGTCACCGGCAAACCGCTCTCGCACGATGCGCTCATCAATTACCTCCGCGAAAAGTACACGGGCTACTACGGCATCGATTAAGAGATGCACCCAGACGAGAGCCCTGAGGCCGTCAATCGCGAAACACGACGACCTACTTATCGTCATCTTTCAATCCGAGACGTGTCAGCCAGCGGCCCGCTTGTTTCGGATTTGATTTTCCGCTTGAGTGGTCGTTACTCGAATCCTCAACGCTTCGCAACTTTGCCTCAATTTCGGAACGTTCGCGTGCGAGCTTTGCTCTTTCGACCGAGATATCGATCTCGGCCTGCCGCAGCTTGCTTCGCCACTCATCTTCCAAACGACTAAGCCGCTCGCGTTCTTCGCGAATCTGCTCGTCGTTGTCGAGGATGCTGGACGAGTTTCCCTCCTCCACGCCTTGCTCTCGTTCCGCGAGTCGCGCCTTTAAGTCCGCGATTTGGCGGTCCTTATCAGCGATCACTTGGTCGGTAATCCGAATCGTACTTTCGATCGAAATCTTTGCCTTCTTGTCGGTCGGATCTTTTCCGTCGAGGTCAGACTCCAACTCTTGCATCAAGCGACGTTTCTGCTGTTCCCAGTCAAAACCGCTAGTTGTCGCCACGTTTGCCGCACGCGGCGTCGTTTCACCGCGACTGGCTTGCTGTTGAAGGTCGGTGTTCTTCGCTTTCAGCTCCCGGATCTCTTGGACAGCAACTTCAAAGCGACGCTGCAACTCGTCAAAGTGCTCGGCGCCTGCGGCACTTGTTTGCTCGACACTTCGTTCGGCATCTGCAAGCCGTCCAATCAACTCGTCCCGCTCCAATCGCATCTCGGACAACTGCTCAAGAAGCCCTGCGATATCGACGCCTTCAACACCATCTGCCTGTTCCGCCAACAGGCCGCGCAACTGCTTCAGTTCGCTCGCGCGAGCGTTCAGCAGCTTTCGACACTGTGCAAGCTGCGATCGCACTTCTTCTAGTTCTTCGCTCGATGCGTCGCCTTTACGACTCGGGCCGGTAGCTGCTGAGTCCTGCGATCGTCCGTCCGCTTGGTCGAGGATCGCCAATTGCTCGACGATGGATGCTTCGAGCGCATCGACGCGATCACGTTGAGCCTCGAATAATCGCTGGGCCCGCGCACGAAACTCCGACATGGCCTCGTGCCAGTCTGGCTCGTGGGCGTCGGTTCTCAGAGTTTCCAGCGATGTTGTCATGTGATTTAAGCAGCTTGGGCGATCGATGTCGTGTTCCGAACGGTTAGGACGTTCAGCGCGCAACGGGTTCATGCGCACCTGCTACCAGTCGTATACGTCAGAAGCAGCCATCGGTCAAAGGAATTCGCACGCTTCGCATCGCGTGTGCTATCTGTGACGATTATGACAGCATGCCCCCATCGGCAGAAAATCTCGCCCCAACGACGCGACTCGGAACAAACATTCGGATTGACCAGAAAGCCCGAAAATGGCACGTTAGTCCTCTCAGTTCACCACCCCACCGTGCATGGATGCAGCGATGAATACGATCTTCCTCTCAGTTGCGTGCGTTCTCTCGCAGATTCAACCTTCTCAATTCGATCCTGGGCAGGGAGTTTCACCGGTCCGACCTGCTCCAATCGCTGCTGAATCGAACTTCGACCAAGGCGGCGGGTCCTTTCGCCTGACGGATCAAGAACTCGATCTGCCAGCACCGCCAGCATATCAAGAGCCCGAATCACCCAGCCAACTGCGTCCGGCACAGAGCTGGTCGACACCACGCGAGCCACAGTCTGTTGCAACACCGGCGAGTGACGTGGGGCACGCTCAGGCTCAATCACCGATCATACCTGTTCACTCCTCCGATCTAGAAGCGTTGGCTGGCATGATCTTGGACGGGGCGATCGAGATGAGAACGGAGAATGGCACGGACATCGCGTTGGTCGACCTGTTGCGGCGAATTGGCGACAACTCATCTCGCCAGCGGGCTGTGCAGAGTTATTGGCGGTTATGTTTGGCAATGGCTGAACAGAATTTCGCTCGTCACGAATCGCGATACCTTTCCGAGTTGGCAAAGCCGCAGACGCAACTTGACGAGACACTCTTGGTCTCAGAAATAACCCAGGCCCGCGCGCGTCAGGCCACGGCTGCGCTTCGAGTCGTAGAATTGCAGGAGCAACTCGTGGAAGTTGGCCGTTTAGAGATGGAAGGCCTGCCACGCCCCGTTGATCGCCCATTTGTCGGCCCCTACGCCACTCACTTTGAAAAGTTGTTTGCCTCGCGCCCAGCTCCGACGAATCTCAAACGAATCGATCGTCGGCTGCCGCATGAACTCGAAGTGATCGAACGTCGTGCCGAAGCGGTCGCTGCCGGCGAGCGCGCTGCGACGCAACTCGCCGAGGCTTACGACGGCGGTGGGGTTAGCATGAGCCACGTGCTCGACTCATTAGCACAATTGAGTCGCACGCGCCGCGAGTTGCTGGCCGCCGTCCTGAGCTACAACGAGCAAATCGCCGAGTATTCCTTTTCGGTTGTTCGTCCCGGTGTACCCACCGAGTCGCTGTTGGGAACGCTCATTCGTCAGGAGGCCGCAGCTCAACCGACACTTCTGGCCGATGCCAACGTCCGCCGAGCTTCAGCAGAAGCCCCGGTTCGTGAAGCGGGTGAAGTGGACGGTTCGCTTCCGTTGCGTCCCACGGCCGACCCGCAAGGCTCGCGCCGCGATAAGCCTTCGGGAATCGCACCCGGTTCAGAATCGATCCTAAAACGCGTCACAATCGATCATCCGTGAATCGCGTGTTGCCCCCATACTCGTCTCTGCCTGGGGACGCACTGCTTGTCGCCACCTCGCTCGTCGAGGCAAGTCAACATGTAGTTCTTAGAGCAGCCTTTGGGTAAGTACAGCGTTGTTTCGTCGGCGAGGGTGGCGGTGCCGGGCGGAAATCTCGGCGTTTCGAATAGACAAGGTTCGCTCGCGCGGTCGGTTTGCGGAATCGGGCATTCACACAATGGCGATCGATGATTCCTCCAGCTTGTACATCAACCTTCATTCCGATCTGGCGGGACCTCGAAGGCAGCCCCTTTCTTCTCTGGGGGCCGTGATTGCCAAATGTCGCCATCGGGAAAGCGGTGCTGCTCGATGAAGTCCGGAAGGAATTCGAGGCCCCAGCCGGGAGCGCTCGGTGCGACGTAGCAGCCATCGCGGACTTGGACCGGATGTTCGACGGCTTCCTGTAGGAAGTCGATGTACTCGACCAGTTGCGTCTCGGAGTGACCTGCCACCGCAATCTGATCCCACATGCCGTAGTGCTGAATCATATTGCACAAAGCGATGCCGCCGCCGTGAGGACACACGGGCACGTCGTATTTCGCCGCCATCAGGATAATGGCCATCACGTCGTTGACGCCCGCAACTCGCACGGCGTCGATCTGGCAATACTTGATTGCTTCGCTCTTTAGCAGTTGCTTGAAGATCACGGGCGAGGCGGCTTGCTCGCCGCAAGCAAAATCAAAGTCGGCATCGGCGAAGGTTTCTGCAAGCTCGACGTAGCCGAGGACATCGTCGCGCGCGATCGGTTCTTCGATCCACTTGAGCCCGAACGACCGATAGTGCTCGATGTGACGCTTGGCTTCGGCGAGTCCCCAGTACTGATTGGCATCCACCATCAGATTACACTCGGGTCCGATGGCATCTCGCATGAACCGAATCCGCTGGACGTCCTGCTGCAGATCACGGCCCACTTTCAGTTTGAACGAATCAAAGCCCTGCTGCTGCAGCTTGCGGATCGTCGCGAGTATCTCGTCGTCGCTCAGCCCCAGCCATCCCGCAGTACAGTATGCCTTGGGCCCTTGCTTTGACATTTCATTCTCGCGTCGATCCATCGCCTCCCGACACTCGCGCAGCATGGCGATGGCTTCTGTTCGAGTCAGCGCGTCACTGATGTTCCTCCAGTCGATACAGTCCGCCACGAATTCGGGTTCAAGATCCACCAGCAGCTTCCAGAGCGGCTTGTTCAGCGACTTTGCCCACAAGTCCCACATGGCGTTGATGATCGCACCAGCCGCCATCCGAAAAACTCCGTCGTGCAGCCATCGCAGTTGATGATGGTCAATCAAGCGTCGATACAGACATATCGGCGCCGCTGCGAAATCTTCCAACGTCGTGCCAAGGATCAACTGGCACAGGTCTCTAATCCCGTGGCAAATCCAATCCGTGCCAGCTCCTACAGTGAAGACGACCGAAACACCTCGCAGTCCCGCATCGGTTTCCAGATGCAGGAGGGCCGAGGAGTAATCCGGTTCCTTGTGAAAAGGATCCGATCCGAGCAACTTGTCAGAGGTCGGAACGCGAAGGTCGATAACGTTGGCTGAGGTGATTCTGAGGGAGTCGCTGGACATAAAACGATCTGCTGATGACTCACACTGATTAGTAGACGCTAACACGGTTGCCGACCGCACAGAGTAAACCAGCGACCGACAGGAAACACGAAGCTTAACCTAAATCAACGAGTCCCGGTCTAATCGCCTGAAGACACCGTCGCAGTCCAGACCAAACCGCTCAGCGGGAGATGCAAGCTAGTATCGATATGCCAGGGTATCAAGTGGACGAATCCAAACGTTGCGATAGCGAACTGAATTGCCATGATCTTGAAGAAACAACGGTCCTGTTGTCGTCGCTATTTGCTTTTCCCAAATCGCTTTCAAGAAGTCGGTAGTGCCCGAACGGTAAGGATGATAGATGCTTCGTGGTTCGCCAAATTCAACAGAGTCCTGAACTTTCTGTCCGTTGAGCCAAGCAGTAATGCTTCCCTTCTCTGTGATTTTGCCTTTTGAATCGCGGCGAGGTGCGCGGTATCGGATATCATAGACTTGCCAGACCCCGCGACGTCGCGCGGCATTGACCAACGGTTTGCTAAATCCATAGATGGCTCCCAAGTCAGCGTCACCGAGGTTTTTCTTGTCCGCCGAGTGGATGATCTGCATTTCGTAGTTGCCGTGGATATACAACCCGCTGTTTCCTGAACCCGTTTCCGGAAGCATGAACTCGGCGTGAATATCCGCGTCGCGGAAATGCCATGCTGATACGATATGATTTGCCTTCTGACCTCCAGAGCTTACAAGTGTTCCATCAACCAACGGCCAATCAATTGGTTCACCAAGTTTGCTGACAAACTCGACGGTGGCACCGCCGTCAAATAACACGATCGCATCGGCTGGCGGTTTGACTGGTAACTGAGTCTGATCTGGTTTGAAGTCTATCTTCTGCGATGGCTCATCCGCGGTTGTTTTTTCAAGGGCAAGAAATTCAGTCGACGCAAGAGTAAGCAACAACAGTGGGAGCAACGGCTTCATGGGTGGCAAGCTTGTAGGGCAGGGTTTGCAACAGAACGGGACCGGCTCAATTATAGCGTGTCGATGCGGACGATTGATGGCAGAGGAAAAGTTTCTCACGCCGAGCAACTTGTCGAATGCCGGAACACGAAAGTCGATA
>JACKHN010000026.1 GCA_020638975.1 Planctomycetaceae bacterium
CGATCCTGAATTCATGAAGCTGTACGCCGAACTCGACGATCCCGATATTCAGCAGCATCACGGCAACGTGACTCAATTGGACTATGCATTCGGAAAGTTGATGAAGGCTCTCGATGAGCAGGGTTTGCGCGAGAATACTTTCGTAATCTTCACCAGCGACAACGGTCCCGAAGGGAATGGAATCAAAGGACGTACTCGTGGCTCCACCGGCGGGCTGCGGGGCCGCAAGCGAGACGATCACGAAGGCGGTATTCGCGTACCTGCCATCGTTCGGTGGCCCGGTCACACGGAGCCCGGTACAAGAAGTACGATACCCATCATCGGATCGGACATTTTCTCAACGGTACTCGATATTCTCGACATCCCGCTTCCGACCGATCGCACCATTGACGGCGTGAGTATCCTGCCCGCTTTGTCAGGCCAATCGGTCCAGCGGCCCGTTCCCTTGTTCTGGCGAACGCACATCGCGCCGGAAGACAGTCACGCCGCCATGCGGATCGGCGACTGGAAGATCGTCGTGAACAAGGAGCTAACGAAATTTCAGCTCTATCAGATTGAACAAGACTGGAAAGAAGAGCACGATCTCGCGACGCAGATGCCGGACAAACTCGCCGAGATGAAAGCGAAGTTCTTGGAAGTGTGGCGTGGCATCGAAGAAGAAGGGCCGAACGAGTGGTGGCACAACGAGCAGCGATCTCCGGCGAAGACGAAACAGAAATCGGCTGGGAGCAAGCTAAAAGCAGGAAAGGATAACACGGGTGACTGGGACGTCGTCCAAGGTGGCACGGTGTCCAAGAGTGAGCTCGGATATCTTCTTGATGCCGGTTCTGGCGAGACGTTCGCGTTGACGAAACTCGACACTCCGGTTCAGGAGCGTGCGACGTTCCAGCTAAAGTATCGCGCCGCGGTCGACTCAAAGACCAAGAACGCCTGCTTTTGCTTTGGTGCAGCCGCCGAAAATGACAATCTTTTCAAAGCCGGCACGATGATAGGTATGAACCGTCATGGCATTTTTGATGGCAGTTGGGCCAACGTAGGTGCAGGGACTGGAAAAAACGCTACGTTTGATCACAACTCGACGTTCGATGCTGAGGTAACGATCGATCTGGAACACGGACGCGCGGTGCTGGTCATCGGAGAAAACCGAATCGAGCACCTGCTACCGAAGAATCTCGAAAGTGTTACTCATGTCGGAGTCTATGCGAAAGCCACAAAGTCCGAATTCACCATGCCGCAAATGGTAAAGGACTGAGTCATGCTGGCCGAACAACTCTAACCGAACAAATCCATTACTGGTCGGCCTGTCGTGATAGGACGGGAAAGACCGCTATTGTTCTGCGGTTCGTTGAGCGGAATGTCCAGCGCGTGATAGATCGTTGCCGAAAGTTCCTCGGGCCGAATGGGGTTGCTGGTGGGATACTCGGCGTGTTTGTTGGACTTGCCATACACTTGGCCACCAGCGATGCCACAACCGGCCATGATCGCGGAAAAACACTTCGGCCAGTGCTGACGTCCGGGAGGTTGCTGAGTCAGCACTGTCGGTGTGCGGCCAAACTCGCCGGTTACCACGACGAGCGTGTTGTCCATCATGCCGCGTTCTTTGAGATCCGTGAACAGACCGGACAGCGCCTGATCCAAGCGTGGCAAGCAAAATCCCATACCGTACGAACCGTCACCAAACGCGTTCCCCATGCCCATATTTCCACCGTGCATATCCCAACTGCTGCTTGGGGGACCTGCCGTATCGTGCGGTGCCTGACCTGTCCAACCATTGACGGTCACAAATCGCACGCCTGCCTCCACCATGCGCCGCGCAAGAAGTAAGTTTTGTCCGAGCGGATGACGACCGTAACGATCGCGCACCTTCGCGGGCTCTTGGTCCAGGTTAAACGCTTCGCGGCCCTCGGGACGCGTCATGGCTTCGTAGCCCTTTTCTCGCAAGTCCGCCCAGTCCGCGCCGCGAGCATCCTTGGCCAGCACGTTGCTCTCCAGGCTGCCGAGCAACTTGCGACGATGGGCAAGGCGATCAGCGTCACCCAGGTCATAGATCTCTGGTGGCGTGAAATTGTCCATCGCCGGATGATTCTGTGCCGAACCAATGAACACGGGCGCATAGGCTGAACCAAGGTAACCACCAATGCCAATGTTCGGCGCGCAAAAGACCGGTGGCCCGACGCACTTGATGAGCCACGCGTTCGAGACAATGTTGCGTTTGCTCGGATTGTGCTTGGCGACGAACGAGCCGAGATAAGGCTGGTCATCCGTCACTCCCTGCTGGACGCGTTTCACGGATTGGCCGCTGAGCAGATTGTGCATCGCATCGAAATGATTGCTGATTCCGCCCGGGTGCGTCATCGAGTTGATGAGCGTGAACTGGTCCGTTAACTTCGCCAACTGCGTGTGCATCTCGTTGATGCGCATGCCCGGCACCTTGGTGGCGATGGGTTGGTAGGGGCCTCGGATAGTGTCGGGCGCTTCGGGCTTCATATCCCATGTATCAACATGGCTCGGTCCACCGCAGAGCAACACAAAGATACACGACTTCTCGGCCGCCACGGCATTGCCACTCGAATCCAGCTTGTCGCTGCCAATCACCGCGCCGGGCATGCCCATCGAAAGGGTGCTCAAGCCCGCTGCAAGGAGCGCTTGCCGTCGATTCAGTTCAAATGTGTTCATGGGAATACCTGGGTAACTCTTGGGCGCATGCGATATCGGCAGTATGCCGACATGATCGATAAAATGCAACTTAGACCTTGTTCAGGTGTTCGCATCGCGAATGGAATCGCCTGAGTTCGGCAGCAGGGGACAGTCGGTTAGCTCCGTCCTGATATAAAATCGTCCTGATGCAATATATCGGGAATCGATCCCCCAGCCGGAAAGCGATCGACGCAAGAAGGCTTGGCAGCAGGTCGCGGCTTCCGACGCACTTCAGCGAGCGCACGTCGCACTCTGTATGCAACCGTCAGCCGCAACGGCGACCAGTTCGCATCGGGCACGCCCCGCGCAGGTGCCATTGAGTTCGAATGAGTCCATGTACCTTCGCTCATCAAAAGTCGTACCACAATCCAAAGCCGATTTGCTCTTCGTGATCGTCGTAGAATGAGTATTGATTGGTCTTGCCGTTGAGGTAGAACAGGCCGGTTCGCAGCATATTCGCCTGCTCGCCTCGCCACGCCCAACCGGCTTCAAAGGTAAAGGCTCCGCCATAGTTCACTTCTTGGCGAAGGTGGGCGTTGACGGCACAGAACGGAGCACCTCGCAGCCCAGTGTATCCGCAAGGTGCGTAGTCCAATCCGAACTGAAACTCCCAAGCGTCGCAGATGTCGTAGTAGAACGCCCAGCCAACTTCGCCGTACGCTCGTAGCTGAGGCTTAATGTAGTAGGAGTAACCAAGTACTAGCGCATCGCGAGAATAGTTCTGTCGATTGAAGCCCGGATTCTTCAGTAGGAACTCGTCACCTACGTGAGAACTCAAATGATAGTAACCGAACTTCACCCGATGGGCCCCGACGCCATACGTGATGGGGATGCCTGCGCGGAAGTCGACCGACCGAACATCCCGCTCCTCCGGCAAGTCAAGCCGAACTTGCCCGCTACCTTCAACATCCAGCTGCCACCCTTCCGGACGAAAGGCATCCGTCGTTCCGTACCTCCAGATGCCAATGCGCGCACCGAGAATGCCATCGAACAACGTGCCATCGTTCTCGACGCTAAACAAATGCAGCGCGAGCCGCGATTCTTTGGTACTTGCCAAGTAGTTATCGAAAATCAACCCATCAGGAAGTAGTTGATGAGTCCATGCGTCACTAGGGAGCGGCTCCTGCGGCCACGATTCAAGCGGTGGCGGGGTTCCATATCCTTCAAAGCTCTCATAGCTAGGAAGCTGCGCGATCTGGGACATCGCAGACGGGGATTGTGCGCTCAACGGAGTTATAGAGGCGACGCCAACTAGCAAGGTAGCGAGAACAGCGATGCGATGCACGAGTCAAACTCCTGCGGTTGCTTCATCGACGAGCAGGCTTTGCATGTCAGCAAGTCGAATTGCGAACGGTTGCGGTGGGATCAAAGCGGAGTGGGGGGGATATCGAAGGCCGGCATCGAACGTGCCGGGATGCGGACTAGTTGGGGTGGGGGCGAAAAGTATTAGGTAGGTGTCGGGCGCGGATTGCCGGTCTGACCGGTAGAGCTGGAGGTGGCCGATTCAAACGTGGGAAGGAAGGCTTGTAGCTATATTGCCGGGTGTTTCGTGGGTAGGCATTGTGACGACAATAGCGTATCTAAAGATTGTATCGGCTTGATCTATCCCGAATTCCAGCCAGAATCGGTCCTACTTGGCCAGGAATTTCGCGGGCGTTATACGTTAGCGTCTCCAGGCAGACATAGGTTGTCTGCAACGGCGCCTGTGTGGAAAGAAGGATGTGAAATGGTACTACTCGAATTCAGCATCGCCCCCTTGGAGAAAGGAGCTAGCGTTAGTCATTATGTGGCTCGTAGCCTGAAGATAATCGACGCCAGCGGCCTGGATTACCGGCTGCACGCCATGGGAACGATCGTCGAAGGCGAACTCGAACAAGTGCTCAAAGTGCTTCGTGACTGTATGGAAGCGATGGCCAGCGATTGCGACCGAATCACCTGCACGGCGAAGATGGACTATCGACGCGGTTACTCGGGTCGGTTGGCGAGCAAAGTGGAAAGCGTCGTGGAAAAACTTGGCCAGGATCTGAAAACGCTATAACATGTAGGAAGTGAGAGTCGGATGAAGGAAGCGGATGTCGCCATCATTGGGGGTGGAATCGTCGGATTGGCAACGGCGTATCAACTCCTTCAACGTCACCCTGAAAAGCAGGTGGTCGTACTGGAGAAGGAATCCTCTGTCGGTGTCCATCAGACCGGACACAACTCGGGTGTGTTGCACTCGGGAATTTACTACAAACCCGGTTCGCTCAAGGCACAGAACTGTCGCGTCGGCAAACGAGCGATGGAAGCCTTCTGCGAAGCGGAAGGTATTCCTTACGATGTGTGCGGGAAAGTGATTGTCGCGGTTGACGACAGCGAAGTTCCTCGGCTCGAACGAATCTTTGAACGTGGTCAAGCCAACGAAGTCGCGTGCGAGATGATCGACCGCGAACGGCTTCGCGAACTGGAGCCTCACGCGGCGGGTGTGCAAGCGATCCATGTTCCTGAATCCGGCATCGTCAACTATCGACGCGTCGGCGAGCGACTGGCCGAGATCATTCAAGAGCGAGGCAGTGAAGTCTGGTGCGACGCACGCGTCGTGGGATTTCAAAAAGACGGCAACAAGGTCGTCCTGGCCACCAAGCAAGGCGAGCTATCCGCAAATTACGCCGTTAATTGCTGCGGATTGCAATCCGATCGGATGTCAAAGATGACCGGACACAAATCAGATGCCAAGATCCTGCCGTTTCGAGGTGAGTTCTATGAACTCAAGCCTGACTCGCAACATCTCTGTCGGAACTTGATCTATCCCGTGCCCGATCCGAGCTTTCCTTTTCTTGGCGTTCACTTCACTCGCATGATCGACGGCGGGGTAGAATGCGGGCCGAACGCTGTACTTGCGTTCGCTCGCGAAGGGTATCGCAAGACCGACATCAACATTGCCGACTTCGTCGAGACACTTACCTATTCAGGCTTCCTCCGGATGGCGGCTAAGTATTGGCGAGTTGGTGCCGGAGAAATGTGGCGTTCGTTTAGCAAAGCGGCGTTCGTGAAAGCCTTGCAGCGGCTGATGCCAGAAATTCGAAGCGAACACCTGATCCCGGCTCGAGCCGGCGTTCGAGCCCAGGCCATCTCGCCGGCTGGTGATATGGTCGACGACTTCGTGATTCAAGCTTCGGACAATGTGATCAACGTCAACAACGCTCCCTCGCCGGCCGCGACCTCGTCGCTGAACATCGGGAACATCATTGTCGACAAGCTCGACGAGCAATTGAGTTGATCGATCGTCGAGCTCCCGTCATCGGCGATTCTCGATTGACAACGCTTCTGAGAGACGTCACACTGAGATCTCAGATGGATTCCACGTTTCATCCGAGGTTTTGATATGACATTGACGGTTAATAGCCCCACTTCGAAGCCGAGTCACAACGGTACAAACGCGGCGGCCAAATCGCTTTTGAAAGACCAAGCATACGTCGAGTTGAAACGTCTGATCCTCGATGCGACTTTCTCGCCGGGAGATTTCCTGTCCGAGCGTCAATTGGCCGAGCGTTTGACGATGAGCAAGACGCCCGTCAAAGCGGCATTGCAACGTCTTGAATCTGAAGGCTTCATTGCCGTATCGCCACAACAAGGGATCGTCGTTCGGGATCTCACGATTCACGAGATAGCGGACCAGTTCGAGATTCGCCTGGCGTTGGAGTCGCACGTGCTGCGAACGGTCGCGGGCAAATTGACGGACGCCGAAACCAAGCGACTGCGCGAGAATCTCACTGCCCAACGCGGGATGGTGACGACGCACGATTACACACGAGCCGTCGAGTTGGACGCTGACTTCCACATGATGATCTGCGAGTTCCACGGGAATCAGGAATTCATCCGCGTGATGTCTCAATTGCGAGAACGGATGCATCGCGTGATCGCTCGCGTCTTCGAACAAGATACGAATCGCATGGCAGCCAGCGTCGAAGAACATGCGGCCATTGCCGATGCGGTGGTGGCCGGCGATGCGGATCTAGCTGCACAGTGTATCAAGGAACATCTGGATTATGGCAAGCAGTTTTTGCTCACGCCTCGTCGCCGATAGTTTTCGGTTTGGTGTCGTAATCATTTTGTGCTTTGTCGGGCTGCCAACAGTCTTCGCCGATGATGCGCCCGTTTCCTTCTTTCGCGGGCTGAACCTGAATGGTCCGTCCGTAACGATCGACGGCCAGCGGTGGGAAGGCAAGGACGCGAAGAATTACATTTGCAAAGACAAGGCATTTGAAGCTCAACAGGTCAACTTGCTCCCAGCAACCGACCCAGAACGTGCGTTGATGATTCGCTCGAGTCGCTGGGGAGGAAATCGCATCGAGTTGACCGAAGTGCCGGACGGCCGCTACAGCATCTTTTTGTACGCGTGGGAAGATAACAAACCCGAAACCTACGACATTGCCGTCAACGACCAAACCGTCGTGCGTCGTCACAACAGCGGAACGGAAGGCCACTGGGAACGACTTGGCCCTTGGTTTACCGACGTTAAAGAAGGGAAGATCGTACTGACGAGCCAGGGCGGCGCGGCAAACTTCTCGGGAATCGAAATCTGGCGGGGAGAATATGACGGTTCGAATGGAGTGGAACTGACCGAAGACCAACTGGTTTTCTTCGAGAAACGAATCCGACCATTGCTTGTCACGCATTGCTACGAATGCCACAGCGAGAAGTCAGAGGAAGTTGCCGGGCGACTGCTGGTCGATTCGGCGCCGACCATGCGTCGTGGTGGGGACTCCGGTCCCGCGATCGTACCGGGCGATGTCAGCCACAGCCTGCTGATCAACGCAGTTCGGTACGAAGACGACAATATGCAGATGCCTCCTGACGGCAAACTTTCCGATGCCGAGATCGCAAGTCTGGAAGAATGGGTGCGGATGGGAGCACCTGATCCACGCCGCAGCGCGACACATATACCGATGAAGACGATCGATGTGGTCAAGGCCCGCGAGTTCTGGTCGTTCAAGCCGATCACCGATCCGATCGCGCCCACTGTGCGCGATGAGAAGTTGGCATTCAACGACATCGATCGATTTGTCCTGGCCGCCTTAGAGAGAAAAGGATTAAGTCCTGTCTCGACTGCCGACAAGCGAACGCTGATTCGTCGCGCCAAATTCGATCTGATCGGACTTCCACCGACCCCCACCGAGATCGATGCGTTTCTAAGCGACGAGTCGCCGAAAGCCTATGAACGGTTAGTAGATCGTCTGTTGACGTCGCGTCAGTACGGGGAACGATGGGGACGGCACTGGATGGACCTTGTCCGCTATGCCGACACAGCGGGCGAGAACTCGGATTACCCGATTCCGCAAGTTTATCGTTATCGCAACTACATCATCGACGCGTTCAACAACGACAAACCGTACGACGAGTTTCTCCAAGAGCAGATCGCAGGCGACTTGCTGCCGGCGGAGAACGACACCGAACGCAACGAACACATTATCGCAACCGGCTACATTGCCATTTCGCGTCGATTCGGCTCGGTCATCGATGACTACCCTCAGCACCTCACCATAGAAGACACGATCGACAACATCGGCCGCGTCGTAATGGGACTCACGCTATCTTGCGCTCGTTGTCACGACCATAAATTCGATCCGCTGCTGCAGACCGACTACTACGGTATCTACGGCATGTTCGAGAGCACGAAGTACGCGTTCCCTGGCATCGAGCTCGATAAAGTTCCTCGCGACTTCGTGCCACTGGTCGAAGACGGCAAGCCCGGGAAGGAAGTAGCCTACGCCGTTGTCGACGATAAGGTCGCAGATGCGCATCTGCAAATTCGCGGCGAGCCAAAGCAACCGGGCGATCTTGTTCCTCGCAAGTTTATTGACCTGCTCGGCGGACAAAGACTAACTGACGAAGAATCAAAGCAAAGTGGTCGCCTGCAACTGGCCCAATGGCTGACCGATCGAGAGAATCCGCTGACCGCTCGCGTGATGGTGAATCGCATCTGGCAATACCATTTTGGGTCGGGGCTGGTGAAGACGCCCAGCGACTTCGGGGCTCGCGGCCAACTCCCCACGCATCCCGAGCTACTCGATTGGCTCGCCACACGGTTCATGGAAAGCGGTTGGTCCATCAAGCAAATGCACCGATTGATCATGAACTCACGAACCTATCAGCTTGCCTCAACCGCGGACTCCATTCCTCCTTCATCTCTTAGCCTTCATCCCTCCACCATCGATCCCAACAACGATTTGCATTGGCGATTCAGCCGCCAGCGTCTCGATGCGGAATCGCTGCGCGACGCATTGCTGATGATCAGCGGTGAACTCGACACCTCCATGATGACCGAGCCGCATCCGTTCCCGCCGGTTGATAAGTGGCAGTTCACGCAGCATCATCCTTTTCGCGACAGTTACGACAGCAATCGCCGCAGCGTCTACCTGATGATGGCCCGCCTGAACGCTCGCCCATTCTTTACGACCTTTGACGGCGCTGACCGCAACGCGTCGACGGCGCTGCGCGACAGTTCGGTGACGACTGTCCAGTCTTTGTACCTATTGAACGACGACTTTGTGCATCAACGCTCGACCGCGTTTGCCAAACGAATCCAGAGCGAAGCGGAAAGCAGCGAGACGAGAATCCAACTAGCGTTCGAGTCGGCTCTCGGGCGTGAGCCAACCAACGAAGAACAATCGATGGCGGAAGAGTTCTTTGGTCAGTTGCGGGATAAGTTGGAAGCTTGCGGCACGCCGGACAGTGAACTGGATCGCGAGTGCTGGACGAGCTTTGCTCGAGCGTTGTTTCGTACAAACGAGTTTCTGTATGTGGATTGAAAATCAAGGCCTACTGCCGCAGATGTAGGGTCCGCTGTGCGGACCAACCGGAGGTCCGCACAGCGGACCTTACAACTACAACTTACGAGTTTATACAAGAGAATTAATTCATGAACGCGTCGCATTCCTTGCTATCACGGCGTTCGATGATCCGCTCGATGGTGGGCGGGTCGATCCTGCTGCCAGGAATCCTTTCCGAGTTGTTGGCGGAAGACGAGGTGGGGAGCAGCGCCTCGTCTTCTCAACCACTGACACCGAAATCGCCGCACTTTGCCCCCAAGGCAAAACGTGTGATCTTTCTGTTCGCCACAGGCGGCGTCTCGCACATCGAAACGTTCGACCCGAAGTCTTCGGCGAACGGACGCGACGGTAGCGGCAAAGATAAACTGATGGGGAGCGTGTTCCCCTACAGCGCGAACAAACGGTGTGGCACCGAAGTCAGCGACCTGTTCCCGCATCTTCGCGAATCGATGGACGATATCTGTGTCATTCGTTCGATGAAGTCGGCGCACTTTGATCACACCGAAGCCGCTGTCGGTATGCATACCGGCTCGCCGACGTTCGCTCGCCCCAGCATGGGTTCCTGGATCAGCTATGGGCTCGGTACCTTCAACCAGAATCTGCCCTCGTTCATTGTCATTGCACCGCATTTGCCTTACGGTGGGACCCAGGTCTATGCCAGCGATTTCCTACCTGCTTACCATCAGGGAACTCGAGTCATTCCCGGCGAGCAACCGATCGAGAACCTTGTCCCGCGTACCAAATTGCGAGAGATCCAAGAGCTAGAACTCGGCCTGACCGACGCATTCAACCGCGGGCATCTAAAGTCTCGCCAGGACGACGTCCAGCTTGCCGCGCGTATCAAGTCGTACGAAACCGCTTTTCAGATGCAAACGGCCGGTCCGGAGGCGTTCGATGTCAACAGCGAGGACGATGCCACGCTCGACGAATATGCGCTGAAACGAGGCGAGAACACCGGCTTCGGCTGGCAGTGTCTTGTCGCTCGCCGACTGGCCGAACGTGGCGTTCGCTTCATCGAGTTGATCGATACGGGCTCGCGACCGAATTGGGATTCGCATGGCGAGATGAAAGAGCATGAACCGCTGGCGAAAGCCGTTGATCAACCGATCGCCGCGTTGATCAAAGACTTGAAGCGGCGGAGCATGCTGGAGGAAACGCTGATCGTATGGGCGACCGAGTTCGGACGCACACCAACGAAGGAAGGCAAGAACGGCCGTGGTCATCATGGCGACTGCTTCTCGGTCTGGCTGGCGGGAGGTGGAATCAAAGGAGGCATCGTCCACGGGGAAACGGACGAGATCGGCAAGTCGATTGTGCGCGACAAGGTCGAAGTCCACGACTTGCACGCCACGATCCTGCACCTGCTGGGCATCAATCACACCAAGCTCACGTATCGCCACGCCGGTCGCGACTTTCGGCTGACCGATGTGCATGGCAACATCGTCAAAGAGATCTTGGCGTAACGAGATGAACGATTCAGTTCGGTGATACTGCGGTTTCCGTGGGGCGTCGTGCGTTCACACGATCGAGATAGGATTCGAGATCGCTTTTCAATCGCTTGGCAGCGTCGGTCCCAGGAGACCAAAGGTCCGTGCGTTCACTGGCATCTTGCGTGAGATCAAACAGTTCGGTTCTCTGGTCTTCGTAAAAATAGATCAGCTTTTGGCCCGCCCTCCGCATTGCCGATTGCGGGCGCGTCTTACTCACGGCAAAATCATCCACACCGATTCGATCGAGCGATTGTGAATAGCCCCGCTCGGGATGATAGTAAGGAAAGTGCCAGTACAAACTGCGTTCCGGCAGCTCTTTTGAGCCGCGAAGCAGATCGACGAGGCTCGTTCCGTCGATCGAGTGCTCGGTTTCGTCAATTGTTCCTCCGGCGAGTTCGACGAAAGTTGGCAATAGATCGTAGCCGATCACTGGCGTGGAAGTGGTACTACCAGCGTCAATCTGACGCGGCCATTGCGCAATGAACGGCACGCGTATTCCGCCCTCGTAAAGGTTCCATTTCGATCCCCGAAGTGGCCCGTTTGCAGTGTATTCGGGGTGCCCTCCGTTGTCGGACGTGAATACGACTAAGGTGTTCTTGGCGTGTTTGCTTTCGGCGAGCGCTGTCAACAATTGTCCAACATAATGATCCAACGTTTCGACGAACGCCCCGTACTTGATCCGCTGGTCTCGGTTCGGCGAATTGGCGGGCACTTTGGCAGCGTACTTTTCAATCAACCATTGGCAACGCGGATCAACGGGTGTGTGTACGTAAAAGTGAGACACCATCATGAAGAACGGTTTGTCTCTCGGTGTGCTCAGATAAGCCTTTGCCTGCTCGGTCAATGAATCGACGGGATACTCGCCGCTGGTCGTGATGTTAATCGCGCTACTTCCGCCGCGCGAGTATCCGTACGGATGGCTGCCGAAGTCTTGAACGGCCATATCGAAGCCGTGCTTCGTCGGGCCATGAGTCGGACTCCAGCCAAGGTAACCGCCGTAGTGAGCGTTCAAATGCCACTTACCGAAGAACGCGGTGTCATACCCCGAGTCACGGAGCCGCTCGGCGACGGTTAGTTCTTTTAGCGGAAGATCCAAGGTAAACGGTGGGGTCTGCAGCCGCTGTCCTGGAATCGCTTGCTCGCCCGGATGCTCTTTCGTGACGAATTCGAACCCTAAGCGCGCCGTCGACTTGCCGGTGAGTATGCTGGCTCGCGATGCAGAGCAAATGGGTGCCGACGCGTAGCCATCGGTGAACCGCATCCCTTTCGCGGCGAGTTGGTCGAGATGAGATGTTTCGTGCCACGGATGTCCATAGCAGCCAAGGTCCGCCCAAGCGAGATCATCGGCAAGTATGAATACGATGTTAGGTACACACTGCGATTTTGATTCAGACGCGTGAATGTGAGCATTGATTGACGACCCTACGGAGAGACATGTCAGAATGAGGGTAGCGATTAAGTACAGTAAATGATGATGTAACACGTTTGGCCTGCGGTAGATGGTTGTTGGTGGAGTTGGCACTTGGCTTCCTCGGGCGTGATGAGCCGTAGTATCCAAGTGGGAGTTCCGTGAGTCAACTTCGCGTGACTGCGGGAGGCCATTAATCCCGCAGGAGTCTTAAGCGGCGCGTCCGCCGCGAGTGAGAACGTTGTCAAACACATCGAACGAGATCGACAATGTCTCAAGTTAGAGGAAAGTCGAACGTAGACGGTTTACTCGCAACCTATCGTCGTGGCGGCGGTGGGGGCCCGGGGGTGAAGAGGAACATGATGTCGAGCTCCTCTCGCGTGAGGTGACCATCGCGATCCGTGTCTGCACGCATCAGGTGAGGTCGCTCGGGGTGCGGGATCTCTTCGGGCGAAAGTTTTTCATCTTTGTTGACATCGAGTTCGTTCATGAGCTCATCGACGCTCGGACGCGTTGGTGGTCGTCGCGACGGTTCAACTCCGCCGGGAGTAAATGCGGGGCGATCCTCGATGAGAGTCGGAGCACGGGGCGGTTCGGTTCCGACTCGCGGAACTTCCGGCTCGGTCTTCGTAGCTGGTCCTGCTTCCGCGACGGATTCCTCCACAACCACCGTCGCAGAGTTCCCCTGCTGAAGAGATCCGCCTTGTGGCGACTCGGCGACAGACTTCGAGGACTCGGGACGATTCAACTTTGACGTTACGACAACAGCTGCGAAAATACAGACCGCGACTCCTGATACGGCAACAAGCCACGGCAACCAAGTTGGTTTGCCGGCGTGAGCAATTGCCGGTTGTTGATTCCGCCTTGTTTTGCGACGCGGTTGCGACTCAGCGGGGCGAGTCGCCGCTTGCACAACCGATTGGTTCACGTGTGCAATCTGCTCGCGGACTTTCGGAATCTCTTGTCGGGCCCATTCGGCGTACTTCTCGCCAGTGGGGCCTGTCAGTCGAGCCAATTGTTCGAGTATCGCGAGCGCGGCATCGAACTGCTCGGCTCGCCAAAACTCTCGTACCCGCACCGCGTCTGCTTCCCACTGCCGCGTTCCGGAATTCGCTCCCTCCGCTGGAGCGGATACCGGCGGTGAAGACACGCCGCGTAAATAGTCGCGCAGGGAAATCGCTAACTCGTCGGCAGAAGCGAACCGATCTTCCGACGCGCGCGCCATCGCTTTTAGGCAGATTGCGCTGAGGGCAGCATCGATGGTGGGTCGGATCGCGGTCGGTGCAACCGGCGCCGCCTGCAAAGCCTGCTGCACGACTGAAGCAACGGACCCACCGAAGGGCAACTGCCCCGTCAGCATCTCGTACATGATCGCACCAAGTCCATACACGTCGCTGGGCGGGCCGATCGCAGGTAGATTCCCCGTGATTTGCTCGGGAGCCATGTAGGCCGGCGTGCCAATCATCTCGCCGGAGCGGGTCAAGCTCGACTCGGCTTCCGCCAATCCCGCCAAACCGAAATCCATCAGAACCGGTTCATTGTTTTGGTCGATCATGATGTTGGCGGGTTTGAGATCGCGGTGGACGGTTCCCGTCTGGTGTGCGGCATGCAGCGCCGACGCGATCTTGGCGACCAGCACCGCCACGCGTCGAGACGACATAGGCGCATCCGATGCGATGTGATCGGCCAGCGTGCCGCCTTCGATGTAAGCCATCGTAAAATAGTGGACGCCTTCGATCTCGCCGACGTCATAGACGGGGCACAGGTGCGGATGCCGCAACGTTGCCATCGTTCGCGACTCGCGAAAGAACCGCTTCATCCCGGCTTGGTCGTTCGGCTCGAATTTCGGAATCTTGATGGCGACCAGTCGCCCGAGTTGTTTGTCTTGTGCGAGATAGACCGCAGCCATCGCTCCTTCGCCGAGAACTCGCTGGATTTCATAGCGGCCAAATGAAAGCGGT
The DNA here is from genome assembly GCA_020638975.1 of Planctomycetaceae bacterium. GTDB lineage: Bacteria > Planctomycetota > Planctomycetia > Pirellulales > Pirellulaceae. The sequence continues at coordinate 14,369 of JACKHN010000026.1, forward strand.
AGATTTGCGCCGAGCTTCAGTTGAATCCACAACGGCGCCGCCCCGGAGACAAGTTGGTGCGTCGTTGCGTACTTGTCGTTGTCCGCGTGCGTATCCGTCGGATTTGTGGCTGATAACCGCTTGGCGTCCATTCGTGACGTCGTTCCGCGTTGCATTGTTTTCATGGGAATCGCCCGCCGCAGCCTGCGAGCGAACACCTTTCATTCTAACGAATTCGTTCTCGGCACGTCTCTCCCCATAGGACCCTAAACGTGAGACTTTGCAACGTGTTGCAGGCACTTGCCAGTATCTTCAGCAATTTCGGCTCAAACCGGTGCCATTGCCGAAGGACTGGCGATCACATCAGCCACATCAGCGCGTGCCGCAAAGTCCTCCCCGGGGCTTTTCAGTTTTTCAAACTGCGAGGTTTGTACGACGGGCCTCCGAGCCCGTCGATGAACCTAAGTCGTTATTCGACGGGCTCGGAGATCCGTCGTACATCTTGTGCAACTTCAACCAATGAAAAGCCCTGGAAGTCCTCGACTCGAATGTCCAACGGTGGTGATTTCGGGTAGAATCGGCGCTCGAGCGAAGTGACGAACTATGGAATATCCGTGGGGAATTGATTTGTGGCTGATGCGTTGATCTTGCCAATCGGTCTTGTCACCGCCGGGCTAGTCGCCGCGCGTCTCGGTGTGCTGACGATCGCGGCTTGGCAGCAAGCGACCTATCGGCGCGAGCAGGATCGCCTCACCCTCGAAGTCATGCGAGAACGCATTGCCGAGGCCAAGAAGCGACGGAATGAGAACGCGCTTGCCTGGAACGGCCTTCGCAAGTTTGTAGTAAAGCGGAAGGTCCTCGAAGCTGAGGGGATCTGCTCTTTCTACTTAGTGGCGCATGATCGCAAGCCGCTCCCACCTTTCAAGCCGGGGCAGTATCTCACGTTTCGACTCAGCATCCCCGGTCGTGACAAACCGGTGATCCGCTGCTATTCGCTGTCCGATAGCCCTCGAACGGATCAGTATCGCGTCTCGATCAAGCGAGTCGGCTCGCCACCCGATCAACCGACCGCGCCTCCTGGTTTAGTCTCGAATTATTTTCACGAGCAACTCTCCGAGGGCGACATCCTTGACGTGCAAGCTCCGCGCGGGCACTTCTTTCTGGACGTTGAACAGGAACGGCCCGTTGTATTGATCGCAGGTGGTGTTGGTGTGACGCCGCTGCTGAGCATGGTAAACGCCGTCGTCGCAACCAGAACACAACGTGACGTGCTGTTCTTTTACGGCGTAAGAAACTCCAGGGAGCATGCATTCAAGGACACGCTGCAAGAGATCGTCTCACACCATTCGAATATCCGGCTCGTGGTTGCTTATAGCAATCCACAACCGGAAGACGAACGGAACGAAGGACGCGACTTTCATCATTCGGGTCGCGTTGATATACGACTCATTAAGAGCTATCTCGATTCGACGAACTATCAGTTCTACATTTGTGGCCCGCCCGCCATGATGGAGACGCTGAACAAGCAGTTACTGAGGTGGGGTGTCGCCGAACATGATATTCATACAGAAGCATTCGGGCCGGCCACCGTCAGCAAAGCTTTTGCGAGTCCGCAAGCGCCCCAATCCGCGAGGGCGTCTGACAGTGCTGCGACTGCGATAAGCATCACGTTCGCCAAGTCGGGCAAGACGTGTAGTTGGAGTCCGAGTGCCGGAAACCTTCTCGACCTTGCCGAGGCGCATGGGGTACGAATTGATTCTGGCTGTCGTGCGGGAAACTGCGGAACTTGTGTCGTTGCGGTCAAGTCGGGCAAAATTCAATACGTCACCGAGCACGGAGCGGAATTGGAAGAAGGAACTTGTCTCACTTGTATTGCGGCGCCGGAAGGAAATATCGTTCTTGATGCTTAGTCCGACTCGATTAAAATCTACGTCTTTGCGACGCAAATTATCTCTACGATCTACATTCGCTTTGATCTGCAACTAGGAGTTTGTCCTATGAACCCACCATTCACTTCGTCAGTCTTTTACACACATAAGCCCCAGACGATCGAGATACTACTGTTCTTAGTTGGCATTCTTGGGTTTCAAGGTCTTGCCAACGCACAACAAACGGTTCCACCCGAGAAAGTGTTCGGGCGCCAAGCCTGCCAAGTGTGTCATGCATCGGAAGCGGCTGCCTGGGAACAATCTTCCCATAACAAAAAGGCCTGGAGTCTGCTCGATCATCCCAAGGCGGCTGGCTTTGCCAAGGCGCTCGGCGTGACCGACATCAAAGGCGAATCGCTGTGCACGCAGTGTCATGGGACGCAGCAAAAGAAAGCGGACAAGCTGACGATCGCCGAAGGGAATTCGTGCGAGTCCTGTCACGGTGGAGCGGGCGGAACTGACGGTTGGTTGTTTAAGCATTTCGATTTCGGAAGCGGTCGTCGACCAACAAACAGCAGCAAGATTGACGAATTCCTTGCGGATCGAGCTAAGGAAACTCCTGAGCATCGTGCGGCTCGCGACGCAGCCGTCAAAGCGACGGGAATGAATCGCTCTGCCGACGCATTCGAGTTGGCTAGCAACTGCCTACAGTGCCATCTTGTCCCGAATGAGAAGTTGGTCGAAGCCGGACATCCAATGAGTACTCGCTTCGAGTTCGTGGAATGGGCTCAAGGCGAAGTGCGACATAACTTCCTGCTTGATGCCAAGAAGAATGCGGAAGTCCCAACGAATTGGACCGATCGGAATCCAGGCGGAACTGCCGAGGGCCGCAAGCGGCTGATGTTCGTCGCCGGACAACTCGCTGACCTGGAAGTCAGCTTACGAAATCGAGCCAAGGTCACAGAAACGAAGCGAGGGTCGCTGGGTGACGAAGCGAACGATCGCATTCTCGACCTGCAAGAGGAACTGGCGAAATACGGAATCGACGAGTTAAAGCCCGTCCTCGCTGCGATCGCCGGAATTGATAAGAGTTCGCTCAAAGAAGTCACGGTCAGCGATCAGGCATCGTATACGAAAGCGGCAGATGCTGTCGCTGCCGCGGCGAAAAGCTTTGTGGCAACCCATATCGATGGAAGCAAACTACCAGATTCCATCGATATACCCAGCAAGGCGAAGGGTGAGGTGTTCCAGCCTTAAAGATGGCGACTCGGTAAGAGTCTACCGACGTCCCAGAAGACTTCGGAAGTCTTCCGTGGACTTTGGCTTGTTCGCCCCATAGCGAGATCAGAAAGGATTAACATCTTGTCAGCAGGCTTTCCCGGTGAAGCGTTTAAGCAACCGCTGACCCTCATCGTTTTGTTTGGACTGGTCGCTAGTCAAGAGCAACGTTCATCCGTTGCCCAAGAGCTCGTCGTACCGGCAGAAACGGTCACCGCGTCGACGTTTGATGCATCGCGCATTGAAGGGCACGCCAAATGCGTTGACTGCCATGCACAGGAAATCAAAGCGTGGCGAGCGTCCAAGCACGCGACGCGGGCGTTCGATCTGTTGCGAACAGCGCCAACTTCTATCGAGTATGCAAAGAAACTTGGCATACGCCCTACAGACATTGCTCGTAATTCGCTCTGTACGACTTGTCATGCGACGCAGCAACGTGATGACGCCGGTCGATTACGCGTTCTAAGTGGTGTTTCGTGTGAAGCGTGCCACAACGGCTCGGGAGGTGAAGATGGCTGGCTGAACGCGCATGCGGCTTACGGACCTCGCGGCACGAGACGCGAAGAAGAATCGGTCGATCATTATGCTCGGCGTACGGCGACGTGCGAGAAGGCCGGTCAGTTCCGATCCGCCAACGCCTATCAATTGGTAAAGCGTTGCTTCGAGTGCCACGTTGTTGGCAACGAAGCCTTAGCAGAAGCCGGTCACGATCACGGTGACGGCTTCGAGTTCGTAACGAAAGCACTAGGCGAGGTGCGTCATAACTTCTTCCTTGATCGCCAATCAAACGCCGAAGTCGCGACGCTTTGGACCGACTCGTTACACCACGGATCAGGGCGAAACGCTGCGGGACGCAAACGAGTGTTGTTCGTGCTCGGACAACTCGTAGATCTCGAGATCAGCTTGCGAAACTTGGCAACGGCAACCGACGAGAATGATTTCTCCGATCTTATGATCGAACGAATCGAAGACGCCTGGGGACTCCTGGTCGAGGATCTACTTGAAGAGTTGACGGAGACAGCCCTCCCCGAGGTCGAGGAAGCCACAAAAGCGGTTGAACCCATCCTTGAAAAACTTGACGACGACGGCTTTGCCCCGGCCGACGCGAAGCTCTATTTGGCGGCGGCAACGATCGTTGGCAAGGCCGCCAAGCAATTTGCGACACGAAACGGCAATGATTTGAAGGAGCTTGACGACTTGGATCTCCTCCCAGAAGGCCCCTTCGAGGGCGTTGTTCAGCCTTAGAATCGAACTACGATAGAGGTGGGCCGGAACAAGCTTCGCAGTTCCGGCGACTCCCTCGTGGATGCCGGGACTGCGAAGCTCGTTCCGGCCTACTCTTGCTCAAGACAACGATGCCCACCTTTGAATCGATCCAGCGACCTGAACGATGGGCCGTCCCCTTCTCGCCCGAAATGACGGACGCCGACGTTGATCGATTGCTAACGATCGAACCCTTCGCTTCGCTTGATCCGACGCGATTTCGCGGCAAAGTCACCTTGCGAGGAATTCTGAAGAATGACACGCGGCTTGTTCGATGTCAGGCAGGTGATATCGTCGTGCGGCAAGGTGACTGGGGCAATTCGGCATTCCTGGTCATTAGCGGCAACGTTCGTGTTGAATTGGGGTCAGCGGCTAGTTTGCCAAGTGAAATCCTGGGGAGGCAATCGGTTCCGCGCAAGAGTTTGTTCCAGAGCATTGCGCAACTTTGGAAGAAGTCGTCCGAACCCGAGGTGCGCGATGTGGCTGCCTATCGCGACGACCCTCGCATCGGCACACGCGGGACAGGCGAGCAAACGCGAATCTACCTGCAAGACGTCTCGACGGTACTCAGCAAATACAAAACGGCAACAATCGAAGCCGGGCAGTTCTTTGGCGAGAGCGCGGCTCTCGGGCGCACGCCGCGCCAAGCGACCGTATTCGCCGAACGCTCGACGCAGCTTTTAGAAATTCGCTGGCAAGGCTTGCGAGATTTAATGCGGCGCGATGACGGTTTACAGAAGCACATCGACACAGTATTTCGTGACCGTGCGCTCAAATGGTTCTTGCTCAACACGCCGATTTTCTCTCACCTCGGGTCGGAGGACATCAACGAATTGGTCGCCCAGGCGACATTCGAGACGCATGGCCAATACGATTGGGCCGGCAGTTTCAAGCGACTTGCGAAGGAAGGTATCGACACGGACTTGCAGCATGAACCGTTGATCGCCGAAGAAGGAAACCATCCGAACGGTGTTGTGATTGTGCGGAGCGGCTTGGCTCGACTAAGCCGCAGGCACGAACACGGTCATCGGACGACGGGCTATCTCACGCCGGGCCAGATCTATGGATTGGATGAGATTATCGACGGATGGCTCGGCAAGACGCCTAAGCCGTTGACGAGTTCGTTGCGTGCGATTGGCATCGCCAACGTCGTGACGATTCCGACGCGGTTGATCGAGAAACTGCTGCTTGAGAAAGCTGACCGGCGCAACCTACTCGGGCGAGGTTCCTCGCCAACCGACCCGCTCGCAAACCGGCCCAAGATCGACACAACTCGGATTAACTCGGACTTCGTCGAGTTCTTGGTCGAGAATCGCTACGTCAATGGCACCGCCACGATGTTGATCGACATGGACCGTTGCACGCGATGTGATGACTGTGTCCGAGCGTGTGCCGACACACACGACAACAATCCCCGCTTCCTGCGCCGCGGTCCCATTCAGAACAACATCATGGTGGCGCACGCGTGCATGCACTGCGAAGATCCGGTGTGTATGATCGAGTGTCCGACCGGCGCTATCCATCGTCAGACGGAAGGCGGTCAGGTGGTGATCAACGACCAGACGTGTATCGGTTGCAGCGCGTGTGCGAATAATTGTCTTTACAACGCGATTCGAATGGTGGAAGTGCGACATCAAGATGGCGACTTTATTCGTGATGATCAGAAACACGCGCCGATCGTAAAAGCCACAAAGTGCGACCTTTGTTCGGATCAACTGGGCGGACCCGCCTGCCAACGGGCGTGCCCCCATGACGCCTTGATTCGTATGGATATGCGCGACGTGAAGCAGCTGACCGACTGGTATACTCGATAACTCAAGCAAGAACCGAAGCCAGCCGGAATGAACACGCTCGCCGCTCGTCGAACTCGCAACCTAGGAATGACGGTCGTCGCTGCGCTGCTAATTCTCTGGTTGAGCGACGTCATGACGACCGCTCTTCAAGATACATCGCGAATGAGCGGCTGGGGTCTGCTTGCGATGATCGGATTCTTGGCTGCCTACAACTTGCGTAAGAAACTGGCTTTGCTGCCGCTTGGAAGTTCCGCAAGTTGGTTGCAACTTCACATCTACATCGCACTCCTGACAGCTGTTGTCTTTGGCGTTCATCTCAACTGGAAAATGCCGAATGGACTTGTTGAATCGATTCTAGCTCTACTCTACTTGCTGGTGTTCGCGAGCGGTGTTGTCGGATTGTTCCTGTCGCGATCCTTGGCAAAACGTCTGACAACTCGCGGTGAGGAAGTTCTATTCGAGCGAATTCCGGTTTATCGCAAACGCATCCAAGCGGAAGTCGAAGCAATCGTTTTTTCGGGATTGGAAGAATCCGAATCGACTGCGGTCGCCCAGTTCTATGCTGATCGCCTGCGGGAATTCTTTTTGCAAACGAGGAACTTTTGGCAGCACCTCGTCCAATCGAATCGGTTTCGTTTTGGCCTCCTGAAAGAAATGCAGGCGTATGGTCGTTATCTGGACGAGTCAGAGCGAGCAATGATGACGCGACTGGTCACCTGCGTCGAAGCGAAGGACGATCTGGATTATCAGTTCTCGCTGCAAGCGACGCTGAAGTATTGGCTGTTCATTCACGTTCCGCTGACCTACGCATTGTTGGTGTTTGCGGCATTACATCTTCTGCTGGTGTCGGCATTCTCGGGAGGCGTTTCGTGAGCGAAGGACCTTCCCACGCATCCAGCTTTGACGAGAACGATTACTCTCGCCCGAACCAACCTTGGCAATGTGGTTGGGCGGCGGAAGGCCACGCCTGTCCTCTGGGGCCTACGAAATGGGGGCTCTGTCGTTCGGCTCACGAGTGTACGCCCTATAAGAACGGCGACACTTGGTTCTGTGCCAGAACCAAAGCTCATGGCGGAACGTGCGACGAGGGGCCGTTGCCCGATGGTACGTGCTGCAAGCAGATTCAGAAATGCCAACCGACGCGAAGCGTCTTGTCTCGCCGGGGAGTCGTTTCATTTACGGTCTTCGCGTCCGCGATCGCACTGGCGTTCATCATTCTTGGTTCCCCGAATCGACAGAATCTCGTGTCGCCAGGTGATTTGACTTCACAGCACAGTCAAGTCATTGACCGGTGCGAGGATTGCCACGCAGCGGCTGCCGGCGGGCTGAGTGATTGGACTCACGCTTCATTCGATGCCACGGTAACACAGCGTCAAAGCGACCTGTGCCTTCAGTGCCACGCCGAACTTGGCCCGAACGCTAAACAGCCTCACGGTCGGAACCCTGAACTACTTGTAGAACTCACGCGTCAACAGGTCGAGCGATTGACCAGCGAGAGGCAACGAACGGATGGTGAACTAGTTGTTGCAAAAACAATGTTGCCACAGTCTCACGACGCATTGTCATGCGCGACGTGCCATCGCGAACACCGCGGCAATAATGCGGATTTGACGCGGCTGACGAACCAACAGTGTCAGGTTTGTCATGTCGACGCATTCCATAGCTTCAGCGACGGGCATCCGGAATTCACGACCTACCCGCACGAACGCCGAACGAGATTGTACTTCGACCACGTGTCGCATTTCGGCAAGCACTTTGCTGTTGGTGAGTCGGGGCGTGATCGAAAGTGCAACGACTGCCATCAACCAGATGTCGCGGGACGATATATGCTCGTGAAACCGTTTGAGTTGACGTGCGCGGAATGTCACTCGCACCAAATTCACGATGACACAACGCTCGGCATCGCCGTCGTTGCGATTCCATCACTCGATGTCGAGTCGCTACGGAACAACGCACGCGAGATTGGCCAATGGCCAAGTGAGTATCCGTTTCACGTCGAAGCAACGGGCACCGTCTCGCCGATCCTACGGATCTTACTTCATTCGTACGAAGGCTACGCTGCCATCGAGGAGACATTGTCCGGCGTTGACGTGAGTGATTTGCGAGACGCTGACTCGCCGCAACTCCTGGCCGCCGAATCGCTCGTCTGGTTCATCAAAGGAGCGTTGTACGACATTGTTCAGAGCGGACACCCGGAAATCCATCGCCGGCTAACGACGGTGCTCGGCACGAACGTTTCCGCGCAACAGATCACCATGCTTGCCAATTCCTATCCGCTCAACATGACGATCGAAATGCAGCAGGAGTGGTTTTCAAGCCTGCGGGACGAAGTTGAATCCAAGCGTTCCGGTAACGCGTTCGCACATCAAACGGAAGACGCCCCAGCCGATCCCGGCCTCGCGATACAAGTCGAACGACGTGAAAGTGACATGGTCGCCAGCGGTTGGTATCTGCACGGATCCAGCTTGTCGCTTCGCTATCGTGCGAACGGCCACGCTGATCCTCTCTTAAAGACGTTGCTCGATGTGGGATCAGTCGGAATCGGCAATCGATCGGATGCCCTTTCTCCTCAGGAGACGCTGCATGCCCTTTTTGATCAGGTCGCTTCTCCCTTCGCGGCAGGACGCTGTACGAAGTGTCACAGTGTCGAGCGGGGGCAGGACGGTCGAGCGCATGTCAATTGGCTAGCGTATCGCCGACCGTTAAGTGAGCACCGCTTTACAGGTTTTAGCCACGCGCCGCATGTCACTCTTCTGCGTGAGGAAGCCTGCGCCGAGTGTCACTCTTTTAACAAAGCGCCTGGCGACGTCGCCTCTCTCTTCCGTCCCGAGTTCGTCACCAGCAACTGGCTGCCCGCAACGAATCCGCATGACTTTACGAGCGACTTCGAGCCGATGTCGCGAGCGAGTTGTGCCAAGTGCCACAGCAACGACTCAGGACGAGATCGCTGCCTGACTTGCCATAACTACCACGTACGCTAACGCAATCAAACACAGCGGATCAGTCGGTTTGCTTTTTAGTGCCTTGCTTCCGGTTTGCTTTTTCGTTCTTCGAGCCTTGATCGCGTGGCAATTCGGCGACGTTGTTCCGCGGTGTCCATTTCGCCAATCCTGATTTCACTACCGACAGAGTCTCGTCGCCGGCCATGTTGGTCCACTCGTAGGGGTCGGTGTCGTGGTTGTACAGTTCTTCGCCACCGTCCGCGTAATGAATGTAGCGCCATGTTTCACTGCGAAAGCTGTGATTGTTGCGGTGAAAGGTAGTAATCGCCGGTTGGTCCCAGGCGGCATTTACATCTGCCAGCAGAGAGCGGATGCTGGGGCCTTCGACGTGCGAAGGAATCGCGATGCCAGCTAGATCGCAAAGCGTTGGGTAAATCGTCATGTGATCCACGGGACGCTCGCAGACCGTGCCTGCTTTCGTCAGCCCGGGCGCAATCCAAATCAGCGGCGTGCGAGCCGCTTCCTCCCACAACGCAAACTTACGCCAGTGATGCTTCTCGCCCAAGTGCCAACCGTGGTCTCCCCACAGCACAACCACGGTATTGTCGCGGTAGGCCGAGTCGTTCAAGCCGTCGATCAATCGCCCAACTTGCGCGTCACAAAAAGCGATCGTCGCGAGATAGGCCTGAACGGCTTCTTTCCAGCGACCCGACTTAAGCATCTGCGCGTGGTCACCATCGGGCCGCGCCATCTTGATGCCGGCTTCCGGGACGTCGTTCAAGTCATCTTTGCGATACGGCGGTAACTCGATCGTGTCGAGTGGGAACATATCGAAGTACTTTTTCGGAACACTGAACGGCATGTGGGGCTTGACCAGTCCAATTGCCAGGAAGAACGGCTTGTCGTGCTTAGCCTCTAGTTGTTCAAGCCCATAACTGACAACTTTGTAGTCAGGCATGTCTTCATCCGGATTTACTAACGGTCCGAATTTGATCCCACCGACGCCGTCGTTTTTTGCCGATTCATGCAACTCCAGCTTGCTGCCGCCCGATTTGTCAAAGTACTCAGTCCATTCTCCATCGCGATGCACGCTGCTGTGATAGATCTTGCCCGCGCCAAAGACGTTGTAGCCAGCATTGAGAAACTGTGTCGTCAGCGTCTTGTCCTTGCCAATGACCGGCTTCCAATCTTGCCCGTTGTCGTAGACACCAGTTGTTCCTGGTCGCATTCCCGACATCAGGGCGGCGCGAGACGGATTGCAAACAGGCGCCGCACAGTTCGCTCGCGTGAAGGTGACGCCCATCGCAGCAACTCGGTCCATATGTGGAGTTCGAGTTTGCAGATTCCGACCGAGATGGCCGACCCAATGATTCAAATCGTCAATGGCGATGAAGAGCACGTTCGGCTTGCGAGCGACTGCCGGGTCTTCCGCCGCGGCGCGAGCGATTGGGGCAATCACGAGAGCGAGCAACAGAAACACACGGATTGCTGGCATCAATGGCATCCTTAGTAATAGGTTGTTTGGCGGTGGAGCGTTGCCAGGGAGAAGTTAGTTGTTCCTGTCAGAGAGCGATGGTACTTCTCGGTTCGTTTCATCGTACAGTCCTTTGAGGCGAGCGACTATCTCGGGATGCTCCACAGCGACATCACGCTGCTCGCCTGGATCAGATCGCAGATCGAATAGTTGCATTGGCTGCGGTGCGTCGCCGGATAGCAAGCCAGGATGTTCACTGGGTTGAGGTTGCTCGTACGGCGCAAGAATTGTGACGCCATCCGGGCCACGCGGGTCGATCCAATGCTCGCCAGGTTTATTGAGTGAAGCGAAGTTGTCGCGAGGAGCGAGTACGTGTAGCTTCCAGCGTTCGTCCCGAACATGTGCCAGCTGTCCACCCCGCTGACCGAAGACCGCCGAGTGGGGACTCTTCGCGTGGCCTGTCAGCAGCGGCATGATGTCGCTCCCATCGATCACACGATCGGCTGGCAGTTCGATTCCTGCGACTTTCAACGCTGTCGTAAAGAGATCCATCATCACGGCAGGTGAGGCGTTCGTATGTCCCGCTGGAATCTTTCCAGGCCAGCGTGCGATGCAGGGGACGCGGTAGCCACCTTCGTACGTGCTGCCTTTCATGCCACGCAGTCCGCCGGTGCTGCCGCCAAACCAGGGGCCGTTGTCGCTGGTGAACACAACGAACGTCTTTTCGTCGATTCCCAACGCTTTCAGTTTGCCAAGCACTTTGCCCACGCCTGCGTCGAGATCCATCAGCACGTCGCCATACAGCCCCGCGCCGCTTTGCTTGTAGTACTGCTCCGTGGTTGCCAACGGTTTGTGTGGCATGACGTGAGCAAGGTACAGGAAGAAGGGTTTCGCTCTGTTTCGTTCGATGAAGTCGATGGCTCGCGCTGTATAACGCCGAGTGAGCGTGGCCTGTGCCACCGGATACTCAATCGCCTTGGTCCCCTCGATCAATTCCACCGGGCGCATATCGTTGCTGTAGAGGATGCCGAGATACTCGTCAAAACCGCGACCGGTCGGCATCTGTTCTGGCCGCTTGTGTCCGAGATGCCACTTGCCAACCATGCCCGTCGCATAGCCAGCCTGCTGACACAACTGTGCCAACGTCACCTCATTTGCGGGCAATGCCAACGCGTCCGCAGCAGGCCCACCGTCCGGCGCGGGATTGCCGTTCATACCACAGCGAAAGGGGTATCGACCTGTAAGCAACGAGGCACGCGTCGGCGCACAGAAGGGCATGGGTGTATTGAAGTGCGTCAACCGCGCGCCCTCTGCAGCCATGCGGTCCAACTGTGGCGTCCTGAATCTTTCGTGACCATAGCCGCCAAGATCGCCGTACCCCAAGTCGTCGGCAAGAATTAGTATGATATTAGGTACTCGGCTGGATGCGGGTTCTGATGAATGAATGCAATCGCATAGCGACAAAACTGCCAGTGCAGCTGCAAAGAGGAATGTAGTAATTCGATGTATTACACGTATGTCGAATACATTTCGGCGTGAACAGCTTGGTTTTGTTTGGATTTGCACTTCGAGTCCTCCGATGTGTGGCGGCCCTCAGTATTGGTAGCAGAGATGACGCGGTCAACAGAAGTTGCCCCCAAACGCAGTTCACCCATATTGCGAGTTTGGCCACGGCGCGTTGAACAATCCTTGGGGACTGATATTCCTTGATAGTGATCACTTTGGCCCTGACTTTTCCTGGTGTTCGAGTTTGCAAGAACTGTTTGAGGAATGGTTCGCCTGAGGGTAGGTTGCGGCGACCTACAGCGGTGCGACCCTTGATCTGCCGCACTACAAGAGCGAACACAGGCGAGTTCAATTCTAACAACCGATGTGTCAGAATGGTTCTCAGTTGCTCGACGTTTCTGCTTTGCTCAACGCGGCGTCTGGCCGCCAACACTCATTCGTAGTCGAACCAAATGTGTAATCCCGATATCGCGGCAGTCCACCGGTACATGGCCTATGGCAGCGATGGCGCATCAGCGGTTCGTGGGCTCCGCGCGGCAGATACGACGACCTTGCCTCCTCCTCCTCGGCGAGTCGTTGCAGAGGACCTGCGGGATTTCCAAGCGTGGCGCGATCCTCATGTAGTGGGGCCAAAGCGATGAACGAGTCCGATTGGCCCTTCGTGTGTTTCCACCATGCTTCGCTCAGCGACTTCATGCGTTTCTGGGAAAAATTGTATTCCGGCTATGGTGAGGAGTTCTACCAAGAACGCATCGGTCACCCTTTGACTGAAAAACGGATCGCTAAATGGTTCGTTTGGAAGAATGGCATGGGACTATCAACGAAGAAGGCCGAGACAATCCGCCGCTATCTTTCTCTCGATGAACACCTTAGCCGCGACACAAGCACGGAAACCATCGTGCGTATTTCACCCATTTCAAAATCTGCGACCAACGGCAAGTGGATCGGGCGCTATGGAGCTTCGGGCGGTTCCTGAGAACAGAATACTCACGCATTTCGCACTCATGTCCGGGTGCGGAACGGACACACTAGGTGCAATAAAAGGAACTTTCACTTGAAGATCACAATCGATATCGACTGTACACCGGAAGAGGCTCGAAGGTACATGGGGCTCCCCGATGTCGCACCCATGCAAGAGGCAATGCTCAAAGAAATGCAAGAACAGATGATGGCTAACATTTCTTCGATGCAACCTACCGAGATCATGAAGACCTGGTTGCCGATGGGGCTTGAGAGTTGGATGGAAATGCAGAAACAGATATGGGCTCGGATGACATCGATTGGTACGCCGAACGACAATCACTCGTAGGTGTGGTGAGATTCTTGCGCCTCCGCAACTAGTTTATCCTTGAGTAGGCAACCGTTCGCTGGACATAAGACCGCCACCCAATTCAATTCGGAACACGACATCTAACGATAGCTCGCTGGTGAGTAGTTATGACGACTGACAACGATCCATTGGCCACCATAAAAATGGAACTTTTGGAGCTCGAAGGAGAACTGACGCGTCGCTTGCAGAAGATGGATCGCTCGGACAGCCGTCCGAAGATGGACGGCGCGGTCGGTCGCCTTACCTTTATGGACGAGTTTCAGCAACATCAGATGTCTGAGCACGGTCGTCGGAATGTTGAGGCTCAACTTGGTCGTGTTCATGCAGCGTTGGCGCGAGTCACGGACGGCACGTACGGGAAGTGTGTCCGTTGCGGCCTCGACATCCCACCGGAGCGATTGGAATTCATGCCTGAGGCGGCGTACTGCGTCCAATGCCACAGCCGCGTGTAGTTCGGCCTGCCGTTCCAGGAAACTTGGTCGCGAACAGGTCAGGATGTGTCTGTTCGCTTGCATTGCTCTCGTACGACAGACACTATTGGGGAACCTGTTATCGCTATAATCGCTGGCTACGGTGCTGCGGATATGATGTCAGAAGCCCTGGTCCGTTGATTCGACTTTAATGTATCCGAAGGACATCGACTGAGCTGGCCTACCAAATCCTTTACTAACAACTTCAGTTCCCCTTTAGAAGTGAGAGCATCATGCAGCCATGTTCCACCACCGGCCCCGTCCTTACCGCATGGCTATCGACGTTGGCCTTGCTGTCAACTGTCTTGGTGACCGCGTCGGTCGCCGACGAATCGGCTTCTCAGTTCATTGCACTCCACTCCGAAAATCCGCATTACTTCTTGTGGCGGTCCGAGCCGACGATCCTCGTCACGTCAGGCGAACACTACGGCGCAGTCCTGAACCTCGACTTCGACTACGTTGCGTACCTCGACGAGTTACAAAGACGCGGTTTGAATCACACGCGAGTGTTTTCCGGTGTTTATCGCGAGAACTCTGGAGCGTTTAAGATCACCGAAAACACGCTCGCGCCGCTACCGAATCGCCATATCTCACCGTGGGCTCGCAGCACACAACCTGGTAACCACGCAGGCGGCAATCGCTTCGACTTGACCAAGTGGGACGCGGCCTACTTCGAGCGGATGAAGGATTTTCTCACCCAAGCCGCTTGCCGTGGAATCGTCGTCGAGTTGACACTGTTCTGCCCGATGTACCGCGACGACATGTGGGACGATTGTCCTATGAACGCTGGCAACAACGTCAACAACATCGGGCGATGTCCTCGGGACGAAGTGTACACGCTCGAGCACCGCGACCTACTTGATGCACAGTTAGCCGTCACGCGGAAGATCGTCAGCGAACTGCGGGATTTCGGCAATCTCTACTACGAAGTGTGCAACGAGCCGTACTTTGGCGGTGTAACGATGGAGTGGCAGCACGCGATTGTCGACGCGATCGTCGAAACAGAAAAGGACTTCTCACAACGGCATTTGATATCGTTAAACATCGCCAACGGGCGCGCGAAAGTCGAAAGCCCGCATCCCGCAGTTTCCATCTTCAACTTCCACTACTGCGTGCCGCCGAACACGGTGGCGATGAACTATGGTTTGAATAAAGTGATTGGCGAAAATGAGACGGGGTTTCGTGGTCGCGACGACGTTTTGTACCGTACCGAAGCCTGGGATTTTCTGTTGGCCGGCGGGGGGTTGTACAACAATCTTGACTATTCCTTCACCGCCAGTCATCCCGCCGGAACGCTGCGAGACTACGAATCGCCGGGCGGCGGTAGTGTTGAGTTGAGGAAACAACTGGGCATTCTCAAGCAGTCTCTCGACGGATTCGACTTCATCCACATGCAGCCAGACACGATGACCGTCCGCCGGGTCTCACCGGAACTTACGACGAGCGTACTGTCCCGACAGGGACAAGCGTACGTGATCTACATGCACGTGCCCTTGCCTAACAAACCGAAGCGTTTGAAAGATCATCTTCGCGAGGATGTCGAAGCCACGCTGACGATGGATCTGCCGAGCGGAAACTACACGGTGCAGTGGTTGAATCCAGTCAGCGGAGTGGTGGAGCGAACCGGTCATGTTCAACATAACGGCGGCCAACTTGATCTCCATTCACCACGATTCTCGAACGACATTGCGATCCAAGTAGGGCGACAACCGTGATGGAGCTCCGTGTTTGACTCGATGCTGAGTCGCGTCGTTACGTCCGTCTATTTGTCCGCTTTGCTTTTCTTTTTCGGAGCAGTGATCAGGATCTCGCTGTTGCCTTGTGGGACTGTCCGCGCTGATGAGAAAAGCTGTCGCATCTCACGACTAACGACAGGGTGAGCGGTGGACACGTCATGTTCTTCGGCGATGTCCGAGGAAAGGTCGAAGAGTTCAAACTTCGTACGTGCGGGATCGCCGACGTATTGGAGGTGAGCTTTCCAGTTGCCTTTACGGATCGCTTGCCAGCCCGATTTGCCGGAGGTTTCCCAGTACAGATAGTCGTGCTGTCTCTGTTGGCCGCGCCCCAACAGTGTCGGCAGAAAGCTGATGCCATCGATCCCGGCGGGCACGTCAACGCCGGCCAACTCGGCCGCGGTCGGCCACACATCCCAATGAGCCGACAGATGATTTGTTTCCGAATGCTTCGCGATTTTTCCCGGCCAGCGAGCGATCATCGGGCAGCGGATTCCGCCGTCGTACAGCTCGAACTTGATGCCTCGATAAGGCCCGTTGCCATCGAAGAACTTGGGATCGGCTCCACCGGCGGAAGTCGGGCCGTTGTCGCTGCTGAAGACAACCAGCGTATTCTCCGCTAGGCCGAGTTCATCGACCAGGTCGACGATCTGTCCCACGCTGCGGTCGAGTCGCGAGACCATGCCTGCAAAGGCGGCATGCGGTGTCTGCTGGTGGGTGTAGTGCTGGCCGCCCGGAGTGCCATAAGGCTCGGTCTCTTCGATCTTGCCGATCCACGGTTTCAAGTCGTCCTCCGGCACATCCAGATCGACGTGTACCAGCGTGAAAGGAACGTACAGGAAGAAAGGCGCGTCTCGGTGGTCACGAATGAACTGCAACGCTTCGCGAGTGAACTCGTCGTGGCTGTAGTGCGTGCGTTTTACCGGGTTGTCCGGATAAGGGATCTTCTGGTCATTGCGCCACAAGAAGGGCGGATAATGGTGGTGAGCGTTGGATTGATTCAGGTAGCCGAAGAACAGGTCGAACCCTTGTTGCCAGGGAACACCGGTAGTGCCCGCTTCGCCGACACCCCACTTGCCGATCGCGCCGGTCTGATAGCCGGCGGATTTCAGCATCTCGGCGATCGTCAGGTCTTCTGGCAACAGTGGTCCATGGCCGTTCTTGCGAACGCGCGTGTGCCCCGTGTGCTGGCCGGTCATCAGGCAACTTCGCGTCGGAGCGCACATCGCGGCACCCGAGTAGTGCTCGGTGAAACGCATGCCTTCTGCAGCCAACTGGTCGATCCGCGGCGTCTTCAACAGCTGTTGGCCGTAGCAGCCGACATCACCAATCCCGAGGTCGTCGGCTAGGATGTAAACGATGTTGGGTCGCTGCGGAACCTTTGCGAAGGACACTGATTGACCGGAGCCCAATAAGCACACAAACAAGGCGAAAGCCGCTGCGCGAAAGGCAGTCACGCGACATGGACGTTGGGCCATCAGATGATTCCGTTTGTCGTTAGTTTTTAACAGCGCGCTTTTGAACAGCGTACTGAAGTACAGCGATGGGCATCATTCACTTGCCAACGCGTTCGCGACGGGAGGCAGCGAATCGACCATCTTTGCTCCGGTTCGTTTCAGTTCCGCGATCGCGGCGGCGCGCAGCTTCTTCACCGTCGCGGAATGTTGCGGATCGAAGGCGAGGTTCGTCAGTTCCTCGGGGTCGGCCAGCAGGTCGTAAAGTTCTTCCGGTTCGTTTGCTTCCAACGTGCGAATGTACTTGTACCGGCCTTCGGCGATCATGACGTACCAGGGAACGCCGCTCTTGTGCCGGTTGCCGGGCGGCGCGGGGACGGTGTCGCAGTTGGCGCCGAACTGGTCCGCCGTGAAGGTCGTCATGGTCGTGGGCCCATTGGGCGTCAGGGTCCTTGAGCAGCGGCGTGAGGTCATGTCCGTGCATGGCCCACGGCAGTTCCAGACCGGCGAAGCGAAAAAACGTGGGCGGTAAATCCGTGCCGCCCACCGGCGTGCGACAGACCTTGCCTTCGGGCAGCGTGCCGGGCATCGAGATGATCAGTGGCGAGCGGATGTTGGCGTCGTACGGCGCAAGCAAGCAGCGCGGAAACCGTGGTGTCCCCAAGCGTAGCCTTGATCGGTACCGTCAGCACGACGAGGGTGTTTTCAAGCTGGCCGGACTGCTCCAGCGCCGCCAACACCTGGCCGATTCCTTCATCCAGCGCCCGCACCGCTTGATGGTATTGCCGCGACCATTGGGAGAGGTTGCGGCCTCGATCGCGCTCGAAGTCGTCGCCCACCTCGCTGCCGATCGCCTTGTCGCTGAGCACCGGCTCGCCATCCGGCCCCTTCTCCCACGCGGCGATCTTTTGCATGTAGCCGGGTTTGCCGAGCCGAGGTGGATAGATGTCGGTAAGCGTGGCGACGGTTGCTCCCGCGTAGTCCTGCAAGTGCCGCTCGGTACCGGCAGGTAGGGAGCGTGCACGCCGCCATAGCACAGCCACAGATACCACGGCTTGTCCGGATCGCGATGCTGGCCCTGAATATAGTCGACGGCCCAGCGCGTGTAGTTGTCCGTTGAATAACCGGGTACGACTTTCGGCTCGCCGCCGTTGATCTCCAGGAGCTGGTCGTAGTAGTAGTTCGGCGCGTTGGCGGGATACTTTGGCCGGTTCCATACGATCTGATAATCCCAGTCGCGACCGAAGCCCGAGTCGCGGCCCGAGTGCCATTTGCCGATGTGTGCGGTGTGGTAGCCATGTTGCCGGAAGACAGCCGGCCAGAAGGGACATGGGCGGGATCATACTCGCTGCCCGGGTACTCGCCTTCCATTCGCATGGTTTGCGCCGTGCTGATGGTGGCCCGTGAGCATTGCCACGCGCGACGGCATGCACCACGTGCCGATATAAGCATGTGTGAACCGCACGCCCCGCGCCGCGAGCCGATCGATATGCGGCGTCCGCGCCCACGATTCGGCGTGATCGTAGCAGGACACGGTACGATAGGAGTGATCGTCGGTATAAATGAACAGAACGTTCGGACTCTTCGCCGCCAGCGACCCGCCGCTTAGCAGCGCAAGCGCCGTGACGACTTGCAATAGAATTCTCATGGTGGACGCGTCCCTATTTACTTGATCACTTCATCACTCGATCACTGGTCTTGGTCGAAGCTGACAATGCGGTCCCGGCATGATCGCCGCAATCACAACGCGGCACGCCACCGGATCGCGAGCCCATGATACCACCGTCCGACTGGCCCTGGTATCGATTCAAGAACAGTTTGGACAGTTTGCGTTACAAAGTGGCGCTGTCCAACGAGGCTGAGCATGCAATGGTGTCGAATAACACCACGTCGATGAATCCGGTGCGCAGGAACCCGTCATGAGCCAGACGTCCACGTCCACGGTGTCTCGGATCGAGCGTGCTCCTGGCCCGCCGAACCGCGCGCTCAGGACATATCCTTCTCGGCAGCCTATCGCGCGTTCAACGTGGTTCGGTGTGTCGGTCCCAGGTAGTTTGGGAACAGCCCATTGCGAACTCACGGACACGCCCAGGTGAGCGCACAGGAATGCAGCCGTTGCGCGGACCGGATATGATCATCAATTGTGCGCGACACCGGTAAATCTGGTAAATGGGGGACACCCATTTGTGAATTAAGAATTTCGGTAACACTTCAGCCGAGTGAAGTTGATCTAGGTGAAAATGGTGAATGAAGTTATGACCATAGCATCTGTGATGTGGCATGGGTGCGATGGGAACAACGACACACGAGGTTTTGATTGGCTCGCAGTTGACTCGCGAGCACGCCGAGGCGATTTTCTCCCAGGGCAAGGAGGCCGTTGTCTTTGCGCTGTTGGAACTGGCCAAGCAACTTGCCGAGGCGCAAGCCAAAGGCAATCCTTTGACGACTCCCAGTACGCCTTCGGGCATGGTACCGGTGTACGAAAAGCCGACGGTCAAGGGACGCAGCAAAAAGCGTCCGGGGCGAAGCAGGGTCATCTTGGCTCGCGGCGAGAAAAGCCACAGCGCATCGATTGGCAGGCGGATCATCGAGCGGACAACTGTCCCCAATGCGGCGGTCGCTTGAAACGCTGTGCGGAAACCCGTCTTCGCTACACGGAAGACATCCCCGACCTGCAACCGGAAGTCACCGAGCATACGATTCATCGCGACTGGTGTCCGCGCTGCAAGAAGAAGGTCGAGCCTCCGGTCGTCGACGCCTTGCCAGGTTGCCAACTGGGAAACCGAGTGCTGGTGCTGTCGGCTTGGCTGCACTACGCACTGGGCAACACGCTCTCGCAGATTGTGGAAGTCTTCAACTTTCACCTGCAAATGAAGATCAGCGAAGGTGGGCTGATCGATATGTGGGGGCCGGTTGCAAGCGATTCTGTTCGCCTGGTACGAAGAAATTCAAAGCCAAGCCCTGCATTCGGCTGTCTTGCACGCCGACGAAACCGGTTGGCGAGTCAACGGAAAGACGTACTGGTTGTGGTGTTTCTGCACGGGCGATTTGACGTATTACATGATCGATCGGTCGCGTGGCTCGCCGGCGCTGACGAAGTTTTTTATCGAAGAGTTTTCCGGTACGTTGGTGAGCGATTTTGGGGCGCTTACAATGTGGTTGCTTGCGCGCTGCGACAAACGTGTCTGGTGCATCTGCTGCGCGAACTGGAGCACACCGAGAAATACAAATCGCCTGGACAGAACTGGCCGGCGTTCGCCAAAAAACTGCGGCGTCTTCTGGGCGATGCCATTCGGCTGTGGCGTCAGAAAGGGAATTGCCGGAAGAAACGTACGCCTCGCGACGGGAGCGAGTGACTGCACGCTTGCAGTCGCTGATCGACACCGAGTGGGACAACTCGCATGCCAAGCGGCTGATCAAACGCCTGCGACGACATCAAAGCGACTTGTTCACATTTCTCGATCAAGACAATGTTCCCTTCGAGAACAATCACGCCGAACGATGCGTTCGTCCGGCGGTCATCATTCGCAAGAACAGCTACGGCAACCGCAGCCAGCGCGGAGCCGACTGCCAAGCGGTGCTGATGAGCGTCTTCCGCACTCTCAAACAACGTGGCCACGACCCCATCCGCACCATCATCACCGCACTTGAACAATACTTACTAACTGCACAGCTACCACCCTTACCAACCAAAACCACTTCAGACCACTGATGTGTTACGAAAAACTGAAAAGCCCTGCGATTGAACTGACATTGGGTCGGCCTACAATGCGTTCTCAAGGCATTCGATGTGACTGTATTGAAGAGAAAGTCAGCAATATGAGTAAGATTCGTTGGGGCGTGATCAGCACGGCGAAGATCGGTACCGAGAAAGTATTGCCTGCCATGCAGAAGGCCGAGTACTGTGAAGTCGCGGCGATCGCGTCGCGAAATATTGAGTCGGCCCAGGCGACGGCAAAGCAAATGGGGATTGCCAAGGCGTACGGTTCCTACGAAGAGCTGCTCGCCGATCCCGATATCGACGCCATCTACAACCCACTGCCGAATCACCTGCATGTGTCCTGGTCTATCAAAGCTTTGGAAGCCGGCAAGCATGTGCTGTGCGAAAAGCCCATTGGATTATCTGCCGAAGAAGGGCAGCAACTTGTCGATGCCGGCAAGCGTCATCCGAAGCTCAAACTGATGGAGGCGTTCATGTATCGCCACCATCCTCAGTGGCAGCGCGCTCGGCAGATCGTCCGCGAAGGAGGCATTGGTCGACTTTGTTCAATTCAGACGGCATTCTCGTACTTTAACAACGATGCGGACAACATTCGCAACAGGGTCGATATCGGCGGCGGTGGGTTGATGGATATTGGTTGCTATCCAATCTCGCTGTCCCGCTTCATCTTCGAAGCGGAACCAACACGGACCTTTGGCATCACGGAGTGTGATCCGAACTTTCAGACCGACCGACTGACTTCGGCGATACTCGACTTCGGATTAGGAACTTCGACCTTCACTTGTTCGACGCAGATGGTGCCCTATCAACGCGTGAACATCTTTGGCGTAACGGGTCGCATTGAAATCGAGATCCCGTTCAACGCTCCGCCTGATCGCCCCTGTAAGCTCTGGCATCAACGCGGCACTGCGATCGAGGAGATCACGTTTGAAACGTGCAATCAGTACGGCATTCAAGGCGATTTGTTTTCACAGGCAATCCTGAACGATACGCCAGTCCCAACTCCAATCGAAGACGCCGTGAGCAACATGCGAGTGATCGAGGCGATCTTCCGAAGTGCTGAATCGGGTGGTTGGGCAACGGTGTAAGTTCCGAACAGCGATCGTGATGAAGTGAATGAGCTCCAGAATCATGCAATTTGTTGCAGATTATTGAACGGGCAGACGCATTGAAACATTCCGCAATGGCTGCGACTTCTATTGTTGCTTGCCCGTCAAACGTGCAAGCATGTTGCGGAGTGAAACCATCTGTTTGGTGTGTTTGTCGATACTCGCTAGATTCGTCCACTCGTTCGGATCGGATTGGTGATCGTACAGTTCCTCGGAACCATCGGCGTAGCGAATATATCGCCAACGCCCGGTTCTCAGCGACGTGTTGCCTTGATCGAACATCGTCAGGACATGCTCACTGTTCGCAGCTTCCGGTTCTCGCAGTAACGGCACAAGTGAATGGCCATCTAGAACATCGGGCGACGCAATTTCGCACATTTCAATGAGAGTGGGATAGAGATCGATCAGTCCGACCGGCTGATCACAGCTAATGTTTTTAACGAACTGCTCCGCCCGATTCTTAGGCGGCACAACAATCAACGGCACTCGAGTCGATCGCTCCCAGCCAGTCCATTTTCCCCAATGCTCTTTCTCGCCGAGATGCCAGCCGTGATCGGACCAAAGAACCACGACCGTGTTTTCGGAAGCAGCGGAATTATCGAACGCATCCAGTAGCCGACCGATCTCGTGATCAACATAAGTGACACAGGCGAGATAGGCTTCGACGGCGGCCCGCCATTGATTGTGTTCGACAACCGTTGCGTGACTGCCAGCAGTAACCGGCTCGATTGCCCATCTCTTTCCAGAATCGCTCAGGTCATTGAGATCGTTGCTTTTTACCTGCGGCAACACTCCAGGAGCGGACTTGAATCGCTCAAAGAACCGCGCCGGTGCCCACAACGGAATATGAGGGCGGTAGTAGCCGACACCAAGGAACAAGGGTTTGTTGCTGCCTCGCTCGAGCTGTTCGATTGCCCAATCGGTGATCTGCGTATCTCCGAAGTCGGAGTCCGGAACATCGAATGGACCCCAGTCAAAGGATTCACCCGACGCCTTGTTCGGGGCGCGATCGGAAGGCATCCGGTTCAGCGGGAGAACGACCGTCTTGCCTTGGCCGTCTTTCGTGACATGCCTTGGATTGTGCGAGCCTTTTGTCGGCAGCTCCTTTTTGGTGTACTCAGCAGCTTCCTTGGACAGCGGACTCCATCGCTGGTCGACAGCAAAATACTCATCGAATATTGCCTTACCGCCATTGTGCAGCAGCTTTCCGGTGCCCAGAGTTCGATAGCCACTTCGCGCGAACGCTTGCGAAAGCAACAACGCATCAGGCGCCAGCTTGCCAATGCCGGCATTTTCGTTGGACCAAACTCCCGTCACATTCGGCATCCGACCGCTGAAGACCGCCGCTCGTGACGGGTTGCATGCAGGAGCCGCACAATGAGCATTGGTGAACAACACCCCACGCGACGCCAGCCGATCGATGTTGGGTGTCAGCGCCTGCGGGTGGCCGTTCATGCAGCCAACCCAATCGTTCAAATCATCAACCGCGATGAAGAGAACATGCGGCTTCGTCTCCGCGATCCCTTGGGACGAAACTAGCAGGGCGGTGAAGAGGAACCATCTGAGCTTCTTCATGGTGAGTCTCATGTCAGTCGTGTTGGAAAATTCGACGGGACAACGGTCCCATCTTAACCCACGAGTTGCCTGCCCTACGGTTGTCGAGCATTTGATTGGTGCCGAATTGGCGCGGATTTTCAACATTTCGAGATGTTGATACCGAGAAGTGTCGAATTAAGCAACTTTTTTGACATATGGGCGGTTCAAGGTTATCTTAGACAGATTGCCTTAGTATCTGTGCGCAAAGACTTTAGCGTTACATAAGCCCGGCCATGTCTCGCGCTCCCAAATGGATGGATCGACGCGAGGCGGATTTGTGACGCGGGGGCTGTAAATACATTGACCAGGAGTTCCAACATGTTGTCTCGCCAATCGAAATCACTTCGGATTTGCAACGTTGCCCTCGCGGTGGCTTATCTCGCAAGTTTGTGCAGTCCTGCCATGGCAGGCAACAACAACTTCAGAAACAGTTCTGTGGGCGGTGTTTCGATCAACGTCGAAGGTGTTGTCGGCCCGCCGAGTGATGGTGCCCGCAGGCTGTTTCTCGAGCAACTCCGGAGAGACGTCAAGTCGCCCGACGGTGCATTGAAAGCTCCCGTCGAACTGAGAATGGTCTCGTTGCGAGGCCTCGAAGCTGCTTGCGAGGACGCGATCAAGAACAATATGGGACAGCTGCCAGACGAAGTGAAGTTCCTGGCCGGGCTTCAACGTATCCAATATGTCTTCGTCTATCCTGAAGAAAACGACATCGTGCTCGCTGGTCCTGGCGAAGGATGGCGGGTTTCGGACGACGCCACCGTGGTTGGTATCACGACCGGTCGCCCAGTACTGCATCTTGATGATTTCCTCGTCGCTCTGCGAACCGTTCACGAAGCTCGCCGTGGTGGAATCAGCGTTTCCATCGATCCTACTGCCGAAGGAAACCGCAATTTACAGGAGTTGTTTGACTCGCAGCGCGGTCGTCCCTTGAATCCAACTCCACAGTTCGAGGCCGCAGTGAAACAAGCTTTCGGTCCACAAATGGTCACGCTAACTGGCGTTCCCGAGACAAGTCACTTTGCTCGCGTGTTGGTCGCCGCGGATTATCGAATGAAGCGATTGGCAATGAATCTTGAGAAATCGCCAGTCCGTGGGTTCGGCAGCTATCTCGACATGATCAAGACGAGTCGAGTCGCTGGTGATGTTAATCCGCGTTGGTGGATGGCCTGCAACTATGACCCGATGGCCGCCAGCGAAGACAAATTGGCGTGGGAACTGCGAGGTCCTGGCGTCAAAGTCATGACAGAGGACGAATTTGTGACCGAAGACGGGACGGTCGCCGCGACGGGACGCACGAGCGCCGCCGCGAAGCGTTGGGCCGATAACATGACTTCCAAATATGACGAACTGTCGGCTGCTGATCCTGTATTCGGCGAGCTACGCAATCTAATGGACATGTGCGTTGTTGCGGCGTTGATCGAAAAGGAACGACTCGGCGAGGTCGCTGGTTGCAGCTTGCCGCTCCTAATTGGTGCGTCATCCGAACTGGGCTTGGAGGAATGGAATGCGGCGAAGAAAATCTCGCCCGAAGTTAGCTTCCTCCGCACACGTAATGCTTGGATTGTTACCGCGTCTGGCGGTGTTCAAATCGAGTCGTGGCAAGTGGCTAGTCGCATGGACATCGATTCGAACGTGAGCCTAGTTCGCAAACGTGCTTTGCCAAACGGCAAGTCGCTGTGGTGGCAATAAGTTCAACGGCTTTCATCACTAGAACTGATCACGTTTGAGAACCTCAACCGTCTCGAGGCACGCGGTGACTCGATGCTCTCGTGATACTCCCTGTAAATAGTCCATGATGCTTTCGGCGACGTCGTACGGTACCACGGCTTCCATGCGAATTTGCGAGTTGGACGCCTGACTACCGTCGCCGAGCGTACTGCGACCGGCACCGGAACACGGAATCACCGTGTAGCCCGATGCGCCAAGTTCGACGAACTTGTCTGCGAGATCGGACTGAAGCGAATCCGATGCCACGACCGTCACTCGCCGGAGGCGTGTCATGGCACGTTTGCGGGCGGCGAGCCCATGCTGAGACAACGGTTTGTGTCCTTCCAAGCCAGCGATCTCCAGATGAAGTCCCGCATCCGCGAAGTCTTGTTCCAGGGCGTGCAGGTTCTCCATCACGCTGTGGTCCACAAGTTTTGTTCCGGACAGATCGACGACGATATTGTTCTTCTGCACCAAACCAAGTCGTTCGATTTGACGCTTGAAAGGAATCCAATTGCTAAACACGGCGGATTCACGAGCCGTGATGATGACCGTGTTGTCGTCTGCCGTGCTAACTTCCATATACGGCCAGAACAGCGAGCGAATCGGAACACCATTGGCGACATGGAGGGCGAATTTAAGCGCGATACCGATTCCGATGCCGATCAACAAATCGGTCGAGAGAACGGCAATGATCGTCCCTGTGAAAATGACGAGTTGCTCCACGCCGATCTTGTAGACGTTGATGAATTCCTTGGGTGATGCGAGGCGGAAGCCGGTGTAAACCAGCATTGCTGCCAATGCCGCCAAGGGGATGCGGTGTATCAATGCGGGTAACAAGGCCACGAACCCGAGTAAAAACACTCCGTGCCACATGTCGGCAAATCGAGTTCGTGCCCCGTTGTCGATGTTGGCTTTACTACGCACGATCTCCGAGATCATCGGTAACCCACCGATGCAAGCAACGGCGGTGTTCGCAATGCCCACTGCGACCAAGTCGCGATTCATATTCGTCTTGCGTTTCCAGGGGTCAAGCATGTCGATTGCTTTTGCACTGAGCATGGATTCCAAGCTACCGATCAGAGCGAACATCATCACCCACTTCCAGGCAACCAGCTGACGCAGGCACGAGAAGTCCGGATGAGCCATCGCTTTGACTAAGTTTCCTGGAACGCTGACCAGGAACTGTTCGCCCAGTTTGAATTCATGACCAACGAAGGAGTACGTGTGTTCGTGAGACAAGTCAAAGTACATTCCCATTGGCACGGCGACCAGCAACACGACCAACGGACCAGGGACAAGATTCAAGAACTTGTTCTTCAACTTTGCTTTCAATAGGGGCAGTCCGAACAAGAGGATCAAGCTGACGAAGCCGATGGCGGCAATTTCCGGATTCATGTGTGCGAACTTCTCGGGCATTTCGCGGAGAATCTCCAGCGGTTCGCCCTTGGCCGATTGGCCGATAGCGACGGGCAACTGCTTGAGCATGATAATCACGCCGATGGCGGCCAACATGCCATGCACGGCTGACGTGGGAAAGAAGTCGCCGAGGACACCTGCTCGCACTAACCCGAAGATGACTTGTAGGACGCCGGCCGCGACGCCGACTGCCAAAGCCATTCGATAAGCCTGGAAGTCCGCTGCTGCGTCTTGTCCGCCGGTATATCCAAATTCGGTGACCGCTCCGACGGCGATCACGATCAAGCCCGCCGCAGGGCCCTTGATTGTTAGTTCCGCATTGCTCATCACCGTGGTGAGTATTGCGCCGACGATCGCCGTGAACACACCAGCAACAGCCGGATAGCCGCTCGCCAGCGAAATGCCCAAGCACAGCGGCAGTGCGATCAGAAAGACGAGCAGGCCCGAGACGAGGTCATACTTCATGTACTTAACAAAACCGGCGGGATTGCCGCGAGGAATTTCGGTCTTGTTGACGGCAGTCGTGACTTGGTTGTGGTTTGACATATAGGGGCTCAACTGGTGTGAAGGAGACGCTGATTGGCACTCAATTTGAACTACGGCGTCTTGCCAACGATCGGCAATGTCCATTCCTGACAAGGCATTCGGCATCGATTCAACGGCGAGTCGTTGCGTCGTACCACTACAATTGGTTCGCAATAGCATTGCGAGGATGCTAATGAATCATGTGCCTCGTCCTTATCTATTTTTATTTACGTGAGAGTTCGGCAACACCGATACGTGCGGCGACTGATGCTCGTTCGAATGGGATGGCGTCACCTGTCGGCGAGCGATCACTTCCGTGGCCGCGTGGTAGCGTGATTGCACGCCTAGCTGCGGAAGCAATCCGCCTCCAAGTATCAGAACGCTCAACGCTAGAACGGCGATTCTTTCTCGCCAGTGAGCTTGTAGCGAGATTGCTGAACGGTGTTCTTTGCCAGTGAATAGCCGAAAGTAAACATGAAGTACGCTGATGCCGTTTAATGCACCAGCACAAACAACGAGCATGCCGACGATCGGATAAATACCTACGGCACCTTCAACGAGGAGCTCCGCTCCCACAAAACCTACGGTGCCCGGAAAACCGATACTGGCGAGTGCCGTTAGCAGAAAGAATGCTGCTAAGGAAGGCATGTGCTGATACAGTCCGTGGTAATGATCGAGCGACAGTCGCCCCTCGCGCGACTCCAGAGCACGTAGTGTGAGACCAAGACCGGCGAGTGACATACCCACAGATAACCACACGCACAATCCGCCGGTGAGGCCGATCGGCGTTGCAATCTCCAACCCAACCAGGACAAGTGAAGAATTGCTGAGGAATAGGTAGCAAAAGAATCTTCGCGCCTCGCGTTGGACGAGCGCCATCCCAGCAGCGTAGACCGCAGTAATCAGGGACACGAGCGCAATAGTTTGCAGTGCCCAGTCAGGTGCGACAGGCAGCACCAGCCGCACGGTCGCATAAGCACCAACCATTGGTGTGACATACAGCAGCGAGGTTGCAAAGCTGGCGTTCTCGAACAGGTCTGTCATCCAGCAGTGAACCGGCACGCATCCGCTGCGAATGAGTACAGCGGCGATGAGCATGCCAATGGCCCAGATCGAATGCTCCGATTTCGGGCCTTCCACATCGATCATTGCCCATCCGAGTGCCAGCAATGCGATGGAAAGTACCGAATGGATGACGAAAATTCGCGTTGATCGACCACGCGATTTGAGTTCCAAGTAAGGCGGTAGTGTCTGTAACGCGAGCAGTGTGATTAAGCCCCAGTGGCTGCGACAACTGAGCGCCGCCAATAACAGAGACTCAGAAATGAGCGTCAAGACCATCGGAAACCGGCGGACTTTCGTACGCAAGGTCGAGATAACGATCAACAGATACAGCAGTGATGCGAGCGGGATCAGAGGAGCGCTCAACTCGTCGATCACCACAGCGTCTGGCCCGAATACGCTGGAGGCCAGATTCCACTGGTCATGCGCTTCAAAAGTCCGCAGACGAGCAAAGTCCAACCACGCCCCTACCGATGCGAGAAAGGTCAACGCACAGACCGTGATCGCACGATTCATGCGTTCCTCCAAATCCCGCACTCCAAACACCAGCAGCACGCCAGCCAACGGAAGAAGGATCGCAATCTCCAGCCAGGGCACGAATAGTTCGGGCATCATTCGTTAAGCTCTTTCGTGATTCTTCAATACGTGATTCGATAGCACAATGTGAAATTCAAGGCGTCGAGGGTCGCGACTTGGGGGCGGCTCCAATCGTGACGCTTAGCTTTCCGCAAACTCAGGATCGGGTATCAACTCGTCCGATGGCGTCGCGAGTTCATCCGAGACACGCGATTTCCCACCCGCCAGAAAATCCGTCCAACTTCGCTCCCAGGCATCGCAAGTTTTAAACACAAAACAGAAAGGGCTAACGATGTACTCATTAAAGAAGCTGTCGAAGTAGCCCCGCTCTAGCGCCCAACGAAACATCCAAGACCGCATCGACTCAGGAAGCAATCGTTCCCATATCGTCTTGTCGCGGGTCAAGTGCTCGCCAATCGCGTTCTCCAGGACGTTGTAGTCCCGCAGGAGTGAAGGTGCTCGGAGCAACTGCAAGGTGCGCAAACAGGCATGGCCGATGATGTGAACCAGTGCCAAGTATCGGAATCCGAAACCGATCTCGGCGACGATGATGCCCACCTGTGTTAGCGAAGCAAAGGCCAAGGCGCTTTTTACATCGGTCTGCACGCGAGCGGTGATCTCGGCGTAGAGTGCCGTTGTCACACCGATGACGACGACGGCCGCACTGAGCAGAAGTGAACTGGCCAATACGGAACCAACTCGCAGTAGGAGGAATGCTCCCAAATGAACCGAGAGTGCACCATAGAAGATCGCGCTCGAAGGTGTCGGACCTTCCATCGCGCGCGGCAGCCAGCCCGAGAATGGCACTAATGCAGACTTGCCAGCAGCCGCGATCAATAGCAGCAGTCCGACAAACAAGGCTTGGTTCGATGTCAGGACGCCGACGCCTTCTGGCCACGCGCCGGCACCGGTTAGCCGTTCGAAGTCGCCCGCACCCGTCAGGTGATGCATTGCCAGCGCCGCGATCAAAAACGCAGCATCAGCGACGCGGTACACGGCCCAGACGCGGATTCCGTTTCGGACAGGGTTCTGGCGTTCGTGGTAGTACGCGACGAGCAAGGCCGACGAGAGTCCGACAAGTTCCCAACCGAAGAACAGTGTCTCGATCGTCCCCGCCAGCACCGAAACGACCATTCCTAACAAGAAGAAAGCATAGAAGACGCAAAAGCGACCGAAGCCACTCTCTCGATGCAGATATCGGCTCGTAAAGGCTCCGATCGTCCCGCACAAAACAAACGAGAGGATCACGAATGGAACCGAGAGTCGGTCGAAGATGAACTTCACGTGAAAGTGAAAGTGTTCCGCTTCGATGACGACCCAGTCGCCCATTTCGATCGGAACCTCACGAATTCCCGTCGACAGCATGATGCCCAGGATTGACACCGCGCACGCCAGTCCCACAGCGACCGATGCTTGCATGCAACGGATTGCGGAGCGTTCTCCAAGCGGTCGGCCAACCAGCGTAGTGACACCGAGTACCGCCAACAACACGGAAGGGGCGACGACCACACAGACGCCTAGCGGGTGGAGAAGTGACATGAATTCCATAATGACTGCAAACCTTCTGTGAGTGCGGACTCAGCTTCGTTTTAGACGTGGTCGCGCCAAGCTAGGCCCAATCCCCGATGAGCGCAAAGTCCAAGTGCTCGCGCCATCCTCGATACCAGTCCAAGGACGATGCAGCGTGAGGCAGAGTCGTTGATTCCGGCTTGTAGGGCACGAACGTATTGTTGTGAAAGACTTGCAATGTGCCGGAGTGCGGATCAAGGATCGCTAACTGAGCCCATTCGTTCTGAAGAATGTTGCGGACGGTCTCGTTTCGAGCCATGATCTTGCGGATGGCTTGCTCGGTGGTTTCGAGCACAAACACCAGCCGCATCGGATCGTGAATGTCAACTCCTTGCCACGGCAGCCCAGGACGCAGATCGCTGGCCGCTCCATCCATGACTCCCAGCAACGACGTCACGTTGTGCGGCAGTTTCGTTCCGCAGCCCCAACCAGAGTTGTCGATGTACGATAGCGTGTATTGCAAGTTGATTCCCGCACATACGGGAACCACTGCGCCAAGGATGCGGCCCAGAATCGTGGCCTCTTCGTCATCCTGGGTGGGATCGTAGGACATCAGGAACGGTCGGCGATCCAGATACAGTCCGCGGAATCGTGGCCAGCGACCCACAATGCATAACGCATTCGTCGAGTTGCCGTACTCGGGCCGCGTCTGTGCTAAATCTTCCGAGCGTTCCTCGACGTGGCGCAACGCACCGTCCAAGGAAATATCGAGCGGAGCCAGATCGAACCGTCGGCACCGTTCGTGAGCATTCCGCCGACACGCTTCTTCCAGTGTTAGTTTCGCCGCCTCGAAGTCATGCAAGTGGTCGCGACGCATGAGGTCCAGGTCGAAGAACGTGATGGAGTCGGTGCATGTGTTGTGCATGCCACCGATAAAGTAAGTCTCGTCCGGGATTGCTAATCCGTTCTTGCTAAGGATCGCTCGAACTCGAACATCGTTTAAAATCACCGCCAGTGCGCGAGCATTGGGGCCTCCGGCCTGTCCTGAACAGGCACCGCAGTCGTAGCAGGACTTATGGGGATTGTTAAGGCACGCCGAACTATGTCCGAGAATCAAAACGAGCCGCGCAAAGTTGGATGTCAGCCCAATATCCCGGAGCGCTCGCTCGCCCATGTCAGCCATTTCTGCCAAGCTGAATCCGATTCCATCGCCCTCCGAGCTAGGAGTTGATTCCAAGCGTTCTAGCCGCAGACGGGTGACGTTCGGAGCTTCGACAAAACTGCTGGCGGTTCTACGGAGCTGAGCTGCAAACCGAGGAAATAGAATCCGGGCCACTAATGGGACCGTCGCCAACGCACCAGCTCCCGTTGCTAAGAGTGCGCCTGCGGCAAAGTTTCGACTGCCAACGTGAACGGAATGGGATGCGGTACCCAATGCGCGCCGCGCCACAGCACGGCGTCGATGTGTTTCCTCGAGATTGTAGACGACATCCTCGACGACCCAACGCGTCGGCTTAATCACAACGGGGCAGAGCGCGGCAAAGTGTGCATCGGCTGCTCCCCGATAGTACATAGGCACGCCATAAAAACCCGCCGTGCCGAATGTCTCGACGTCCGGTGCGACTTCTTCTAGGTGCCGCCGGAACGATTCTTCTCGTGCGTCGATGCAGAAGGTGGCTTGAAAACGAGGTTTAGAAACCTCGATTGGGGCTCGTCTTACGCGAGCCGCAATGGCGTCCAAGGCGTGCGTGCGAAATCGTCGTTCAAAAGTGATATGCAATAGCCGACGCCGCTCCAGGCCCGAAAACGCAGTAACTTCCGCGACCAGAGCCTCCCAATCGGCCTGTGACAAGCCGTGTAGATCGCGTGGCAGCCAGCCTCGCACTTGAGCCAATTGGAACAACATAAACGCCGTCTGGTCGATGGTTAGATGTTCCTCCGACGTTTCACGCGGTGGAACGACCGTTCGCAATTTTGCGAGAGGCTGCTCAATCTGCAACTCCTGCGTTGCAACATTAGGCCGCGTTGCAAGGTGAGTGAGTGCGATGCGTTCGAGGATCAGACGAACTGCGAGGAACTCGATCAGCGTGCCAGGTGCGACGCTACGAGGAACACGATCGGGCCTGACTTCGAGTTGCCAGAGCATCCCGGCCCAACCACGCAGCGCTAACAGAGTCGCCGAAATGAACATATCGGCTTCGGTCTCGTCAACGCCCAACATTTGTAATGACTCGCCAATGCTTTCGATCGGCGTCATACCAGCGATTTCGAGGCGTTCGATCTCTGCCTTCAGTCCACGCAGCCAACGATCCGGAGGACCTTTGCCCTGTCCGTAATATGCTTTGAAGGCGCGGAAGTAGCCCTGATCACGCCCAGGCAACATCCAACCGGCGAAACCTTGGTCGACGAAACAAGCCGTGAAGCGGGTTAGCGCTTCATGCACCAACCGGTCACTGTCCTCACCCGTTGCCTCGAGGATAGCATCACGGTGACGCAGCCAACGCTGAGTTGGAGTGTTATTCTCCATGACGCGTTCTACACCGCGCTGGCAGACGTGCCAAAGTAGGTGCAGTGTATACGCTTCCCAAGTATCGTCGCTCCACGATTCAAGTTGCGACTTTCCGAACGCCTCGAACAACCGTTGGACGACTTCACGTATGCGTTGATCCTCGCTGGCATCCGCTGAAATGCGTGCCGCTTGTCGAGTGGAAGCTCCGTTACGCAAGTCACGCATGACCCAGTGACGGGTTTCTTCGATCGTCCGTTCGCGGTTGAGCCCTGGTGCGTCGGCGCGAAATTTCCTCAACGCATCGGATTCCGCAATCAACCATTCCAACTCGGTTACGTCGGCCATCCGCAAGGTATACTGCAGCATTGCCAAACGCATATGGTATCGAGTGCCGAGAAATCCGATGAGCACGTCGGCTGAATCGCCGAGGTCTTCCAGCAACACGGCGGACAGTTCTTCAACTCGCTTGCGACTGTGCGCGAGCTTCTCCCGATAATAGTTCGCTGGCATGTAGGGGCGGCAACCGTAGAGCTTGGCTCCCTGCTTTAAGCCTTCATGAAAGGGAAGATGCTCCAACGCCTGCAAGGTATTGAGAAACGCAAATGCCGTAATTGGGCCCTGCATGGGAAGAAGTAGAGCCGCTCGCTCAATGATCTGCTTAAGTCGCGTCGGATCAATCGCGGCGCAAGCCGCGACAGGCTCGACCTCAGAATCTTCATTGCACTCGATACCCATTGCAGTACCGTTCATGGCTCGTTGCGCATTGCACGCATCTCCAAAAACATGTTATCCAGCATTCGTTTCAATCCGCCCCAACAGTCTTAGGATGCCATCGAGGATCGTAAGCGGATGAGGCGGACAGCCGGGGATGTAGAGGTCTACGGACAGAATTGAGTCGACGCCGTTGTTCTGCTCGTCATGATCGACAAACGGCCCGCCGCTAATGGCGCATGCCCCGACAGCGATTACAAACTTCGGCGAGGGTGTCGCGGCGTACGTCTTTTCCAACGCCAACTTCATGTTCTGCGTCACGGGGCCTGTCACAATCAGGCCATCCGCGTGACGCGGCGACGCGACGATCTTGACTCCGAAGCGACCGAGATCAAAGACAAGTGTTCCCAGCACGTTGATATCTGCTTCACAGGCGTTACAGCCTCCCGCGCTGACTTGCCGCAGTTGCAGCGAGCGTCCAAAGATCTTGCGACTCTTCTCGTCGATCGAGTGAGCCAATTCAAATGCCCTACCGTCCGTGACCAGCCCTTCACGAGTGCGGGTGGCGAGCCGGAAGTCTTGGGTGTACTCGATCGCTCCTTCAGGACAAGCATCCATACAATCGGTGCAGAAGAGGCAACGACCGAGGTCGATCTTCATGTCGCCATCCATCGTAATTGCGTCCGTCGGACAAGCATCGACGCACTTCGCACAGCCCTCCGGACACTTCTTCGAATCGATCACGGGCAAGCCGCGATACCGCTCGGGCAGCTTTGGCATCTCCCCGTCCGGAAACGGGATTGTCCGATAACCTTGTTTGATGCGTTCGTTGATGATGTTGAGCATGATTCTTGGTGTTTCCGATGTAACCCGAAGTGTGAGCGAGGATCTGTCCGATGCGTGCGTCGCCTCGCTCACGCGTCGGGTTACGATTACAAATCGTGTCCGCAGTAACTCAGGTTGAAACTCTTGTTACACAACGGAAAGTCCGAAATCTGTTGATTTCTTAACGACATCGCCAAAGCAATCCAGTTATGAAAACTTGGGTCGACGACTTTATAGTGAGCGAATGCGCCATCGTGATCGGTAATGGCCACATGGCAGATTTCCCCACGCCAGCCCTCCACGATCGAGACGACGATCGAGTCACCCTTCATGGGGCCGATGTCGCGCCGCGAATCCCCGCGCGGAAGCTGCTGAAGCGACTCAAGCAAGTACTCGCAGGATCGTTGGACCTCAAGATGCCGAACGTAAGCTCGGGCAAATGCGTCGCCGGTATGCCAAGTCGAGATCGGAAGCTGAGCGAAGCGATAGTATCCCGATGGGAAGTCTCGCCGCGCATCGCGGTCGCTTCCCGAGGCTCGCCCCGCCATTCCGATGACTCCCAACTGCCGCACCATGTCGAGTGGAACGATGCCGGTGTTCTCGAACCGAGCCATGACTGACGCCGACGACCACAACAGATTTGCAGCTCCGGTGACGTCGCGATATGCCCCGGTGATCCGCTTCTGGAGTTCGGCGGCCATCGCGTCATCAATATCGAAGGCCGTGCCTCCAGGTCGCACGAGTCCGCGTCCGAATCGGCTACCGCAGATCAAGGCCGTGGCGTTCAGGTAATCGCCACGAATGCGACCGCAAAACGAGAGCGTAGGAAGATAGCCGACGTCGCCAGCCAAGGCACCAATGTCGCCGGTGTGATTCGCCAGTCTTTCCAACTCCAATGCGATCACTCGAATGGCCTGAGACCGCAAAGGTGCTGCCGCGCCCGCGAGCGCCTCGACGGCTTGGCAATAGGCGGTAGCATGCCCGATCGATGTATCGCCGGAGAGTGTCTCCATGTAGTGCAGCGTCCGCTTGTCCGGGCCGCCGACCAATCGTCGCTCGATGCCGCGATGCTGAAAACCGAGTTCTATTTCGAGCGTGAACACGACTTCGCCATGACACTGAAACCGAAAGTGACCGGGTTCAATGACGCCCGCATGCACGGGACCAACGGCAACTTCGTGAATCTGGTTCCCTTGAACTTTGAAGTAATCGGTTCCCAGTGGTTGCACGGAAGGCAAGATCTGATCGCCGACCGACCGATTCCACGCGTCGTGACCTTCCCGGTAGGAGCGATGAAATCGGATGGGCTTTAACCAAGGATGATCCTCGGGGACAACGCCCCACTGTTCCGCGAGTTCCCGCTCGAACCAATGGGCTTTCGCAACCTGCCTGGTCAGTGAAGGGTAGCGGTCACCAACATCCATCGCGAACAAATCGATCGCACCTGTGGAAGCGTTACTTGTGGCAGCGATCACCCGCAGTGATTGCGAGCCTCCCGGCATACCGAACAGTGCCGATAATTCAACGCTAGGCGACGCGGTGAGCGTGCTCAGCGTCTCGGCAAAGACCTCGTAAGGCACGACCGGAACCTCGGCCACTGCGACGGGCTGACCATTTGCGGTTCTTAGGCTGTCAATCGTCGTGGTCATTGCGGCGTCGCCTCCTGATGCTGCTCGACGAATGCTTGTTCGGCAGCGCGAACTGCGGAGACGAGACGAGTTCTATCCGGACGGGTGGCTAACAACGCGCGAAAGTCCGGTGAGTTCAATACGCTGGCCAACCTTGCTAACAGTTGCAAGTGTTCATGGACGGTGGGACAAATCATTAAAAAGAGCGTGTCGACCAGCTTGCCATCTCCCGCTTGGTAATCAAGTGGATTCGAGAGGTAACACACGCGAACAACCGAAACATTGCCTGGCAGCACAACCGGATAGCGTGGGTGAGGAATCGCGATCCCGTCGCCGATCGCCGTACCTCCCGCCTTCTCGCGGGCCATTAGCAAGTCCAATAATGTTTCTCGGTCAAACTCAGGTGGCATCGGCAAATCGTTGATCGCCGCGCGAAAGACCTCAAATCGGTCAGCACCTTCGACACGCACGGCAATGCCGCCGCGCGAGATGCTCTCCGACAAGCTGACCTCGGACACATGGTCGCCGTTGATCTCCTGAAAGATCTCCGGCGAGAACGAGCGTTGTTGGATGGCAGCCCATTCAAGCAGGTCGGCACGCGGGAACCGGTACTGCGAATTTACTTCAACCGCTGGTAGGTTCTCGTAACGAACCCAACGAGCGACCGTGTTCTCGGATACGGAAAACAAGCGAGCGACTTGAGCTAATGTAAGTTGCATGATTGATTTTCTCGCGTCTCACCGTCGAGTAAAACGAACGCCGATCGAAACCCACTGCTGCGACACGCATATCATTATCGAACATGTGGAGCGACTGGAAGTGGGTTTTGCATTACAAATACGTAACATACGGCAAGGCATCAGCGCTGGATTACAAATCCGTAAGGAACCTGAATCTCGCTCTCCACGGTGTCTCACAATTACGACATAATCAGCATCGTGCAGGTGCAGCCATGAAACTTTTATTGGTCGAAGATGACCCACTCCTTGGAAAGTCGCTACAGAAAGGACTGTCCGAGGCGGGACACGACTGTCAATGGACGACCTCGGGCAAAGAGGCAGTTCAGCGGGCAACGACGGAGTCGTTCAACGTGATTGTCCTCGACTTAATGCTTCCGGACGTGGGCGGCTTGAGCGTCTTGCAGGACTTGCGACAGGCGGGAATCCATACACCGGTCCTCATTCTGACCGCGCTCGGGTCGGTTGCGGAACGTGTCAGCGGATTGCGAGCGGGCGCGGACGACTATCTGGTGAAGCCGTTCGCCTTTGCGGAACTCGCAGCACGCTTGGAGGCCTTGGGGCGGCGCGGCGTCGGTATTGCGAAAAGCGAATTGCACGACTCGTCGTTAGTGATCGATCTGCGGACGCGCCGCGCGACTCGCGACGGACGGGATATCGACCTGACACCAACTGAATTTCGACTATTAGAGTTCTTGATGCGGCACGCCAATCAAACGGTCACTCGTCGCATGCTATGCGAGCACCTCTGGGATGCTGATTGGGAAGGCGTGACGAACGTAATCGAAGTTCACATCAACCGCCTGCGTGCAAAAGTTGATCGCAACTTCGCGAGTCCCCTGATCCACACGGTGCGAGGACTAGGATATGCCTACCGAAGCGAATAGGCGTAATTTCTTTCGCACACTACGTTTCCGGCTGATGGCGTGGAACGCTCTCGTTGTCATCGTCACCGGCGTCGTGATGCTGGTCGGACTCCGTGAAGGCGTACGAATTACGTTGTTGCACGAGTTGGACCAGCTACTGGCTGAAGACGCGAATGAGGTGGAGCTTGCCTTACGTCGATATTCAAGTACCGATAGCAAGGCCTTGCGCGAGCAACTGGATCGAAAAGCCCTAGGCCACGCCCAACATCAATGGTTTGTGCAGCTGTCCGATGCGCAGGCGGGCGTCCTTTACCAGTCGCTTCATGCACCACCGGATGACGAACTGAAGAAACGCCAAGTGTCGTCCGCTACGACGGTTGGTAACTGGCGGTTTGTAGATCGCGTTGTCGCGACTCCGAGTATGATCCGGGTCCGGGTCGGTTCTTCGCTGGAGATGCTCCACGCGGATGTTGCCCGACTTGACAAGTTGGCCGTTCTAGCGACCGGCATTGTCCTGCTCACGGCACCAATCTGCGGATATTGGCTGGCAGGTCGTGCTACTCGCCCGCTGAATCAAATGATCGTGACCATGTCTCAGTTGCGTCCCTCTAGGCTGGACGAGCGACTTGCAATCCGCGAGACCGGTGACGAGTTGGATCGATTGTCTCTGACGTTCAATCGGCTCTTGGATCGCATCGGATCCTATTTGCAAGAACGCCGCGACTCGCTGGCGAATGCGGCCCATGAGTTGCGAACGCCCTTGGCCGCGATTCGCAGCAGCATCGAAGTCGCATTGGCGAGCGGTCGCACGGTCGATGAGTATGAAGGGCTGTTGGAGGAGATCATCGAAGAAGCGGGTTCTTTGGAGTTGCTTGTCAATCAGCTCTTGCTGCTGTCGGAAACCGAGGCTGAACAATTGCGCGTCCATAAGGACTACGTGCGTCTCGACGAGTTGATCGACAAGGCGATGGACATGTTTGGCGGCGTGGCCGAGTACCGAGAGATTCAGTTGAACTGTCCCGCGCTGCCTCGCGTTGCCGTAAATGGAAACTGCCAACATCTCCGGCAAGTCGTTTACAACTTGATCGACAATGCCCTGAAGTTTACGCCCGCGGGCGGCCAGGTGCGCGTGCGTTTGACTTTTGAAGGCGAGCCACCAACAACCGTGCGATTTGCAGTTGAAGACACGGGGCTAGGAATCCCAGCAGAGGAATTGCCTCGTGTTTTCGATCGCTTCTTCAAAGGCACCAACAGGCGATCAGGAAGCGCCGAGGTTCGCGGGACAGGTTTAGGCCTGAGCATTTGCCAAGCGGTTGTGCGCGCCCATGAGGGTACGATCGAGGCGGATAGCGAACCTGGGAGACGAACATGCTTCACGGTGCGATTGCCCATAGTGCCGCTGCGATCAGACGATTCTCATGATGATCGTCGCAACCTCACGATGCAGAGAACGTCGTAGCAAGTTAAAGGACTACGCTGCATGACACATCCAGCAACAGGAGTATCCCACGCGTGACGAGTCACGAGTTAATATTGGCGAGCGCCTTATTGGCAGTTCTCAGCGGCGTGCCCGCAGCACTGCTAAGCAAACGATCGAACATGAGCCAGGCTCTGGCTACCTTAATCCTCCTGTGTGCCAATGGGATCGGATTGCTGGCCGTCTACCGATGGTGGGTCGACGGAGCGATTGCTCCGTTGTCGTTTCCTGCTCCGATCCCAGGTGTAAGTGTAAGCGTTGCGATCGATGCGATTTCGGTGTGCTTCCTGTTGCCGATTCTCGTCGTGACTTCGATGGCCACGATCTACGGGTTGCAGTATTGGAAACAGTCAGAGCATGAAGACAACGGTCGCGGCGTTTCTCTGTTTCTAGGTGCGATGACCGGAGCCATGACGTTGATCGTCGTCGCGCACGACGGTCTCATGTTTTTAGCAGCTTGGGAGACGATGGCCATTTCCGGATTGTTTCTCGTCGCGACTGAAGATCACATCTCAGAAACACGGAAGGCGGCATGGTTGTATATCGCGGCCAGCCATTTCGCGACTCTCTGCGCATTTGGAGTCTTTGCGCTGTTGTACGCAATCAACGGCTCGTGGGACTTCGACACGCTGAAAACAACAGGAACGCCGATGGCATTCGCCATGGCGGCGTTAGCGTTCTTCGGCTTTGGCACAAAGGCGGGCATCATGCCAATGCACATCTGGCTGCCATCTGCACATGCTCAAGCGCCAAGCCATGTCTCTGCGGTAATGTCGGGCGTGCTGCTCAAGATGGGAGTCTATGGCATCGTGCGCGTGAGCACGTTTTATGCGGAGATTCCGCTGAGTTGGGCATTATTCGTACTGGTGATGGGAACGAGCACGGCGATCTTAGGAATTGCGTTTGCAATCGGACAGCAGGACATCAAACGCGCGTTGGCCTACAGCAGCATCGAGAACATTGGCATTATCACGATTGGGCTCGGCCTAGCACTTCTTGGGCGGGCCACCGGTCAGCCACAGTGGGCGTTCCTTGGAGTCTGCGGCATGATCCTGCATGTTTGGAATCATGCCTTGTTCAAATCCCTATTGTTCTTCGGCGCGGGCTCGGTGATTCATGGCGTCGGCACACGCGATATGGAATCCATGGGCGGGTTGTCGAAGCACATGCCAAAAACAGCCACTTGCTTCTTAGTCGGCGCGGTGGCGATTTGCGGTCTTCCTCCACTGAACGGATTCGTATCCGAGATCCTGATCTATCTTGGCCTCTTTCGCATCGCTACAAGTCCCGAAACGCTTGCCAGCGCTGCCGTATTTGCGGCACCCGGCTTGGCGCTCGTGGGGGCGTTGGCCTGCGCCTGTTTCGTGAAGATCTATGGACTGGTATTTCTCGGTGCGCCGCGCAGCGAGCATGCCGCTCAGACGCACGAAGCCGGTTCCGCGATGTGTGTTCCGATGATGATTCTTGCGGGCTGCTGTGCCTTAATCGGAGTCGTACCGCTTGTTGCGGCTCCGCTGCTGGATCGCGTCGCTGCTGGATGGAATGGCGACGCAGCCGTGGCGTTCAAGTTGATCGAGGAAGCGCCGCTACAAATGCTCAGTGTGATCGCCGCCCTTATTGCCGTGCTGCTATTGGCGGGAGCAGGCTTTTTGTTGATGCGTGGCATCCGCCGCGCACCTTCTGGATTGACATGGGACTGTGGTTACGCTGCGCCGAGTTCGCGTATGCAATACAGTTCCTCTTCGTTCGCAGAAATGCTGGTCAAGCTTTTTGGGTGGGCGCTGCAACCTAACGTCGAGCGTCCAAAGATCACCGAGTTGTTTCCGCAGAATGTCGAGTTTGACAGCCACGTCAACGACACCGTGCTGCACAAACTCGTCTTGCCGACAACTCGTGCCGTCACGTGGTGCTTTTCGTGGGGACGCTATTTGCAAAGTGGAAGTCTGCAGGCGTATTTGATGTACATCCTGGTCGTCGTCGTGTTCTTGTTGTTGTGGAGATAGTGCAGGTACCGAACTAGGTCTTGGAATAATCGTGTCATGTTTGAGAATTTATCTATCTATACCCTCGTTCACATCGTCGTGGCGTTGGTGTTCCCGCCATTCCTGCTGGGTGTTATTAATCGCGTCAAAGCAATTGTAGGAGGTCGGCGCGGGCAGCCGTTGCTGCAAACGTACTTCGATCTTCGTAAATTGTTTAGCAAGGACAGTGTGTTTAGCGAGACGACGACGTGGGTGTTTCGCTTTGGCCCGGTGGTGTCGCTGACAACCGCATTCGTCGCCGTGATGATTGTGCCTTTGGGGGAAGCCAACGCGCCGTTGGCGTTCACCGGCGACTTGATTCTCCTGGCCTACGTCCTCGGGCTCGGGCGATTTTTTACGATGGCCGCCGCCCTCGATACAGGTTCGGCGTTTGAAGGGATGGGTTCGGCTCGCGAAGCAACGTATGCGTGTCTTGCCGAACCGGTCATGTTTCTAGGTTTACTGGTGTTAGCTCGCGTGACCGGCACGCTGTCGATGAGCGGCCTATTGGGAACAGGACTTTTGGAGGGCTGGGGTGGTGCTGCGGCGTCGTTGATCCTGATCATGGTCAGTTGGTTCATTGTGTTGCTCGTCGAAAACAGCCGCGTGCCCTTTGACGACCCGAACACCCACTTAGAGCTAACGATGATCCACGAAGTGATGGTCCTGGATCACAGCGGTCCTGCATTCGGACTCATCTTGTATGGCGCGGCGATCAAGTTGTTCGTCTTTGCGGCGTTGATCGTCCGCCTGGCTCTGCCGATCCACACCGGTTACGCCGCATTGGATTGGAGTATCTTTTTGGCAGGAACTGTCGTCGTGGCGATGTTAATCGGTTTGGTCGAGTCCATCATGGCTCGACTTCGCTTACCGTCTATTCCGAACCTACTTGTCGGCGCTGGTGTATTGTCGCTCTTCAGCATGATCCTGGTATTGGTGAAATTATGATCTCGACGATTGTCGATCCTTGTATGGTGTTGGCACTCCTTTTGAACTTCTACATTCTGGGAGTTTCGCGGCTGCGCACCGTGATCGTCGTCGTTGCCGTGCAGGGTGTTCTGTTGGGGCTCATGTATCCGATCGTCCATCAAGGCTTTTTGCCTCAGTCAGGCGGGCTGACGACGCTAAGCCCACTCAGCTTGTTGCGCCTCGTACTTTTGACGGCGGCGATCGTCGGAATCAAAGGCATTCTGATACCGAAGCTGCTTTTCCAAGCAGTGCTCCTGGCGGACATCCGCAGCACGTTGAGTTCTGTAATCGGCTTCGTACCGTCAGTTCTGCTTGGAGGGATCGGCGCGGGAGCCGCACTGGTCTTTGCTCAAACTTTGCCGCAACCAGAAGGCCACACCATGCACCTGCTCATTCCAGCAGCCTTGGCAACGGTCTTAAGTGGTTTTGTGATGCTGGTCACGCGTCGCGAGGCCTTGGGGCAAGTGCTGGGCTACATCGTCATGGAGAACGGGATTTTCATCTTTGGGCTTCTTTTGATCGAAGCGGTGCCGTTGCTTGTCGAGTTTGGCGTCGTCTTGGATCTGTTCGTGGGCGTGTTCGTAATGGGGATTATCGTGAATCATGTGAGTCGTGCGTTCCCCGAAGCGAGCACCGAGCACTTACGGACGCTGAGGGAATAAATGCTCGCAGCGCTGCTTATTCTCGTTCCTGCTGTGGCCGCCGAGTTGGCCTTCGCGGTGCCGTCTCGCCGCCGGCGACTTTGGGCGGTGACCTTCGGAGTCGCCTGCCACGCGGCGTTAGTGTGCTATGTCGTCAGCACGCCATTCCCGCCGCCAACGTTGCCATGGATTGATTCAGATGGGCTAACTCGTTACTTCCTGCTGTTCATCACGACCTTCTTCTTGATCCTTACGACGTACTTGCCGAGCTATCTCGTGAGCAACCGCCATCGCTCGAACCGTGTTTTATGTTCGTGCCTGTTACTTTCGTTGTCGGCAGTGACGACTGTCATCGTTGCTCGTCATTTGGCAGTCTTGTGGATCGCTGTGGAAGCAACCACGCTGGCGACTGCGCGCTGCATTTACGTCGAGCACAACCCGCGTGCGTTGGGCGGGATGACAGGTGTCTTGCGCAACGGGCCGTGGTCGGGCTGGGGCTTCGTCCTCGGTTTCTTCGTGATCACCGGTGCCCCCGGCGGAGGTCCTTTTGTCAACGAAATCATGGTGCTGAGCGGCGCGTTTCGCGGTGGGCATCTGATCGCAGGATGCGTTTTGATCGGCCTGTTGTTTCTTGTAGTTGCGGGTATGGTCGCAACCGTCCTGCGGTGTACCTGTGGTCCACAGCCATCAGGTTCTACTGCGAAAGGTGAGTCGGCGGGCGAACGACTGCCTGTCTTGGCCGCGTTGCTGTTGGCGATCGCATTGGGGTTTCATACGCCTCCGTTTGTCGCCACTTGGATTGAGCAAGTAGTGACGGTTCGATCAAGCAGCGAACTCGTTCACTCAGCCGGCGCTGTGGTTAGTGACAGAAGCCGCAACATTCACGACAACTCAGAGAATTGGATAAACTGAAATGCTGTTGTTGATCTTAGTGCCAGTTTTCTTTGCTGGATTGGCGTTTGCAGTCCCCTCGAATCGTCTGCGACCTTGGTTGCTGCCAGTGACGGCCGTGCTTCATACGGGGATCGCCGCTTGGCAGTTGCAGTTGGGCGATCAATGGATGTTTGGACGCTGGCTGGCGATCGATCCACTGAGTCGTGTCTTCATCGCAGCCATCAGTATTGTATTCTTGTTGTGTTCGCTTTACGCGCCCGCCTACTTGCGTGCGCGCTCCGAGCGACCGAATCGTGTCATCTGCGCATGTCTGTTGGTTTTTCTCGGCATGATGACTCTGGTGATCATGTCACACCATCTCGGGTTGATGTGGGTGGCGATGGAGACCACCACGTTAGTGACCGCACCGTGCATCTACTTCAATCACAATCAGCGTTCGTTAGAAGCCACTTGGAAATACCTCTTGATCGGGTCGGTGGGCATCGCTTTAGCGC
Source organism: Planctomycetaceae bacterium (assembly GCA_020638975.1). Classification (GTDB taxonomy): domain Bacteria; phylum Planctomycetota; class Planctomycetia; order Pirellulales; family Pirellulaceae. The sequence goes on from JACKHN010000026.1 coordinate 58,455, forward strand.
TGCTCGGCTCTTTCTTTCTTGCCTATTCCATGATCGAAGCTGGCTCGGAGTCGACGCTGCTATTCGACGAATTGGTTGAGCACTCGCACAAACTGTCATTGCCCTGGCTACACGCATCGTTCGTGCTGCTGATTGTTGGTTATGGCACCAAGATGGGCCTGGCACCCATGCATACATGGAAGCCAGATGCTTATGGCGAAGCGCCGGGCATGATCGGGGCCTTGCTTGCCGGAGGGCTCACGACGTGTGCCTTTCTGTGCGTATTGCGGTTCTTCCATGTTGCGCACATCGCTCACGACGATGCCTTCGCTCAGCGAATACTTGTGTTCCTTGGCCTGCTGTCGATGGCCACGGCGGCCGTCTTCATGGCTCGTCAAAAGGACATCAAACGCTGCTTAGCCTATTCCAGCGTCGAGCATATGGGGATGTTAGCCTTTGGGATCGGAATTGGTGGTGCGGCCACATCGGGAGCCCTGCTGCACGTGCTTCACAATGGCATCTGCAAAGTCGGGCTGTTCTTGGCGGCCGGTAATATTCATCGCGCCTACGGCAGCAAGTCAACGGATGAAGTCCGAGGTGTCCTGCGCCGCCTCCCGGTGACCGGGACATTGCTTCTTATCGGATTTTTTGCGATCACCGGCTCTCCTTTATTTGGGCCGTTCGTCAGCGAATATCAAATCCTGAGCGGCGCGATCGCATCTGGGCATTTGTGGTTGGGGTTGACCTTCCTTGTGTTATTATTGATCGTCTTTCTCGGCATGGGCAATACGCTCATCAATTGTTCACTCGGCCCACCGCCAGAGAACTCGAACACGACACAGTTTCGTGACAACTTCGCCATGATCGCCCCGATTGCAGTTTGCATGTTGCTGACCTTCGCACTCGGAATCTATACACCTCCATTCCTGAGCGAGTGGATCGTAGACGCTGCGGCATTTCTGCAGAGGGCACCCGCGTAGGGCGGCATCGCCGCAAAGTGGGGTAAGCTTCCAGCCTTGCCGTCTGCTAAGAAACGCCTGCTAGAAGTTCACACCACTGCATCGACGATTCAAACGCCAACCCCTCAAGAAAGAAACGCAACATGCCCTCCATCATTCGTCCGTTTGACCAGGACGTCGATGGCCACACCGAATGGGATGGCCCGATGTTCAAGCTGGCTCAACGACAGTTTCTCAATGCTGCGAAGGTGATGGACTTGGATGAAAACGTCCGCGACCGACTGCTGTTCCCTCAGCGGTCGCTGATGGTCAGTTTCCCCTGTCGCCGCGACGAGTATGACGAAGTCGAGACGGTGTTTGGCTATCGTGTCCAGCATGTCCTGACGATGGGACCGACGAAGGGCGGGATTCGCTATCACGAAGATGTCAGTCTTGGGGAGGTTTCGGCGCTGGCGATGTGGATGACTTGGAAGTGTGCGCTGATGGAATTGCCCTTTGGCGGAGCCAAGGGAGGTATTCGCATCGACCCCAGCAAGTTGTCGCGTCACGAGCTGCAACGTATGACCCGGCGGTTCACGATGGAAATCATCGACATGATCGGGCCCGATCGTGACATTCCCGCACCTGATTTGGGCACGAACGAGCAGGTGATGGCCTGGATAATGGATACCTACAGTCAGCAGGTTGGGCATGCGGTTCCGGAGATCGTTACCGGCAAGCCAGTCGTCCTGGGCGGCTCACTCGGTCGTACAGAAGCGACCGGACGCGGCTTAATCTATCTCGTGTGTGAAGCCGCAAACCACCTGGGAATTGACTTGAAACATTCTACCGCAGTCGTACAAGGCTTTGGCAATGTGGGCAGCAATGCGGCGCGGTTCCTCGCCGAAAACGGAACAAAGATTGTCGGGGTGAGCGATGTTTCGACCGGCATTCACAATCCGAAAGGGTTGGAGCTCAATTCGTTGCACGAATATCTCGACCAACACGGCGTCCTGAAGGGTTTCCCGGGTGGGCAGGAGGTTACCAACAGCGAACTCCTGGAATTGGATTGTGACATTCTGGCTCCCTGTGCGTTGCAGAATCAGATATCCGCGCACAATGCGGGGCGGCTCAAGTGCAAGCTGCTGGCGGAAGGAGCCAATGGTCCGACGTCGCTAGAGGCCGACCAGATTCTTCAAGACAATGGAGTCTTCGTCTTGCCCGACATATTGGGCAATGCGGGCGGTGTGACCGTATCGTATTTCGAGTGGGTTCAAGACACACAGAACTTTACGTGGACCCTGGAAGAGATCAACAACCGATTGCACAAGATCATGGTCGGAGCATTCCAACGCACGCTGCTGCGCAGTCAACGCGACAAGCTCGACATGCGTACTGCTGCGTTGATCGAAGGGATCGAGCGGGTCGCCAAAGCGAAGTTACTGCGCGGGCTCTTCCCCTAGGAGTCTACCCGCTTGCGCATGTACGACGGGCCTTCGCCGCCCGTCGGTCAACGACTTAGCTACGATTCGACGGCTTCGGAGAGCCGCCGTACGTGACGGCGTGCGGTGTCCGGACTAACTCCTAACCGATCAACGGCTCTTCCGCCGGAAACTCGATTGGCTTTTGGCTCCCGCTTCGAGAAAGGGCAATGAAGACTGAAATGGGGCCAAGTCTCCCGATAAACATCAACGCAATCACAATGACACGGCCTGCCGTGCTGAGGTGTGGTGTCATTCCGGTACTTAGTCCGACAGTACCCAAGGCCGAGATGACTTCGAATGTGGCGTCCAAGAACAACCCTTGACTTGCCGGGTGCGCAGTCCCCGACTGTTCGATGACCAGGAGTATGGCGAGGGCGACGATGGCGATCACAAAAAACAACATGGCGGTTGCTGTCGCTCGGTCGACGACTTCGGGAGGTAGTGTGCGACGGGCAATGTTGACGCGAGTACGTCCGCGAAATGTCGCCCAGGCGCGCAACACCAGAACGGCAACGGTCGAAACCTTGAAGCCTCCGGCTGTCGAACACGGTCCCGCGCCGATGGCCATCAGCAAGATCGAGATGAATAACATGGCGTTCGTAAGCGATGACATCTCGACCGTATTGAACCCCGCCGTACGGCACGAAACAGAATGAAACAATGCCACGATCGGACGTTTCCAAAGTGGCATGCCCTTCAGCACACCGTCCCATTCCAGCATGAGAAAGCTGGCCGATCCCAACGCGAGTAGCATGGCTGTCCCCACCAGCATTAGTTTTGAATGCAGATTCAAACCGCTCCATCGCATTTGCCAACCTGCCTGCGAATTCCGTTTTATGTCGAGGATTACGGGAAAGCCGATCCCGCCTGCCACGATCAAGATGCCGATGGTCGTGTTGACGACGGGATCTCCTTGGTAACGAGTTAGGCTATCGTCGTGTAGCGCAAATCCGGCGTTGCAAAATGCCGACACGGAATGAAACAAGGCATGCCATATCGCCGCTAGAGGAGCGTGGTCATACAAGTTGCGGATCGCAAGCACAACGAATCCGCCCGCTTCAAACAACAGCGTGGTCAGGATGACGCTTTGCAGAATCCAGTTGAGATCCGATCGTGCATCCGCTCCCAGGGTATTCGACAACACCGCCCGATGACGCAAGTTCGCACGCCCGCCCAAATGAAACACAACATAAGTCGTAACCGTCATGATTCCGATCCCACCCAATTGGATCAGCAGCAAGATGACAACTTGGCCAACGAACGAAAAGTCATGCTCTGTTGAGCGGACGGCCAGACCGGTGACGCAAGTCGCACTTGTCGAAGTGAACACAGCATCCAGAGTCGAGATTGGGGACTGGGCCGACCCATGACAAAGCGGATGTAACAGCAGCAACGCACCTGCCGTGATCAGTCCCAAATACCAAAAGAACGACACTCGCGCGGGATACGTGAGCAGCCTGCCGGTCAACTGAGGCATTGTACTTGACACCGTGGAACTCGTCAGGAGTCCCGCTATGGAAGGTCATGACGATAGGGAACGTGCTTACTGACCGCCGAATCTGACTTTCGCCATCGGATGCCGGATCGATCTCCGCTACAATCGGAAAGCCTATGGTGACGAGGCGGCCTGCACAACGGGCGGTTCCTGTCTTGGTTTCAATTGCGTGGGTGAGATGGCAAACAACAAGCATTTCGTCGTTATCGGACTAGGTTCCTTCGGTACGGCTTTGTCGCGGCGACTGTCGGCGAACGGTTGCCGTGTCACGGGAATGGATCACCGTAGCGAGCGCGTCGAACCGTTGAAGGACGAATTATATGAGGCGGTTATCGGCGATGCGACAGAACGCGAATCGCTCGAACATCTCTCGGTAAAGGATGCCGGTGCCGTTTTCATAAGCATGGGAGATGACATCACCCGATCGCTACTGGCAGCGTTGCATGCCAAAGAACTGGGGGCGCCCAGAACGATCGTCAGGGGCGTCACGCCAGAGCACGCGAAGTTGCTCAAGTATTTGGGCGTCGAACGCGTCATCTTTCCGGAAATCGAAATCGCCGAAGAACTCGCAGACCGTTTTACGTGGCCCAACGTCATCGACTACCTCCCGATTGACCCCGAATACAGCTTGGTGGAGATCTCCGCTCCCGATTCGCTGGTCGGAAAGACGCTTCAAGATGTCAACGTCCGGCGCAAGTACGGTGTTTGGATCGTCGGCATCAAGGACGCAATGACCGGAGAACTTCATATGTTCCCCGATGGAGACTTCACCGTCGGCACCGACCAGATCTTGCTCGCAATAGGAAAGCAAGACGCCTTGAAACGGCTGCGAGATTTGAAGTAACGGCCGAGGGGCAAACCGAAGTGCTTGGCCCTCACCAGCACGAAGGGGGCTTTGCTAAGCGCACGCCGAGCTGACGGGCAGCTGAACTTCTGACTTCCATAGGAGAATGGCACGTTGCTGAAGAGCGAGGTTGTCCCTCGAAAGAGCGGTCTACTTTCTTGACTAGGGAAACAGCTCTTTAGAGGGGCATGGAACTTATCGACGTGTGCGTGAGTCAAAGTGACTGAAGCAGTTCCGCGATTCTCCTCTTTTGGGTGGGTAAGATGACGGTGATCTGCCCCATCGAACCTCCGATACATGCCGCTACAGCCGGGCTTAGCCGATCCAATCGGCGCGAATTCTGGCAAGTTAGGCAAAAACAAGAGGCGCCCCATCCGTTTTCTTGCAACACCTTCTTGAGCAACTATAATCGCTAGAATCCCATAGAATAAATGAGTTTACGCGTTTTTTACGTCTCGCTGAAACCGGTATTGCTGGCTGATGTGGGCGCGGGGTGCATCGTAATCCCTATGTAACACCCACGGTTTCTGGCTATTGCCTCCATTGGCACCTGCAACTTTTCTGAGGCTTGGTGTATGTCTATCCGACGTAACCGTTCGTCATCTTTGAGTCCTGAGGGAGCCCGCAAGAAGCGGCGCAACTCGTTACAGCGTAAGCAACAACGAAAGATGTTGTTGGAAACGCTAGAACGTCGTGAGTTGCTCGCGGTGGGACCGCAGTTGATCGGCATTCAACCGAACAACGATGCGCTCCTGCGCCTGGACCGAACTGATGTTCGTAATGTAGCTCCACAGGAGCTGGTCTTTAAGTTCGACGAAAACCAGCGATTTTCAGCGGACGATCTTCGAAATAATCCGGGGCGGATTCAAATCACGCGTAGCGGCAGCGATGGTACGTTTGCCGCAGCCACCGCGACTTCGAATCTTGGAACGGGTGGGGCCGTGGTCATTCGACTGACTGCGGTTCGTTTGGGGCAGGACCAGAACGGAATCACGCTGAACCTGACGAAGAGCAACCAGGGCGCTCCCGGTGCCCCGACGATCACCGTCAACGGCAACAGCATTTCGGCTCGATTGAACACGAACCCGTTCAACGAAACGACGGCGTTGGATCTGGTTAATGCGCTCAATTCGAACCTCAATTCGAGCGCTCTGGTTTTCGCCGAGATTGTGTCGGGGAACCCGGATCGAGTTCTCGCTACGACGAACGCTTCCGAACCACCAATTCCGTCGGTCACGTTGTCCGGCGCGAATGACATCGTGATCAAGCCAGGCTTCTTGGGTCCCGCTGCGGCACCGAAGGAGAACGAGATCATCGTTCGCTTCGCGGATACGTTACCCGACGATCTGTATCGCATCGACGTGTTTGGCGACCACCCGCTGCTGGCGTTGCGCAGCACAAATCGTGGCTGTACCTACAACGTTAATGGCCAGATCTTTGCAGGTTGTGCAGTTGGAGACTTGACCGAAGACGGCATCGACAACGGGCTGGACGTCAAGCCAATCTTCTTTGAACTCGATCTTGCACCGCAGATCCGCTCCGTCGTTCCACAACCGGTGACGCGTGACGCATCTGGCGTGCTTACGCAAGCCCGAAATCAGTTGGTCGTTTATTTCGACGACGATGACTTGTTCGCACCGGACGTCGTGTTTACTGGTACGAACTTCCGGGACGGCGATACCGTTACCATCAATAACGGGCTTGGTACGGTTCAAGCGTTTGAGTTGGACAGCGATAGCTCACTCGTGAACTCGGCAGCGCGACGGGTGACCTTCAGTGCAACTTCGACGGCGAATCAGATGGCGTTGGCACTTGCCGACGCAATTAACAACTCGCCAGGATTTGTAACCAAGGCAGTTGCAACGGGTGGACGGGTCACGCTAACAGGCAACTCGACAGCCACGTTGAGCATTGGGATTGTCGGTGTAACTCGCGGACAGGATTCCTTCGTCACGAGTGCCGAGAACCCTAATTTTTACAAGCTGTTCTTCACGCGTGAGACCGTCGAGAATACAGACGACGATGTGTTCGTCCCCTCTTCCGTGCAGTACGATCCTGCGACGGATTCGGCGGTGTTGACTTTTGCAAAGCCACTAGAGGAGTTGGAGCGATCCCGTAGTTTCACCGCCAATTCGGCTACAAACGTGATTACCAGCCCGTCTCATCGTTTGATTGACGGTGATGTTGTGCGAGTGGTGTCGACCAACTCATTGCCTGGCGGTTTGCTCGCCGGTGTCGATTACTTCGTCGTCAATCGTACGCCAGATACATTCCAGTTGGCAACGCATCCCGACAATACGCCCATTGACATTACGACTGCGGGCAGCGGCGAGCATGAGTTCCGTACGGAAGTCGGCCCCGGTGTCATGCGATTACGGATTGGGACTGATGAAGCCCAGCCGGCGGCACCGGTCGCGGTCGGCTTGAGCGTCGAGGCAACTTCCGACTTCAACTCGTCGGGCAACGTCATTCTTCGTTTCCAGAGCGATGAGTTGACTGCTGAGCAATTCGGCAGCGCCATTCGCATGGATGTGACCAAGAGCGACCACGGCGGGCCAAGTACCCCGCGAGTGACCGTTCGTGGTAACCAAGTGACCGTCGACCTAAATACCAATGCGGGCAATGAGAGTACCGCTCAAGATCTGGTTAACGCAATCAATGCGGACGGTCGCGCCCGGGCGTTGATGTTCGCTTCGATCAGTAGCGGCAACGCATCGGAAGTCATTGCCAACTCCGTTACTAATCATTTCACAATCAAGCTTGCTGGTCTTGGATCGAGCTTTGATACGGCAACGAACCTGAGCAATGTGTTTGACACAGGGTCAGTTTTGGACGTCGTTGGGTCGGGTGCGGACTTAAGCAGCGGCCAAACACTGACGATCGTTGACAATAATGGGGTTTCGCAAACGTTCGAATTTGTTGGTGCCCTCGGTTCACCAACGGTTGGAAATGTCCCCATCTTCTTTGATACCAACAACACACGTGATCAGATAACGGCTGCGATCGTGTCGGAGATTAATACGGCGAGAGCAACCTCAAGCTTTAATGTCACGGCATCTTCCGTGGGCAACCTGGTACGTCTGTCGAACGATCGCGACATAACTCTTGCGGGCGGCGGCACGGCGTTAAAGCTTAGATCGCAAGGCGTCTTGCTCTCATCTCGGATCGATACGCAGGTATATCCGCTTGATTTCCCCGGTTCGAATCACGATCCAGGGCATCGTGAACTTTCGGACAGCGCTATCGGCGACGAGCATATTGAAGGGGACATAAAAGACACAACCGACGGCATCACAACGGTCAAATACATTTTCCGCAGTATTTACGGGACCATCCCGGACAATCAGGGCGGCGAGCAACTAGCGCTGAACTTGATTACTGAAACCCAGAAACAACGCGCTCGCGAAGTGTTTGAGCTGATCAGCCAAAACGCGGGTGTGCAGTTCATTGAAACGGATGATGTCAACGACTCGTCAGCAGTCGTTGTTGCCACAGGGGATCTGCGAGCAATTCGGAGTAGTCTCAATCCTCAATCGCTGACCGGCATCAGTGTCGACGTGGGATTTACGGATGTTGCGGAAGGACCGGGTTTCGATTCGCGCGTCGCAGTGATTCTGGATGGGGCCGTCAATTGGAACGATCAATACGGCCTCAGTGATGAGGCGAATCGCCTGTCATGGTTCCGTAGTGCGTTCGATGGGATTCAACGTGTCTTCGGAATTGGCAATGCGTTGGACTTGCCGGCGCTGACAGTGTCGAGTTCGAATACAGAGCAGATCTTTGACAACACGGTCGAGCCGATCTTTCCTGGCGATCACGACATTGTCCACTTGCAGCGTTTGTTCCGCCCCGAAAGCAAGGACATCGACCTTTACAAGTTTACGATCGACGTGCCAGCCGGTGGGTCCGGGATTTTCACGGCAGAAACATTCGCCGAGCGTTTGGCGAACGCCAGCCAACTCGACACCAGCTTGAATTTGTACCGCGAGATTGTTGACGCCAACGGTGTTGTTAAGGGTCGCGAACTGATTGCACACAACGATGACTACTACAGCAATGATTCGTTTATCGAAGTCAAACTCGCCGCCGGAACGTATTACATCGGCGTGTCGGCAAGCGGCAATGACGACTACGATCCCGTGATTGAAGACACTGGTCTCAACGGTACGACGCAAGGCGCTTATGACTTGCGGCTGAATTTCCGTGGGGATGCCGAGTTCAGTATCATCGATGCGGACAACTTCGATCTCACCGGTGATCGGCTCAGTGGCGAGGAGAATGCTCGTTTAACAACTCGCACTCCACTGGACGGCAATGCCGACGGCATACCTGGCGGCACTTACAACTTCTGGTTCGAGACACAAACGCAAAATCGCATCGTCGACGTTTTGGCGGGCACGGCGGGCTTCACGGATGGCCAGGTAATTACGTTGACCGACGGACAGGGTACCGTTCGGCGTTTCGAGATCGATCGCCGCAGCCCATCTTCGGCTCCTTCGGTCGCTGCTGGAAATCGAAGCATTCCGGTGGGAACATTGGCGGCACCTCTCACACCCTCGCAAATTGCTCAGCAAATTGCGACTGTCATTAATAACGAGCCGGGATTCTCGATTGAGATTGTCGACCCGCGATCTGGCGCGACGACGCTTTCGGGTGCTGACTTTGAGCTCGTCGGCGAACGAAGCGTCGTGCTAAGCAGCGGCTTTGGTGGTCTTCGCGTCGGCGGGCGGACGATCATGGTCGACAAGACAGCGCCAGCGAATCCAAACGGTTCCTTGGCGAATCCCTTCAACAACCTCGCCGGCACTTCGACTGTCAATGCGGTCGGCGTCTCGCAACGTGGGGATATCATTCGCGTCGTCGGTAATGACGCAGACCGCAGCAACACAACGCTTACCGACCGTGTGGCGTACGAGATCGGCTTCAACAATCTTGGCCAGCCACTGCGTGACGGCACGACTTTGGAGATTCCTCGTGGTGTGACCATGATGATCGACGAAGGTGCTGTCTTTAAGTTGCGTCGTGCGCGTGTTGGCGTGGGCAGTTCGGCACCCGGTATCGATCGCAGCGGTGGGGCGTTACAGGTTCTTGGCACACCCACGAACAACGTCTTCTTTACCTCCTATCACGACGAATCGATTGGCACGGACACGTTCTCGTTCACGACGACACCACTGCCGGGTGATTGGGGCGGTCTGTTGTTCCGCGATGACAATGATCGAGCGGACGGCAATTTCGTCTACGACGAGGAAGGCATCTTCCTGAACTATGTGAACAACGCTGACATTCGCTATGGTGGCGGCAATGTGGTGATCAATTCGGTAGCCCAGGTGGTGACGCCGATTCACATTATCGACACGCGTCCCACCGTGTCCTTTAACTCCATCACGCGTAGTGCCGACGCGGCGATTTCGGCGAGTCCGAACAGTTTTGAAGAGACCAACTTCCACGCACCGCGCCACCAGAAGTTTGCATTCACGTCGGACTATGATCGTGTTGGTCCCGATATCTACAAAAACGCCGTGTCCGGCAACAGTATTAACGGCTTGTTTGTTCGCATTCAAACACCGGCCGGAAATACAATCCGCTCGATGACGGTCTCGGGCCGCTTCGACGACACCGATATTGTTCATGTGTTTGGCGAGAACCTGCTGATTCAAGGAACGCCCGGCGGTTTGCGATTAGAGACACAAGCGCCGACGATTGGGTTGATTACACAGACGCCGGTCGCGGGTGGCACTCTGTTGGTTGGCGGCTATCGTTATCGTATGACCTTCGTCGACATTCAGGGTAACGAGGGTCCGGTTTCTGGGGCGACGCCGCTGGTTAATGCGACCGCCACAAATCGTTCCATTCGGCTGGCCCAATTGCCGGTTGTCGCCGGCGACTATGTGGCACGCAATCTTTATCGCAGCCGACCCGATGGCAGCTACGAGTTGGTTGCACAACTCAACGGAACGTCGACGACTTATGTTGACGATGGCACTACGCGTGGAGGTATTCTTCGCGACGCGCGTGACAACGCCCCAAACATCTCGACGGTCACCGTGGCCGCTACGCTCGGCGGAAACTTGCCACCGAATGTCTACAATTATCGTCTGACGTTTGTCGACTCGCTTGGGAACGAAACACCGGCCTCCGTGGCAACCGCGAACGTCACGGTTGGCGGCACGACTCGGGCGGTGCAAATCAATCAGATTCCCGTCGCGACAGGAGGGAACGTTGCCAGGAACCTGTATCGGCTGCGTACGTCTGGCGACTACGAACTTGTCACACGACTCGACGCGACATCGACCAGCTATCTTGACGTTGGTGCGACGTTGGGCGGAGTGTTGAACGACACCGGAGTCTCCTTGCGTCCCCGGTTCGATGCGCGTTTGTCGGTCGACCCGTCGATCGTTGTGAAACTCGACGGTGCTCGGATCGAAGCCGGCATCGGTGCCGACTTCATCGCCGAAGGCCGAGAGGGCCTGGAAATTAAGTTCACCAGCCTGTTGGATGATCGCTTTGGTGCAGGCGGCACGTTCGACACGGCGAATGACGGGATCAGCACCCCCGGTTCGAACAACGAAGCCACGCCCGGCGATTGGGGTGGCATCGTGTTGCGCGAGGAATCATCGGGCAGCATCGATCACGCCTTGTTTGCATTCGGCGGTGGTGTGACGCGAGTTGAAGGCACGTTTAATGCCTTCAATGCCCTGGAGATTCATCAGTCCAAGGTCCGCGTTGCGAACTCTGTTTTCGAGAACAATGCCAGCGGTCAAGGTGGACAGGGCGCAGCCACGAACCCCGGACGTTTCGGTCGCGGCTTTAACGAACCCGGTACCATCTATATCCGTGGCGCCCAACCGACGATCATCGACAACATCATTCGCGATAATGATGCGGCCGCGATCAGTATCAATGTAAACGCGTTGAACGCTGATTTGAATCGAGACCCAGGTCGCGCCACGGGCTTGATCGATCGTCTTGAGGGGTTCCGCGACAATCAAGGACCACTCGTCTTTAACAATCGGTTGGCGGACAACTCGATCAACGGCATGTTGGTCCGCGGCCAAACGTTGACCACGCAGAGCGTGTGGGACGATACGGACATTGTCCACGTCGTACAAGACACGATCTACGTGCCTGATCTGCATACCTTCGGTGGACTCCGACTCGAGAGCAATCCGACCTCAAGTCTCGTTGTCAAATTGCTCAGCGGAGATCGCAACGGAAACGATCCGGCTATCCCCGATCAAGCTGGCTTCCGAGCGATTGGTCGTCCTCTGGAGAACAGTGATCGCATTGGCGGCGCTATCCAAGTCATCGGCCAACCCAAGTCGCCGGTTGTCCTCACGTCGTTGAACGATGATACGATTGGTGCCGGCTTCGACCCGCGAGGCGATGTCCAAGTCCAGACTCGCGATGTAGGCGACAGCCTGCAACTGTTCCAACCCGACTCGAATATCGCCGCGACTCTTAACGGGCGACTAGGCGTCAGCACCGACGCAGTCGGAACGAATGGTACGGGTATTCTCGACGCAACCATCCCGGCAGGGGCAACGATTGAACTCGCGCTGTTGCACGTCGCGACACGAAATGGCACCACGACGACGTTTCCAGCGCCGCCAGCGTTCCGTCCGCAGTCCATTCGCTTCAACGGACAGTTGCTGCCGATTTCCTATCTCTCGAACGTTGATGATTCCAACAACATCAACTTTGAAACGGGTCGAATCGATGTGACGAATATCGTCGCCCAGGCGTTATTGACCGGCGTGGCTCCGAACTTTACTTTCACGATCGATGAAACTTCGACGGGTCTGCCCAATAACGTCGAAGGTGTCAGCTTGACCGTTGTGTACTCCGATCCGACGCTGCCGGAACGGACCGTGATGATTCTTGACGGTGGCTTGACCGGCGGAAATCCGCTGACGAATACACTGTCGTTTGCCCAGCCGGCCAATCCCAGCGACCCGAACTTCATTGCCCAATTGGCAGTTGGCATGTCGTTCAGCGATCCAAACCTCGCCGGCACCGGACAGATCGACGTTAACGGAACTCGAATTACGAGCTCCGCAGGCGGTGCCAATGACTCAGCGCTCTTGACGCCGACGCAAGGCAACTTCATCACGGTCGGTGGTGTCGGAGACACTCCTGCGAATCCGGTACAGCCGAATTCCAGTTTCGCTCCCGATGACGAGTTGTACGATTTGAGCCCGTTCATTCCGGTTGGTGCCACTCAAGTTCGCCTCGACTTGGCGAACACCGGTGCTAACAACTCGATGTTCCTTGCCGTCCTGACGGTTTCCGGGGACGTGTCTCTGGGGAACGCGGGTCGACCGGGCGAGTGGCAAGGCGTTGTGCTCGAACAGTACAGCCACGACCGAAACGTCCTCGCCATTACCGAACTCGAACCTCGAGAGGTCATTTCACCAGGCACCAACGCGACAACCGACAGTGCGCAGTTCCTCGGTCAATTGGCTCCCTTCGAGAAGGGTGGCGACGAAAATCGCCGACTTGGATTCGAGATTCAAGGGTTCTTGAACGATCCCCGAGATTACGACATTTACAGTCTAGCAGCAGATGCGGGAACAGAAGTGTGGTTCGACATCGACCGCACGACCCATTCGCTCGATTCGGTGCTTGAGTTGATCGACGCCGATGGGACCGTCATTGCACGGTCGAACGATTCGTACTTTGAATCGCTGAACGTCAACAATGTCTTGGCTCCCAATCAACGCACCAGCGTTAACCTCTCGGATGCCGAATTGACCGATTCGACGCTGCTCGGCGGAATCGCTCGTTTGATGCAGAAACAACCTCCGTTCGAGGGTGAGGATTTCTATTCGACGAATCCGCGTGATGCGGGTATGCGTGTGATCTTGCCGGGTGCTTTGGGGTCGACCAACACGTATCACATTCGCGTCCGAAGCGGCAGCGAGGATTTGAGCAACTTAAGTGGCGGCCTTACTTCTGGTGCCTATCAGTTGCAAATTCGTTTGCGTGAAGTCGACGAGACTCCCGGATCGACGGTCCGCTACTCGAATATCTCCTACGCGGAAACCGGCGTGGAGATTCTTGGCCAACCACTCCATTCGCCGTTACTCGGTGAAGCAGTTGAAATTCTCGGTTCAAACAACAATTCAATTGCCAACGCGCAACCCCTCGGCAATCTAGTCGCCATTGACCGAGCGGCCCTCGGACTGGCCGGGGACTTGGCCACCAGCGGCGACGTGGACTTCTATCAGTTTTCCGTGAACTTCGAGAACACGCGAATCGACCCGGCGTCGCTGGAAGTAGTATTTGACATCGACTATGCCGACGGGTTGTCCCGGGCGAACACGGTCATGTCGGTGTTCGATTGGGCGGGTCGATTGATTCTGACGAGCCGCGAAGGCAACATCGCTGATGATCGTCCCGGCAAGCCTGGATCGTCCCAGATTGATGATTTGTCGCGCGGCACGGTGGGCGGCTCCGATCCGTTCATCGGCACGGTCGAACTGCCACAGGGCATTTACTTCCTGTCCGTTACCAGTGACGCTCAGATGCCAGCCCAGTTGGAACAGTACTTCCAACGCAACCCGCTGAATCCGGACCTGCGTCTGGAGCCCATCGATTCGGTGCGCCGCATCGCGGAAGATCACATCAGCGGAACGAACTACGTTTCGACGGCTGACAATCCGCAGATTCCGGTGCTGCTGGACAATTCAAGTCGCGTCAACTTCCACTTGGGTGACGTGGCATTGTTCGTCAGTACCCACAACTTTACGTTTGACGATTCCTCAGAGTTGCTAATCGTCGATCCGTTTACTGGAGCGACGGAGACCTTTGTCGGACGCGAGAATACTTTCGAGTTTCAAGACTTTGCGGTTCATCCGAACGGCCTGATTTACGCTTACTCCTATGGCCGCAATGAACCGGCTTTGGGCAGCCCTCGCGATGATAATTCGGGCGTATTCCTTGAGATCAATCCTGCTACGGGCGAAGCTCGTGTAATTACCGACGACGGTATCTTGACCTATGAGATCGATCCTGCAAGTACCGCCTCGCCCCCCAACTCGCGGCGGACAAATGATGTGCCACCGCGTGAAGGTGACGGCATCCAGTTCAATGCAATTACCTTTACTAACAGCTTCAATCAGCTGGGGTTTGCGGTAGGTGAACGGGGTTACAACGAAGACCCATTCCGACCGTTCGGCCCCACACGATTTGACAATATTCTCTATCAATTTGTGCAGGACCAGCTCGATCCAAACTTCGGGCTTCCGATTTCGGGAACGCCGTCCAATCCGACCTTGGGCAACCGCGCCGATACGGACACGCCTCTCGACCGACTTTGGGATCAGGCAGGCACGAACATCCGCGAACGTGGCGAGTTGCTCACAAGCCCGCGGATCGTGACGCAAGACGCCACGACACTGACGGGCAACCAGACGAACTTCAACATCCCTGATGGCACCTCCGTGACCGTCATTGACCGCAACGTCGAAACAACCTTCGAGTATGACTTTGGTTTCGAAGTGACGCAGCTCGTCGATGGTCAGAACGGCGTGACGATCCACGACGGCAACTTCTTCTTCCTGGACGATACGTTGTTCCAGTTGGACACGGGGCCCGTGATCACTGTCCAATCGAACGGCAGCTTCATTCGTAGCGGGACGATCGTAACGGTGAACGGACCAAATGGCTGCTCCCGCAACTTCGAATTGACAACTGGCGATCCCGTGGTCGCTCCCAATATTGCAGTCAACTATACGACGACTTCAGGTCCGGAAGCGATCGTCAGTTCACTAGCCGCGGCAATCAACGCGGCTCCGAATTGCGCGGGAACACCGAATGCCATTCCATTTGATGTTGTCGCGTTTGTTAGCCAGGCCTCTGGGCGGTTGACGGTAACTGACCCCACGCCCGACCTGAACGGCCAGTTTGGGCTCGTCGGAGCGACGGTCTCGTTTGGCAATGCGAACCAGCTCGACGCCACCATTCCCACGCCATCACCTGGCATTCGAGTGGAAGGTGACAATGGCGAGGCCCCGGTCTTGCAAGCAGGCAACGGCACGCGTTACGCGGATGGCATGACTTTTCAAATTGACACTGCCAGCACGGGTCGCAACCCCGTCACGTTTGAGTTCGAGAGCGGATACGTCATTCAAATCCCGCAGACGTTTGCAATTCAAGTTCCCTTCGGTGGCGGTCGCGTATTGAACGATGGCGAAATATTCACGATTGACGCCAACGTAAACGATGCGACTCCACCGTTGAGATTTGAGATTGAAAACGTCGACGTTGGCAATGGCGTTGCTGCTGGAAACATTGCGATCAACATCAATGGACGCAGTACCCAAAATCAAGTGGCCAGCGTTATCGCTGCGGTTGTCCAAACGGCGGTGCCGAGCTTAAGCGCGAGTAACCAAGGAAACGGCTATGTCCATCTTGGCGTGACTGGGAATCAGTTGCTCGACACATCACAAAGCGTTAACCTGACGCGTGTGGGACAGCAACGACCAATTGCCGATGGCGAAGTCTTTAGCATCGGTAACGGAACGTTCACGAGGAACTTTGAGTTCGATTCCGACGGGATGAGTTCCGGTGTGGGCTCGGTCATCAACGCCTCGCGAAGCTTGACGGCGGACCAGATCGCTGCCAATGTCGCGACACAGATCAACGGTGCTTTCCTCGGTTTCACATCGATGTTCTTAGAGAACGGTAAGGTCGCCGTTCATGATCCTCGTGTGGCAGCTCCGACACCGGTGTTGAGTACTACTAATGCACCGAGCTTGACCACGATCGGTCGACCCGGCGTTGTTCAGCCGCCAGTGTCGAGTCGGCCTCACGTGGCCGTCCCGTTCTTGCCTTCGTCCACATTTGATGCCCAAGCGGTGGCGACGGCGATTGCGGGCGCGATCAACGCCGCGAGTGTGTCTCCACAGGTGATTCGTGTGCCGGATGGCGCGGGCCTGACCGATGGCGACTATAACGTTGTTAACGACAACGGAACCATCTATGTCTTTGAATGGGACGACACCACGGCGAATAACTTGCCGGCCAACACCGTATCGGTAAGCCCAACGCCTCCTGGATTCGCGGGCACGCCCGACCCCGATTGTACCAACGTATCGTATCCGGCTGGATCCACTTGTATTCTGGTGCCATTCGTTCGGGGTGGCGTTGCACAAGTCATTAATGCCCAAGGTGCCTTGACTGCCACTCCGATTCTTTCCACGACATCGGTTACGAACCAACAGCGATTGTTCAACGCCATTTCAACGCGGACCAACGCGGCCGGTACGCCGCGAACCGTGCGCGTGCAGAATGGCGGGGTGAACCTCGACAGCGCTTCGGTGATTGTCAGCCTGCACGATTTGACAGCCACTGCGGAAGTGGTGGGCGATAAAGTCGTCGTCAATGGCGTGGCCCCGGGAGTTGTGGGCGCGAACATCTATATTCCTGGCACCGCACCGCTTACCCGTTTGATTGTCGACACGCTGATCCCAACACAAGAGTTCGCCTTCAACGCTAATGGCGACATCACTGCGGACCAGATCGCACGGGACGTCGCTGCATCGGTGACGGCGCATCCCGACTTTACGGCGGGCGGTGCCTTTGGACGTATCAACTTCCACGGAGCAACGACCGTCGATTTTTCGGGTGTACAAGTTAATGGCTTACAGTTGTGGCGCGATTTTGGCAGCGCTCCCGGCGTTGCCCCTGGAAACGTTCGCATCGAGGCATTGGCCAGCGATCTCGCCATCAACACGGACCCCGTAACCGGATTTCAAATCTCGGGTGCCGTACCTAATCGGCTTGCCGCGGCCATTAATAACGCATCCGCGACGAAGAACGTTGAGCTTCGCAATTTTGCGAACGTCGCCGATGGCGATTTCTTTACGATCGACCCAGATATCAACGATACGGTGCCCGGATTCCGTTTCGAGTTCAATAGCAGCGGTGGTGTGACGGCCGGCTCGATTCCGATCAACTTCAACCCTGGTACGTCACCGGCCGCATTGTCGGCATTGGAATCCGCAACGCAGAACGTCATTAACAATACCGCCGGAGTCAACTTACAGGCATCGGGAGCCGGCGTTGGCACGGAAGGGATCGTGCTGTCGAATGTCACGTTCAGCCATGCGTTTGGTGCGAACGCCGGATCGATCACAATCATCGAAAGCGCGAATGCAACCGACATCGCTGTTCCACTGCTGCAGTTCGTAAACATCTCTCAAGGTGTCGCGATTGTTGACCCACCGTTCACCACATCGGGTGAAGGCCCTGGCGGGCAGATTACGGGTATCGCGGAAGTGAATGGCCGGCTGTTCGTGGTCAGCGATGCCGGCGGTTTCTACGTCGTCAATAATCCGCAGTCGGCCAGCCCTCGCTTTGACCGCAGCCTCACCTCCGGTGCCACGACGACGTACATTCGCAACTCAGCCGACGATTTGGTAGGCATTCAATTCGCAGGTTTAACGGCTGGGCCGCGAAACGTCGAAAGCGGTGCCTACTCGAACATGTTGTTCGCCGTGGATGTGGAAGGTCGCGTCTACGCCTTCGACGTTCCACCGATCGGACAAGAGCGAACCGCCGGTGGTGAATTGCAACCGATCTTCTTGGACGGTGCGACCCACATCGAAACCGGCTTGACCAATGTGACCGGCCTTGAGTTCTCGACGCTCGATACCAACCTGTTCCATATTGGCGCATTCGATCAAGTGCTCGTGCAGCCGACGGAAATGGATATCCGACTTGGCTTAACGCCGCAGAATCGAAATTTGATCAGGCCGATCCTGGTGGACGAACAGCAAGACGCACCGGGCCACGGCGTCAATGCGACTTTTGATACGAGTCGTCCTTCGGAGTACGCCGGTTCAAGCTTTGTGTTTGGGCAAGGTAACGTGAACGGTTCGCCTCGCGGCTACGACTTCCCCGGCGGTGCCTACGGTACGTTGGTGAGCAATGAGTTTGACTTGACGGGATATACGGCCGCAGATCGACCGGTGCTGTACTTTAACTACTACGCCGCCACAGAAAACAAGGATTACGTTCCGCTCGCAATTGACGACTTGGTGCGAGACTCGTTCCGGATCTTCATCTCCGACGATAATGGAGATTGGGAATTGCTGGGCACGAACAACGAGTTCGACGATGGTCGCGGTCCATTTACGGACGAACTGAACGACATCAGCCAGTTTGAAGTTCAGCCGATCTTTGACTTTCCCACGCAGGCTGGCCGGTCAACGGCCGATTGGCGGCAGGTTCGCATCCCGCTCGACGAGTACGCAGGTCGCGACAACGTAAGACTTCGGTTCGATTTCTCGACAGCGGGTGAGATGGATCTCGGTTCCACATTCACCACCGGCAGCGAGTTGCGTGCGGTGGCGGGGGTCCGGATTCAAGATGGCGATACAGTCCAAATCGACAATCGATTGATCGAGTTCGACTCCGGCCTGACGCTGGTCACTCCTTCGGGCTCGGCAATTCCGGCTCGTGAGACGTTGAGTATTACGGATACCGGCGGGCAAACCGTTGTCTTCGAGTTTGTTGACAGCACGGATTTCCCACAAAGCATCGTGACACCCGATGGCACCGCGATTGCCGAAGGCGATACCTTCACGGTCGGCCAGGGCGGGAACTCAGTTCAGTTCGAGTTCGATAGCGGTTATCTAATTCAACTTGTCGCCTCGAATCTGATCACCGATGGCAACACGTTCATCGTAAATAACGGCACGGGAAGTGGCGATGTGCTGTTCGAGTTCGACAAGAATGGCGTACGCGTCAATGCAACGGCGGTGCCAATCAATGCCGCCGACGACTTGACGATCGTTGTTCCCAACAATGGCGCGGCGAGCTTGATCGATGGCGAGCAGTTCTCCTTGAACAATGGCAGCGGCCCCGTAGTATTTGAATTCGATCGCGACGGTGTTGTCAGTGCCGGAACGTTCAGAATCAATATTCGAAATCCGATCGAACTCCTCCTGCCGGCTGCCGGCGGCGGTTTTGGTGGTGTCAGTGATGGCGACACATTTACGATTGATCCCGACTTCAACGATGCGGTTCCGCCCACCGTGTTTGAGTTCGATAGCGATGGTGTCGCGACTGCGGGCAGCATTCCGATTCAGTTCAATAACTTTACAACTCAAAGTGTTCTTGCACAGCGTGTTGTCACGGCGATACAGGCAGCTGCCGTCAGCGTTACCCCGGTCGACGCAGGCAACGGGATCGTCCGACTGCTGGGCATTTCCCCAACTCATTTGGTCGATACGACTGGCACTTCGGCACTTCAGCAGCGAACTGCGGGACTGAGCCAAGATGACGTTGCGAACTTGCTGGTCAGCGCGATTCAGGCCAATGGATTGGGCGTCGTGCCCGTGAACGCAGGCAACGGTCGGGTCGTCCTGCAGGACACGACCAGCACTCATACGCTCAGTACCGGCGGTTCGGCATTACTGACCCAAACAACGACACCAAAGTCAGCGGACGATATGACGAATCGCGTATTAAACGCGATTCAAAGTCGCTTCGCTGCTTCGGAAGTCACCGCAATCGACTTGGGTGGCGGGTTGTTCCATTTGCAAGGTTCGTTAAGCCACACCATCAATACAACCGCCAGCAGCCTCGTCCAATCCAACGAACTGCCATTTGTCCTCACGGTTCCCGTTACGGGTGCTGCCGCGTTCAGCGAAGGTGAAACGTTTACGATACGTGACAATCAAACCAACACAGTCGAGACTTTCGAATTCGACACCAACGGTTCAACAACTGCGGGCAATCGACCGATTGCGATTAGTGTTGGCGGCACTCCTGATGACGTTGCCAATGCGATCGCCTTGGCTATTTCAAACAGCTCTCTTACCACTTTGAATCCGGTGACGATTGGTGCCGGTAACCTGCACATTGGCGGCACGGTTGGCACCTCACATACGATCGATGTGTCAGGCACACCGAATGCCTCGCAGAGGGGCACTCCCGGCGTTTCGGTTGGCAACTTCGGCATTCTGTTCCTGCCGACCGATACCTCGCTCCAAACGGCGATTCGCGTCGCGGACGCGATCAGCCTGAATCCGACGCTCAATTTGAGTGCTACGCTCGACACAACCTTGGGCAACGTCGTCCAGTTGGGAGGCGCGACATTCAATCCTGGGAATTCGTCGCTGATTCCTCAAGGCAATCAGCCGATCTTCGTCCATCCGACGCAAACGCCGGCAGATGTGGCCGCACAAATTGCGCAAGCCATTCGACTCAGTTCGTTGGGCGCGTCGGTTATCCCGCATTTCAACAATGACCCAAATCTTGATGGTCATCGAATCAACCTTGAAGGAGCCAGCAGCGTGCAAGTCAGTGCCGGAGCGGCAACTCACTTGGCGGTTGTGGGCAACGTAGGTGTCACGCCTGGGAACGTGATCGCTTCGATCAATACCTCGATGTCGCGCGACCAAGTCGCCGTCGTTTTGGATGGAGTCCTTGAACAGTTATTCTCTAATCCGGCCTTGGTCGCGACGGCGGGCGACGCGATCTCGGACGGCGACTCATTCATCTTGAACGACAGCGTAAACGCGCCGGCCACGTTTGAATTCGACAGTGGCTTTGTAATGTCGCTCCCGCCAGCTGGCAGCAACGAGTTGTTCGGTGGGGTGAAAGACGGTGTCACGTTCACCATCACCGACCCCAACGATTTGAGCCAACCGCCGCTGACCTTTGAGTTTGACAAGGATCACCTGATCCATCCGCTCGGAGCACCGACGGTTGCGACCGGCAACACGCCGATTTTGATCGCGGACAACGCTTCTGGGGGCGCGGTGGCTCGGGCGGTGGCGAATGCGGTGAATACAAATACAGCCGCGGCGGCACTCGGGTTGCGAGGAACCGTTCTCGGCGGTGGCGAAGTCCAGTTGGGCGGTCGTTTCGGCCAGATTCTTACCTTCTCGCCCGGCAGCGGGCTGGCCCGCACTGACGGCGCACCGTTCATTCTGGAGATTCCGGAAGCGGGTGGTGATATTACGCTGGGCGGCATTCGCGACGGCGCGACAATTACCTTCACCGATGGTGCCACGAGCATCACGTACGAATTTGACAAGGGCTTTGGAGTTGGCACCGATGCGAATGGAAACGTGCATCGTCGCATTGGCATCACGGATAATTTTTCACAATCGCAAGTGGCCACGGCGATTTTGAGCGCGCTGCGGTCTTCGGGAAGCGCAACGCTTGCAGCCCTTGGAATTGACCTCAACAACTCCGTTGCACTCGCTGGCGGTTCTCGCATTCGACTTGCCGGCACCACCGGTACGCGGATTGAATTGAGCCTTGGCAACAACGTGACACAGCCAATTTCGGAACCTGGCGTCACACCGACGGTGTCGATTCAGGTTCCTCAGACGCTTACGTTGCAAGTGCCAGAATCACTGAAGCTGCATGTCCCGGCGGCGGGTGGTCAGACGGGGGGAATTGTCGATGGCGAAACCTTTGTGCTGGACGATGATGCCACCGACAACGTGATTGGCTTGGTGTTCGAGTTTGACAACAACAACAGTGTTCGATCCGATGCCAACGGAATTCAAAACATCCCCGTCTTCTTTACCGCGACCGACAGTGCCGATCGGATTGCATTGTCGATTCTCGACGCCATTGCTTCCCGTCCTCAATTGGCGTTGTCCCCGACAAAGTTCGGTGGCGATGGCAACATCGATTTGGGCGGCACAAATGCTTCGTTGACGCTGCCCACAGGCACACGCTTAATTCGCACGGGTCCTTTTGCGTTTCAATTGCCTGCGGCTGGTGGTGGTGTGGGCGGCATCCTCGACGGCGGAACGTTTGACATCGATCTCAATCCGTTCGACGCGATTCCGCCAACGCGTTTTGAGTTCGATTCAAACAACAGCTTCAATGCGGCCAATATTCGCATCGGTTATACGACCTTGGATGATGCGAACATTCTGGCCAATCGAGTGATTACGACCGTAAAAAACACGTTTAACACGCTCCACCCACAACTCATCAATGGGCCGTCGGGAATCGAAATCGGCGGCTTTGCCAACACGTCCTTGGTCACGTCCGATCCGGCCAACGGAGTCACAAGTCATCTGACACAGACCGGAGTCGCCGGTGGTTTGATCGATTCGAACTTCGACAGTTTCATTATCAGCGATGGCGTCAATCCCCAGGTCATCTTCGAACTGGATCTCGATGGTGCGGTGTCGCCAGCGAACTCAGGCATCTCGATCAAAGCGTCTTCGCTGTCGCAGAATCTAGGTACTCAGAATCAGATCGCCGGCGCGATTATCAATGCGATCGTCGCCGCAGGCGTGGGGCTGACGCCACGCTATCTTGGCGATGGCACGATTCATCTAGGCGGGACTGCGTTGCACCAGCTCGATACCGAACGGTCGCGCAGCTTCTTCGCCAGCGATATCGGTTTGACCCAATCAGGACAACCTGGCCCAATTGCCGATGGCGAAACCTTCCTGGTTGCGGTTGGTGGTGGCAATCTCGTGTTCGAGTTTGACAACGATGGCTCGGCGACCGCTGGCCGGATTGCGGTGCCATTTACGAACGACCAAACGACTTCGGAAATCGCACAGTCGATCATTACGACCCTGCGGAGCAACGTTGGCAACTTGTTCCCACGCCAGTTTGGTGATCACGAAGACATCATTGACTTCGGCGGAAACGAGAGTCACGTTCTCGACACGTCAGGCACAGCCAATCTAACGCAACGAGGATTGCCTGGCAGCCAAAGTCCTCGTGTCCCCATTATCTTCTCGCCATCATCTCAGTTCCAAGCGTCAGAAGTTGCCTTGGCCGCTCGCAACGCGATCAACAACACAGCACCTTCGATCGCCGTGGACTTGCTCGTTAACGCAAGCGTGCAAACGGTTGCTGGTCGCACCGAGAACGTCGTTACGTTGACTCACCAGACGGGCTTGCCGTCCGACGTGTCGTTCAGGACACAGTCCACACTGACAGGGATCCCCGCGCTCGTCAGTCGAGCAGTTGGAAACATCATCAAGCAAGAGAAGGACCTCATTCGTGTGATCGGTCACACGGTTAACGACCGCGGTCCGCTCGGATTCGATAATGCGTTGCAAGGCGATCAATTTGGTAGCGTGGCGGATCGTTTGCCGTTGCCGACCATTAACGATCGGACCACGGCGGCTCGTGGGTTCAGCAACATTCACGAAGGTATCTACATCGACGATATCATCATCGGGTTTGCGGAACGCGGCGAAATGGCGACTGGTGCGACGACAAACGCCAGCTATGTGAGTAATCCCGATTTGTCCGGCACACAGGTTTTGACCGGCGAGTATCAAGTTGAGATTCGCAAGAGTACGGACTTTGGTGTTGCGGGCTCGACGTCCCAGCGTGCCGGGCTGTTCCGCTCCTTCGACACGAATGATCGATTGGCGGCGGGGTTGACCATCATCGCTCAACCCGGTGCGAACATTTATGATGGCCAGACGTTTGTAATCAGCGATGGCATCAACAGCGTCACGTTCGAGTACAACGACACGTCGGTCGGCAACGGCATTCAGACGGGGCGTCATCCGATTCCTTATACGGCCCGCAGCACGGATGCCGAAGTTGCACAAACCATTCGTGATGCTATCAATTCGCCGACCGTGCAGACCGTATTGCCCACCCTTTCCGCCGGTCTTGGGGATGGCACGCTTGTCGGTGTAGGAACACCAACGGTATCAACGACCAATCGAGTGAACGTTTACGGTCCGGCACATCTCACCGTTCATGGCAACAATGGGAAAGAGACTAACGACTTCATTGACGAAGCAACGGAAACGGGAATTGTCGGTCGCAATTCACCGTCCTTCCTCGTGTCGGGTGCGATCGGCGACAATCAGCGTCACCCTGTTCAGAAAGGGCTAGATGTTGACTTGTATCGCATTCAACTCTTCCGTGGAGAAACGATCAGCATCGACATCGACGCGGAGGAAATCGGCTCCGAGCTGGATTCGATGCTGCGAGTCTTCGATGCGTTCGGCAACCAGCTGGCTTTCGACAATGCGACGATCGCTCCGTCCGAGACATCGCGACGCAACTTCCGCGATCCGTTCCTGTCCTTTACCGCGCCATCGTCCGGCACCTACTTCGTCGGTGTCAGCGGACAGGGAAACAACAGCTACGATCCGAACTTGGAAGGCAGCGGTGTCAACAGTTCGATTGGATTTTATCAACTCGAATTGACGTTCGGGGCAATCAGTGCCGCTGATTTCTTAGTCTTTGACGACGTTGGTGACAGCAATCTGCTGCGTGAACAGGGCCAGATTCTAATCGAGGCAAATCGCATTGCGAATTCCGAGCAGTTTGGCATCAGGGTCGATTCTGCGGAACGCGGTGTCGTCACGAACACGCTGACCTTTAACGGGACATCAACCGTTGTCACGCAAGTTATTGTGACCCCGAATTCCAACGGGACGACGTCAACGACAACCACGACAACGACTAACACGCCAACGTTTGTCAGAACGGATATCCTCTCCCAATCTGGCAGCACCGAAGTCAATTCGCCGCCTGGCCCGGCATCACCCGTGCGTAATCTGCTCGAGTTGAACACCAACGGTCTCGTGCCTGGCGTCGTGATCGAAAACAACGTCATTTTTGGTGGCCAACAAGGAGCAATTCACTTCAGCGGCAACACGCGTCCCGCTGGCGAAGAAAGAGGCGCAGTTCCGTTTGGACGCATCGTCAACAATACGCTGTTCGGCGTCAGCGGAACACTTGTCCCACGCACGCAAACGGTCGATATCGGCATCTTGGTCGACGACTTCGCGGCTCCGACGATCTTGAACAATATCGTGGCCAATTTCAATACGGGCATTCGTGTTGTTCCCGATGGCGTATCCGACAGGCTGACCGTTGTTGGTGGTCAGATTTACCAAGGCAATGCCGCAACGACGATCAGCGGTGTCGCCTCGGAAGACTTCGCAATCAATCTGAGCAACCCAGACCCCACGGCGTTGCCCAACGGACCGAATTGCAACACCGATCTACACGATGCGAACGTCCTGTTTGTAGATGCCGTGAATGAGAACTTCTATCTCCAACCTTGCTCGAACGCGATCGACAACTCAGTCGGCTCCTTGCTGGATCGTGCTGATCTCGTTCGCGTCCGTGCTCCGCTGGGCATTTCTCCTTCACCGATCTTGGCTCCTGGAAACGACGTCACCGGGCAAAAGCGAGTCGATGATCCAAATGTCGAGACGGCTTCTGGATTCGGCGAGAATGTGTTCACGGATCGCGGTGCAATCGATCGAGCCGACTTCGCGGGCCCGACGGCAAACTTGTCGCAACCCGCCGATAACGACGCCGATGGTGTCGACTTGCGGAGCAACGAAGTCTCCATCGTGCAACTTGGACAAGGGATCGTCGGATCAAGCTTCGAGATTCGGTTGGTCGATGGCGTTGAGCCAGCTGACCCAACCGATGGCTTGGGTGTCGATGACCGAACGGTGGTCAGCAGCGCCGTTGTCGTCCAACGCGATGGCGTAACGTTGCAGGATGGCGTCGATTACTCGTTCAGCTACAACGCGACCAGTGACATCATCAAGCTGACTCCCCTTTCCGGAATTTGGAAGCCTGACAGCTTATACACGATCACGTTGAACAACACCGATCGCTTTGTGATCGCAACGCCTGCGGGCGACGAGCTTAACGATGGTGATGCCATCCTGATCGGAGATTTCCAACCCCGCACCGACCGTTACGAATTTGAAAGTGGTTACAGCCTGCATGTGCCGCAGACGTTGACGGTTCAAGTGCCAGCCGCAGGCGGGCGGTTGGGCGGCATTCGCGATGGTGGAACTTTCACAGTCGCCTTTAATGATCAGATCACAGGCCTGCGAACTGTGACCTTCGAGTTCGACAAAGATGGCTCGTTCAATGCATCCAACGTGCAAATCCCCTTTACGAGCGTCTCGACACAGGACGAAATTGCAATCTCGATGGTCCGCGCTTTGGCGAACGCGAACTTGGGCCTTACCCCAGTCAACTTGGGACACGGGCGAGTCCACCTCGGTAGCAGAAGTGTTCATCAGTTGACGCTGCCGACGACCGGAGGCGGTCGCACGACGCTGACTTCCGTCGGAGTTGCCGGTGGTGTCGCCGACGGGGATCAATTCACGATCGATGACGGCACGAGAGTTGTTCGCTTCGAGTTCGACTCCAACGGCACAACGCGTCCGAATGTGTTGCCAGTTCCTTTCAATACTCGCCAAACACACGAAGAAATTGGCAGGAACCTTGCGGCTGTTGTCAATCAAGCGATCGCGGACGGGAAGATCGACGCTGCGGGTGCATTGCGTGCGAATCATCTTGGCAATGGTGTTGTGCAACTTGGCGGGACACCACAGCACATCGTTCGGACAACGCTGAGCAATCTAACTCAGTCAGGAACGCCCGGTGTGAGCCAAGCTTACGGCCTGCGAACGAAGGACGCATCGCTTCGCATTCAAACACCAGAAGCTGGGCTGCATCTGATTGTTCCGCAGACAGGTGGTGCGGCGATTGCCGATGGCCAATCCTTTACGATCCGAAATCGGACCGGAAACAGCGTGCGATTCGAGTTTGATAGCAACAATTCGACGACAGCAGGCAGCGTCCGCGTTCCGTTTGCTACCAGCAGCGATCGAAACCAAGTCGGCAATTCGATCGCTGTCGCCATCGCTGGAACGACTTTAGGAATTACGCCCGTCAATCTCGGTAACGGTGATATCGACCTCGACACCGTATTCCACGTCATCGACACCACGAACAGCCCGACGCTCCGACAAACAGGCATCGCGGACGGGCAATTCTTCACGATCGACGACGGAGTTACCCTCACGACGTTTGAATTCGACAGCGACCAGGCTCCTGGAATCGTCACGCCAGGGCGAATCCGAATTGCCTTCGGTGCCAATGACAGCGCCAATCAAATCGGAAACGCCATTGTTGCCGCAGTGAACATCTCCAATGTCGGAATTGATCCGCTACGCCAGATGCTGAATCTGGGCAATGGACTGCTCGACGCCGGTGAACCGGACGCCAACAGCTTGTCGCATCTGTGGGACACAACCAGCACGAATCTTGGGCAAACGGGTGTCTCCGGCGGAATCCGCGATGGCGAGACTTTCCAGATTTCTTTGGTGGACAACTCCGGATTCCCACTCAATACGGTAACGGTCGAGTTGGATCGCAACGGCATTCAAAGTCCGGGGAATATCATTGTCGTCTTTGGCGATACGAGCACCGCCAGCGATATCGCCAACACGATGGTACCTGTGTTGTTGTCCTCAGGTCTGGGCTTGAACGCCATCCACAAAGGCTTGGGTACGATCGACATCGGCGGAACCGCGAACCATCGCATCAGTCTCGCCAATACACCTGTACCAACTCATCTCACGGTTCTTGGCTCGCCTGGCGACAATGCCGCCGTGTCGATTCCATTTGTGCCTTCGGCGGCGTTTACGGCGACGGATGCAGCGGTAGCTCTGAACAACGCGATCAACAATGATCCGCTTTCTCGGATCAACGTCAACGCGAACCTCGGTAACGGCGCGACGGTGGTCGTTGACGGGGCACGCAGCGTAAGCTCCTCGCTCAACTTCCTTGGAGCAACGTCCGGCAGCATTCAGTACATGCCGGCGATCAAGGATTTGGCCACGAATAACTTGAAGCCAAATCAGTTGACCGGCGAGACCCAGTTCACGATCGTGCTGGGCGATGTCAACCTCGACTATGGCGACGCCGCAGATCCGGCCTTCCAGACCGTAGCCGGCAGCAACGGTGCCGTACATTTTATCAGCAACGGCTTGCTGCTGGGCACCAAAGTCGACGCGGACGTGAATGGTCAGCCGAATCTTGTCGCTTCGGGTGACGACCGCGATGCGTTTATCGATCTGACACTTAGCAAACTGGTACCGTTGACGCCCGCCGCGGCTCCCTTCGCGATCCAGATCCCGACGGGACTCCAGGTCCCCGTGACTGGCAGCGGCATTGGCGGAATTGCCGATGGCAACACGTTGATTATCGGAGATGCGACACGAACGATCACGTTCGAGTTCGACAGCGATGGCAATACGCAACCGACCAATGTCGCGATCAGCCTCACACCCGGTGATCAAAATAGTATCGCCAACGCGATCGTTACCGGCATCGCCAACCAAGGCCTGAGCCTCAAAGCCGTGAACGCGGGCAATGGACGAATCGTAGTCGGCATTGCTTCCAACGGTTTGTTGAATATTTCGGGCACACCTTCGCTGACGCGCGTCGCGGGGGTGAGCGAAGGAGAGACATTTGGAATCACCGATAGCACGACAGGCCAAACGGTCACCTTCCAATTCGACGATATCGGTACGGCCACTGCGGTTGCTGGCAATAACATCCCCGTGCGTTTCACATCAGGCAGCACTTTGAACCAGGTGGCTGACGCGGTTGTCACGGCGATCAAGTCGGTCATGCCGACCTTGGGCACGCAACTGGTTGGTTTGAATCCGACAAATCTCGGTGGCGGAGTCGTAAATATCGGTGGTGGTCCAACGCACCGCATCGACACGATCAACACTTCCTTAAAGACGTTGGGAGTGCCTGCCTATGAATTGCAGGCTCCGGGTATCGGGTCGGTGATTCAAACTCAGCCAGCCGGACTAAAGTTGATTGCCCCGCTGTTCGGCGGTCGAGTTGTCACGGAAGGCGAACAGTTCACGATTACCAGCGGTTCTGTACGTGCGACGTTTGAACTCGATAGCGACGGAAATACGGCGCCCGGGAATTTCGTCATCAACTACACCGCGACAAGCACACAGCAGGCGATTCTGAATCAGATTCGTACGACCATTGCCAGCGTGCCACAACTTGCGTTAAGCCCCACGGACCAGGGTGATGGCGTTCTCGATTTGGGGCAAGTGTCACATACGATTAACCTCGGGACGACGGCATTGACGCAATCGAATGCCGCACCGTTCGTCATCCAGGCACCGGCGGCTGGCGGCGCTGCCATCGCCGATGGCGATACCTTTACAATTCGGAAAGGGACGAACGCACCTGTTCGATTTGAGTTTGATAGCAACGGGTTCGCGACCAGCGGGAACGTCCGCGTCGTCTTCACGCGATTCAGTCGCCCACAAGATATCGCCACAGCCCTTTCCACCGCGATTCGAAATGCGACGTCGTTGGATCTGACACCAGAAGACCTCGGTGGTGGTGCACTCCGTCTGCGTGGGCCAAAGCCCACGCTGGATGTGGTGGCGGCACCAAGTCTCACGCAGGCCGGGCTCTCCGACGGACAGACGTTCCAGATCGACGACGGTGATCGAGTTATTACCTTCGAGTTTGACTCCAATGGCATCGCGGTGCCAGGCAACCCCACCATCAACATCGCAGACAACTTCACCCTGCTTGTCCCGACGGCTGGCAGTGCTCCTGGTGGTGTTGCGAACGGACAGACCTTCTCAATTCGCAATAGCACTACGGGTGTCAACCGAATCTTCGAGTTCGATACCGATGGCTCGGTAGCCACGGGCAACACGCCGGTCGCTATCACAAGCCTTGGCAGCCGTGATATGGTTGCCAACGCAATCGTGACCGCCGTGGCTGGTGCCACGACACTTGGGCTGTCACCCGTTCACGCGGGCAATGGCGTTGTCGTCTTGAGAGGCACGACAGCCGCTCACTCCGTGGACACGACACTAACGCCATCGCTTTCCGCAGGCACTCGCTCCCAAACGCTCGACGAGTTGACCGTTGGCATCATTTCGGCAATCGCGAAAGCTCCGCTCGATCCGCCGCTCTCGCCGGTGTATCTCGGTAATGGAGTCGTTGATCTTCGCTCGACCAGCGCTCACGTTATCGATGTCTCGCGCTCGAACTTGGCGACTTACGGCGAAGCCAATGGTGTTGCCGATGGCGAAACGTTCTCGATTACCGATGGCACCAAAGTGGTCAACTACGAGTTCGACTTTGATGGCAACGTTACGATCGGCAATACCCCCATCAACCTGGTCTACAAGCAAACGATTCAGATTCCGGCGGCCGGTGGCGGCCAAGGCGGAATCGTTGATGGCGATTTGTTCGCGATCAACTTGGGCTTGGGAGCACCGGACGTCAACTTTGAGTTCGACTCGAACGGCAGCACGACTCCAGGGAACACGGTCATTACGTTCTCGAACCTCAGCACGCAAGCCGATCTTGCGACCCTGGTCGCCAACTCGATTGGCAGCGCAGGTTTGGGCTTGTCGCCGCAGAACCTTGGCGATGGCCGCGTGATGCTGGCTTTGGATGGAACGGATGCGAACACCAAGTTGGATACATCCGGTTCGGCGACCCTGACGCAGTTCCTTACCGATGATGTTGCCACGGCCGTCCTCAACGCGATTACCAGCAGCAATTTCTCCTCTGCCTTTGTGGTGACCAGCTTGGGCGACGGACGGATTCATGTGGAAGGCCCTTCGAGTCACGCACTGAACCTCGCGCAGAGTCGCTTGCAGTTGCTGGATCGACTGCCGAGTGGCATCCAGACGCTGAGCGGTGCAAATATGACCGACGGTGATTCGTTCATCATCGGCGATGGCTCCAAGACGGTCGTGTTTGAGTTCGACAACCCAACGCTGAGTAACGGAGTGACTTCAGGCCGAGTTGGTGTTGCCTTCCTACCGGCGAACAGCCCGTCCCAGATCGCCGACGCGATCGTCAGCGCCATCGAATCGCAAGGACTCGCGCTGACGGCGACCCATGTTGGCAACGGGTTAATCAGCTTGGACGGTGACGACGAAGACGGCGTGATCTTCGAGGGCGGATTGATTCGCACGGTTGACACACGCGTTGTCGTCACGGCGTCACAGCCCGGCTTGCTCGACGCGTGGGTAGACTTTAATCAAGACGGCGACTGGGTAGACGCAGGTGAACAGATTTTCGCCAGCCAACCGCTGAAGGCAGGACTAAATACGCTATCGATCGCCACGCCAGCGAGTGCGAAACTTGGCTTTACAACGGCACGATTCCGATTGAGCACTGCAGGCGGATTGCGACCAACTGGTCTGGCAGCGGACGGCGAGGTCGAAGACTACCAAATTCGTGTCATCACGAACGTGGCTCCAACCGTACTCGCTCCGATCAGCGACGTTGCCGCCTTAGAAGATGACCCGGCCACACAAGTCAGCCTGACCGGAATCTTTGGCGATGTGGACATCACCAACGGCAACGCAGATCATCTCACCTTGCGTGTGGTCTCGAACAGCAACCCGTCGCTCTTGACGCCCACGTTGGCCGGCACCTCGCTCACGCTGAACTTCCGACCCGACCAAAACGGCACCGCGAACATCACAGTGGAAGCACGCGACCAAGGCGGATTAACGGTCACTGACACGTTCACCGTCGTCGTGGGTGCTGTGAACGACAATCCTGTCGTCATTGCACCGCTGCCGGACATTCAACTGAGTGAGGACAGTGCAGCGATTTCGGTGAACATCGGCACGGCATTCTCCGATCCAGATATCGCAACGAATGGTGATACGCTTACCTATAATCTCGTGTCGAATGACAACCCGACACTGGTACAGGTTTCGCCGAATCCATTCACCGGGCCGGTGATTACCCTTTCCGTGCTGCCTAATCAGAATGGTCAGGCCTCTATTACCGTTCAGGCACAAGACACTGCCGGCAACGTCGTCACTGACACCTTCTTGGTGATCGTGAACGCTGTGAACGATGCACCAACGGGAGTCGCGGATAGTGGCTCGACCAATGAAGACACGCCGTTGACGAGCCTCAATGTTTTGAGCAACGACACCGACATCGACGGCGACACACTGTCCATCGGCACCTTTAGCGCAACGTCCGCGCGGGGCGCATCGGTTGCGATCACGACGACTGGTGATGTCACCTATAATCCAACGGTCTCCACGCAGTTGCAATCGCTCCGCCAAGGCGTGACGCAAACTGACACGTTCACCTACACGGCAACAGACGGAAACGGTGGAACTTCGGCGCCTGTGACCGTGACGATTACCGTCACCGGCGTAAACGATGTCCCGATCGCATTGCCAGACACCGCCTCGGTTGCCAAGGACTCGCAGCTTGGTGTGACGATTCCCGTATTGAACAACGATAGTGATCCGGACAACAACGCTCTGGACATCACAGCATTCAACACGGTAAACACAATCGGCAGTGTGGGCGTTGTGCTTTTGCCAAGCGGCCAGAAGGCGATGTCCTACTCGCCAAACGGCCAATTCAATTTCTTAATGGCAGGAGAGACTGCCACCACCACGTTCACCTACACGATTAGCGATGGCGATGGCGGGCAGGCGACTGCTTTGGTCACCGTCACGATCACCGGCCCGAATAACCAACCAACGGCATTGAATGACGTCGCAACGACGTTCGAGGATCAATCCGTGGTGATCACCGTCCTGAGCAACGACAGTGACATCGACCCGCAACCACTCACCGTAACTCACATTAACGGCAATCCAATCTCGACGGGAACACCGGTGGCCGTGGGTGTACGCGGTGGAACTGCAACACTCGACGCAAATAATCGTATCACCTTCTCGCCGAACGGACGGTTCGAGGACTTGAGTGTTGGCACGCAAGCTGTCGAAACTTTCAGCTACACTATCAGCGATGGTAACGGAGGCACCGCGACTGCGAATGTTTCGGTTACGGTCAGGGGACGCAACGACGCTCCCAACGCGGTGAATGACGGTTATGCCGCCATTCAAGGCGGACTGTTCGTGACGACCGACGCCAAAGGCACGACGACACCAACTTTGTTCAATGATGACGGCGTCTTGGCGAATGACACCGATGTGGATGCGAATGACGTACTGACGGTCTTCCTCGACTCACAACCGCAGCATGCTGCTTCGTTCACGCTCAATCCGAACGGAACCTTTTCCTATCGGCATGACGGAAGCAACACATCACAAGATTCGTTTACCTATGTCGTCGACGATGGCAACGGTGGTTCGTCCGTAGCTACTGTGACAATCACCCTCGCGCCTCGTCCACCGTCCGTGTGGCAGAACCCGATTGATCCCTTGGATGTTAATAACAGCGGAACCATCGAACCGCTGGACGCATTGATTGTCATTAACAGCCTGAACATTGACGGCCCGCGAGTGTTGCCGAACCCCGCGATTCCGCCAAACGCGCCTCCACCGTTCTACGACGTGAACGGTGACGGCTCCATTTCGCCGGTTGATGTCTTGCTGATCATCAATCGCTTGAATAACCCACTTGGACAAGGTGAAGGCGAGGGCGATGCGTTTGCCATCGAGTCGATCGTCACTTCGACCAGCATCTCGACACCCGTCGAAGCAGGAAGTAGCGACATCGGAATCAGCTACGGCGAAGCCTTGGCAAACTACGTGCTCCGTCAGGAAGACGCTGCTTCGACCAGTTCGTTGCGAACGCGACTGAGCGACCTGGTTCAATCAACCAGCGTCGACGCGGACGCTTATCGAGTTGCTTACGAAGCCGCACTGGCCGGCGATGACCAGATCGATTTCTCGGACGCTGATATCTACGATGTCCTCGCCCACGACTCGCTGCACGACGCGACGGATGTCGACGACGCGATCTTCGGTGGCGATCAGGATTGGCTGTAAACGAGATCAAGCACGCAGCCAGGGCCTTTCAGTTTTTCAAACTGAGAGGTTTGTACGACGGGCCTCCGAGCCCGTCGATGAATCTACGTCGTTATTCGACGGGCTCGGAGGCCCGTCGTACATCTTGGGCTACTTCAACAGATGAATTGCCTGGCACTCAGCGTGGTCGTATTAACACGGTCGCGCTGAATGTGCTACGATGTTTGCGTCCGTCAAGGAATCTTCGCGAGCCACTGCATCTCGGCGTCCTGTGAGCCATTGCGGCAACTCGCGGCCACTTGGAATTCGCGTCGCGATGGCAGTCTCTTCTCGTGCTAATTTAATCGCGATTGCATTCGCGGTCGTTTTCCCGTCGATCGTGACGCTAGGTTACTTTGTCGTCCTGGCGGGGCAACCGCCCGCCTTGCAACAAGGAACGTATGCGATCGGTAAAGTCATTCAGTTTGGCTTTCCAGCGTTCTGGGTGTTCGTCGTATTACGCGAGAAGATCGGCTGCCCCTTGCCGACGCGGCGCGGAATCGGACTCGGCGTTGGCTTTGGCCTCATCGTTGCAACGGCCATGCTCGGGCTGGCCTTGCTGTGGCTCAAACCGATCGGCTTTTTCGATCAGCCCAGCGTCGCCATCCGAGCGAAGATTCAGGATCTGGGTTTGAACACCGTGGCCAAGTACGCTGCCGTCAGCCTGTTCTACGCACTTTGTCACTCGCTGATGGAAGAGTATTACTGGCGTTGGTTTGTCTTTCGTCGGTTGCGAGACTTCGTGTCGTTGAATTCGGCCATCGTAATATCAAGCCTCGGATTCATGACGCATCACGTCATCCTGCTCGCGGTCTACTTTGGTTGGACGTCGCTCGCGACGTACGTATTCTCCGCCGGTGTGGCCGTCGGTGGGGCGGTTTGGGCGTGGCTCTATCAACGCAGCAATTCGCTCTATGGCCCCTGGCTCAGTCACATGCTAGTCGACGCAGCCATCTTCACCATCGGCTACACCCTGGCGCGTGACCTCTTTGTGTAATTCCTTTCCGGTCAATGCGCGTGACGTCAGTTGCCCAGTTGGTTGTCGTTCTAACTACTTCATTCTTTTGCGTAG
>JACKHN010000027.1 GCA_020638975.1 Planctomycetaceae bacterium
ATCTGTTTGAGGTGAAATCGGAATCGACGGTTGATTCCGCACGGCCAAACCTATGGGCAATACAGACAATTTCGTTCCCGAAAACAGACACGCTGGGGCGTCAGAACCAGTTTACTGGCAGAAAATGTGACGATGAAATTGCCGCAAAACGCAAAAAAAAATAAGGCCACTTGCGAAGATCGCAAGTGACCTTATTCGATGGAGGCGGCGGGAATCGAACCCGCGTCCCGAGACATTTCCATGCAAGCTTCTACGTGTGTAGTCAGTTCTTTGGTTGTCGAACGATCAAGCGCCAACCGACAGGCTATCGATCATCCCATCCGAGAACTTTGTTTCGCCTTAAGCGTGCTCGACGTGACTTAAGACTAGCCGGAATTGTGACCGACTTTTGGGACTCTCCGGCGAAGTCCCGCAGTCGGGGCTACGTGCTACGCAGCCAGTGCAAGATTTGCATCTGCAACTAAAATTGTGATCAGCTTTTAACGTGGCCCACTGATCAACCACGACACGCCACCTACACTTCAGGCTATCCGGTCGAATCCAGTTCGCCCCCCAAAGTGATCGTGACCCAATCAAGCAGTCACTCCGATGTGGTATCGGCATTTGGTGAATCTTACTCCGGTTCACCTCTTGAAAACAGGTGGAGTCGCGAAAGATTCAACTTTCCACATGGGAATTCCCACATTCGTCGCGAGGATTCCATCGCAGAATGTCACCAGCCCCTCGCGGCAATTACTATAGAGAGATGAGCAGCAGTGCCCGCGAACCTTCCGCGATACGCCCGCCCCAAGCTCCGCGATCTGTGCGAGTGGTCAATTGGCCGCTGCGCGATGGCGGAATCCGCGCTTGGGCGATGGTTTTCGGTTTGGCGATGATCGCTGCCGTCGCGGCAGTAGTCGCCCAAAGCCGAATCATGGGCGGAGCTTGCTTCGTGGCGTTGGTCATTGCTACATGGCGGCTCTGGCTTCCGGTTGTATTTGAGTTTCGATCCCGTGGAGTCGTTTACAGCGTGCTAGGTCGCGCGCGACAGATTCCTTGGAGCCAAGTTGCCCGCTTCGAGTCGAAGCGGCGCGGACTACTTCTTTTCGCAGAGGACGACCGCAGCCCACTAGCTCCCTTGCGAAGCATCCACGTTCAGTGGAATGGACAACAGGCTGCCATCCTGGAAGCCGTAAAATACTACACGTCGGCTCGAGTCTCTGTGGCTTCCACCCGCACCTATCTCGACGAAACGCTCGAGAATCCCGACGAGTAGCGAAACTGCTTGTCGTCAGGAATCGGCTTTGAAGCAAGCGACCTTGTGGGCTCCGCCTTGCAACACGGGAAGTGTCTCGCGACACGAAGCCTCGGCAATTGGGCAACGATCCGCGAAAGAACAACCGGCGTAGATCTTCTCGGGCGAGGGAACTTCGCCTTGTAGCTCGATGCGTTGTCGCTCACGCTCAGCAACTGGATCGGGGATAGGAGCTGCAGATAGCAACGCCTTTGTGTACGGATGCCGAGGATTCGTATACAGCGCGGACTTCGGTGCCGTCTCGACAAGTCGGCCCAAATACATCACGCCAACTCGATGCGCGATGTGGCGCACGACCGCTAAGTCGTGCGCGATAAACACGTACGCCAGCCCCAGCTTCTCCTGCAGCTCCATTAGCAGGTTGATGACCTGCGCTTGGATCGAGACGTCCAACGCGGACACGGGT
This sequence comes from Planctomycetaceae bacterium, assembly GCA_020638975.1. Classification (GTDB taxonomy): domain Bacteria; phylum Planctomycetota; class Planctomycetia; order Pirellulales; family Pirellulaceae. The sequence continues at coordinate 1,701 of JACKHN010000027.1, forward strand.
TCGTCGCAGATGATCAATCTCGGCTGAACGGCTAACGCACGCGCAATGCCAATCCGTTGACGTTGACCGCCCGAAAACTCGTGAGGATAACGATTCAAGAAGCGTGGATTGAGTCCCACCAAGTCCATTAGTCGCATGGCTTCGAGCTTGCGCTGTGTTCGCTCATAGAGCTTGAAGATATTCATCGGTTCGGTGATGATATTGCCGATCGTCATGCGAGGATTCAGCGAAGCAAAAGGATCTTGGAAGATCATTTGGAGGTTCTGGCGGTGCGGAAGCATTTCGAGGTCACTCAGGTGGTCGATCCGTTCACCCTGTAAGTACACTTCGCCGGCGGTCGGGCGGACGAGCTTCACGATTGCTCGTGCGGTCGTTGATTTTCCACATCCAGACTCACCTACGATTCCGAGCGTCTCGCCTTCGGCCACTTGAAACGAAACTCCATCGACCGCGCGAATGAAACCTCGCTGTGCGTTCAGCAATCCACCTCGTCGAAATGGAAAATGAACAGAGAGATTGCGAACTTCAAGTAACGGATGCGTGAGACTTGTATTGAGTGACGTGGACGAAGAAACGCTGGTTGCAACTGGACTCATGTTCGTTCCTCCACAGGCTTCACGCTATCAACATCGATGAAGCAGGCGAAATCACCGCCTTCCGGGCGTTCGAACGCGGGCGGCACACTCTGCTCGCAACGAACTTCGCGATAGGAGCATCTTGGGTAGAAAGAGCAACCCGCAGGAAGGTGTGCCAAGTCCGGAGGCTGTCCCGGGACGACCTTCAGCTTCTTCGAGAGATCGGCGTCCCAGCGAGGCACAGATTCAAGTAGCCCAAGCGTATAGGGATGCCGCGGATTGGCGAATAACGAGTCGACGTCCGCGCGTTCGACAATTTTGCCGCCATACATGACGAGCACGCGGTGGCAGATGTTTGCGACCACGCCCAGGTCATGCGTGATCATGATGATCGCGGTACCGTGATCTTTCTGGAGCTGTTTCATCAGATCCAGAATCTGAGCCTGGATCGTCACATCCAATGCTGTACTCGGTTCGTCGGCGATAAGAATGTCTGGATTGCACGACAGCGCCAAGGCGATCATCACTCGCTGACGCATACCGCCTGAAAACTGATGCGGATAGTCAAAGACTCGTTTCTCTGCACCAGTGATCCCGACTTGCTCCAACATTTTGATCGCATGTGCGATCGCTTCGTCGTGCGAGTGGCCGAGGTGCAACCGCGTGACCTCGGTTAGTTGTTCCTCGACGGTCAGGAACGGATTCAGCGCGGTCATCGGATCTTGAAAGATCATGGCGATGTGCCGTCCGCGGATTTGGGACAAACGCTTCGCATTGGCGGTTAATAGGTCCTCACCGCGATACAAAGCAGTTCCCGACGAGATACGTCCAGGCGGCTGCGGTATCAGGCCAAGCATCGCCAGGTTCGTGACCGACTTGCCCGATCCCGACTCGCCAACGATCCCCAGCGTCTCGCCCGCCGCTAGATCAAACGACACGCCGTTGACAGCCCGGACAATGCCTTCGTCGGTGCGAAACTCGACTCGCAGATCGTCAACTTGTAAGAGTTTTTGCTCTTCCATGCCTATAGAATCTCTAGGTGAGACGATCCTGCGTCAAGCCTGATCTACATAAAAGGCTGCAACGGGCAACGCGACCGCTTCTTTCAGCTTGCTATTGTCTGATCGGCATGCGTTAGCATTTGAGCCGACTTGCCATGTCTTTGACAAGCTCCGCGAGTTTGTGGGGCGTGCTCTTTTTGCTAAGTCAGACAGCGTTCGATTTTCGTTAGTGCGACGCCAACAGCAGTTCGCCGACCGACGCTCGTCGAGAAAATCGTACTCCCGATTCTCCATGAGCTCACAGATCGAACTGCCTTGTGAGATTCCGTTTCTAAACGTGCAGCGTGTCCAACGCCGCGTTCAAGGTCGCACTAGGTCGCATTGCTTGTTCCGTCTTCTCCGCATTGGGATGGTAGTATCCGCCGATATCGACAGGCGCGCCCTGCGCTGCGTTCAACTCATCGACGATCTTGACTTGGTTTTCAGCAAGTTGTTTTGCAAGTGGAGCGAATTGACTTTTCAGTTCCGCGTCTTTGGATTGGGCGGCGAGGGCCTCCGCCCAATACAGTGCCAAATAGAAGTGGCTGCCGCGGTTGTCCAATTCGTTTACTTTGCGTGAAGGCGACTTGTCGTTGTCCAGGAATTTTCCGGTTGCTTCGTTTAACGTCTCGGCCAAGACAAGTGCCTTCGGATTGTTTGCTTTGGTACCGAGGTCTTCGATGGAGACAGACAACGCTAAAAATTCGCCAAGCGAATCCCACCGCAGATGTCCCTCTTCGAGAAACTGTTGCACGTGCTTAGGAGCAGAGCCACCGGCACCTGTTTCGAACAAACCACCTCCAGCAAGCAGTGGCACAATCGATAGCATCTTGGCACTGGTGCCAAGTTCGAGAATTGGAAACAAGTCCGTCAGGTAGTCACGCAGCACGTTGCCCGTGACGGAGATCGTGTCCTTGCCTTCTTTGCAGCGTTGGCAACTCAATCGCGTTGCCTCGACGGGCGACAAGATTTGAATGTCGAGCCCCGACGTATCGTGCTCTGGCAGATACTGCTCAACTTTTTTGATCAGGTTGGCGTCATGTGCTCGCTTCTTGTCCAACCAAAAGATTGCTGGTGAACCAGTCGCGCGGGCTCGTGTTACCGCCAGCTTCACCCAATCGCGAATCGGTGCGTCTTTCGTTTGGCACATCCGCCAGATATCGCCTTGCTCGACGGAATGCTCCAGCAACGCCTGCCCCGATCCATCGACGACTCGCACCGTTCCGCTGGCGGGAATCTCGAATGTTTTGTCGTGCGATCCGTACTCTTCGGCTTTCTGAGCCATCAAACCGACGTTGGCCACGTTGCCCATCGTCGTGACATCGAAGGCCCCATTCTCTTTGCAGAAGTTGATCGTCTCTTGATAGACGCCGGCATAGCAACGATCGGGGATGATCGCCTTCATGTCGTGCAATTTTCCATCCGGCCCCCACATTTGTCCGGACGAGCGAATCGCGGCTGGCATGGAAGCGTCGATGATTACATCACTCGGCACGTGCAAGTTTGTGATGCCTTTGTCGGAGTCGACCATCGCAAGTTGTGGTCGACCTTTATAGACAGCTTCGATATCGGTTTTGATGGCCGCTTGCTGGTCTTCGGGCAGACTCACGATCTTTGCGTAGACGTCGCCCAAGCCATTGTTGGGTTCAATGCCGAGTTTGCGGAAGGTCGCAGCGTGTTTTTCGTAGACATCCTTGAAGAAGACTTCGACCGCATGACCGAAAATGATCGGATCTGACACCTTCATCATCGTGGCTTTGAGATGCAGCGAGAGTAGGACGCCGCTTGCCTTTGCATCGGCGATTTCGCGAGCAAGGAACTCTCGCAGCGTCTTACAACTCATCACCGAGGCATCGATGACTTCACCAGCTGTCAGCGATACTTTCTCTTTGAGAAGGGTCGTATTGCCGTCGTGACTGACGAGTTCGATTCGCACATCGCCAGCTTGATCCATCACGTGCGAGCGTTCGCTCGCGTAGAAATCACCACCCGACATATGGGCGACGTGAGATTTCGAGTCCGGCGACCACGCGCCCATCGAATGCGGATGCTTTTTTGCGTAGTCTTTAACGGGAGCCGCGACTCGACGGTCGGAGTTGCCTTCTCGCAGCACGGGGTTCACCGCGCTGCCGAGCACCTTGGCGTAACGAGCTTTGATACTCTTCTCGACATCGTTCTTCGGTTCTTCGGGATAGTCTGGGACGTTATAGCCGTGGTCCTGCAATTCTTTGATCGCGGCGGCCAATTGCGGGATCGAAGCGCTGATGTTAGGCAGCTTGATGATGTTGGCTTCGGGAGTTTTCGCCAAATCGCCGAGTTCCGCCAACGCATCAGCCTGCTTTTGATTATCGGTCAAGTTCTCTGGGAATGTCGCAACGATTCTGCCGGCAAAAGAGATGTCTTTCAACTCAATCTCGATGCCAGACGAGGCGGTAAACGCTCGGATGATGGGTAAGAGCGAGTAGGTTGCCAGAGCAGGTGCTTCGTCCGTCATGGTATAAACAATAGTGCGCATGGTCTCTGCCAATCCTATGAATCAGAAAGCTCTCACCAAAGTACATTCTCATCGCGCTGGCGAGTGGACGTCAGGCGATTGGCGTTAGTTTACAGCATCCGATCTAATCAACAACGCCCGCGCAGTTGCGAGAAGGCAGGACGGATTTCGCGAGGGAAAGAGTGGGGCGACCAGGGATGCGGCAGTCAATTCTCGATTGGCTAGCATCTTCTAGAGGGGCGAGGAGGACATTGTCGCTGTCATGTTCCTCGCTTACGTTTGGAGTATAGCACAATACCGCATAATCAGTGACTCGTGCCCCGAAGAATCCACGGATGAAGCAACAAGGCCCGCGGCTAGCGCCGTCGGCTCACGTAGAGTCGGTCCTTGAGTAAGCGGTATTGGAGTATAGCAGGAACGCCAACGGGGCATCGCCCGATTGGGAACGCAATGTGGAGAATGCTGATGTTGTTCAGAGTCGCCGGTCTTAGCCTCGTTTGCATCGCGGTCTGGTCAACTTCCGGCTTGGCACAGCTCGCAGAAGTTCCGACCCAAGAGTCGCTCCCAACGCTAGATCAGATCAATTCGCTGATCCAGGAAGTCGATGCGTCGTCGGATCTGGACGATCTGAAGAAGGCGAGTATTCGGCAACTTTATCAGCAGGCAGCCGCGTCCTTGGAATCGATTGCCAAGTCGACGGAAGATCTCGCTCGATTCGATTCCATGATCACGAATGCGGCGCGTACCTTGTCGGAAGTCACGGAGAAAATAGACGGATTGCCGAAGTCGTCAACGCCAATCGAAGGCGAATTGTCGCTCACCCAGTTACAGCAGCAGCTCGCGGCAGCCGAAGCTGAAGTTCTGCGCAGCCGTGAACAGCTTTCACAATTGAATAGTGACGTCGCAGCAAGGCAAGTCAGACAGCGAGAGGTTCCTTTGCAACTAGAGACAGCTCGTTCTCAGCTTGCCGATACCAACAGGCAATTGGCGACGACCGCTCCCGAGAATGAGCATCCCCTGTTAACTCGGGCGAGACAAACGCTGCTCCGTGTTCAAGCTGCTGCGTTGACCAGTCAGATCGCGGCGTTGGAGAAGGAATTGCCGGCTTACGCAGCGACAACCGACTTGCTGCCCAAGCAACGCGACCTGGCGGGACAGACGTTGTCATTGGCGGAAGCGACGCAACAAGCGTTATTAAGTCGAATCGATCAGCTGCGCCGCGAGGAAGTCAGTTCCCAGGTCGACCAGGCTCTTCGTGTGCTGGAGCAAACATCCGACGTATTGAAGCCACTTGCACAAACGACACTCGACTATGCGACTGAGAACCAAGCGATACTTCAACAGCTGAAAGAGACGGCGATCGCCCGTTCGGACACGGAGCGAATTCTGGGCAGCGTCAAACAAGAGTTTCAGCGGACGAGAGAGAAAGTCGAGACGGTTGGATTGACGGACTCGCTGGGCATTTTTCTTCGCTCGAAGCGGAACGATCTTGCGGTGTTGCGAGGGCAACACCATCCGGATCGTACCCGTCGCGGTACCGTTCAGGGATTGCAACTCCGATTGCTGCAGTTCGAAGATACCCGGTCCGAACTGACGCAGCTGGATGTCGTCTTGGAGACGCGGCTCGCGGAGTTGCTCGTTGAAACTGCTGATTCCAAGTTGCGTAGTCAGGCTCGTAAACTGCTGGAATCGCAACGGGACTCGCTCGACTCGCTGTTGCAGAATCAACGGACTTATTTCGAGTCGCTTGTCGCATTCGACAGCGCCGAACGTGAGCTCATTCAACAAATTGATGAATACGCTGTTTATATCGAGGGTTGGATACTTTGGGTGCGAAGCGTGCCACCGCTGGGTGTTGCGGATGTGGAGAATACGCTCGACGCCGTGAAGTGGTTGGCGCGACCGGCGGAGTGGGGCGAAATTGCGAGAACGGCAATCGCCGGTGTGCAGAGAAGGCTGTTCGCGACAATCGTCTTTGCGGTGGCATTCATCGCGTTAGCGTTTCGGCAACGCCATTTTCGTCGGCGGTTGCAGGAGCTTGGCTCGCAAGCCGAGCCTCGTCGTTGCCGCGATTTTAGGATAACTGTGGAAGCGGCAATTCTGACCGCGCTGATTGCTGCGGTATGGCCGACCCTTTTGTTTTTCACGGGTTGGCAACTCGGCAGCGACCCGAGCAGTTCGCTCTCGGCACAAGCTTTGGGGTGGGCCTTCGTGTCTGCCGGCGCATTCCTACTGCTGGTCGAATCCACACGACAGATCTTGCGACTGAAGGGGCTTGCTCAAAGCCATTTCTCGTGGCCGGAGAAAACGCGTCGATCATTCTCACGACAATTGCGTTGGTTTTCGCTGACAACTCTGCTGGTTTTCGTCGTGGTGTTTCTACGCAGCCAACCCAATGAACAGTTTCACCATTCGTTGGGGCGTTTATCGTTCTTGGCGCTGATGGCCTGTTCCTCATTCCTAGCATTCCGCACGCTTCGTCCTAGCGGTGCGATGTTTGTCGAGTTGGGAGAACGAGCCCCGACCGGATGGGGCTTTCGACTTCGTTCGTTTGTGTTTGTTACGGCGTTCGGCATGCCCGGTCTGCTGTTCATTCTGGCCGCGACGGGTTATTACTACTCCGCGTATCAACTCGCGCAACGACTCATGGAAACGGTGGCTCTGGCGGTGATGTTAGTCACGGTGACGGGCTTGTTGCTGCGTTGGATCCTCATCCACCGTCGACGTCTGACCTTCGAGCAGAAGATCGCGGCGCGACAGCGGGCGGTGCTGACCGAGAGTGGCGACTCGCCGAAGGAATTTATCGACGAGGCGGAGTCCGCGGTCGATCTAGTCGAAGTGACAAGGCAAACACTTGAACTCGTCCGTGTCCTGGTTGTCGTCGTGGCATTCTTGAGTGGTTGGTGGATCTGGAACGATGTGTTACCCGCACTGGAGTTTCTAGCGAGTGTCGAGGTGTGGCGGATCAACCTGCCCAATCGCATCGAGATCATCACTTTGAAGCACTTGTTCAGTTGTGGCCTCACGATGGGACTTACGTTTGTGGCCGTGAAGAATGTTCCCGGCCTGCTGGAATTGTTGTTCCTCCAACGTTTGCCGTTGGATGCAGGTGCGCGTTATGCAGTAACGACGATCGCACGTTATGCTTTGGCGGTGCTGGGCGTCATCATCGGTTTCAGCTTCATTCATATCGAGTGGTCGCAGTACGGCTGGATCGTTGCGGCAGCCACTGTGGGGTTGGGCTTCGGTTTGCAAGAGATTTTTGCCAACTTCGTATCGGGACTGATCGTATTGTTGGAACGACCGATTCGTGTCGGCGATGTGGTGACGGTCGACGGAATCACCGGAGTCGTGCAACGCATCCACATGCGAGCGACTGTATTGAGGAACTGGGATCATCAAGAGTTGATCGTGCCGAACAAAGAGTTTGTCACAACGAAACTTCTGAATTGGACTCTGAGCAACGCCACGAACCGTGTCGTGATCAATGTTGGAATCGCGTACGGCAGCGATACCGAACGGGCGAGGGAGATCATGAGGCAAGTTGTCGCGGAACACTCGAATGTTTTGGACGACCCGGTTCCGTCCGTTACCTTCGAACAGTTTGGGGATAGTACGCTAAACTTCATCATACGATGCTACATCCCTCAGCTTGATGGTCGCCTGGCGACAATCCACGAACTGAACACGCAGATCAATACCCGGCTTCAAGCAGCAGGTATCGAGATCGCGTTCCCGCAGCGAGACCTTCATCTGCGCACGGTTCCGCCGGGCTGGCCGACGATGCAAGGTACTGCGCCGAAGCTTCGGGGGAGCGAGTCGGAAAAGTGATCAACGCTCGCTTCTGGTAATGGCCAGCTCACAGCCACTTGCGGCGGCGGAAGTAGGCCAGCAACAATCCCGCGATCACCGTCATCATCGCCAACACTCCCCAAAAACTGGCCGGGTGATTCGAGGGTGGCCAGAGCGGGAGATTCATCCCGTAGATCCCTGCGACCAGCGTGAGCGGCAACATGATGCCGGCGTATAGGGTCAGGACGGTCATGATCTCGTTGGTCCGGCGTGTCAGTCCCGCGTGGTAATTGTCACGGATGCTGACGATTGTCTCGCGTAGACTATCGACCGAGTCGATCACTTGGCTGAGGTGGTCGCACACATGGGAGAGCTGCTGACCCAGCGTTTCTGAAATAAAGTCGTACTCGCCCTTTGTCACGGGTTGAAGCAAGTGTCGTTGGGCCACTGCCAACCGCCGCAACTCAAGCAAGTCGCGACGGACCTCAGCGGCTTGCTCGAGTACTTCTTCATCGACCTCCGTGTCGAACGACTGCTCTTCCAACGCTTCTAACCGATCTTCGTAGCGATCGATGACATGCAGATAGTAGTCCACCATGGTATCAATGATTTCAAACAGCACGACATCGACACCGCGAACGAGCAGAGTCTCCGGGTGTCTGCCGCATCGGGCGCGGACTTGCCGTACGCTCAAAAGTGGCTGGCGTCCGACGGTGATCAAGAACCGAGTGCCACAAAAGGCGGCGAGTTTATGCGGATCGAGATCCTCTTGTTCTTTCAGACCGTACAATCCGTAGAGAACGAGAAAGATATAGCCTTCAAACTCGTCCACGCGAGGCTGTTGCTCGCCATGGAGGCAATCGTCCAACGCCTCTTCATCGAGACCGGCGATCTCGCCCAAGCGACGCAGGTCGTCGTCCGTGGGAGATTCTAGATCGACCCACACACGCACGTCTTCCCGCTGCCACAAGTCCGCAAGCTCGTCGAGCGATCTCAATGGTCGGCATTCGTTTTTCGGTAATAGCGCAAAGCCAATTGTCATGGAAGGCGATTATAGCGATCGAGGATCGACTCCGTTGGAGCGTATTCCAAAATGAATCCGGCGGGCCGACGGCGATAGCGGCGGGCCCTGCAAGATCCACCTTCCGGGCCAAGGCCGGCGGCTCACAATTTGACTCACGTTCGTATACGGTTAGGCAGTTTAGAAATCCAATTGGCCACGGAAGGCAAAGGTTTGCGCCTGGCTGCTGCCGAGAATCGGATCGTCGAGATCGGCGTGAATATAGTTGAACTGAAACTTGGTGTGGTCGCTTAAGTACCAGTTGAGCCCAAGCGTGACATCGGTCAGTCGCCGACCGGGTCGAGTGGCGTCTGGCACACCGGGTCGGTTCAAGTCGATGTACGAGACTCGCGCGGCGAGTTCCCACGCTCCCCAGTAACCACACCAAAGATCGACCGGATGTGCGGGCTTCACGCGTCCGAACACACCCGATTGGCGATTGTAGGGTATCGTCTCGCCGGTCAGCACGTACCGCATGTGGGCGTAGGCGGCAGGGAAAGTCGTAGACGTGCCATCCAGCAGATCGACTCGAGCCCAGCGAGCCTCGGACTGAATGAGCAAGCTGCCCCACGAGGCGGCACCTTCAACGTTGAAGAGATTGGTACGTTCCGTTGGCATCGCCCCTGTGTTAACGTTCGGCGGTACCGACACGAGAGGAAGGACGCTCAGTCCGGGCGGTCCAAGGTTGGGCTGCTGTCCCACGAAGAACTCGTCCTGGCTGACGTATTGGACCAAATCCCGACCGGGGTCGTTGTAGCTGTAGCCGAGTCCCACATGCACCAACCCCGAGTCGCCATAGTCGATTGGCAGGGCTGTGAAACGCGTTGCGATACCGTAACCACCGGTGTCCGCGTAGACATTGCCGAAGTTGTCGCTGAGATACCGATACCCCGATGCCGCCCACGTCATTCGTTCATCCAACGCCGTATCGAACAGCATGATCCCGGTTTGCCGAAATGGGCTCAGGGCAAACGCTGTTGGGCGTTCGAGGAAAGGCAGTTCGCGGACGCTGGTCAACTCGGTCATACCAAACGGCTGGCGATATCGTCCGATGCGGATGTTACCTCCAGGGGTCTCTTTAAATTGCATCCAGACGTCAACGAATCGAGCCTGCGCCTGAGCGAAGTCGAATTCCATTATGTAAGACGTACGTTCCGTCACGTTTCCAGTGGCCGCGAGCCGGGCGCGTCGGAATCCCACGCCGTCTTCGATATCCCCTAACGTCGCTCGATTCACCGCATTCTGGTTGTAGAACCCCCCATCGAGGTGGAAGAAGCCCGTTACCTTGACGGTCGGGAATCCTGACCCGGCTTTGCCGGGGCAGGCACACGTTGAAGGCGACTGTTTGCAGTTTGGGCAGGAGTGCTCCGAGACGTATCCCGCATCGTGCACCAACGGTGTTCGCTCAAACGGAGCATCTTGCGTGAAGATAAATTCACCCCCACGAAGTTGCTGCATCTGGATCTCCAATGCCTGCAACCGTTGGGTGACCGCTTCAAAGTCCTGTCCCGAATCGAATCCGATATTCTCCTCAGCTATCAGTCCCGCAGGAGCCAAGTAGATAAAGGCGGTGAGCAAACAACAAGCAGTGTAAGTACGCATTGGGAGCTCGCGAAGATATGTGGGAATCGCCGAAGATGACGATTCGAGGACGAGTCTGGACCGCTATTCGATCCATCGGCATCGTTAGGACCGCTTCTACCGGAAAAGTCCAAAAAGTCGGGGCAACCAGTACAAACGGGTGGGGCTTGAATTGTGTTACATCAGCTCTCTTCGCGCGTACGTCGCCCGACCTCGCGGGCTCGATGAATTTTAGGGTGTCTGTTCATTGACAGCGCATGGACAACGCTCAATGGAAGCTTCCCTGGCTTGGTGACAAGACATTCCGAGACGCCGTGACCGCTGAGTTCGCTATGCGTCAAGCGGCGTTGCGCCGCGGACGAGGCAGCGACTGACTTGTAGCGTCATCGGCTTCAACGCTTGGATCTGTAGTTACAACCTGGGGAACGAACTTCCTTGTTCTGTGGCCAAGTTCATCATTGCACTGCTGTCTCGTGCGGCCCCGCGTGTTGCCTGAGTCGCGCTCAGCGGTTCTCTTCCATGCTGGCCAGTCGCGAGGCATTGCTCCAGTTTTCACCGCACGCATCATCGCGATGGATGCACCTTTAAGATTGCTGCACCAGAGTAATCGGCAAGCAAGCCTTGCGTAAAGACGCGCCAGACAAAGCTGATCGGCATTCGTCACCCAGCCAAGTGCTGTTGCATCCGACCACAGTCGTTCTACCGCTTCCAAACCATCTAACCACGGGGTAAACGTGACGTAGAAATGCAGTTGAGAATACAAGCCTCGACCGGACGACCGCGTGTAGGGACTGGTTTGCAGTTTTGTCGCGCCCTGCTCGTAGTTTTTTTGCGCGTAGTGCGTCCACACGTCCAGGCACCAATTCAGATTATTCTCGATGCGTTGCCACTCAGCGGCGGTCGCCTGGGTGGCATGGCGAAACTTCGGCCACATCGCTCGTACTTGATCAGGATCTTTGCCTTCGGTCGAATGCCAAAACGCAAACTGCGCAGTCCAATCTTGAATCATTTGCGACTTAGTGAACGACGAATGCCGTGCTGCGCTCTCTAGGTAGTCTTCCGTAGCATCGCCGTGCCCCGTTTGAAAAAGATGCCATGCGATCCACGTTGTCGAGTAGTAGCGAACCGACGATTCACAGTGGCGAACCGAACTCGGTAGTCGCGGGTTGGCAAACACCTTGTTCAACAACATTTGCATGGACGCGGCTTGCTCAGAAACGCGGCTGCGAACCATGCTGCCGGAGTGATGGCGATAACATAAGGTGGGCTCCTTCAGCCATTCGAACTTACATCCTTCGACGGCCAAACGGAGCAGCAATTCGGTATCTTCCGACTGCCGCATTTCCTTGTCGAATCCGCCCACCTTCGTCAACCACTCGCGGCGGAATAAGAGCGATCCCAGCCGAACAGGTTGATAGGCTAACCAAGTTTTTACGTTGAGTTTCGGCGAAACGTGCCAGGGTTCGACCGTGCCGAATTCTCGTCCGCTCGCGTCCGCCAGCATCCACCCGCTGTGAACCGCGCCCAGCTGTGTGTTGTCCTCTAAGAGCGCGACTTGCTTGTGAAACTTTGTTGGCAAGAACCAATCGTCCGCGTCGAGCATTGCGACATACTTGCCGCTCGCCTCACGCAGCCCCCGATTACGAGCAACGGCGGGGCCTGCATTGGCCTGTGAAACTAGCCGAATGTTGTGGCCATATCGTTCTACTATGCCCTTCGTGTCGTCCGTTGATCCATCATCAACGACGATGATTTCCACATCGGGGTATTCTTGCGCGTCAATGCTATCCAGGGCGCAAGTTATGAAGTCAGCACTGTTATACGTCGGAATGACAACACTGACTTTTGGAGTTCTCTCTTGAAGCATTAAGAGCGTTAGCCTCTGATTTCTGGGAGATGCTTTTTAGCGCGGGGTGTGATGCGACGTATCGTCGCGTTGATGTGACATGGGCCGGACTATAGATTTCGCGAACTTGCAGGTCAATATTGACGTGCTGCGTCAGCATATGATATTGATCGCCGGAATGCTCGCTAAAAAGTCCTGCGTCACTATCACATGTACATCCATTTCTTGTGATATTCTGGCGAATTAGTTACGGATACTGTCGATGCTGGAACTTGCCAAGATTTTCTTCATCAACATGAAGAAAGACCATGAAAGAAGAGAACTGCTCGAAGCGTCTTTGCGGGAGCATTTTCGTGGTGTTCCCTTCGAGAGAATCGAAGCGGTGACTCCAGAAACAATGTGGGAGCATGAAGCATTTTTCAAAGGGCGACTATGCGATCGGCTCAAGCCAATCGACGGAGTTTACCCGCTTCCAGGCACCATCTGCTGTAACCTGTCGCATTATCAAGCGTTACGAAAGATTGAATCCGAGTGGCGAGTACACCAGCGACCGGATTGCTGTTACTTGCTGCTGGAAGACGACTGCGTCTTTGATGGCACTGTCTACCCAAAAATTAAAAACACGATATTCCCGTCGCTGCCGGAAGATTGGAAGCTCGTTAAGCACTCGCTGGGAAAAGCGATTCAGAATGATCGCGTCGGCGACTTGTTCTTCGATGTGTCTGGAGCGAGGGACAAAAACTGGGACTATTACTGGGGTACCCATTTCGTCATTTATAACGGACGATCGATCGCTGAGATCATCCGGCTTATGGAGACAACTCTCATTACCGACACCGACGGTTGGATGCGGTGCAACATCGATGGGAATTACAGCTTTGCACAGCACATGCACATTAAGCAAAGCAATTTAGGTGGTTCCAACACGAACCCTAACTACGCTAGTCCAAGGTTTGAGGATCGAACGAATCGTTTCCGTCGCGGAAGTATTCTCTCCCGAGCGTGGGACTTGCTTCGCGCCGCATAAGGGTCGTTTGGCGCAGTACGAGGAACGACGCGCGAAAATCGATGATGTTTGCATTCCGATCCGCGACGCCTTCGCACGGCTAGGTCCATCCGCGACGGAGGCGGAGCTATCGCAACTCATCGCGGAACAATACACCGCCCCCATTAGTTCGGAGGTCGAGCAGTTGATCGCCGAAGCCGGGACGATTGTGGTGATGGACCACGCTTTACACCACGGAATGGCTCCGAATGAAAGCGAAACAGTTCGTCGCGCCGTTTACTATCGCTTGCCGTGGCTCGCTACGAACCGCCCTTGCGATGTACTCAATCCCGATCGATACCGAGCGGCCTGACCTACCTCCGTCATCAGATCGAAACGCCCTGAGGATTGGGCGTAACGGCGATGGCAGTATCTTCTAACATTCGCACTTTCCAAGGTCCCTGGATTTCGTACTTCACACCGCGCCATTCGATGCGTCGCGCGAACGTCGCCGACAGCGACGCACAAAGGTGGATGCAGACTGCGAGGGATAACGCGAGAGGAATTCGAAACAACTGGCTCTGGCTGGCGGGTATCGCCAATTCGCCTTGTCGGCGAACAACACTTCGGGCGCTGCCGTCCAAGATGAACCACAGCACCGAGACCACGGTGCTAAGTATCAATGCACCTGAACCAAACAAAGTGGCTTCGCTAATGTCGCCCCGTGCAGCACAAACGATTGCCATGGCGACGGCACCCGCCCACATGGCGGCAGACCCTAGCGAATAGGCCAGCAACGCAGGCCACCACGGTCGTACGTAGGTGCTCGTCCAGGTCAATTGCCGTCGGAGAAACTGATGGGCAAAAGCCAGATCACACTCTTCGCGATTCGCCATCAGCAAGGAAGGCACGAATTGGAGCTTCATTCTCTGTTGCTTGACAACGGTCCGAACGGGTCCATCGTCAACAATCGCATGAGCCCACTTGTCGCGTAGATTCCCTGCCTTTACCACGGAGGATCGAATTGCCAAAGATCCACCCCAAGGGATCTGCGCGGCGAGCATAACGACGATACTGGGCCCGTTGCACAATTGTCGCACTAACGACCCCATCCATCCCTGTCCAGGCAAGAACCAGCGATTTCCAAACGTGGCTCCGACCATTGGATCTGCCATGGGTGCGATCAGTTCACGCAACCAAGTTGCGTGGCTCTCAAGATCTGCGTCGGCCAGCACGATGACCTCGAACGAGTCGTCTACGTCGCCGAGCAATTGCACCAACGAACTGCATTTCAAACTGCATGTCTTGAGTCGTTGACGAAGTGGCGCAACCACCACATTGGTCGCACCCAATTCGGCGATGGTCTGTCGAACGATGTTCCAGGCAGGATCTTTTTCGGAATCGACTGCGATGAACAGCTTGTAGTCGGGGTAATCTTGGCGTAGCAGGCGTCGCAGGCTATGGGTGAGGTTCGGGTCCGCACCACGAAGGCAGAGTAAAACGGCGGCCTTGGGCAGCGTTGCGTCCTCCGCTGGCGGTGGTGCCTTGCGGCTCAAGATTCGCACCATCACGAACGTCCAGAACGCGTTGTATGCAGCTAGAAAAACAAGGCTCCAGAAGAAAAACTGTGCGAGTCCTAACATGTGTTCTCTCGTGTTTTTGAACGCAGAATCTTGCGAACCCTAAAAGAAGCCACGGATCGGGTCAATATCAGCTTCCACATCAGCGCAGCGGGGGAGCGAGGTGGGTACTATAGGGCGTTACGACCTTGGCAGAGGCGTGAAGAACATCCTATTCTTTGTTCTGCCAACTAGTCGCAATCGGAACGATCCAGCCGGTCGTCTAGTGCGAGTCGCACGGACGCGTAGCGGCTCTGGCGGTCCAATTCCCAGGGAATGTTGACGAAACAACGCGACGCTTATCCAAAGACCGCTCTAGGGCACTGCTTCCTTGACTCACGACCGAAACGCACATTGCTTAGCATGCGAACCAGCCCAGTATGTGCGCCAGTGCGAACTTGATCTCGGGACTCGTCCATAGGGACTTGCAAAAGGAGACGTGCGATATCGACCCTCTCTCGATTTCCGACACAATACTACCCAACTTCCGACACAATACTACCCAACTTCCGACACAATACTACCCAACGTAATGCCTATCGCTCGCATCAGCGTCATCGTCCCCGCCTACAACAACAAGAGATATATTCGTCGGGCGTTGGACAGCATTTTTGAACAGAATTACGAGAACGTTGAAGTTATCGTGGTCGACGATGGCTCGACGGACGGCACCGGTGACGTACTCAGGGAATTCTCCGACCGAATCCACATTGTCCGCCAGCAAAACGCAGGTTCTGCCGCCGCACGAAATCGAGGTTTGCAGGAAGCGACAGGAGAATATATCGCTTTTCTAGACGCGGACGATTGGTTTCTGCCCGGGAAGTTCCAAAAGCAGGTTCAGATCCTGAACACGAATCCTGGGCTTGGAGCGGTGCATAGCGGATGGAAGATTGTCGCCGCCGACGGCGATTTCCGGCGGCTAGTCGAGCCCTGGCACGACGCTCCAAAATTGAACCTCACCGCGTGGCTAATCTCCAAACCGGTCAGATTGGGATCGATGTTGATTCGTCGTGAGAAACTGGATGCGATTGGAAACTTCGACCCCGAGTTGCGACAGAGTCAGGACGTGGACCTGGTGCTAAGGCTTGCGCTTGCGGGATGCCGAATGCAGTGGCTGTGCGAACCCACGCTGTGTTATCGACATCACGACGATAGCACGATTCATCGTGACGCATTAGCCCAGGTGAAGTATGCGTCGATGGTGCTGGACAAGTTTTTCAGTGATCCACGCGTTCCGAAATCGCTGCAGCGACGTGAAACGAAAGTGAGATACTACTCGTCGATGTGGCAGGCTTGGCACTTATTTCGCACAGGGAACGCCAAGGATGCGGCAACTCACCTAGAAACCACTCGGCGGTACTCTCCTCACGATGCTTATGAAACCGCATTGGACTGGGCGGCTCATTTCGCAACTTGGAATCTCGCCGACGGTGGTGATCCGCAGGATGTGAACTCGTTGCTGCCTTTCATTCAGCAAGCTCGCGATATTGACATAGTCGCCCATCAAAAGATGCTGGCAATGCTGGAATGGTGCCTGAGAGTCTGGGTGCCTTATTCTCAAGGCGATTTCGACACCGGACTTTCTCAACTACTGACCTACACAGACCTCAACGGCACTGAATTGGCGCACTGCGTTGGTTTCTGTGTGCTGGTTACTCCGCTTACCGCTCCTGCGGCAACCGTTCGAACATTCTGGCAGCATGGACTTGAACGCGGTCTGGTCAGGAAAGCAGACGGGCACGCGGTCATGATCCTGCTGCTTGCGTTATGCGGGCGAGCCATCTGGGATGGAAAGTGGCTTGTGGCCATGTCGACACTCAAGTCAGCCTCGATCGTCGGCTGTCACCCCAAAACCTGGCCCATGGCGACCGCGTTTCTCTGCAAGGCGATTCGGCGGTGCATCAGTCTGTAGCATTTCGGCTTGCGAGTCCGGCACGCTATTGACGCTTGTTGCTATATCCTGCTATTTCATAAACACACCATGACTTCGACGATTCTAAATTGTCGTACGTTGCCGACGAGGAGACTCAGATGATTTATTGGATCGCCACACGGGGCCACGCTTACACGCTTGAGAAGCATCTGGCTCACTTTGGTCGAATGCTCGTAGGCAACGTTTCCGTGCAAGACTATCGGTTTCTCCATCAGTCGAACCTGCCAGTTGGCACTTACATCCTTGCTGACATCGAACGTCTGTCGGAAACCGAAATTGCTCGATACGACAATATCGTCGGTGGCCTAGTTGCCAACGGCAGCGTCGTGCTCAACCGTCCGGGTAAGGTGAAACGCCGATATGAGCTGCTGACCGGTCTCGCTAACCAGGGCATGAATGAATTCAGAGTATTTCGAGAAGCAGAAGTAGATAACTGTAAAACGTTCCCGGTCTTCCTTCGCTGCGAGAACGATCACAACGGCAGTCTCAGCGGGCTGTTGCGATCACGGGAAGAACTTCAGAGGGCGATCGAACAACAGAGCAGAACTCGCATGCTATTCCATGATGAGCAACGTGTCTGGAGATGGTTTCGATCAGGGCCGAAACGAAAACAGCAGTTGCTTGTAACGGAGTTCTGCGATACTTCCGATTGCGATGGTGTGTTTCGAAAATACAGTGCCTTTATTGTAGACGGAACAGTCATCCCCCGACATTTGTTCTTTGGTAAGTCTTGGATGCTGAAGGCACCAGAACTGAAGTCCAGACAGCAACTGCTAGCCGAGGAGCTAGAGTATGTTCGCTGTAATCCACATGCCATGCAATTGAAGCAGATTTTTGGTTTCGCGAACATCGACTATGGACGGATTGATTACGGCTTGAAGAATAGTCGGGTTCAAACCTGGGAAATCAACACCAACCCGATGATCACTACGCCAGATGACGCGCGCGGTATCGATCGACTCGCCGTCCAAGAGATGTTCGTCGCGAAGTTTCATGCCGCATTGCAATCAGCTTTGCGGTGCCAGTCCTCAGCGGTTGCTGCCTAGTTTGAAGGACTCGTGGTGTTGCTGAACGGCTTCGTTAACCGTCAGGACGCGGTCCCCGGCGTGGCTGATTTGACGTGCGAGCCGTCCGTCGCTCGACATGGTCCAGGCCTCTGTGTCCGCAGGAACGTCGTACAATCGAGCAGCATCTTCCAGCGTTTCGATATCCACTCGGATCTGGCTGAACAGGCCCTCGCCGAGCGGCGTAAATACTGCATTGTCGGCCAACGTCGCCTGCGCCTTGCGGCATTGAAGAATAACGCGTCGCGACTGATCTGCAACGAAGGCCCGATCAATATCGACGTCTTCAACGGACCGCCAAATGTTTAACCAATAACGACCGACAGCGATGTAGACATACAGACCATGTAGAACTCCACGCAGCGGGCGCGGGTCATCGCGCCAGGGAGAGTAGAACGCCGAATCGGCTGGCCCAGCGGGATCAAGTATCGCGTCGTGGTCCTCAAGGTGGAATAGTCGATTGTGATGGAATTCGTGGATCATCCGGTCGGCCATAACCTGCGGGTTGTCAATGACCGATAACAGCATCAAGCCAGGTAACTCAGAAAAGCTGACGTTCGTGTATTCGCCATGCTCGATTGGCTTGAGTCCAACAATTTTGGTCGTGGCGCTCATTTGTTCAAAGCAGTCCGAGGCATATCGCTCGATACTCTCCATCGCACGCCGAATCAGTTCGGCATGAGTGCGCTGAAACTCGTTGGCAACTCGCAGGCAGGCGTCGGCTGCCGCCAACCCTAGCCCCACCGCCGCTTGCGGTTGCATGCGAAGTCGCCAGCCCTTGTACTCAACACACGGCGATCGCCAAACGGGCAGTTCGGTTGCGGCACTCTCATCCGAAACCTCAGGTTGTTGTTCGCCAGCAGCAGTTGAATAGAAAAGCTGTCCGTTGACGAATCCGGATATCGAAGCTTCGCCAATGCCTTCAAGGCAGATTCGTGTGCCGGGAATAGCAGTCGGAAGCTGCAGTCGTAGCGGACTCGGGAAGCGACAATCACGCTTTGACAGCATTGCAGCGGACAATTCAAAGAGAGGGAACTGCCTTAAATGTCGCCCAAGTACTGACGCTCGATCACTCTCCCCAGTTGCCTCACAATAGTCACTTACGAAAGGCGACCGAGCCGAATTGTTGCGAACCACGTCTAGCAGCGCGAAGGCCAGCCGAGTCCAGCAATACATGCGTGGTTCCGTGAGCACTTCGTAAACGATGTCCGGATCGGCGGCGATGAACCTGTCGAACGAATCGAGAAATACCTGTTCATCATCAGTTCTCGCATCGCTTCGGCGCAAGACATGAGCAATACCGACTAGAACATTGGCTTGTTTCTGCTGCCGTGTCGCGAAGCATGTCTGGTCGTGCCACAGAACGTCAGCTGGGGACATCGTGGACGCTCCAGCTTTCGCGACGCCCTTGGTTGCTTCAGCAAAGCTGGGCCCTGTGGCTCCGGTGAATCGACTCAGCCGCACGTGCGTCCGATGGTCCGCCAATTTGGTGCCGTCATCGTCCAGCCCCTGAAAGTACTTCTTTTGCCAGCCTGCGGTCGCCTGCTGACTCCAAGGATTTTTCATATTGCGATTGAAATCGTTGCGACCTGCACTCCATTCCTTGTGTTTTCTCGCAAGTTTCGGCGCTTCGTCGAGCGGAACTTGAACCGCTTGAAGCTCTTCAATCTGCTGCGGGGCGACGGGGATTAGGCGACAGAAGCTTTCTCCGACCGCAAACTCTACCCAATGCCAGGATCGAGTGAACAGATAATTCATCGTGAACGTGGCGTGAGTCCAATCGGTTTCGACAAATCCGGTAAGCGCATATAAACCATCTTTGGGCGCGTTCGGCGGTCCACTGACCAATAAGCCCGTACCAGGTGGCGTACGAAACAGACTGGAAATTTGAAACGTCAGCACGCCATTGCCGAAGTGACCGTTAACGTAGTCGAAGTTACTATCGTCAGCTTCAAGCTGAATATCTGATGCAGCTGCGCCACCAAGCCAGCGGGCTCGAAAGGAAACCGGATTGACGACATCCCATCCCATTTGATTGGCAACGACGAGTGGTAGGCATCGATAGGCGAATCGGTCAGGCGTCTCGTCCATCCATTGACGTTGCGTGCGACCTGGAACCAGAGTCTCTGGCCTGCAACCGACGTTGTAAGCGATGATCTGTGGTGAGTTTCCTCCTGCATTCGATTCGGGGTCGCGAATCGATGCGACCGAAGTGCTCTTGGCCGATGCTTCCGCTTGCAACTTGAAACTCCTTCCGTCCAACTGGTAGAAAGTGTCACGAGAGAATTCGTAACATACAGTTTGTCAAAGCTTGACTTTGGAGTAGTGAAACTCATCAAGAGTTTCGGTCTGACCAGTGTATCGCCGAAAGTCTTGACGGCTTTCGCTACCGAACGAACCCTAACTGTTGCTAGGACAAGGCACTAGTCTCGCATTCTGCTCACAATGGCTCGGTGCTAAGGGGGCTTGGCGTTAAGGGTTGGAAACACGATCAGAGTATCGCCGAAGAACTGGGAACGAAATCATCAAACCAAGAAAACAGCGGGCCGGAAATATCCGTAACCCGCTTCGCAACTCCAACGGCTACCGGTGGCAACCATCAAGATGCCTATTCAACTGGTGCTCCGGAAGGGGGCGGAGTTTTTGCTCCTGACGCAGCAAACTCTTCACCCCAAATTTTCGCGTTCGTGTCGTCAATCTCGCCATTCAGTCGAGCCACCACGCGTTCGATGCTGTCTTGTTCGACATCTGTCAGCGACACCTTCTTTTTCTTTTCAGTCATCAAAATCTCCATACCTTGGTAGTTTGGGAAATCCATAAACCCAATTCTCGGAAAAGTACCAGTCGCAATCAAATTACACAATCCTAAATCGCACGGAGTGTTCGCTGTTTGCTAGCGGGGTCCTTCGTCAAATGAACTAGCGAGCGGTTAAATGGGACGGAGATGTTCTGGGACGACGGGGTGTCCGGCGAGCGATACTTCAACTAAAAGCCACGCTATAAGCCACGGCATCTCGCTTTCCGATTTCATTGCACCCGCCCCGTATCCCGGTGCGAGCCTCCAGGGCTTTCGCTTTGTTCAAGCTGCACAACTTGTACGACGGCTCTCCGAATCCGTCGAACTCAGTAATTCGTTGCTCGACGGCTTCGGAGAGCCAGTGCTTTTAACATGTTTAGGAGGACCATTGAGTGGTGGTTATGCTGGGAGAATAAGCCCGATAGGGCTGACACAACCCTTGCCGTTGCTAACCCCCAACTTGGCCAAGCCCCGATAGGGGCGACACAGGTGGTGAGGTGTGAAGTGTGTCGCCCCTATCGGGGCTTTCAGCACCTATCGCAAATGATTCCGGGGCTTTACAGCCCGGCAGAGGTTGTTGCGACCCTCCGGGCCGGTGATACTATGCCCCTCTCCAAAGATGTTAAAAGCCTTGGCTTCGGAGATCCGTCGTACGAATCCCTTCAAATTGAAAAACTGAAAATCCTTGTTCGCACCTCGATGTCGCTTGGTACCGCTAGTGCTGCGTTACAGCTATGGATTAGGGTGAATGAAGTGAGCCGCTGGCCGTAAGGCTCCCGGGCGCGCCCTGCATTCCTCGCCGCCCGACCGCTTACGCGTCACGGCTCACGAAACGTGCAAACCCTAAAATCAAGGTGTAGCGCAGCACTAGTGATCGACGCGTGAAATACAAACATCTTCCTGCACACGCCGTCTTGGCTGCCGCGAGAACTTCATCGACCGGCAACTAGAAGCAAGTTAGCAACCGCGATGCCGCAACGTTTCACGTACCAAACCGTTGCTTCTCTGCTTAGAGTCTTACTAAGCGACATTTGCGCGCCGTGCGCGCATGTTTGTAGCTTGACTCTCCGAGTCGAGCAGCCGACGGGAGATGCTCGACTCAGAGAGTCAAGCTACTTTGGTTGCGGCAATAGGCCGCGTTAGGTGAAGCGAATCAAATTCACGACGCCGCACAGCTTGGTCCGCCAGCTTTTGGAATCAACAGTCCAAAATTCTGGGATTTCAGCTCAAGAGAATGGCCCCAGCAGATTTTCCGAGGGACCATTTCACAAATCGAGCCTCGCTGACTACAATGTGGCCATTGGAAGGACGAAGGGATTTTCGCGTCACTCAAATTCAACGGTCACGTTCGGTGGCTCGGTTTCGCGGCCCCAAATCGACTTTTCTTATCACACTTCGTGAGAAGCTTTTCCATCTTTGACCCGCGATTGATATGCGCCGGTTGTAAGTGTGGCAGTCGGTAACCTCACCAGTGTGCAGTCCGCAACAACAAGTCTCGTTCGCAAGCCAGCATTACCAACAAGGATATCAGGAAATGCAAGTCGCCACCGAACCTGAAGTCAAGGATGGGCAAATGTCCTCGGAACTGAAAATGCTCCCCGACGACTCCGTCGGGCAACTCGTACAACTCTTCAAACTGCTGGCTGACGAAACCAGAATTCGCATTCTTTACCTGCTCCACCAAGCCGACGAGTTGAACGTGTTGGAACTGTGCAACTTGCTCGACCAGCGGCAGCCATCGGTCAGCCACCACTTGGCCCTACTGCGAGTCGCCGGATTGATCGACATGCGACGCGACGGGAAGCACAATTATTACCGCATCGTCCTGAAGGAGTTCGAGTCGTTGATCGGTCGTGTGTTCCAAGGGACGGACGTTAATCCTCTGCGGATTTGCTTCGAGAACTATGAATTGCGTTACGGCTTGATCGAGTCAGCCAAGTAACGGTTGCCCGATGCCCGATTTTGTTCACCAGCGGCACAAGCCACCTACTTCGCTCGAACGGCCTCGCGATTTGGTTTTGGTATGCGCGCCGCTACGCAGCAATATCAATCTCTCGCGAATCGTGCGCACGGCAAGCTGTTGCGGCGTATCGCGTCTGATCGCTTGCGGCCCTTCCAAAATCGACACAAAGGTCTCGCGTGTGACGTCGGACGAGTTTCCGATCGAAAAGCACCGCAGTCTCCCACCAGTTTTGAAAGCACTCCGTGGCGAAGGGTATCAACTGGTTGGGTTGGAACAAACCACGAACTCGCAGAACTTGCATCAGTTTTCCTTCGTCCACAAGACCGCAATCGTCGTGGGTAACGAAAGGCTGGGCTTAACCGAAGACGCGTTGGTGCTGCTCGATCACGTCGTCGAGATCCCGGTCTACGGGCTGCCCTACAGCTATAACGTCGCGACCGCCACAACGATGGCCTTGTACGAATTCTGCCGCCAGTATCCCACTGGCTAAGACGGAGACAGCGCTCTGCTTGCTCTTCGCTGGCTGACCAACTAGGCTCTCGGAATCGCAATTCACCTTGCTTGCCTTTCTGGAGTCTATGATGAGGCTATTGTTAACGACTGCCCTGCTGCTCGTCGGTTGTTTTCTCACAGGTAGTAAGGGTGCGGAACAGTATACGCTTGGACCCGATTCCCAACGGCAAGAGGGGGTGCCTCGCGGTCAAGTGACTCAGCATGAGTTGACTGACAGTCAAGTCTATCCGGGAACGGTCAGAGACTATTGGGTTTATGTCCCCGAGCAGTACGATGCAGCAAAACCAGCATGTCTGATGGTCTTTCAAGACGGCGGGAATTACGCCAAGGAGGATGGGCAATTCCGTGTTCCCATCGTTTTTGACAACTTGATTCACAAGGGAGACATGCCGGTCACTCTCGGTATCTTCATTAATCCCGGTGTCATTCCTCCGTCGTCGCCGACTGCGGTCGCACGACGCAACCGAAGTTTCGAATACGATTCATTGGGTGATCAATACGCTACCTTCCTGCTCAACGAGATCCTTCCAGCAGTCAGCAAGGACTATAACTTAACGACTGATCCTGACGGGCGAGCCATCGGCGGCATCAGCAGCGGCGGAATCTGTGCTTGGACGGTGGCGTGGGAACGACCGGAGGCGTTTCGCAAAGTTCTCAGTCATGTCGGCAGCTTCACCAACATTCGCGGTGGGCATGTATATGCCGCAATGATCCGCAAGACCGACCCCAAGCCGATCCGAGTCTTCCTGCAGGAAGGCGAGAACGATCTCGATAATCTGCACGGCAACTGGCCGCTGGCAAATCGGCAGATGGCCGCATCGCTAAAGTTCGCTGGCTATGACTACAAGTTCGTGATGGGAACCGAAGGGCATAACGGTAAGCACGGAGGAGCGATCCTTCCCGAGTCGCTGCGTTGGCTTTGGCGCGACTATAAACCTCAAAATTGAACCCGGAAACGCAGAGTGGGCTGTGTCCACCTTTGTGTTGGTGGGCGCAGCCCACCCTACCTGCTTGGAGAAGGATTCCATGTTAAACCGCACCGTGCTCTTCGTGCTCCTGCTGCTTCCAGTCATGACACAGGGACAAGACATGCCACTGTCGGACGTTCTTATCGAGGGTGAAGCGTGGGAGTTGGTGGGCGAGGGTTTTAAGTTCACTGAAGGTCCGGCGGTTGATGCGGTAGGGAACGTATTTTTCACGGATGTTCCCAGCGACAAGATCTACAAGGTCGGATTAGACGGAGCGGTCACGACGTTCGTCGACGAGAGTCATCGGACAAGCGGCATGATTTTCGGTCCCAATGGCAAACTATATGGATGTCGTCGCGGATTAAAGCAGATCGTCACCTACGACGAGCGGGGCAACGCCACCGTGATTGCGGAAAACGTCGATGGCAACGACCTTGTTGTGAATCGAGAAGGCGGCGTCTACTTCACGGAACCGTCGACGCAGCAGATCTGGTACATTTCCCCATCGACCGAGAAGCGTGTCGTCGACCACGGTATCGAGAAATTGAATGGCATCATTTTATGGCCTGACCAAAGAACGCTCGTCGTCGCAGATACGGCGGGTGAAAACCTTTGGGCGTTCCGTATCGAGGATGACGGCAGCCTGAGATACAAGCAGCCGTACTACACGATGCGGTTAACACGCGGCCAAGAAGGTAGCGGAGCGGACGGCCTGACGGTCGATACGATGGGCCGATTGTACGTTGCGACGCACGCCGGCCTTCAGTTCTTTGACACACAAGGACGCATCAGCGGCGTAATCGCAAACCCGAACGACAAACGCATCAGCAACGTGACGTTCGGAGGCGAGAAGCTCGACACGCTTTTTATTACCTGCGGAAACCGCGTCTTTCGACGTAAAACGCAGGCTACAGGCATCCGCTTCTTCGACGCCGAGTGATTTCGCCGACGTTACTCGGCGTTTGCTCGATCGACGAGATCTTGCCAGAAGTCGCGCGCATCGCGATGTGGCTTGATCACCGCTTCACGTTGCTCGGCGTCGTCGATCTTGATGCGACGCGCCCGCTCATAGACCCAATCGTAGAAGAACCGAGCTGACGTCTTGCTGATTCGACGCTCCTGCCCAAGTTCGACGTAATAAGGACCAGTCGAAGCAAAGCGAAATGTGTCCTGATTGTTTGTAACCGCGCGAATCAGCATCCAACCGCTTTCGTCGAAGGCGACTTTCGGTAGTTTGCCGCCGGCCTCTTTGTATTCCGACAGTCTCACCTCGCGTTCTACCCGACCGTTTTTGATAATTTCCAGATACTCGACTTTCTCCCGAACGGAAAGATTCAATGTCGCTTGTAGCTCGATTGTGTCTCCCGCTTCGCCCGTGAAGACGTGACCCGGAAGTTCGCCATTTACGCGGGGCCGCAACATCGGCCCATTCGTCACAACGACTTGACCCGCACGCAATCCCTCAAACCACTTTTCGTAAGTCAACTCGCCATCGCAATAGACATACACGCGGTTGTAACCCACAGGGTTTGGCAACACGCCCGAAGCACTGCCAGCCGACGGCGGAATCCGCAACCCGCAATTCAGCAAGTGGTAATAAATGTCTTGCGACCAGCGGCCGTTGCCGAGTGTCCCAGGATAAAACTTCGTATCGCGAGGTTTCCCCCACGCTTCGTTTCCGAGTACCTCGCTGCGACACATGTGGTTGTTGGCTAGTCCGATCGTGTCAATTTGTCCTGTCGCGACCCAGGTCGGCATGTCCCACCAAAACGGCTTCTCGACGTCGATATGAGCCGCCGGCTGTTCTCGCGCCATTTCAAGAAACTTAATCGGCGATGGATACTCGCGCTCGGCTTCCTGAATTGGCAGCGGTTTGTCGAGATTGAAGTACATCAGCGCACCGCCTTCGCGTTCGTCTTCGCCCGCCATGACGTGGTAGAAGCGACTGGTGTCGAACTGCGTCAACAGCGACTCTGGCAACTCGGCTTCATTCCACGAGTTGTTCTTGTTCCACCAAGTGATCACAGGAGCGACGTGCAAATCTTCGGCTCGCATCAACAGCTCAATGTCTTCCAACGGACGATGTACATGCAGATCACCGCACCACCAGCCTTCTTGGGTCATGTCGACGAAACGCTCCATTTGAACAAGGTGCGAATCCTCGGCTCCCCGTTCGATCATGAAATGCCCGGTGCGGATGCGGTACTCGGGGCCGCGTTCCATTTCGAAGGTATAGGCACCCGGTCGCAGCTTCAAAAGAATCTTGCCATCGAAAACGAAGTGATCTTTCCAGGCGACAGTACCTCGCGGCAACACGGGGCGGCCTCGACTGTCTTTCAAGTGCATCCGCACCGCAACGGGATTGCTGGTTTCCTTATCGACCGCTGTCACCTCAACTTCGCCTTCGAACGCCGCCCCAACCGAATCGGCAGCCGGCAAGACGGCGAGGATTATGAATAAAGTGAACGCTTGTCTTAGGCAAGTCATTGAGGTCATGGCACTTTCTCGGAAAGCGTTTATCTGGCGTTTTTCAAGCATAACCTACAACCTGTGTGATCGGAGAGAGCAACTGCCGCTTGATGGAAATCGCAACCGAGCCGTAGAATGACGGGACGCCTGAGTCCGAGCGGCTCGCAGCACGGCAGCCACAGCACCTGACATAACACCCGCGAGTGACATGGAAGAAGACTACTACAAGATCTTGAGCGTTGGCCGCGACGCTTCGGCGGCAGATATTCAGAAGGCCTACCGCAAACTGGCCCGAAAGTATCACCCGGACGTCAACCCTGACGATGCTTCGGCGAAAAAGAAGTTCCAGGAAATCCAAAAGGCCTACGAGGTCTTGAACGATGCCGAGAAACGCGAGATGTACGATCGTTATGGCAGCTCGTTCGAGTCGATGGGAGCCGGAGGACCTGGCGGGGGGCCGTGGAGAAGCCATTCGGCCGGCCAGGGCGGTCAGGCGGAAGTTGATTTTAGTCAATTCTTTGGGGGCGGCGCGCAGGGCGGCTTTGAAGGTGGATTTGGAGATATCTTCCGTCAGTTCGGCGGCGGTGGAGGAGGTGGCACCCGGCGGAGTCGGCAGCGACCGCGGAAGGGAGCGGACCTGAAACACCAACTCGACATTCCTTTCAACACGGCGGTTACCGGCGGTGAGGCACGAATAAATGTGAAACGGCCCGACGGAAAAGTCGAGGCGATCTCCGTAAAGATTCCCGCCGGCATCGAAGACGGAAAAACGATTCGGTTGCGCGGCCAAGGCGAACAAAGCCCCAACGGCGGACCGGCTGGCGATATCTTGATCACGGTCAAGGCAGCGGCTCACCCGTCATTCCGCCGACGTGGTAATAACCTCGAAGTCAACGTTCCCGTCACGCTGGCCGAAGCCGGCCTGGGAGGCAAGATCGACGTACCGACTCCGAAGGGAGTGATCACGCTGACCGTTCCCCCGGGCACATCGAGCGGCAAACGCTTGCGAGTAAAGGGGCACGGCGTTCAATCGAAGGAGGGGCCCGGCGACCTGTATGCCGAAATTCAGATTGTACTTCCGAGCGAAATCGATTCAGAGAGCGAGCAGCTCATTCGCCAGTTCGACGCCAAGCAGAAGCTAAAGCCTCGATCCGATTTGCGTTGGTAACTATTGCGAGTTGCGACATGTTTGATGCCGCGTGGCTTCTAGCCCAACAGACGGAGCCCTTGATCCGGCGCCTTGAACCGCAAATGCGGGCCAAAGTTTTGGCAGCGTTGGCGGCACTCATCATCCTCGGCATGGCGATGGTCGCCCTCGCTTGGCTAGGCGGTCGCGCGACGAAGCGATACATGGGCATCTTACCGAAGTCACGCCGTCGCGGGCCTGATATCAATCCCGACGATTGGGCTCAGAAACCGCTCGTCCCGCCATTGGACGATGCGTCACAGTCGGAGAGAGAATGAGTGTCGACGACACGCCGAAGAAGCACGGTTTCTCTAAGAAGCTTCGCCTGCGAAAGCAAGCCGAGTTCGATCATGTCTACAATGGAAAGGCATATGCTGCGGATGACGTGCTTGTCATGAATGGCGTGCGGAATGAACTAGGCCATTCTCGAATCGGACTGTCCGTATCCCGAAAGGTCGGCAACGCCGTCGAGCGGAATCGCTGGAAACGACTGCTTCGAGAAGCATTTCGCACTCAGCGGCAGGAACTGCCGAAAGGCCTCGACTTCGTCGCTCGCCCGCGGCGGGGGGCGTCGCCGGACTTTCATAAGATCCGATCTTCGCTGCTCTCACTGGCGGAACGAATTGCACGAAAGCTGCCGGAGAGCCGTTCGTGAACTTGGTGCGGAGGCTGTTTATCGACGTTCCCACTCGCATCCTAGTCGGACTCGTACGGCTCTATCAGATCTTTCTCAGCCCGCTGCTCGGACGTAACTGTCGCTTTCATCCGACATGCAGCAGCTATTTCATCCAGGCCGTGCAAAAGTACGGACCAGTAAAGGGTTCGATCCGAGGGATCTGGCGTATCTGTCGCTGCAACCCGTTCAATCCCGGTGGCGAGGATCCACCGTAGCTCACGCAAGGTGATATTCAGCGCGGCTTATTCGGATTCGATTGGACACGACCAGAGGTTCCTATCAACACGAGACGCGGCGAATCCGGTTCCGCCTGCTGACACCCAAAACATCCACCACCACACGCGCCCGAAGCCCGGCGACGGAGGCGTTGATAGACGAGATAGGCGACGTAGCTGAATGCACAGCCAACAATCGACAGCGCCGTGATTTCTTGCCAATCCCAAGTCATCATATCACCCGACGAACAGGCTTCCGATTTGATAGGTAAGCAAAGCAGCGACGTAGGCCAAGCCGGTCATGTAAGCGAACGTAAAGGCTGGCCAGCGCCAGCTATTGGTCTCGCGTTTGATGACCGCTAAGGTCGACGAACATTGAGCACATAATGCAAAGAATACCATGATCGACAACGCGACGGGTACATTAAAGACGCGGCGGTCGGTTCCTTCCCATTTCGCGGAACGCAATGTCTCGCGCAAGGTCTCGGATTCTTCGTCCTCGTCCTCTCCCAGATTATAGATCACCCCAAGTGTCGCAATGACCACCTCACGCGCTGGGAACGAAGCAATCGCAGCGCAGCCGATCTTCCAATCCCAACCCAATGGTTCGACAACCGGTTCGACAAACTGGCCGGCTTGGCCGAGAAAGCTGTGACGAAGCTGTTCGCTCGGATTCTCAGCGGCTTCATAGCGAGGGTAGTAGGCGGCGGCCCATACCAGAATAGTAACGGCAAAGATAAGCGTGCCAGCGCGGCGCACGAACGCCCAACCCCTTTCAAACATCCGGTACAGCACGATGCCGAGTCCCGGCACCTTGTAACTTGGCAACTCCATCACGAACGGTGGTGTGACACCCTTCAAGATGGTCCGACGCAGAACAAGTGTTACGAATACCGCTGCCACGATGCCGATGGTGTACATCGCGAACATAGTGAGACCTTGCAAACCGAACATGCCCGCAATGCGTTGGTTCGGAATAAACGCCCCAATTAACAGCGTGTAAACTGGGAGCCTCGCACTGCAGCTCATCAACGGCGCGACGAGGATCGTGATTAGCCGGTCTCTTGGATTCTCAATGACTCGCGCGGACATTATGCCCGGTACGGCACAGGCGAACGACGACAGCAGGGGGATGAACGACTTGCCGCTCAGTCCGATTCGTGACATCAGGCGGTCCATCAAATACGCCGCTCGCGACATGTACCCGCAATCTTCCAGAATGGCGATGAACAAGAACAGCACAAAGATCTGTGGAAGGAAAACGAGCACACCGCCGACGCCTTCGATGACGCCGTTGGTAATCAATGACTGGAGGGGCCCTTCGGCGAGCCTCGCGGTAACGAAAGTCGACGCGTGAGTCTTGAGCCAGTCAATCAAATCCGATGCCGGGCCGGCGATCCAAAACACGGCCTGAAACAAGAACACCATTAACAAAATGAAAATGGAACTGCCCCAGAACCGATGTGTCAGGACGCGATCGAGCTTATCACTAAAGCTCTTGGGACGGGAACTGGGACGTTGCACCACGCCTTCCAAGAGCTTGCCGATCCACTTGTAACGGGCCATGGCCTCGACAGCAGGCACCGGCATTCCGGCGGCAGAAAGTCGTTCGCGGGAAGCCGCGATTGCCGAATGGATGGAGCCGTCGATCTCGCGGATACCGCCATGCGACAGGTAACCGCTTGTATCGAGTAACAGCCGCTCGACGAGATATCGCGGCAACGGCGAGCCCACCGCCGTCTCACACTCGGCTTCGAGTTTCGTGATCTCGGCCTGAAAGAGGTCAGGAAAGGGACTCTCCGGCGGCGATTGCCTGACCTTTAGCGTATCGACCAACGCTTGTTTCAATTCGGGAAGTCCCCAGCGACGATTCGCCTGAATCTCGATCACCGGAACGTGCAGTCGCTTGCGGAGCATGTCGACATCAATCGCGATGCCGCGGTCGCGGGCCACGTCGACCATGTTCAGCGCGATCACTGTCGGTTTGCCAAGTTCGAGCACTTGGCTGACGAGGTAGAGGTTCCGTTCCAGGTTGCTGGCATCGACGATACAGAGAACTGCATCGGGTTCGTCCACGACGTTTAGCCGTCCAAGCAGAACATCGACCGCGATCATCTCGTCAGGTGAACGAGGCGCGAGGCTGTACGAACCTGGGAGGTCGACGATCGTGAAGTGCTGCTCGTGAAATTCGGCGCGGCCAAGCTTCTTTTCGACTGTCACGCCCGGATAGTTTCCCGTTCGCTGCCGCACACCACACAGCGCGCTAAACAGAGTCGACTTTCCGGTGTTCGGGTTACCAATCAAGGCGACCGTCAGCGTTTGCGTGGATGAATCGGTGGGCATAGCGATGGCGGGTTGAATTGCGAGATGGCGATCAAGCCGTGAGTTCGATCGTAACGCGAGCGGCTTCGCTCTTGCGGAGACTTAACCGATATCCGCGGATCTCAATTTCGATGGGGTCGCCTAACGGCGCGATGCCCAGCAACTCGAACTCGACGCCGGGCGTCAGTCCCATCTCGAGCAGTCGAATCGCCACTTCGTCCATCCCATCCACTTGCAGAACTCGTCCGCACTGTCCCACTTGGGCCTCGGCCAATGCTGTCACCTTGGAACTCCTGGCAACGTCCTACTCCCGACACCCAGCGACTTCTGGTCGCACCATCACGTTGAACAATTGGGCGTCGCGGAAGCAGAGCTTCTGGTCGGCGACCCGCACGATGCAGGGGGTTCCCGGCTGAAGCATCTCGATCGATACGCCAGCTCGAAGTCCGAGCTCTTCGAGTCGGTGAACTTGATCAACTTGACCAAAAAGGTGCTCGATTTGGGCACATTGGCCTCGTGAAAGCAGGTTCAGGGGGACAAGTTCGTCCACAGGTGACACTCCAATGAGGCGGGACTTGCGACTGAGACTGTGTCTCAATACCAGCTCATCATAGTCATCGCCCCCTGTGTTCGCAACGGCTAGTGCTTTGTGACTGCTAAGAATTAGGGTCGTAGACATTCGCCGTTTGAGAGTTAGCCCCGGTAGTTGCGGGGGAACCGTGGCTAACGCCAAAACGGCTAATCGTAAAATCAAGCTGAAGCGCACCATTAGTGCTGCGTTACAGCTAAGGATTAGGGTGAATGATGTGAGTCGCGGGCCATAAGGCCCCGGGCGCGCCCTGCATTCCTCGCCGCCCGACCGCTTTACGCGTCACGGCTCACGAAACAGGCAAACCCTAAAATCAAGCTGAAACGCAGCAGTAGTGTTCCGTCCGTCTTTAACTGCTGGTTGCTAGCTGGTTTGTGGCGGGTTCAGTTTTCGGGTAGGCGTGCTTCATTTTGGTCCGTGCTGCGGAGATTGTAAACGTCCAGTGGATGCGAGATCTCTTCTCATTCCGCTCCGCTTCCCATGCCGCTACCTCCCGCGTCACTTCTGCCGAGTCCGCGATACGCCGGTCCAAGCATTGACGAGTCAGAATACTCAATTCCGTTTCCGCCATATCCAACCAACTCCCGTGCTTCGGCGTCGAGTGAAATTCCACGCGTTCCAGAATCCGACGTGCCTCATCGGGCGAAAAAGCTTCGTACAAGCTCGCGCCGTCGTGCGTGTTTAGGTTGTCTTCGACGAGGATCACTTTCCGCGCACCCGGGAAATGTACGTCCACCAAGTCGCGGATGCACTCCGCCCAATCCTTACGCGTCCGGCGGTCAGTCACCTTGGCATGCCGCCAGCCACCCAGCGGCTGACACATCATGAACAGGTTGCACGTCCCTTTGCGTTCGTATTCGTAGTCAACTTTCGCCGGCTGACCGGGTTCGGCAGGAAGTGGAGATCGCGTTTCGCCGATCAGTTGTTTGCTTTGCTCGTCCAGACAGACCACGGGGCACTCTGGGTCGAAGGGACGACCGTAGACTTCTAAGACGTCCTCCATCCGCCACACGAATTCCGCGTTGGCCTTGGGAGGAACACACCAACTCTTCACCGCTCCGAGTTGAATGTCGTTTTTTTTAGCGCCTGGCGGACGGTCTCGCGGCCCACCGACTCCACATATCCCAGCACTACCAATTTGTCGGCCAACAATTGCAACGTCCATGTGCCGCGACCGTCGGGCGGATCGCTGCAAGCCAACTCGATCAGTTTCTGTTCGGACGCGTCTTGGATTTTGATTTTGTCCGGCCGGGGCGGCCGCGGACGAGGATTGACGGCGGCCTCGAAACTTTCCATCACGAATCGTTTGCGGACGCGAGCCACCGTGTCGGGACTGGCCTGCAAGACTTCGCCGATCTCGGCATCGGTGCGAGCCCGGCGTCCGTCACTTTCATCGGCCAACAACAAGACGCGTGCGTGAGTCAGCTTGCGGGCGGCAGACTTGCCTTTGCAAACCATCTCCTCCAACTGTTGCCGTTCCTCCGGCAGCAACGTCACTTTGTACTTATCCATGGTGAACCTCCTTTACGGTTTCCATCAACCGTTCAGAAGGTATTCTACGTTCGCGCCGGCATGGCGGCTGACGAACGCACCTCGCAATGCTAGCAACCGGCAATTCAAGATGGACAAAGCAGTAGTGCGAATCGCACGCACGTGTAGCGGCTCTGGCGGTCCAGTTCCCACGGAATCTTGACGAAACAACGCTACCCTTACTCAAAGACCGTACTAATAAACGTTCCTGACGTTCAAAACGTGCATGTTAGGACATGCGCCGACACTGGATCGCGCTTAGACGTCTATCGGAACAGGAACGGAAGTGGCTGATCGGTTGAAAGAACCTTTCGAGGTCGCGGCTCTGTTGCTGGTCGTGCAGCAAGGGTAAGAGATGCCTCACTAAGATCAGATCGAACTGCCGGCTCACGACGCGGGGCAGCAGTTGACAGGCCCGCCCACATTCAGGGCAATTTACGTGCGCGGGCGGTTCCTTCACCACGTCACCCTCCCCGGCGAGCTCGCACCAATACCGACATTGGCAGCGACTTCTGTCTTAATCGTTCACCGCGAAGGAATTGCAAACAGGCTGCTAGCAATAAAAAACGGGGACATCGAATTGACGTCCCCGTTCATTGGTTTCAAATTTTAAGCGACGTGATTACTCGCGTGGGCGAACTGCACCGGTCAACCCGCTGTAGTCAAGCCGATCCGAGCTGTGCCACAAGGGCATACCCAGTGCGACACGCTGACGCAGGATTTCGATCTTTTCGTCCGAACCCGCAGGAGCATCAGTCGCCTCGAAGTCTGACCTCTCTTCGGGTGCGAAATCCTCGTCATGGCCGTATTTCAGAATCGCTTCGAACACATTATTAACGTTATGCATCTAACTTCTAACCTCCTCACACCTGTGATTTCTAAATAGTCTTATCTCGTTCGGCGTTTGCGAACGCCGATTACAGTCTTTTCTTCTATGATCAAACGTATTCGCGATCGGCGGGAAAGCTTTGACTTGAGCCTGGGTAGGATCTCGAAGCGGCTCGGTCACTTAACTTCATCGAATACAACTCGTCCTGTGATGCTTGTAATTATTCCCAGATGCCTGACAATGTCAAGAAAATTAACCTAGCCTTTTCCTTGGTTATTGAGTCGTTGGATGTCCTGGTTTCAAGCGTCAATCGAACTAGCTCCGCGGTCGCGCGGGTTTCATTTGATCACATCGCAAATCGTCGATGCTGTGCCCGAATTGCGTAGAACCAAGCTGGGCTTGCTCCACGTGTTCATTCAGCACACGTCCGCCTCGCTGACGATTAACGAGAACGCTGATCCTGACGTTCCCGTCGACCTGGAGATGTCGGTCAACAAGATCGTTCCGGAGAGCTTTCCCTATATTCACACGTTAGAGGGTCCCGATGATATGCCGGCCCATGTCAAAGCATCGATGCTCGGCAGTTCGGTGTCGGTGCCGATTCGGGATGGCAAATTGCTACTCGGTACGTGGCAAGGAATCTATCTTTGCGAACACCGCAATCGCGGAGGGGCTCGCCGCTTGGTCGTCACGCTACAAGGCGAATCGTGATGCCTTAGCGAGATCGCCGGCAGGCAATTGGTTCGCGGTAGCCACGTGCAGGCATGCTTTCGAAGGCTGTTAAGCCATCGGAAGGCTTCGCTCAAGCGAGAGCCGATTCCGAGAACCGGGCCAAATCGTCGATCCAGCACTCAATTAGGGTGGCCTGATTCGCGTTCGCGTCGACTTGAGCTTGTGCGTCGAGGCAGCGTTCGACGCAAGCCGCAATGGCTTCGACGTCAACGCATCGAGCATTGGAGGCCGTTTGAACGGCGTTCAGCAGGCCCGAATCGGTCGCGGACGGTCGGTCGCTCATCCGTCGGATCAGCTCACGATAAAACTCAACGGCGATCATGATTACGAGCTTCAGGCGTTCACGACGAACGGGGGCGTCTTTTCCCGCATCTTCGACGAACTTGCCGATATCCGTCGCAAGGCTAACGCCTTTATCCGGCAACTGGGCGAGTCTTCCGACGAACTCGCCGCGAAAATCAAACAGTTCCGGATCCAAAAACTGCTTGGCGCGTTGCAAGCTTCCTTGACTCAAAGCCCCGAGCTTGATGGCTTCGGTTTCGTTCTCAACCTCGCCGAGCGATTGGAGCAATGTCGCGACTAGGCCGGACGGTAACTCGCGAAATCGAACCACCTGACAGCGTGACCGAATCGTGGGAAGTTGCGTTTGCTCGCTCGACGCAATTAATATAATCACCGATTTTGGTGGCGGTTCTTCGAGCGTCTTAAGGAGGCAATTCGCGCCTTCTTGATTGAGATAGTCGGCATCGTCGATGATCGCGATCTTGCGACCACCCAGGAACGGTTTGAGCGAGATGTTGTGACAAAGGCCGTCGCGCATCCGATGATCTCGGTCACCAATAAAAACTTCGACCGGTATGAAGCTCTTGTCAGTGGGCTTCGCGACCAGTTCCATGTCGGGATGAGATTCGGCAGTGACCTGTTGGCACGATGGGCACTTGCCACAAGGATTCAATTCGGCGTCCGGCGAAACTGGGCACAGCAGTGCCTGTGCCAACTTTAATGCGAACGTTCTCTTGCCGATCCCTGGCACGCCGACGAACAGGAATGTGCTGGCGAGGCGTCCGCTTGCCAGGATGCGGCGAAAGCGTTCGACAACTTCGTCGTGACCTTCGATGCCGTGCCAACTCATCCTTCTGCTAAACCTTTCGCTTCAATAACGCGGCTCGCCAGACCTTGAATCTCCGTTTGAATGGTGTCGATATCCCGTGCTGCATCGATCACGGCGATGCGATCGGGTGATCTATCGGCTTCGTGTAGAAATCCGTCGCGAACGCGATTTAAGAACTCGGCACCGCGGGCCTCGATCCTGTCCAAGTCGCGGTTTAGTCTGCTGGAGGCTTGCTCCACGGGCATATCGAGCATCAGCGTCAAATCGGGTCGAATGTCTTCGGTCGCGACGGCACCCACCGCCCAAACGTCCGTGACTCTTACACCACCAGCATGGCCCTGGTAGGCAACATTTGAGACGAGGAACCGGTCCGAAACAATGGTCTTGCCGGCTTGCAGCGAGGGCTGAATCACATCGTTGACCAGTTGTGCTCGCGAAGCCATGTACAGCAGCATTTCGGCCATCGGTGAAATGGGAGTGTCCTGCCGGTGGAGAATGAGCTCACGAAGCGTCTCGCCTAACGGTGTCCCACCAGGGTCGCGGCACTGTACGACATCATGACCTCGGTCGCGCAACCACTCACAAAACAATTCCATCTGTGTGGATTTGCCGACGCCGTCAATTCCGTCAAAGCTAAAGAATAGGCCTGTCATTGTCGCTGCATTCTAAGAGCGTCAATGTGACCAGCGGTAGTGGGGGCGACCGGGGCACAAGAAAGGGAAACACGGACAGCACGGACGGAGGGCGCTCGTAAACCGAGTGTCTCCGCTTAACCCGTGCTATCCGTGTCCAATCGCTCCCAGCCGAAAAAATGAATTGTGTTGCGTAGAAGTGTTACTCTTTGAATACTGCGTAAGCCCAGGCACTCGACTCAGAGAGTCAAGCTACTTGCGTAACGGCTCCGCGAAAGATGCTTGACGCAACTCGTTGCCGTCCGCCTTGGGAGCAGCAGCGGGTGTCAAGCCCAATGAACCCCACTCGAACGAGTTGGCGGAACCTGACGCCACCTTCAGCGATCCGTTGTTCGTTCCTGCTCGCAGCGGAGCGTTCAACGTCGGGCCTTCAGGACGCGTTGTGATCGGACCGGGCTCTTGTGGTGCATCTTCACCCGCTTCGGGAGCGTCGGTCGGTCGTGGTGCCGGTGTGGGAACCAACTCGGGAGAGTTGCCAGGCGTGTAGGCCGGCTCTGCCGCCAAGTCGCCAACATATTCGGATACCGGACCCTGAGCGACAGGACCTTGGCTGATCACACCGGGGCGGGTGTAGCCATAGTTCAGGTAGTAGCTCGCGTCACGTTCTCGTGCATGTTCCATGGCATCCCAGTAAGCCTTGTCGGCCCAAGGGCCTTCCGCCAGATGGATGTTGTTGTATTCGAGTAGCGAACCCTTGCGGAAATGAACTTCAGCGATCGACTTGTTGTACTCGCTCAAGGCACGATAGTAGTCGATCTGAGCTTGGGCTCGGCGTCGTTGGGCATCAAGCACGAGATCGAGAGTCGACTTACCCCGCTCGTACAACACTCGCACGGAGTCAACTTCAGCTTGCGAAGCCTTCCAGCGATTGAAGTGAGTTTGTGCGGACTGATAGTTGAAATCGAGGTTGCGGATCGATGTGCTCAACAGATGTGACGTATTCAGTTCCATATCTTCCAGACGTGATTGCTCGCGAACCAAGTTCAATTGAGCGTTGCGAACACCTGCCAGCTCGCGGCGGTAACCAACAGGCATCTGGAAGTTGAACAACAGGCCCGACTCCGCAAAAGTACCTTCGGTCAGCACGTCCACTGCTGTGGAGCCATCAGCGGGGAAATTCAATCCGTTTCGATCTGCGTTGATCAAATTGTCGCCTGCACCGTACCAGCGATAGTAGGCACCGACGTCCATCTGAGGCAGCAGTTGGTTCTTTGCGGCCACGAGTTCCAGTTGGCGTCGCTCGATCACCCACTTCTGTTGACGCAACTCGGGGCTCCGCAGCAGAGCTTCCATGTGAATCAACCGCCATTCGTGGCTGATGCGTGCGGCAGTCGGTTCGTCGCTAGGTCGAATCAATCGTCCGTCGGTCGCCGCGATCCCCATCAAATATCGAAGACGGTTCTCGACGTTATACAAGTCGCGGAGCGCTGTCTCGAGTTGTGCCCGAAAGAAGAAGTACTGTTCGCGAGACTGGGCTTCCGCCTGTGAACTCTCGAGGCCACCCTTCATCTTCTCGTAGACGTTGTTCCAAGTTGCTTGAGCACTATCACGTCCGATCTTAGCGGTTTCAAGGTTTCGGTAAGCGGCGTGTAGATCCCAGTATGTGTTCTCGATGTCGAGAACCAGGTTCCGAATCGAAGATTCAAAGGTCGCGAGACTGACATCCGTGTTGATTCGTGCGATCATTACGGGAATGCGATTGATCATCGCTCCGTTGCCACGCAACAGCGGCTGGACAGCTTCGATTTGGAACGACTGCTCCCAGAACGTATTGTGAATTGGATTGAAGAATCCGTTACCGCGAATTCGATCCGTCTGGCTCTCTGCCCGCAACGTCAAACCGGTCGCAGTCCGTTTGGTGAGTGATGCTTCTAATCCGCCTTGTGCTGTATTATTGAACGCGTTGATACCGCCACCCGTGTTGTTGACTCGGTCGGTATTTGTGGCAATGCCACCCGTTCCCAGTTCACTTCCACCTTGGGTGCCCCGCAGTCGGAACTGTGTATCGAATGCAGACAGTGCGGCCTCAACACCGTTGTTGGCGTCGGACTCGACAATCGAGGTGTCGTAGATCGTGGAAGCACTCGCCGTTCGGCCGACCAAAGCATCGGCGAATCCGAAGGGAGTCACGCCGCCAAGATTTCGAACGACTTTGCTATTCTGCATCGCGATCGAGACAACCTCTTCCAGTTGAAGATCCCACATCTCGCGAAACTCAGGATTGCTGAGCGTCATCGGAGCTTCCGCGTACTCGACGTCTTCCAAGTGCGGTTGGCTGTAATTGGGCTCTTCGAGCGCCGTGGCGTGATCGAGATAATGCGATAGATCGCCATCTTCATGGAAGTAGAAGGGCTGAGTCGGATGACAACCGGTAAAGGCGGTCAGGCCGATCAGGATCAGCGCCAAGGGGGTTCGCAAGTATCGCGTTCTTCGCAGTTGCCGGGTCATCGGTTCCCGCTTCCTTTCGATGCGTCATCAGACGCGTACGGCCAAGGCTAGTGCGAGTCGCACACACGGTGTTCGTTCAGGGCGATTGCTTGTCTGCATTCTTGCGACGTATCGACCGTGAACAACTCCGTTAAGTGCGCTCTAAAACGTCCGGCCACCGGCCCTCTGCGAGGACCGCTGACCAAGACGACTTCTAGTTCCCCCCCTGACCGAAAGCACCGATTCAATTTCGCACACGAGGTGCGAACTCCGAGTCGGAGCGATCGACAGAGGAGGTATCGGCGACCTGACCGGCAAACTTGCAACAATCCGAAAACTTTTCTTAATCGGAAGAGTCGTCGCAGATTAGCTACAATGACATACTGCAAGGCTCTGCTCGCTAGCAAGCCCCCCTGTGCGATGGGCCTCCAAGCCCGTCGTACGACCGATTCAGGACAGCTCGACCGCCTCGGAGGGCCGTCGTACAAAGATGCTTGGCCGCACTTGTTCGTCGCAACGATGCCGCTGATACTCAACAAAATTCACATATCGCACGGCGAGAGTCTCCATGAATCAGAACGCGAAGCTGCTATCTCTACTGATTTCCAGCCTATTGTTCGTCGACGCTGCTAGCTGCGAGGAGATTGACTTCGCCCACGACATCGTGCCGATCCTACGTGCCCACTGCGCCAAATGTCATTCCGGCGACAAGAAGCAGGGCGGCCTTTCGCTGGATACCCGCGAGTTGCTCCTTGCTGGTGGTGAAAGCGGCGAAGTGGTTGTGCCAGGGGCTAGCAGCCAAAGCCTGTTGTTCGAGCGGATCACCACGAAGGACGACGACCTCCGAATGCCACCCGAAGGCGAGCCCTTACCCGGAGACGAAATCGAAAGGATCAAACGTTGGATTGACGCCGGCATCGCTTGGGAACCCGGCTTCGCACTGACCAAAGGATCCTACGAGCCGCCACTTGCCCACCGCAGGCCCGAACTGCCTTCGGCGATCGACGGGCGCGAACATCCCATCGATCGGATCATCGACCAATACTTCACAGACTTCGCTGTCCCTCGTCCCGCGCCAGTTTCGGACGGAGTGTTCTTGCGTCGGGTTTCGGTGGACGT
Organism: Planctomycetaceae bacterium; assembly: GCA_020638975.1. GTDB lineage: Bacteria > Planctomycetota > Planctomycetia > Pirellulales > Pirellulaceae. The sequence goes on from JACKHN010000027.1 coordinate 41,828, forward strand.
CAATGGATTGCTGCCCGATCCAGAAACCTATCGCGATTTCATGGCCGACGCGAATCCCGATAAGCGGACAGCATTCGTTCGCGACCTGCTCGCGAATGATGTCTCCTATGCTGAGCATTGGCTGACTTTTTGGAACGACTTGCTGCGTAACGACTATACCGGGACCGGCTTCATCACCGGCGGTCGCCAGCAGATTACGGGCTGGCTGTACGACGCATTGCTCCACAACAAGCCCTACGATCAGTTCACGCGCGAACTGATTGCTCCACCGCCGGAAGCCAGCGGCTTCATCAGCGGGATTCGATGGCGGGGTAATGTCAGTGCTAGCCAGATGCAGGAGATTCAGTTTGCTCAGAACGTCTCGCAAGCGTTCCTAGGTATCAACATGAAGTGTGCTTCGTGTCACGACAGCTTCATCGATCGCTGGACGCTTGAAGAGACGTACGGTTTGGCCGCGATCTATGCGACGACACCTTTAACCTTGCATCGTTGCGACAAACCGCTCGACCAGACAGCAACGCCAGCGTGGATGTTTCCAGAACTTGGGCAAGTTGATTCCAAGGCAGAACAGCCCGAACGGTTGAAGCAACTCGCGGCGTTACTCACGCATGCCGACAATGGTCGCTTTGCTCGCACGATCGTCAATCGCATCTGGAATCGCCTGATGGGTCGAGGAATCGTCCATCCGGTCGACGCGATGCACACCGAACCGTGGAGCGCTGACCTACTCGACTACCTCGCGATCCATCTTCGGGACAACGGATTCGACCTAAAGAAAACGATCGAGCTGATTTGCACCTCGCAGATCTACCAAGCCCAAACGCCACCGGTTGACCAGCCACAAGAAGCTGGTCGCTACGTATTCCGCGGGCCGCTTGCCCGTCGGATGACGGCGGAACAATTCGTCGACGCCGTCTGGCAGATCACCGACGCAGCACCCACAAAATACGATGCTCAAGTGCTCCGCTTCAAGCAGCAGCCGAACCATTCGTCGCAACCGTTGACCGCCCAGTGGATCTGGTCGCATGCGACGGGGTCTGGACCAACGCCAGCGGGCGAGACGATTACATTACGGCACAAATTTGAATTGCCCAGCCTACCGGCTCAGGCGGTTGGAGTGATCACCTGCGACAACAGCTATCGGATGTATCTGAACGGCAAACACATTGCATCGGACGACAACTGGGAGTCCGTAGAAGCGATGTCCTTGCTTCCAAAACTCCGAACAGGCGAGAACACGCTGTTAATCGAAGCTAAGAACGGCGGCAGCGCTCCGAATCCGGCGGGGCTCATCTTCGAGGCAACGTTACGCTTCGCGGACGACACGACGCAATCGATCGCATCAGACGGTTCCTGGCAGTGGACTGCAAAGGCTCTCAACGCGCGGGGCGTTTGGAAAGAAGAGCCAGATGACTGGCAACCCGCCGAGCCTGTGGCGAATCCGGGCATTTGGTCGGGGCGAGTTGGGGCGGAACTCGCGAGTCGCCTTAATGCTGCCGCCAACTCACCGCTGTTGATGGTTCGAGCTTCACTCGTCAAAAGCGATGGATTGATGCGAGCCCTCGGTCGGCCCAACCGCGATCAGATCGTGACCTCGCGGCCAAGTGAGCTGACGACACTCGAAGCCATCGACTTGGCAAATGGTCAGACACTGTCGGATGCGATTCAGCACGGGGCACAACAACGACTTTCCAGCGAGAGTCATTCGGGTGAAGAATTGATGTCGTGGCTTTGCCGCTATGCCCTTTCACGCGAGCCAACGTCGGATGAGTTGCGTCTGGCCACCGAGTTCCTAGGGACGGAGCCGAAACACCAAGCCGTCGAAGATCTACTCTGGTCCGTGCTGATGCTGCCCGAGTTCCAACTCATACGGTAGTTCAATACATCGTTACAAAGGAATCATGACGTGGATTGCAGTCATATGAACGAGCAGCTTGCTCGTCGCCAGTTCCTCAAGCAACTCGCCGCTGCCTCAACCGCAGCGATGATGGCGAGCGAGCCTCGCTTGCTGCGGGCAGCGGAAGACGCCGCGATAACGCATCCCGAGCCGACCGCCGACGCTTGCATCTTAATTTGGATGGCGGGCGGCATGGCAGCGCCCGACAACTTCGATCCCAAGCACTACGAACCCTTCCAGGTTGGCCTGCCAGTCGAGAAGGTCGTCAGTACTTTCCCGGCTATTGATACCGCAGTCGACAACATCAAGATCGCAGAAGGCTTGGAAGGCATCGCCTCGGTGATGGATCGCGCAACCTTAGTCCGGTCTCACGTCCTGCCCGATCTCGGACATATCTTGCACTCGCGTCACCAGTATCATTGGCACACCGGCTATGTCCCGCCTCAGACCGTGGCCTGCCCCCATATCGGCGCTTGGATCGCTCGCGTGCTGGGCCCGCGCAATCCGGTCATGCCCGCATTCATCAATATCGGCCAGCGATTGGAAGGCGTCGGCGAGAACGAAGAGATTAAAGCCTTCACGACCGCAGGCTTTTTCGGCAGCGAGTTCGGTCCTATGAATCTGCCCTATCCGGAAGAAGCCGCTGCCGCCGTGCGTCCTCCGAAAGGCATGGAGCCAGGTCGATTCGAGAATCGCTACAAGTTCTTTCGTAAACTCGTCGACAAATCGCCTCAACGAGACTACTTGTCCGATTATCATCAAGAATCGATGTTACGGTCGCTGGAGAACGCCTATCGCTTGTTAGGCTCGAAGGAACGGGCGGCCTTCGACATCTCGCTGGAGCCAAAGGAAAGCTACGAGAAGTACGACACAGGGCGCTTTGGTCAGGGATGTCTGCTCGCGCGACGGCTGGTCGAAAATGGCGCACGATTTGTCGAAGTCACCACCGAGTATATTCCCTTTATCCATTGGGACACGCACAAAGATGGCCATACGACAGTCGACCGACTGCACAAAGAAATCGATCGCCCGATCACCCAGCTGATTTTAGACCTCGAAGCTCGCGGGCTGCTTGATCGCACGCTGGTCGTCGTTGCCAGCGAGTTCAGCCGCGACATGATCTTGGAGGGCGTGCCGGGCTCAAACGCCCAGGATCAAGCAACGTTCAAAGTCGACACGCTTCAAGAGATGACGCACTATGGTCTTCACCGCCATTTCACCGGTGGTTCGTCCGTGCTCATGTTCGGTGGCGGCACGAAGAAGGGATTCCTCTACGGCGAGACTGCACCGGAGCGTCCTTGCCTGGCGATCAAAGATCCCGTCAACGTCGATGACCTCCATGCCACGATGTTTACGGCGATGGGAATCAGTCCGCAAACGGCGTTCGACGTCGAGCGTCGTCCGTTTTATGCGACCGAAGATGGCAAAGGCCGATCGGTTTCGGCGCTGTTTGGGTAATCTACCAGCAACGATAGCATCTGACTCCGCAATAATTCTGCACTTGCCTCGGTTTCGATTTTGGCAAAGAATCCACCTGCAAGCTGAGTTGGAACGATCTCCAACTGCATTCGCAGTTAACGGCATGATGCCGGACCCCAGCCTGCTCTTCGAGGCCTCACGCGCTCAACGCTACGGGCCACCTCTCCCGATGATGACAATGGAGGTCACACGATGTTAGTTCTCTCACGAAAAGAACACGACAAGCTTGTCCTGCCCACATTGAATATCTCTGTCGAAGTCGTGCGGATTCAAGGGAACACCGTGCGACTGGGCATCGAGGCTCCGTCCGATGTTCCCATCTTGCGGCACGAGATCGCCGACTTGAAGAGCATCGAGTTCGCGCCCGACGAAACGACATCGAAGCAACAAGTCGCGAACCTGGCGAAAGCGATTCGCACGCGCACCGATTCGTGTGCCAACGCTCTCAACCTGCTGCACGAACACCTGGAAGGCAACATCGCGGCTCAGAGTTTAATTGTGGATGTCTTCAATGAACTTCAAGCATTAGAGCGAGATTCGAAGTCCGCGTTGGACGAGTCTGCTGATTCGCCGCGAGTGCCCCATGCTTTGTTGATCGATCGAGATGCGAACGAAGGGCAACTTCTGGCCAGCTACTTGCGGCTAAATGGGTTCGAAGTGACGACGGCAGAAGGTCGAGACGATGCTTTAGATTTTCTCTCCCTTCATTCCTGCCCCGACTTCGTGCTCCTCGACATCCTCAACTCACAGGATTCAAACTCCGAATTCCTGGCTCAATTGCGAGGCCAAACAGGATGTGAGAAGCTGAAGCTGTTTGCCTTCAGCGACGCCGAACCATCGGGAGTTGACCGCTGGTTCCCGCGCCCGATCGATGCGGAGCGATTGGTTCGCGAATTGGTTGCGGCGATTGCGGTGTGAATCGCGCGGAATACTGCTCACCGTTGCCCCGAGACGGCAGCGTTGGCACCCTTTCCGAATTGCGTCCTGCTTGGTAACTTACGGCCTGACTTCTTGAGGCTGTAGCTCAGTTGGTAGAGCAACGGACTTTTAATCCGTAGGTCCTGGGTTCGAGCCCCAGCAGCCTCACTTCGTCAGAAGTCGCATTAGGTCGCAAGTCTTTGTCCTTACGGGGCTTGCGACCTTCTTCGTTCTTGGGGTCATTCTTGTCTATCCCACCGCTTGTGTGGCCATGGACCGCCCTACTGTTGCGCTTTCGCCACTCGCCGAGTCAAGCAAGCGATAAGAGGCTTACAGATAGTCGATGGATCGAGAGATTCACGTTTCGACTTGTCCAATGTTCCCAACATCCAAAGCAGAGTGGGCGTCCCAGAGTCCCTTTGCAGTTCGCTCTGCCTCTGCTCCAACGAAATGATTGATCGTTGTATTGATCGATTCGTGTCGCACTAACTCCAGAAGCTTGGGCTGCGGAACGCGTTTACTGGATTCTCGCTACGAAATCGTGTTCGCGAACGAAAACCGCATCGTGTACAAGTTCGATCATCAGTTCCGTGCCGCTAACGCGGAAAAGGTCGAACAACTCGACGAACTGTAGTTTGCCGCAGCGTCCTTTGAGATCAATTGCCACAAGACTTCCGGCGCGGTCGTAGAGATTTCCATCCACTTGCCATGCTTCCGCGTCTTCCGCAGATGAAACCCAGACGAACGAGCCATCGGGTTCGAGGAACATTCGCGGCAGCCGCTCCAACATGGCTGCCGCCTCCTCAAAGCTTACTCCCAGCGGCGTCGCTTGAAGTGTGGCAGGCACCTGCAAGGTGTTCACTTCGATGTCGGCAAGGGTTACTGTTCGAGTCGACAGTTCCGTGTTCGGGAGTGCTCTGATAACAATATGGAAAGCCTGCATGCCATTTTTCCGTGATGGTCTTGCGACTAACGGGCCGCTGACTTCACCGCAGCTTCCACCCACTCGCGATAGCCTACGCTCGACGCGGTGATTGGGATGGCCATAATTTCTGGCTGGTCATAGGAATGCAGACTGCAAATCGCTTGCTCGACTTCGGAGAACAGATCTTCGCGAGTCTTGATCGCGCAGACCCACTCCTGTGATGTCTCGATCTGACCTTTCCAGCGATAGGTGCTTTCGATCGGCCCGGTGACTTGGACGCAGGCGGCAAGTCGTTGAGCAACAAGCGACGCGGCGATTCGTTCGGCGTCGGCTTGATCGGCGACAGTAGTGGTAACTTGGATGATGCCTGTCATGAGTTATCCAATCAAATGGTAGAAGCGACGAGCGACTTCCTCTGCATGAAACAATAACCAATCTTGGCGAGTGTAAACAGCATGGCCCGCGACATGTTGCCCGACGTGTCCCGTAGGTAAACCATAGTCGACAAGCAAATTCGTCCCCTCGGCGTGTGTCCGAGTTCCCAGTTTTAATCGCTCCAAGAGCTTGCGTTTGCGGATTCCAGGTTGCAAGAGGTGCCCTAATCGCACGTCGGCCAACGTGGCTCGCCACGCCCAGGCTCCTGGGGCAAAATTGGTTCCTGCAATGCCAAACTGTTGGATGTAATCGCCGTATTGCGCAGTCAACACCTCTTCGGCGTCGTGTGGAAACTTTGCCACCATCGGATCTCTGCCCGGGACGGGCCGATGGTGGATGAAGTGCAATAGCTTGCCGTATCCGTTGGTCTCCCATCCATAGCGGATGGGCGTGCCAAACGTCACCAAGTCGAGACGAATCGCGAGGTCTGCGAGATCCTCGTTTTCAAGCAGCTGTTGCACTGCCATCCATTCCGGCAGATCGACGTGTTCGAACCCGGGCCAACGATAGTACGATCGACAGGCATGAAAAAAACGTTGCCGGAGCTCGGCATTGGTGCCGAGCAAGTTCGTTAACAGCGCCAACACGTTCCCACCGTGACTGTGCCCCCAGATGAGAATTCGACCAGCCTTGGCCGCAACGTCGCCTTTCAGCGCGGCGATCAGACGGACTGCACCATCTGCTCGACCGATGTGGTTATTCTCGCTAGACCAATTGAACAGGCGGACGGGAATCGTTGGTTTGCGGTCAATGCTGATCGCGGCCTCGAATTCGCGAGCGAACTCGGGTGTATAGTTGCCCGCGTCCTTGGCCAATGCATCGAGCAACTGCTTTTGCAGGCGTCGTAGAGGTTCCGCCGCGGCTGACGAAACGCGAGCTACCTCGCGAAATAGGCCTAACGCATCCGCACCGACGAACGACCCATGAATCAGATAGATCGCTCGCACATCACCCGAGCGATAGGCCCGACCCACCGCTTGCATCCGCTCGCGATATTGTTCAGTAGATCTCGCGGGAGGAAGATCGGGTCGGAGCAGATGAGCGTCGGAAGTGGGGCGCTCGGACTGGTAACTTTGATGCCGAAAGCGGTTGTTGTGAGGCATGTGGCGTTCGCCCAGCATCAACACGATGCGTCGCCGAGTCGCCGACCGTCGCCAACGTCCCCGTCCAAGTCTCGAACGGGCGTCCACCGCGTTCGTCGCTGTGGAAGAAGGATAAGATCGACAGCGACTCGGTTGGAATGAACTCGTGTTCGCTCGTTGTCCAGCGTGTTTGATCAAGAACGCGTCGCCACGTTCCTGAATTGAAATACATTTGATTCAAAACATAGCCGTCGGCATAGCTTGCGTCTAGCGGAACGGCTTCCGCGTGATGGGTATGCCCATAGATGATGTTGCGGGCGCGACGATTGCGGAAGTCCTGTTCGGCCAACGCGTGCTGAAAGTACGATTCGCCTTCACAACCTCGGAGACTGTGCAACCAAGTTGTGACCTTGCCCGCCCAACCCAGCGACAATCGTTTGCTGAACTTCAGGGCTCGTTCCAGACCATCGACGATATCGAACGGGCTCCACGAATCCTGATCCTGGACTAGCGACAGTTGCAAGAACTCATCTGCCAGTCGGTCCCATGTACGCTTGATCTCTTTGCGAAGTGCGGGCTTGACATTGGATCGCTCGAGCAATCCCTCGATCCAAACCGGAGCGAGCAGGATCGGGCGAATGTGGTCCAATTCACGAAGCCCCTGTAAAACAGGCTTCGGCAGATCGGCTCCAAGTTGTTGCTCAACTGCGATTGTAAAGCGAGTCAACAATTCGATGACGATGGCATCGCCTAAGCTCGCGTTATCACGATCCTCACTAAAATTGATCGGATCAAAGATGTCACCATGGCGGGCGAAGACGCGATGCTTACGCATCGTGGCAAGCAACTCGTCGGATTCGTAGGGATCGTGTGGGAACGGCGCATTGTAGATATTGGCCAGTCCCAAGTGGTGTGTCACCTTTTGCCGAATCGTGTCGAATCGGGCTCCTGGTAAATGCAGCATCCAGTCGTGGTTGCCGACCATGTAAACAGTCCGTACCGCAACGGGGAGTCCTTCCGCGTCGTAGGCTGGTTGGCCGCTCTCGGTCGCGGGAGGAATTCGGATCGCACTGTCCGTCGAAATCGCGCGAAGCACTTCGCAGGCCTCGCTGTTTCGAAACAAGATGTTGTCGACAATCGTGGCCACGGTTTCGGCGAGTGCCGGCGAGTCGGGATCGCTCCAGGGTCGAGCCTCACCTGACGCCCACTGCGTCGTGCCGGTCAGATCCAACACATCGCCCAACAAGAGCAAATCAAGTCGCTCGATTGGTCGGTAACTTCCATCTGCCCGCCATGACGCACGAACGGCTGTCTCATGTAATCGCTCGGCGAATACTTGAAATGCCCCAGGGTCCAATGGCGAGCCGGTTGTCTTATCGTTCAGATGCAGGTCGCTAACGATGACTAGCATTGCAACTTATCCTTGTCGCGCAATAGGTTCCGGCTAAGCGCTAGAGATCTAGCGCCGTCTTGGTTATCGGCTCCCACGTATGAGGAACATAAGGATCATTCCGTAAACGACGAACGAAGCTATTGTGCCGCTAGCACTCCGCACCATAGCTACTTTGGAATCGACCGCAACGTGTAGTGCGCTTCGGCGGGGAAGAACTCGCCCGTTTCAGGTGCCAGATTCTTCAAATGCAGTTCGTAGACGTAGCCTACGCGTAAATCCCCAAGTCGAATTTCAACCCGCCTCGCATCTTCCGCAACCTGCACTTCCGTAACTTGTTCCTGCCGACGATCCTGATCTTCGCCACCGTAAGCGGGCGTCGATGTGCGAGTGTATGAGGAAACCGCATAGTTATCCGGTTTCGACGCCTTGCTGCGATCAACCGGTTCGGTGAACTCCACGATGAACCCACCAGAGGTCGCGCGAACCTCGGCGATGCCGCACGGGAGTTGATCCAGCTTCGGTCGTAACCGAACGATCTCGCCGATGTTGTTCGAGCCACCCCAACCGCTGTCGCGAATTCCACCGACATAGAGATCGCCCTGTGGCGAAACGGCACACACCAATGGTCCCAGCAACGGAGGTCCGCTGCGGGGCGCGTCGTAACTAAACGGATAGGCCGCGCCCTGATACTCGCCGCCAACCATTTGGAGACTCATGCGAATGAGCCGACGTGTATCGTACTCGCAGCCGATAAGATGCCCTTCGAATGGTCCGAAGCTGGTATTGGACGATTCGGGTGATTCGAGAAAGCAGATCCCGTTTACACTCCGCGTCCAAGGGTGCGGGATGTCAATGGCGGGAGACGTCAGCGGCGGTTTGAAGCCCGGCTTGCGATCAATCGCGTTGATGAATCCGAAGCGTTTGCCCGGCACAATATGATTGAGTTCGTTGAACGGGTTGTAGTTCCCCTGGTTATCAGTGACGAACATCTCGCCTGCCTTGTTCCGAGCGATCCCCATTGGAAAGCGATGCCCCGCTGTTAGCTCTTCGATGGCGAACCGACTCGGGTCGCTGGCTGTCGGTTCGCGCGGTGACAACTTAAGAACCGAACCCTTATAACGCGCAGCCGCTGCGCTTCGTTGATCTTGCTGGCAGGGGAGTGCCACATAGTAATTGCCTTCGCGATCGCGAGGCAGTCCAACGGCCCAATCGTGATAGTCCGTGGTATGGCCCCATCCGGAAGCGATCGTCACCATTCGATCTCGTTGGACTCGGAGCAGGCCGTACTTGTTGACCACATCGACATAGTCATCGTAGGCGGCGATGCCGTAGGGAGCCGCGAGTTCGTCGGAGATGGTAACCGCCTCGTCTTCCAAACCATCGTTGTCGGTGTCGCGCAGGTTCCAAATTCGGCCCTTCAGCGATGCCACCACCAACTCGCCAGATGGCCGCCAGTCCATCGCCGTCGGCATGAACTCGCTGCTGATGGGCAGTCGAATCGCCTCGAACCCGGGAACTACGTCCAAGGTCAATGGTGGCGGTGCCGGTGCCGTTGGCGCAACCGTCGGAAACACATCGATGGGGACCAAAGGACGATAAGAAATGGCGATCGATGCAATACCGTTGCCATCCGCGGGTACCGTTACGCTGAAATCATCGGCAATTGCTTGCGGCGGCAGCACCACCAACGATCCGAATCGTGTCGTGATCTGATTCGCTTCGATCGTCGCATTTAACGACTCGCTCGACGCAAGCAGTTGGAGCTTCACCGATGCGGATTTCGGCAAGCCGACGACTTCGATCTTTCTGGTTGCCGCACCGCTCTCGTACGATTCGACGTTAAACGTTTGCGTCACGGCGAGCATCGTCTTCGGCGGATCATCAAACTTCAATCGATATCGAAACCCAAGTCCACGATCGTCTGTATGAAACGCTTCGTCGAACTCGGTCACAAACTGACCAACCGTCTCTGGCGCGAATGCGTGACTGCCCTCGATCATCGAGAGCTCGGAGGCATCCATTTCTGTCTTCAAAAGCGGTGTTCCGGCAGTCGTCCAAAACCACGTTTTTCCCTCGGTTCGTTCCTGGGCGATGTCTCCAACCGACCACTGCACCAACGCTGCTGTTTCGAGATCAAACAGAAAGCTAGTTCGATTCGGCAAACCGACGAGCAGCGGCTTGAGGTAAGTTTGCTCGCCGTTTCGAACGACATCCGTGATCACGACAGCTCGCTCTTCGCGATCCGCGAAACCGGAGTGCCGAACGGTGCGAACTGGATCAGGCAGCGGCGGTTCGAAGCCGGGAGTATTCAGCACGTCCCAGACGGCAGCGAGTTGTGCGTCGAGATTATTGTCTAAGATGCCGCTGACCGCGACTTGCACGGAAGGCATTTCCATCCGAGGAATCACTCGCAGCGGGTTTCGCACAAACCGCTCGAACCATTCGCGGCGAATCCGCTTGGCCAGCAGCGTCAATTGCGGGCCGCGTGCGTTTAGCGGTGCCTTCGTCGGTTCGACACTGCCAAGTTGATGACAGCTCGTACAACCGAACCCATCGGTCGTTACGAGTCGGCTCCCGACGGTGTGCAAGGTGAGCGGATCGGTCGTCGGTGGCGGTTGCTGATCGGTTCGTGGTGGCAAGCGATCAGATTGTACGAAGTAATCAACGAGCGACTTGAGTTGCTCTTCGGACAAATTGAATTTCGGCATCCGTACGTGAAGATAATCGCGATGGACGGACTTGCGTTCAATCGCGTCACGAATCGACTGTTCATACAACTTGTCACCCACGCTGATCAGCGGAGGCGGAGTCATGGCCGGTAACAATTCAGCAACTTCAGGATGCGATTCGGCGACCGCGGGCAGTTTGGCTGCCAGACCTGGCGAATCATCACGCAGGTGACAGGCCAGACAATTCTGCTCGGTAAGTAACTGGCGAGCATTAGCCCGAGGTACGGTGTTCGGATGCTTTCGTGCTTCGTCGATGAATCTAGCGACCGCAATTTGGTCGTCTTCGGTCAAGCCGTAGCCTGGCCGTTTTCCATTTGGCTTTCCGGCACAACTGTTCTCCCAACGAATCGCCTCGGCAAAAGCCCGTGGTGCCTGTCGCTTCTCCGGCATAGCGGCCTCGTGGCAGGCGGCACATTGATGTTTCTCAAACAGTTGACGGCCAAGAGCGACCTGTTCATTGGTGTGACGCTCTTTCTCCGACTGCTCAGGTGCAGTACCCAGCGTCGATAAGTGAGCGGCCAGGTCGCGGAGTTCGTCTTTCGAGAGGGCGAAGACGGGCATGCGATGCGTTGCGTTCAGTTCTCCCGGCGCGACGAGCCAGTGTGCGAAGAAATCTCGCGGGCGTTTTGCAGCAATCTTTGTCAAGTCACCTCCACCGAACAGTCCGGACTCTCCAATTTCACCCACGCGGTGACAGGCCAGGCAGCCGGTAGTCAGCAAGAGTTGTTCGCCCTTGGCCAGATCGACCTTCTTCTTGTCGACAGACGGTCGCTTGACGGCCTTCGACTCCTTGAACAAATATGCCGCGATCGCCGCAGCTTCGGACTTCGAGATCGCAAAGTGCGGCATCCGCCGCAAGACACCTTCCTGCTCGGTGGGTGGATTGGCCAGCCAATCGACGATCCAGTCGGAGTGCAGGTTGCCTTCAACGTGAGCCAACGAAGGAGCGTTCGCCGCGTGCGACTCGCCAGGGATCTGGTGACATGCTGCACATCGTAGTGCACGCACCATGAGTTCACCGCGTTCAATACTCGCGTCGGGAGTTTGCGCAGGTTCATGAAACAAGTACCTCGAACCAATCGGTTCCAGTTGGAACTGGGGTCCAGACCAAAAGAGTCGAATCCCGTCGCCAGCATCGTTTCGATCGTAGTTAACTTCAAGTGGGTGGAAGTCGAATTGCAGAGGGAGCGGATCGGAGACTGACCACTGAGGCGTCTCGCTGTTCGCACGAAGCACCGATTCGCCGTCTAGCGTGATCTGCACATCGCCGGTTCCGTAAACATGCAATCGATAATCGCCCAGCGCTTGCGACATCAGAAAGCCGGTCCAACGGATTCGCAGCGAATCGCCTTCGAGTCGGCGGTCAATTGGTACATTCCCAGGCGAGATCGAAATGGTCTCGTCGCGACGCAGGAAGGAATTGCCTGTTTGATCGGAGTAGCGACCGATCAAGCCAGAGCGAAACTCATCGTCCTCGACCTGACCAAAGAGGGTAGTTGGGACGGCGAAGAGGAGCACCAATAGAATGATGCGACGCGTTCTAAATCTCATGGCTGCTCAGCGATCGGTCTTGCGGCGGAAGTACGTTGTTAGGCGAGCAGCAGAATCTTCCTTACTAGTACGACGGGCCTTCGAGCCCGCCGAGTCTCAGTTCGACGGCTTCGGAGAGCCGTCGTACTAGTAGACGCATTCGTGCCACTCACCTTGGTGGTCTGCCTATCATACTCCGCTCAGAGCACAGAATCGATGATCTCTTTGAGTTCATTGTCGGAGATATTCATCGCCACGGAGGCGGTCGCAAACAGCTGCTTCTCGACTTCCGCCAGTTCTCCATCCGCTGCCATCATGCGGAGCAGGTCCTGTAACATTTCGACGCGTTCTTCGTGCGATTCGGGGATCTCAAGTTCGGCGACGTCGGAAATCGCATAACGGATCAAGTCCGCAAACACGTCTTCCGGAACGTCCCAGCGTTCTCGGCGATCGGTCAGGAAGGCGATTTCACGCTCGGTCAAGCTTCCATCGGCGGCAGCCATGACGAGCAGGTTTCGTAACTTCGCATGCAATTCCATTTCCGTCTCCCGAGATCCTTGGACAAGTCGTTGCGATAGTCAGTGCGGCTAGTATAAGACTCTTGCCGTAGTGTCTCAAGCATTGTGACAGTTAGGCTCGCCGAATGAAATCTGCCGCGTAACTGCGCACATGTTTTCCATTCAATACGTGCACCATACGCAATTGCTGGACAGTCGACTCGCCGAACTGCCCGAGTGGAATATGCACCCACTTCTTTTTGAATCGCTTTGCAAGGCGTCGCCAACCGGCACCGGGCGGTGCTGGGCTGAGCAACGCGATGTCAGAACACTTGCTGTGCAAGCATGCGGCGGCAAGCACCCGTTCTTCCATCGTCTCCGTAAAGTCAAGCCGCGGATCCATCCAGATATCGACGATTGGTACGGGAGGGTAGAGGAACATCGCACCGCCGTAGTTGCCGAGCCCGATTCCCGGACCGACAAGCTCCTTTTGGAAATCCGTGGCGAAGAAAGCGAGCGTCGATTCCTCGTCGTGTTCGGCAAACCAAGTCGTTCGCCAAGGATAGTCCCGCGGATCGGCTGGGCTATCGAACAGCATAACTGCACAGTCCAGCTTTCCGCGACTTGGCGGCAGAACCTTCACGTAGATGTCGCCTTCGTACCAATGTCGCAACGTGTCGCGAATGTCGATACCGTCCTTGATGCTCGTCGTGAACTTCTCCGTGTGAACCAGATCCGCTCCCATCACTTCTTTCGCTCGATCGAAAAGGTGCGAGCGGAAGTTCTCGATCAATTTGTCTTCGGGCGGATAGCTGCATTGTGAATGTGGGTTCCAACGCATCTTCCAACGATCGACGTCATCTCGATCGGGCCGAGGCTGGAGTTCACAGGTGCGCCAGACCAAGGGTGGCCCGGGCAAGCGGCTTACGGCGTCCAGTAAATCGCCCTCGGGAAGCCGCACACGATCCAAGCCTACGTCGAGATAGGGCAGGCCTGTCGCTTGGGTATAGGGATAGTCGCGAGCGGTTTCCGCAACGTGTAATGCGTACTGATCACCGGCAATCTGTTTCGAAGCGATCACCAGTGTGTAAAGATCCGGGGTCAGTCGGCGTTCGATGAGCGAAAGATTGCGAATGTACTTCATGCACTGAGCGAGGATCTGTGGAGTGATCTTGCGGGCTCGTCGCTTAAATTCCTCACGATAGCCATCACGCGCCGACAACAGCAGTTCCTTAACGCCGTCGATCGACAGATTCTCGTCATCGTCCAAGTCCGCCCGGGCCTTCTCGTACAGTCCGGTGATAAACGGCAACTCGCCAAGCATGAATGCCAGGGTGTCGTTCTCGACTTCGTACGACTCGGTCGAGGGAACAAAGGCGTCACTTGTCTCGCACTCACGCTGCTCGACGTACGCTTCACGAATCCAAGGCCAATCGAGGATCGAACAAACAAAGAGTATCGATTCGTGTTGCGACTCAAGCTCTCGCAACCGCGACGCCATGTGAGTGATGCGATCTTTCCGTTGTTCCAGGGTAGGGCGAGCGATTGTCGGAAGTACGGCGGCAGCGAAGCGTTCGAGCGAGACCTTCTTCAGCGCGTACGGATCGGGCAACGGTTCGCTGTAAGGTACAAACGGCGAGGTTTCCAGATCAACGAACCTGCGCGTGATATGTTCGCCCATCGCCACGCGCAGTGCCATGATCACGCCTTGGCACGGATCGATCGGGACGAAGCTGCACCCACCGTCAGAATCGTCGTCGTCTTCGATAGGATCGGGCGTCCAGTCTGACTGATACCCGCTGCTCTCTCGCTGCAGAACGAGCGTGGGAGTGGGGAGCAACCCGATCGCCTCTTCGACATCCGCTTGAAACGAAGGCGGCAACGGCACGGCGACGCAGTCGAAACGATGTTCGAGCATCATGCGGCGGACTTCAAGCGCAAAGTCACCGCTGCCATGAATAATGGGCAGCGCCGTGATTCGCGATCCGAATCTAAGTACATCGTGAGGCATTTGTGAGCCGTGAAAGATGATTCATCTAGTACGACGGCCCTCCGAGGCCGTCGATCCTTTGCGCGTCCCGAAACGACGGCCTCGGAGGGCCGTCGTACTGCGAGTTAAAACAACTCATCATCATCGTCATCGTCATCCAAATCGGGATGCAACGGATCGTCGGCAGCAAAGAAAAAGTCGCCCAGACCTAACGGAACGGCATCACCGCCCAGCGTCCTGGTACGCCGTTCGGCCAGCGATTCGAGATCCAAAGCCTCTTCGCCCAGGCACTTTTCTAAGGCTTCGCGCCAAGCTTGGTCCTTGCCGAGCGGGTGCGAAGGGTCTTGCCCAAGTCGCTTCGTCGCGTATCGCAGCAAGTTGATGCCGTCGCGCGGCGAGAAATCGAGCTTCAACTCGTGCGATCGTTGAAGGAACTCGACGGTGATCGCCAGCATCTCGGGTTCGACGAACGGCAGATGATACTGCAAGATCGCAAGTTCGTCTTGCTTGTTCGGAAAGCCGACCGTCAGCGTCGGCTGCAAGCGGCTCATGATGTAGTCGGGAATTTCATAGGTCGACTCGTCCTGATTCATCGTCACCGCACAACGAAAGTCGCGATGAGCCGAGATCGTGATGCCGGCAACGATCGATTCGACATATCGCCGCTGATCGAGCAGCGGCGCCAAACTGGCCCACGACTTCTCGTTCATACGGTTTCCTTCGTCGAGGATACAGACCCCGCCGCGAATCATGGCCGTCACCAGTGCCGAGGCGTGATATGCAATTTTCCCATTTTGAGCCAAGACCGGCGTGACGAGCAAGTCTTCGGGACGCGTGTCAGCCGTACATTGATAGATGTACAGCTCTTGATTGCGTTGCTGTGCGGCGGCCATCGCCAACGCCGTCTTCCCGATGCCCGGCTGGCCGACCAGGCGAGGCGACAACGGCAGGTCCGAGTCGTCAACGACGATCCAACAAGCTTGGACTTGCTGCAGGATCTCACGTTGACCAATCCACTTGGCGTTATTCTCGTTTGGCTTGCTCAACGCCAGTTGAACGCCATCCACTTCGACGTGCTTCTGCATGATTGCTCGTTTGCGATAGGGAAAGATGTGATTGCGCCCGTCCGTTCATGTTACCGAGCCGTGACGGTTCGTCCAAGCTGACCGCGCGAGTATGATGCGTATTATCGGAACCTTTTGCCAACTTGCCGTGGCGACTTGCTTTGCCGGTATTCATGGCGCAAGATCAAGATGCAACTCGGTTAAATGATATCCTATGAAACCCCTCGCCTGGCTCCCGCTATCTCGCTCTGCTTAGGAATCCGACATGACATCGAATCACTTTCGTATAATCGCTCCGCCCACCACGCACTTCCATGCGGACGGTTCCCTCAATTTGGATGCTGTCGAGCGACAGGCCCAGCTGTTGATCGATACGTCGGTAGACGGTGTGTTTGTGGCTGGCTCGACGGGCGAAGGGCAATCTTTGTCGACCGACGAGCGGATGACATCGGCCCAGCGTTGGATCGATGTCGCTGCCGGAAGCGAATTGGAAGTCATCATCCAGGTTGGGCACAACAGCCTGCCGGACGCCGTGGCACTCGCGAAGCATGCTCAGCATATCGGAGCTGATTCCATCGCCGCGTCGTCGCCGTGCTATTTCAAGCCGAGCCGAGTCGAGGAGTTGATCGATTTCATGGTCCCCGTCGCTGCTGCCGCCGGCGATTTGCCGTTCTACTTTTACGAGATCCCGCCGCTGACGAATGTTGCGTTGCCAATGGCGGAGTTCTTAGCCAAGGCAAAGCCTCGCATTCCGAATCTGGTCGGATTGAAGTACTCGAACATCGACCTGATGCAAATGCAGCAATGTGTGCAAATGAATAACGGCGAGTTTGAAGTGCTCTTCGGATCGGACCAGCAACTGTTGGCTGCCGTCGCCCTCGGTGCTTGCGGAGCCGTCGGAAGCACTTACAACTTTGCGGCACCGCTTTACCGCCGGATGCTCGCGGCCTTCGACCGAGGCGACCACGCCGAAGCTCGCCAGCTGCAAGCCAAGTCTGTCGAGATCGTTGCCATCATGTCCCGTCACAGTTTTCTTTCCGCATGTAAGATTCTGCTGGCAGAATTGGGTGTCGAAGGTGAGACGTTGCGAGCGCCGCTGCGCAATCTGACGGCAGACCAACGCGAGGAACTTCTCGCAGATCTCCACAGCGCGGGAGTCTTTGCTCTTCACAAGTCCGCCCCAATCGTGAACGATCACGATAACGCGATCATTTAACCGCGCTACTCTCGGCCTGCACACCGCCTACTGATTTCCAGCCTCACGCCTTGGAGCCCGTTGCCATCACTCTACCCTCCAGTGAGAGAAAGAATCCGCCCTGAATGTTCTTAACAAGGACGCGGATTGTAACTGATGGGCCGTGATAAAGGCGAATGTTTACTTGAGAACCGCGGAACACCGTGTTACGGACGGGCTCTTCGTTGAGCCAACTCGTAACTCCTTTGCAAGGCTTTCTTCAAATCGTCGACCGTATAGATCTTCTCGGTCGGCTTGTCGTAGTCTTTTACGTGGCGTGCCCTACCCGAGCGTCCCTTCGGGAGGAAGTCTTCCAGATCGGGGATCGTTGCGGGCGTATCGTGCTTCGCATACCGAGCAGCATCGGGAAGCTTGACGAGGTCAGTCAAGAGTCGCTGTCCGCCAGGCTCTTGGACGATACGATCAAGTCGATCGTAGATGAGTTTGTCGCTGGCAACTTGTCTCATGAACTTGGTGCCGGCGGGACTGCGAAGGATGCTAATCAGCGGGTCGCTCGGCGCGAGCATTCTGTTGAGCAGTTCGTCGCCATCCTCAACTTTCCAGCCCGCAGTTTCGAGCATTGGGAACAGTGAACGCACTTCACTCTGGCAGATGATATCGCCGGCTTGAAGTTGAGACTGGCCTCGAAAGTGTTGATCGACGATTGCCCTCACCTCGGCAAGCGACGGAAGGGTTTGCGGGCCGCTGGCGGGAACGTTGCGCGTACTCAGCACAAACATACAGGTTACTGCAAGGCAGCAGATACTTTGTCTTCCCATTCGTCTTTCTCCCGCGAACATTTCACGCCGGCGCGGTCTCATTAGATACGCCTAGGTACAACTTCGACCGGTTCGCGGTGGCGTCTGCACGGAAATCCAGAAGGCGGCCATCGTCTGTAAAGTGCGTTGCCACAACCGGTTACGCGACGCGAACAGGCTTGCGGCACCTCAATTTTGAAGAGCGAGACGTAAAGTGGTTTCAAGAAATTGTTGCATTTTGAAAAGCGATCCTTTAGATTGGCTCACTCAACAAGTCCTCTGTTCTGAGGCTCACGGTGTAGGAGATACCGAGATGACTGCAACTTATTTCGCACAAGAATGTCCGTCCTGCGGGCGACACCTCCAAGTTCGGCTTGAATACTTGGGGAGGTCCGTTGCGTGTCAGCATTGCCAACGTCAATTCGAGGCAATGCTCACTCCGCCACAAAGCGACTCGAGTGAAGATCTATTGAATCGGGCCAACGAGTTATTGGCGACTGTCGCGACGGCGACGAGAACGGTACCACGCTGAGACGACAATCCGAGACGAGCCTTATGTCTCAGCTAGATATTCTTCGCAAGTCTTCAAAGAAGTTTGGGTAGGTCTTGCGTGTGCAACTGGGATCGTTAATGACGATTCCAGGTGACCGCAGTCCAGCAACTGCAAAGCTCATTGCCATTCGGTGATCGTTGTAAGTGTCGAGTGTTGCTGGACGGAGCGACTGTGGCGTGATGGTCAGGCCGTCGTCAAACTCCTCGACGACGGCCCCCAATTTCCGGAGCTCACGCGCAAGATCTCCGACGCGGTCAGTTTCTTTGTGACGAATGTGTGCGACTCCGGTGATCGTTGTTGGTCCATCGGCGAACAACGCGACCACGGCCAACGTTTGAGCCGTATCACTAATTGCGTTCATGTCTACCGTGATACCGCGTAGCGTATTGCCTTCAACCGTGATGTGATTGTCGCCATAGATGACCTTACATCCCATCTGCGCAAGGCACTCACAAAACGCGACGTCGCCTTGCAACGCGTTTCGATGGAGCCCCTCGACCCTCACCAAACCACCTGTCACCGCCGCAGCTCCCCAAAAATAACTCGCCGCCGAAGCATCGGGTTCAATATCGTAGGAGCAACCTTCATAGCGCGCCTTGGGAATTATAAATCGCTCCAACTTGCCGGCTTCCATGGCGACACCGAAGGCGGACATTACGCCCAGCGTCATCGTAACGTAGGGCTTTGAGACAAGTTCGCCTTCGACGTCAATGACGACCGCTTCTTCTGAGTAGGGGACTGCCATCAGCAATCCGCTTAGAAACTGACTCGAAATGTTCCCGCGAATCTTCGCCGTCCCGCCACGTAATCCGTTTGCTTCGATCACGACAGGGGGACAACCATTTGATAATTCGCTTTTCGCTGCGCCGCCCAATTGCTCCAAAGCCGCCAAAAGGTCGCCAATCGGGCGCTCTCGCATCCGAGCTATTCCATCGATTCGAAACTGGCCTCGGCAAGCGGCCAGCATTGCGGTGAGAAAGCGAATGGTCGTGCCGCTGTTTTCGATGTTTAGATCAGCACGATCGTTTGGCAGTACTCCACCGCATCCCGTTACGTGGATGATGGAATTAGATTGATCGTGCGTGACGTCCAGCCCCAGGGTCTGAAGCGCCGCCACCATCACACCCGTGTCTTCGCTATCCAGCGCGCCAGTTAGTCGCGACTTGCCCGCCGCAAGTCCAGCGCAGATCAATGCGCGATTTGTGATACTCTTTGATCCAGGTGGACGAATCGAAGTATTGAGCGGGCCAGTCGGTATGATTTCGATTTGATCAGGCACTTGAATCGCGTTCGCGGAGAAGAGAGAATCCCAGCCCGAAGCATAGGCGAGGACTTCGAGTCACTCCATCCTCGCTTACTCTTCGGGTTACGAAAAGGGCACGGTCCACCGACAGAATCGATGGCCAGCGACTTACGAGCCTCTCGCAATCTTCCAAAGAAAGCGATCGCTCCGAACGTACAATGCGCCGCCAGAGATTGCCGGTGACCCTTTGATCTCGTCGCTGAACTCGTTCGAACTCACGACTTCACCCTTCTCGCCGAGTTGCACGACCTTGGCGGCGCCGTCGCTGTTAATGCAGTACATGCGGTCGCCGGCCACTACGGGAGTCGACCAATACTTCCCGCCCACGCGAAGTTGCCACAGCCGATCCCCCGTGGCGACATCACCGCACGAGAGAACGCCCGAGCTGTTCATCGTATAAACGCGGTCGCCAACGACGATCGGGCTGGCCGGACTGGGACTCAACTGACTCGAGTCCCAGGCCAGCGAGGGTACGGTCGCGTCAGGAGCGAGCTTGAGGACGGTTAGGCCATTCGCGGGAATAAAGATGTGGTCTTCGCTGACGGCAACCGAGGGCGTTGTCGAGCAGGGGACGTCGTATCGCCACAACTCTTCCCCCGTCATGGAATCATGAGCGGTCAGCCCCGAACCACTTTGTAACAAAACAACTCGACTTCCTTCGCGTTTCCCAGGCATTGCGATGGGAGATACCCAGTTCGCTCGGCGATCACGATCGACGCGCCAACGCGTTTCTCCCGTTGCAACATCAATGCCTGCTGCGAACGAATCACCCTGGTTCTCGATTTGCACAACGACCGTCTCGCCGACGACAACTGGCGACGATGCCATGCCGATATCGTTGCCCGCCTTGGGGTAGTCGAAGGCCAATCCGCGGTACCAAAGCAAGTTACCATCCAAATCTAGACACACGAGATCGTTGGACGAATAAAAGGCAAAAATCCTCTTTCCGTCACTGGCTGGCGTCGGAGCGGCGACCGCACTGAAGGGATGAGTCAACGTGCGGCCCGTCGCCCAGAACTCGCGCTGCCAGACTTCTTCGCCGGTTCTGTTGTCGAAGCACACGACATGCAGTCGATCTTGCTTCACGCCGCTTGAGCAGGTGACATACGTTCGGCCATCGACCACGATGGGGCCTGACGCACCACGACCGGGAAGATTCGCCTTCCAGGCAACATTGTTCGTCTCACTCCACGAATCTGGAGGCGCCGCGTCCGGAGACAAGCTCGCGCCATTCACTCCACGGAATTGAAGCCAGTCGGCACCACACAGGAAGGCGACGGACAATACTGCCAGCAGGCAGGTGACAGACCGAGACATATGAGTAATTCCCTAGATGGTCAATGTTGTTCGTAAAAAATCATTTAGCAGTCGGCTCGTTTGCCGCTCAGTTTTTGGCGAGCACTGCGGTTCCCAGTTCGTCACAGACTCGCAACTGGAACTGCCACCGCTGTGCCCACGATTCCTCTTGCTCGTTCTGGCAGACCTTCACCAGGATCTCGTTCGAACCTTTCTTGAGTTGCCCGTGAGCAACATACTGATCGACTTCCATACCCGCATGGTACACCTGATTTGCGGTTAGCAGTTCACCGTTCAACCAGATCTTATTCGCGTTGATACAGCCCACGCGAATCTCAATCTCTCTGGCTTGCTCGCTCTCGAACTTCGAGAAAGCGTATCCAACTGCGCCTTTGTGCTCGTCAGTTAGCTTATAGTCGTTGCCATCCTTAGGGCGCTCGAAGATTTCGTTCAGATCGACGATGCCAAATTCGTCGCTTGTGCGATGTTGCTTCCACTGGACATTGCCGACTTTGCCCTCGTAAGTCGCGGCGAGATCGATGCCCTTTTCTGGTGCATAAGCGACGTCAAAGCCTTTGCCGTCGACATTGTCGAACGGACCGATCAGCTGCCACTCCATTACAAAGCCCATATGACGCGGTACGTCAACCTGCTGGCCAAACGACTTTAGCTTTCCCGAAGCCTCCTTGATCTGATCCAATTCGCGGGCTGCCGCGAACGCCTTGGCATAGATGTCGGTTGCTTCGTTCTTCTTCCCTGCCTTTTCTTCGGCAGCCGCATTCTGCAACGCAAGAGCGACGGCATCACGGCGCAGCTCAAGGCTGGGATCATTCAACAATCCAGGAATCAAGCGTTCTTCGGCGGAGTCGTCAATTCCCGCAATCAACTCGTATGCCAAACGGCGAGCACGTGGAGCCTGACGCGTATCGGCGAGAAATCCCTCTAAAGCTTCGACAGGCAATTGGCCGCCTTGCTTGACTTGACGCTGGGCAATCGCTTCGACCGCCGCGCGAAACCAGTTCTCGCTTAGCCGTCCGGCACCCTGCATGCCGGCGAGCACCGCGGGCAGTTGCTCCGCATTCGCTTGGGCCAGCGACTGCCAAGCCTTGGAGGCGTCAGCGTGTCCTTCGCCCTTGGGACCAACCGCTCGCAGTTTGGCGGCGAGCGTCTCGACATCGACTTGCTCGGCGACGCTTGACTGAACGAATGAGATGACGAAGGAACATGCAGCGATCACTGCAAATATGGCATTGTATTTCATGGGATGGTCGGCGGGATATTGGGGTGTTGTGGGGAGTGGGTGCTCGGCATTGTAACCGAACGAAGAACGCTTGCAAAACGGCCCCTGACGCGTTTCATGGCGGGTGATCGATCGACGAGTATGGTGGATTCAGCGTCCGATGTCCGAATAGTTTCACGTCACAGTGTTGCGAGCCGTTTCGAGCTTGGAACACTGGTTCGCCATTTCATCGACTCACTGCTACAATCGCAGTGTTACCTGACCATGCCAGCTGCATAAGTCTTGAGTCTAGCTTTGCGAGTACCCGAATGAAGCAGAGTTGTTGTTCCAGCTTCACAAACTCAAGCTTCGTCAACCGTCGTCGGCTCTTGCAGGCTGGTGGTTTGAGTTTGTTTGGGCTGGGGTTGCCGGAATTGCTGGCGGCAGATGTTCGTCAGCCGCTGGACGCCAGTTTTGGTCGAGCGAAATCGTGCATCTTGTTGTTTATGTGGGGCGGGCCAGCGCATCAGGATACGTGGGACTTGAAACCAGATGCCCCGGTTGAGGTCCGAGGCGAATTCAAGCCAATCTCGACCAACGTCCCTGGCATTCAGATCTGTGAACACTTTCCCGAGCTTGCAACACGCACCGATCAACTCGCCATCGTTCGTTCGATGACGCACACGGATGTGAACCACACCTCAGGCACGCACTACATGCTGACGGGCGAACCACCTCCGGCTAACACGGATGTTCGAGTCCAGTGGCCACACGTCGGTTCTGTGCTTGCGGCACTGGATCGAGGCCGTGGGGCATTGCCGCCCTTCGTTTCGATGCGTCCCGAATTAGAGAACGATGTGCCGCGGTTTGTCGAACAGAGCCAAGGCCAATTCGCTGGTTGGCTGGGCAGCGTTTATGACCCATTGACGATCGACCACGATCCCAGCCGCGACGATTACCACGTCGCCGATCTCACATTGCAGCCGGAGGTCTCTGCTCGGCGTTTGCTGGCACGGAATGAACTACGAGCCTCGCTGAATGCAAGAAGTTCGCAACTGGGCGCCGCCTCCGACACACATGACGCGAACAGTCGTCGCGCAATCGAGCTACTAACATCCGCTGCCGGACAGCGCGGCGCCTTCGACCTCGAACAAGAGCCACCAGCCGTTCGTGAACGCTACGGCATGAACCCACACGGCCAATCTGTCTTGCAAGCGCGGCGACTTGTCGAACGAGGCGTCCCGTTAGTGACCATCTTTTGGCCGAGTGATGGGATCAAGAATGTGAGTGTGTACTGGGATACACACAGCCGCAACTTCATCGATCTCAAAGAGCGATTGATGCCCGTAGCCGATCAAGCTTTTTCCGCTTTGCTCGACGATCTGTCGCAACGCGGAATGCTCGACGAAACACTGGTGGTGTGGACCGGGGAATTTGGTCGCACACCAAAAGTCGGCCAGCGCAACAGTGATGCCGGTGCAGGCAAAGACGGTCGCGATCATTGGCCCGGCTGTTTCACATCGGTCTTGGCGGGTGGAGGCGTTCGCGGTGGCACCGTCTACGGCAAGTCTGATCGTCACGCTGCATTCCCTGCCGCTGACCCCGTCGCGCCGCGAGACTTGATTGCCACCGTCTATCACGCGCTCGGCGTGCCCGCCGGACAGACCTTGAACGATACGAGCGGACGACCTCATTTCGTTCGCCCTGGCAATGCAATTCAAGATCTGTTCGCGTGAGAGTTAGTGCGGCTATTGGCGAGCATGATGCGGCGGAAGTTTGCGAGAGACGGGAGCGTGAATAACCACTCTCACGTAGACTCGTTTGGTATGTGGTTCAGTTTGAAATGTCTGAAAGTAGGACGGCCACTCTTGGCCGTCCTTTGTCGGGCAGGAGTGCCCAACTTACCACAAACTGTACCACTACCAGTGATTTCGTGTTGTTTGCATGCTCCGCCGATTTCGGTAAACTGGCGACACTCGTCTATTAGCTCTTACCGGATCTGGTGATTGTCATGGAACGGATCAAATTCCGCTGCCCCAATTGCAGCAAAGCGTTAGCAATCGATGCGAAGCATGCTGGGAAGCAAGTTGCCTGCCCGGGCTGTAGCACTCATCTCACCATCCCTACCGAGTCAGCGTTGGCTACCAACCCATTGGAGCCTGCGCCGCAGACCGCTACCGCTCAGCCCACCGCTTCTCAACCCGCAGCGCAACCGAACCCATTCGCGATTGATACACCTCAGACGAATCCGGTCGCGCCGGCAACTTCCCCCTATGCCGATTCGCCCTATGCCAGCAGCATGCCCGCTGTAAACACAGCCGCCTCGCCAGGGCCCACACCGGCATCACCAATCGCATCCGCCAACACATCTATCGGAAAATCAATCGCTGGTTTAGTCGTGGCTATGTTGGTCGCCGGCGTCTTCACCGCAATTTGGTTAGTAGTGGTGGCGATGTCTGGTTACGAACTAGGAATTCTGGCGTGGGGGATGGGAGGCGCTGTGGGATTAGTGGCTGGGCTGATCGGCCGAAATCCGTCGTCGGTCTATTGTGGCCTCGCCGCAGCGATCGCCGTCATGAGTGTATTGGCGGCGAAGGGAATCATGATCGCCGTACTAATGGCGATGAGTTGGGGAGCCGAATTCGTGATGGATCTCGCCGATCTCTCTCCCGAGCAAGAAAAGTTCCGCGCTGTCATGGCCGATCAAATGTTGGTCAACGGTGAACTCAGTGGTATGGAGAAGCAGTACGCCGAGGCTTACGTGACGGCATACTTTTCCGGTGGTGACGTCTATGACGAGATGACCGACGAGATGTATGAAGTATCGGATCAAGTCGACGAGAAGATTCAGGCACAGTTGGACTTGATGAGCGAGCCGGATCAAGAACTGATGTGCGCCGCGGCTCGCGAGCGGCACCCAGAATGGATCGAAGACCACAACCATTTCTTGGCAATCGTCGACGAGATGCAGCATGAAGAGAACGCGTTAACCGCCGAGTTAGCAGCACATGCAAAGTACGAAACTGCGATGCTGGATAACGCTTGGGATGACGAGTACTACGAGTCTGTCGAAGGCGACGAGATTACGAAGCGACAGCGGGAGTTGCGAGTTCTGGCAGCAAAACGCGTCAATGCCATGGACGAATCGCAGCGAGATCAACTTGTCCTCACTTCCCTGCAACGTCACCTCAGTTGGAACCCGTTTCCGGACGCTCATAACGCGATGTTGGAAAAAATGCACGGCGAGGGCGTGTTCACCGGACCGATGGCCGAGCACGCAAAGGCCACGATTGAATACGAAATGACAGACGGCTATCCAGATTATTTCGATGAGATCTCGGAAGAAGATATGGAGAGTCGCGATGAACAACTCGTAAAGATGGTGAACGAGCGGCTCATATCGCTCGACGCTGCCGCCCGGCAGGCACTTATCGCCGATGCGGAAAGCCGCTACCCGGACTGGTATCACGGAAACATGACCGGTGACGCAGATCTGCAGGAGTTGCAAGAAGCGATGGACGAAATTGGCACCGACGGAAGTTTCCGAGGGAACTTTCTCGCCGTGTTCAGTTTCATGGACTTGCTTTGGCTGTTCCTCGGTGCGTCAACTGCCTTCGGCACAGCTCGAAGATACGGCATGAACGAGTGAGATCGGTGAATGGATGTCGGGCGTTTTAATTATTTCTTACGCAACTGAAGCTTCGCCGACTCGACGCAACCAACCGGTCTTTCATTCGCACCGGCTCAATCGCGATCACCAAGATCGTTCCTCGCAAGTTCCGCCAGCGCCTCCAATCTAGCGACAACGCCTGGATTCGCCGCAGCGACGTTCGTCGTCTCGCCGAGGTCGTTGTCGAGGTCATACAGCCTAGCGTCGCTGCTGGCGGTTGCGTCGCGGAGGTTTGTGCTCCGATCTTCATTTCGCTGGTCCACACCACCGCGTGTGTCGAATGCTAGAGTCGAGATAGACGTCTACCTCGACTATGACCAACGAGAGGCGGTTAACGGGGAATGCAACGGATTCTCTTTGTCGACGACCAAACGCAGGAAGGACGCGCCATGCGCACACCAAACCGAGTAAGACTCTAATGCGGATGAGTTCCTTTGCTAGGATCGCGGTCACTGTGTTGTTGATCAACGTGCAGATGCAGGCCCGGCACCGCCTTTAACAATCGTTCGATGCCTTCGTCCGTCACAGCAGTATCGTCGATGTAGAACGATTCGAGTTGCTGCATCACTTCGAGGTTCGCCAAACCTTGATCGGTGATCGGCACACCGATCAAATGCAGAAAGCGAATACTCTTCATCTCGGCGATGTGCGTCAGCCCTTCGTCGCTGACGTGCTGTGTGTGAAATCGCAATAGCTCCAACTGCGGTAGCCCCTTCAACGCAGCAAGCCCCTCGTCGCTGAAAGACGCGTCGGGAAGATTTAAGTTCTTCAAGCTGACACAACGCGAGATTACCGCCATCGCGTTGTCACCCACTTGCCCGCCACGCAACTGCAATCGCTGGAGGTTCGGCAATTCGGCGATCGCCCGCAACCCCTTTTCTGTGCCCTGAAACTTCTCGATCGCGAGATGTTTCAACTCGGGCAAGTCCGACAGCAACGTGAGTTTTGCATCGCCAATCGGTTCGTCCGCCGTTACGATCTCCGTCGATTCGCCACGGCGAACTTGTTCCACCATATCGCGAAACGAGGGCACAGCCGGCGCGGGTGGCGCCGTGCAACTGTTTCCCAAAGCTACGATGACGACCGACCAACCTGCGGCGAGCAGTCGACGGCTCCCGGAAGATGCCATTCAACGGCTCCCACAACTCGGACAGGACATTACATAACGACTCGTGCCGCTCTTCAATCGAACCGACATAATGTCGCCGCAACGTGAGCAGTACTCTGGCTCGTCGTTCGCACCGGAGTCGTCTTTCTGCTGACAAGCGGCACAAAGCTTTGTTCCCGGGAAGATCTCTAGTCGCTCGCGAGGAATGGGTTGGCGACAACCTTTGCATGCAACGGCCCCGCCCCAGTCATCCCAGTCGTCCTCTGTGGCCTCGCGAGTTTTGAGTCCCACATGCTCGCACGTCGCGCACGCGAATCGACTCGCCGTTGACTCGAACAACTCTTTGACGAGCGATGGCTCCGGATCCTTGCTGCGACGCATTACCCCGGCACCTTGTAACCGTTTCAGCATTTGTGCGTAGCCGCATCGTTCGACTGCTGCACAAGCAGGGCACACCAACTCCCTCCGCAACTCATCGCCG
Organism: Planctomycetaceae bacterium; assembly: GCA_020638975.1. GTDB lineage: Bacteria > Planctomycetota > Planctomycetia > Pirellulales > Pirellulaceae. The sequence continues at coordinate 69,389 of JACKHN010000027.1, forward strand.
TTCATCGCGGCAACCGAACCTTCCTTGATGTTAATAAACGGAGTAATCCAGCAGCGATTGTAACTCACTCATCGCCGCCAGATCACTGCGACACTCGTTCGTCGCGAAAATGTGTTGTAAGTTCACGAGCATACGCGACAACCACTGCGAGTGAGTAGCCGGCGCGAGATACTCGGGCGTTCGCGGCACGGGCCGCCCCGTGACATGTTCCATGCGTTGGAATGCTTCTTCGGCGGTTAACACACCACCGCCGACGTACGGATCGACGATCATCCAACCATCCGCCGTCATCACGCGACAAACGAAGTGACCGGGCGAATTGACCCCTTCGATCTCAAGCCCCACTCGCTCGCCAATCACCTTGTAGATCAACGACAAACTAATCGGAATGCCGCGTTTCAGTTCCAGTACGGTCGAAAGATAGCTGTTCAGCGGATTGTAGTAGTCCTCGCTGTTACCTTGAAAGCCTTCTTCATCAAATAGCACGTCGTGGAAGTGAGCCAACATTGCCTCGCTCGATTGACTCCGCACTCGCGAACTGACGCGATGGACCAGATCCTGCAGCTGTTCGTCGATCGCCCCGGGCTCGACATCGTCCAGCGCGTGCATCGAGATCGCAATCGCCGCGTTCAGCAGTCCCGCCGTCGTCTCGATGATCGGCAACTGCTCAGCGAACAGTTCGTAGGCCTGCGGACGACAGGCATCGGGCAGCTTGGACATAGGCATATCATTCAGAAACGAGCCGTGAACTAGAAGCCGCTCGATCGGTTCGGCTAGACCGTCGATTTCGCTAAGGCTAGAATAACCGCCAGTGGAATAGATTTCCATTCTTCTGCTGCCCAACATTGTGAGGACTGGATCATGGCTCGGATTCGATCAATCGCGACCCTGACGGTTGCTGTATTCGTCTTATCAACCAGCGTGGCGCGTTCCGAGATCTCGGGACACTACATGGAAAGCCGAACGTGTCAGGTCTATACGGGCCCCTGTTTTGCAAACGCCGAGGTCGGGCTGGCCGGTAAAGAAGCCGTCATGGCCTGGACGATCCTGGACGGCACTCACAACGGGATTGACCTTTCGGGCTTAAGTGTCGTGATGGCGCTGCAAACCTCCAAGACGCTGGGCTTTCAGGGCATCGAAGGTGCCGGCGAGGTGAAATCCGTCATCCTCGTTGACAATACCGCCAAAGGGCCCCGTCGGGACGCTTTGATCGATTTCGCGAAGACACACTCGGGCAAAGCCGGCAGCGCCGTGGTGCGCATAGACGATGCTCCGATCGCAATGTCGCTGGACGAATTCGAGTTGAAGGGCAAACTCTCGGTCGGCAAATCCGTTCAACTAGAAACTCGCCGCGCCCGACCTGATGACTGTATTTGCTCCAATGAGTCCGCCTACTACCCACCACTCGCCGAGTTGGTGAATTTCGCTCCCGGCGTCACCGAGGTCGGCGAATTTCACGGTCGTGGTCTCGGAACGAATTGGTCGACTCCCGGCGCAAGAAGTGCTTACGTCGCGAAATTTGCGTACTAAATTTCGCGTACGAGCACATCGAGTCGCTATCAATTTGTTCGGCTTCTGGATTCGGACTATACTCGTCTGACATGGCATTACTGCGCTCGATGTCCTGCCTCGCGCACCCATCCCCAATCATACGCCCCACCTTCCAAAGAAGAGATTTTTCGATGAGACTTCGACTTGCTTCTGCTCTCCTTCTCTTATTCGCCACCACGAATCTCTACGCCGCGGACTATCGCGTCGAGCCGCTGGATGAACCAGCTCCCGCCGATGAGATCTCGGCGGACATCGCCGCGACGCTCGCTACGACCGGTGCACGCGTGATCCGCGGAACGAGTACGACGTTCTGTGACATCTGGCTGTGCAAGCAATGGGAGACGCAAGACGATTTCAAAGCTACCTCGGCATTGCTGTATCCCTTCACCCCGGGCCAGCTAATGGGAGTGGTACGATACTCTCGAAAGGGATCGGATTATCGTGACCAAGACATCGAAACCGGTGTCTATACACTTCGTTACGCACAGCAGCCGGTCGACGGCTCGCATGTAGGTACTTCGCTGACACGAGACTTCTTGCTCTTGTTGCAGGCAGCCGCTGACGAGTCGCCCGACGTGTTGGATTACAGTTCGCTCGCTGAGCGCAGTGCCGAAGCCGCAGGCTCCAGCCACCCAGCACTCCTGTCGATGCAGCGAGTCGAAGAAGACGCCAAGCCGCTCTCGATGCGTCACAACGAAGACCACGACTGGTGGATCGTCGGACTCGAAGGCAAAACGAAAGCGGACAAAGCTCTCTTGGTTGAGTTCGTGGTATACGGAGTCGCGGCTGAGTAACGAACGAAGTAAGGAAAGCGTCGGCATTCAAGGAAGGCGTGTTGGCATATTCGTTTAACCGGTAGCCGAAGGCATCGCTCGCCCGCGACTACGCACGACAAGACTCGGAGCCAGTCAATCGTGAATCGATGGCACCTGCAGACGCTTGTGTTGTTCTTGGTGACTTCGCTGATGTTCCCAGCGAGCGACATATTCGCAGAGCCTGTGCCGCAAGAGTCCCCACCGTATGCAACGAAGTCGATTCGCGGTCGAGTCGTCTGGCTCGCCGAAGCCATGACACGGCTGCATGGCATCAAGTCCGTGCCCGAAGCTGGCGAACGCGTTCTGGCTTTAGAGTCCGACGATGGAAAGCTCTATCCGATCGTCGAAGACATTCGTGGTCGAGCGTTTCGTCGCGACGAGCGTCTTCGCAAGATGAAGGTGGAGTTACTCGTACGGCAATATCCAGGTTTGCCACCGGTTCAGATCTTGCGAGTTTTTGAGCTGGCTGAGGATGGCAAATATGACGTCGACTATTGGTGCGAAATCTGTTCGATCGCCATGTTCGAACTAAAAGAGTGCGAATGCTGCCAGGGACCAATCGAATTTCGGCGGCAGAAGGTCGCGGAACCTGCCACCGAATGATTTCTCGGGCTTTTAGGCGGGAGCCTGGGTACGACTTTTCTCCCGATCCGTAATTCGCCGTTGCTTAGTTGTATCGCGCCTCGCAACTCGTATAATCGGCGGTGCTTCAAAGGACGGAACTTCGATTTGACGTCGTCTTGTCCGTCCGCCGTTTCGCCACACAACCATGTAGGGTGCATTCATGACGGATCTGAAAAACAAAGCTGCTAAGAAATCGGGCTTCAATCGCCGCGATTTCTTTCGCGGGTCGGGCGCCATCGCCGCCGCGACTGCGTTGCAGACGCAAACCGCCGATGCCTTCCAAGATCAATCACCTCAAATTATCAGCGGCGAGACGACCATCACGCTGAACGTGAACGGCAAAGACCATCAGGTCAAAGCCGAACCCCGTACGACGTTGCTCGAAGTGCTGCGTTACCAACTCGACCTAACCGGCGCCAAGCCCGTCAGTTCCGACGGCAGCAGTGGTGCCAGCACGATCTTCGTCGATGGCAAACCAATGACCGCCTCGACGATCCTGGCTCTGCAAGCAGCTGGCAAGAAGATCGAGACCGTTGAAAGTCTCGGAGGCGACGCAGTGCAACAAGCGTTCGTCAAATACGACGCCGAGCAGTGCGGCTTCTGCACGCCAGGCTTTGTGATGGCGGTACGGTCGTTCTTAAACAAGAAGCCCAACGCCAGCGAAGCCGAAATCCGAAGTGGCTTGAACGGCAACATCTGTCGTTGCGGCACGTATGCGAACATCGTTGAAGCCGCGATCTCTGTGGCGAAAGGAGGCAACTGATGGCCGAATATACTTGGCCGAGTCGCGAAGCAACCGCAGTCATCGGCAAAGAAGTCGATCGACTTGACGGCATGGCAAAGGCGACGGGTGCGGCGAAATACACCTACGATGTCAATCTGAAGAACCAGTTGATCGCCGTGGCGCTCGGGTGCCCACATGCGCATTGCAAGATCACCAAGCTAGATGTGAGTGCCGCCGAAAAGACGCCAGGCGTGGTGGCGGTTCATATCTTCGAGCACGCCGCTGTTGGCCGCGAAGTCGAATGGGAAGGCGAGTTGCTCGCCGTGGTTGCTGCCGAAAGCGAAGCCGCAGCGAAAGCCGGAGTCGCCGCGATCAAGCTTGAATACGACGAGCTTCCCGTGTTTGTTGATGATGAAGATCTGGCAGCCGCCGAGAAAGCTGGCCGCACAGGCAAAGGTGGCGGCAAAACGGAACTCGAACGCGAACCGGGTGACGACGACGATGAAGACGAATTCGTCGAGAAGGAAATCGCCCGGTTGCTGAAAGAGTCGAAGTATGTCGTCGAAGGCTACTATGGCATCGATGCGATCACGCACTGTTGCTTGGAGCCGCATGGATCGACGGTCGAATGGAAAGACGGCAAGCTTCTGGCTTACCTCTCGACACAGAACGTCTCGGGCACCGATGAAGGCTTTGCCAATGACCTCGGCATCACGTCGAGCGATGTCGAAGTGAAGTGCGATTACATCGGCGGTGGTTTTGGCAGCAAGTTTGCGCCCGATTACTGGGGGGTCGCAGCGGCCAAGATCTCGAAGGAGACGGGTCGCCCGATCAAGTTTCTCTTGTCACGAGACCAAGAGCTAAAGATCGCGGGCAATCGACCTTCGGGTTACATCAACGTCAAGATCGGTGCGGATGAAAACGGTGTCCTCACCGTGTGGGATTCTGTGCACTGGGGAACCGCTGGTTACAAAGGTGGTGGCGTCAGCCAGACGGTGATGCCCTATGTAATTCGGCCGAAGAACTATCGCCGCATCGCTACGACGGTGGCGACGAATACGGCCCAGTCGCGTGCTTGGCGTGCTCCAAACCATCCGCAAGCCTGTGCGATGTCGCAAACGGCGATCGATGATATGGCAGCCAAGATGGGAGCGAACAGCTATGACGTGTTCGCGGCGAACCTGCGTGCCGGTAACGTCGATTCGCAACATCCAGACGCGGCCAATGTCTATCTCGCCGAGATGGAACGCTGTGCCGAATTGATCGACTGGAAGGCCAATTGGCACCCACACGGCAAAGGCAAAGCGAAAGGCTCAATCGTTGACGGCCTTGGGATGGCTTTGCACACGTGGGGAGGGACGGCAAACAACTCGGATTGCCGTTTGAAAGTTTCGCCCGATGGCAGCGTCGAAGCGTTCTGCGGATCGCAAGATCTAGGAACGGGTACGCGGACGGTGATCGCCCAAGTCCTGGCCGAAACGTTCGGACTGGGCATCGATCAAGTCCGCGTAAACATCGGTAGCTCGAAGTACCCGGCCAGCGGTGCCTCCGGCGGAAGTACCACCGTGGGCGGTGTGTGTGAATCACATCGCCGCGCGGGTCTGGATGCGCTGGACAAACTCTTCGAGTTGGCTGCCAAGGAACTCGGTGTCGATGCCGCTTCCTTGGAAGCAGTTGGCGGTAAGATCCGCGTCAAAGGTTCCGACAAGTCCATCGCGTGGAAGAAGGCTTGCACGCTGTTGGGCATGAAGCCGCTGGAGATCAACGCGAGCTACAAGCGTGGCGACGTGAGCACGCTGTCCAGCAGTGGCGTCTGCGGTGTGCAGATGGCGCACGTCGAAGTCGACAAGGAGACTGGCGTGATCAAGGTGAAGAAGTTCGTGGCCGTACAGGATCAAGGATTGGTCATCAATCCAAAGACCTGCAAGAGCCAGATCTATGGCGCCATGATCATGGGAATCGCGGCCGCACTGTACGAGCGACGGATTACCGATCCCAAGTCTGGTGCGTTCGTCAACGCCGAGTTAGCGGATTACAAGCTGGCTCGCTTGGGCGATATCGGTGAACTGGTGGTGGACTTGTATGAACCCGAAAGCGAGCGACAACGCGGCGTGATCGGCAACGGCGAGCCGCCAGCGATCAGCCCCAAAGCCGCGATTGCGAACGCCGTCGCGAATGCTCTGGGTGTTCGTGTGCCCGTCGTTCCACTAACTCCGAAACGCGTTCTCGACGCCCTGGCCAAAGCATAACCGTGCCGTCGCGCCACGCGACGGTGCTCTGGGAGATAAATCATGAAAGCATTTGAATACGCATCGCCTCGCACCGAGGCGGAAGTCGTCCAGCTCCTGTCGGCCGAGCCCGGCAAGACGGAGATTCTGGCCGGCGGTACCGACTTGGTCGGACTGATGAAGAAGATGATCGTCACGCCGGATCGAGTCGTGAATATCATGGACGTGCCGACACTGAAGTCGATCGACGAGTTGCCGGACGGTAGTGTCTCGATTGGCGCGACCGTAACGCTGGATGACATTCTGGCTCATCCGTATTTGGACGTGTACCCCGCCATCAAACAAGCGATCCGAGGCATTAGCAGTATGCAGCTGCAAGCCCAAGGAACGCTCGGCGGCGAAGTTTGCCAACGTCCTCGTTGCTGGTTCTATCGAAATGGTGATGGACTGCTAAGCCAAGGCGTTGCGGAAGGAGCCAACGAGTTTCATGCCATCCTCGGCAACAGCGGCCCGGCGAAGTTCGTGAACAGTTCGCGAATTGCACCGGCACTGATCGCACTCGATGCTCAACTACGAGTACTTGGGCCGGATGATGCCGAACAATTCGTGCCTCTGGCCGAGTTCTTCCGCTCGCCGCAACGTGAAGGCCAGCGGGAGCACGTCCTCGCGCCGAACCAGTTCGTTTCGCACATCGTTTTGCCGCCGATCGAAGGTCGCACTTGTGCCACGTACGAAGTGCGGCATGGCGAAGGGCCGGACTATCCGCTTGCTGCGGCTGCAGCTGCGTTGCGGCTCAACGGCTTTGGAATCGTCCAAGATGCGAATGTTGTGCTCGGGCAAGTCGCTCCGATGCCTTGGATTTCACAAGAGGCGATCGCTGTCTTGCGGGGTCGCAAGGTGGACGTAGCATTGGCCGAGGCAGCTGGCGAGGCCGCCGTATCGCGTGCGACGCCGTTATCCCAAAACGAGTACAAGGTGCAACTGGCGAAGGTAGCCGTCAAACGAGCTATCTTGCTGGCCGCTGGCTACGAAACAGGAGGGTTTTAACCATGGCTTTCAAGAAGTACTACGACGAGCAGCGTCCGGTGAGTGAACCCGCCTGCATTCATCTCCGCAGCAAAGCAATCTACGTCACCGGCGAAATCCGCACGCCGGAACATCCCGACGAAGAAGGCAGCCAGTACTGCTGGTGCAACAAGACTCAGCATATCCTCGGCCCTGACCACAAGGATGTCGAACGTGGCTGTTGCGTGCCGGGGCGTGGGTGTTTTTGCGAGTCATATGACGTTTGAACGCGTTAGTCTGTAGTTTGCTCGACGGACATTGAAATGGCGACCGCTCAGTTCTCACTGAGCGGTCGTTTTGTGTCTGCCAGGCATGTTTCTCAACCTGAGGATACTAGTCCCTTGTCCAACTTGATAGCGGTGCAGGAGTATCGCAACGTTAGAGCGTCGTCGCGAGGTGGGGGCTGTAGGAAGCGTCGAGCAAAGTCGCGGTCCGACGCACAGGAATCGGATAGTAGGCAGTGCCGGTGGGACGAGTTGCCATGAAACAACGAAGTCGCCCATCCATCAAAGGCCAGTGCTGTAAATCCGGCGGGCCCGTGACGAAGGGACGGTGTTGTCAGCGACGGACTTGTTCACCGAAAGCACGACAAGTAGTGACTGGTTAATGGAGTCCATCTGCGACCCCGCAAACGTCGATCTCGCAATGGCGGGTAGTGGTACAGTTTGAAATTCCGGAAAGTAGGACGGCCACTCTTGGCCGTCGTTTGTCGGGCAGGAGTGCCCGACTTACGGCAAAGTGTACCACTAACCAATGGCGGAACTCATTGCCAACGGCGGCGGGCACTTGGCTGCCGGGTCGCTGGTATGGATGGAATGCTTGTGACACAACTCGAAAATTATGTCGAGTGTCATCGCGACCGAATCATCGGGGCGTTTCTCTCACAAATCCTTCAACAGACTAAGCGTAATCGAGGCTTGCCCCTGCTGAGCGTCGTCAGCGAACTTCGCAGTTACCTGCTGGGCTGGCGAGGCTACTTTGGCTTCTGCCAAACCCCGTCGGTACTGTGGGACTTCGACAGTTGGATTCACCGTCGGTTGAGGTGATACGCTGGAAGTAGTGGAAGACTGGCACCCGCCGGTTCGCAGAATTGCAGCGACGTGGGATCGGCAATGGCCTTGCCGCCCCGAACCGCCGGTAGCAGTAAACGCGACTGGCACGTCAGCCGCAGCCCAGCTTTAAACATGTCGTTCTCACGCGCGTGCTTGACCGAGATGGGATCACCTCGGCTTCTGGAACCTGCCCCGAAAGTTCCACCAGCCGAACCGCCGTGGTACGGACCCGTATGCCCGGTCGTGTGGGAGGAACGGTGCCGAGCGGCACCCTCCTGTCCCCATCGTAGACGCTTCGTTCGGCGGGACACGATTTGACAACGACCGATTCCCAACGTATATGACTAATGGCTCTTCATGATTTGCCATTCGCGCAGCTTCACGAGCCAAGGGGCCCAGAGGTTTTTAGATCTGTGGACACAAACTCGGTCGTGAGGGCATTTCTTTGCAAAACGAATCTTCCAGCAATGCGCGTCGTTGGACCGGTGTAGATCAGCAAATTGAACGCTGCGTGCAATTCGCACTACGCGGGGCTTCGCCCAATCGGACACACGACGAGCGACGACGCCAGAAGCGACATCCTTTTCCGTATCCGGTTCGATTGATCCCGGTGAACACTCGCGGCGATGTGCTTGGAGATCCAATCGTTGTGCTTGGCAAGCACCTCTCGAATCAAGGGCTCGATTTCTACTACCAGCAACCTGTGTCGCATCGTCGTGTAATCGTAAGTTTTGACTGCGAGTCACAGGGCCGAGTCGAAATGCTGATGGATTTGACGTGGTGCCGTTTTAGTGGCCACGGCTGGTATGAGAACGGAGGCCGCTTTCTGTCAGTACCCAGTTCCGCACCACCGGAACCTACGTTACCCGTTGTCGCGCCACTGCAGTCGATTCCGTCCACGGTCGACGTGTGCCTTCCGTAAATTCCTTCTTTGAGCAACCTGATCGATCTACTCGGGAGCGGACTCGGCCTTTTTCGGCGTCGGCGCCGGATCGGTATCCGGTGCCTTCTCTGTCTCGGCAGGGGCAGGCTCTGTGGCAGTAGCAGCAGGCTTAGCCGATTCCGTTGCCGCAGGAACTTCGCCCGCGGGAGCGGTCGGTTCCGGAAATAGTTCGGCCAGTTTCTCACCGAGTGCAGAGCCACGGGTATTCAGTGCAATCGCCGTGCCTTCGCGATCAACGAGCACCAAGAAGGGAATCGCCGCCACGCCATTCTTTATCACCATCGGATGATCCCAGCCCACGGCAGCAGGATCGGCACTCAGGACGCTAGGCCAAGGAAGTGGCTGCAGCGCGTTGAAGTCCTTCAGTTCCTGGGCTTCTTCGTCCAGGTTGACGCCAACCACTTCAAAACCTTGCTCGCGATACTTTTCGTAGTTGGCACGAATGTTCGGCATCTCTTGTAAACACGGGCCACACCAGGTGGCCCAGAAGTCCACCAACACAACTTTGCCCTTGTACTGGCTCCAATCGAACGGCGTGCCATCAATCAAGTTGCCCTCCAGCGCAAACGGCTTGCCGACGATGCTGGAACGCAGTCGGTACTTATCGATCGACTCTTTGATCACCTCGCCTAATTCAGCTTCTGAAGTCTTGCCGATCGACACTTCAAGCACGTCGTAGACTTTTGCCGCCGCGTCACCATGTTGTCCTTCCAGCATGCTAGCGATTTGCATCAAGGTCTGCAGTGTCGTAGCGCCTACGGTTTCCCCGGCGGTCAATGCGTTAAGCATCTCAGTAAACTTCTCGATCGCTCCCTCTTCTTTATCCGCGACCGCATTCAACCTGGCACCCAAGTCGACTTCTGCAAACTTCGCTTGCTCGATCAGAGAATTCGCGGCAGCGTTAAGCCGTGGGTCCTCCGTGGGTTGGACCAAACTTGCGGTATAAAGCAGCAGGTCGGCTGCCTGTTTGTTCATCCCTTTTTCGATGAATCGCGAAGATACATCACGTCCAAACTGCAGCAAGCCACCTTCTTTTGGTTGTTGGGCGGCGAGTTGCTTATAAGCGTCGATGACTTTCTGGGCGTCGGAAACTTGATCGGTCGAGAAGGCATTCAATAACGTGATGAATGATTGCTGGCGAGCGAATGCTTGGATCTGCTCACTGGGATGCTTCTCAAGTTCTTCGGTGAACGCAAACAACTGCTCGATCGCTCCGTCGGCACCCAACTGCGAGACAGCCGTCAACGCTTCAATCTTCGCCTGAGCAGCTTCCTGGATTTCGTCGTCGCCAGGCTTCATCTCTATCAACATCTCAGCCGCTTGGATGACTTGCGTCTGGATGTTGACAAAGTCAGCGATCACCTCGTCTTCACTGCCTTGCTTGGGTTGCTGCTGCTGCAACCGACGCATCACGTTCAAAATCTGTTCGACCGTCGGCTGGACAACATCCGGCGAACTGGCTACTGCCGCCGGAGGTTGATTCATAGGTGTCGGCCGCTTGGGAGTCGTTTGTTCGGTGGCGATGGAAGTCGAAGCCGACTGGCCTGTCGCCGGTGCCGCTGCGGACGTTGCATCACCCGGCGTGTCACCGCCAACTTCGTAGTTCGTTGATTTGGAAGTAATCGGCTCGGATTCGGTGCCGCAACCGACCAGAAACGCGCAGAGCCCAAGAACACAAAGACTTCGCGTTGCAACGACCGTGAATTTCAATGACATGCGTATACCTCGTTGGTGAAAGTTGGCCGCTATTCTATGCAAAACAGAAGCGGACGGCAGCGCGAGTTCCGACCGAATGGCACAAAGACGATCGGTCGGATCTTCCTGCCAGCGTGGTATCGCAGTGAACTATTGAGCAGATTCTTTCTCTTCGACTGGTCCTAGAAGTGCGGCCAATTGGCGACCGAGTTCGCCGCCGCGAACATCCATCGCGACGACTTTGCCTTCGCGGTCCAGCAGCATCGTTGTCGGAATTCGCATCACACCATAGCGTTTCGCCATCGCGTTGTTGGTGCCGGCACCTTCCTCGAACAAACACACCCACGGAAGCTCGCGTTCGGCGATAAAACGGCTAAGTTTCGCGGGGTCTGTATCTAGGCTGATACCGACGACGTCAAAGCCTTTGTCATGATACTTTTCGTAGTTCTCAAGAACATTGGGCAACTCCTGCACACACGGTCCACACCATGTGGCCCAATAGTCGACCAACACAACTTTGCCGCGATAAGCCTTCCAATCGAATGCTTCGCCGCTGGTAGTGGTACCTTCAAGATTCATTTCTTTCCCGGGCAGTTCGAGCCGACGAGCCGTCCCTGCCATCATTTCGCCATAACCTGCCAACTTTTCGTCGTCACTCTTCGAGAAGTACTTGCCGAATTCGGTATAAGCTTCCTTGGCGAGATTGAGGTTTCCGACTTGCTCGATGACTTGGCCGAACGTGTATGCCAGAGCGAGGTCTTGCTGAGAAGGTGCCTTGGCAGATTTGAGATGAGCAAGGACGTCCTTGTAGAAACTCTGTTGGGTTTCGGCGGTTCCGTGCTGAACATCCGAAAGACCGAGTTGCAACCTTATGACTGTCGCTTTGCGATATGCGTCCGACGTCTTGTCTTTTTCTAGTTTGACGATGCGATTTGCAGCCGTCTCTAAAGCCTTGCGCGCATGTTGGCGATAGGCCAGAACCTCTTCGGTCGTTGTCGGACGATAGGCTTCCAGGCGATTCAGGAAATCAACGATCGCTGCGACATCGTTTTCCGGCACAGCGTACTGATCGACCGGCTTGGCCACTTCGTCTTGGGCTTGTAGTGGGCTCGAAACGGCAAAAGCTGCTAAGAGTGAAGTTGCTAGTAGCGCACAACAGAATCGTCGAAACATGGAGGAATATCCTTTGCGGCGAGGAAAATCGGTGTTCAGGCGGGAAGCACAAGTATCGCACGGAGCCCGCGGACCAACAACCGGCGGCGTGGGGCAAATATTGGCTGGCGCAGGCCGTCCCAGCACAGATCATTCTAACCTGGGTACGAACTCGAACCGTGGGATAGTTCACAGTTCGAGTGGGTGGCTGTGGCGGAGTCTTCGACGCCACGGCTGTTCCGAGCTCATGTACAGCCGGGGCTTCGCGGACTCAGCCCCAGCCACTGCCGCGACACTTGTCGTGCCGCCGCTAGGAGGGGGAGTGGATAGTCCGTCCGCCATCCACTGGCAGGCAAATGCCCGTGATGAATTCATGCTCAATCAGGAAGATCGCCGCGTCCGCGATATGCCGAGGAGCCCCGGCCAGCTTTACCAGCGTATTGTCTATCGCGGCTTGCTTTTCTTCCTCCGACAGTCCGGTCGGCACCATCGCGGGACCGGGCAGAATAGCGTTGACGCGGACACGTGGATTGCGATTGGCAAGTTCGATTGCGAGATCGCGCGTCAGGGTCGGGATCGCTCCCTTTGAAGGGAAGTAAGCTGCGTAGTCGAGGTACGGGCGCTTGATCGCCCAATCGCCTACGTTAACAATCGCGCCGCCGTTCGGTTGACTGGCCATCAGTAAGCCGACCTGCTGACAGCACAGAAACGTCCCCAGTGTGTTGATGTCGAAGTTGCGACGCACCTCTGCGGCGGTGACTGCTTCCAGTTGCATTGGCTTCCAGATGGCGGCACAGTTGACGAGCACGTCGATCCGTCCGAAGTGAGCCTTAACAGCCTCGACCATGTTGCGAACTTGCTGTTCGTCGCTGACGTCCGCGTTGCACACGAATACGTTCGCTCCTTCTTGCCGCAACTCGGCGGCGGTTTGCTCCGCTTCGTCGGACGATCGGTACGAGTGAATGGCGACGTGGTACCCGCGTGCGGCGAGCGAGCGTACGATCGCGTTTCCAAGACGCGGCGCTCCGCTGCCCGTGACTAAAGCAACTGGACGAGCGGTTCCAAAGAGTGACTCAAGCCTGCTCATCGCGCAAATCACTTCTATAAAACTTCGTAATGATCTCCCAAGCCTCCTCCGGCGTCTCGGCGTAGTCGACCAGATCCAGATGTTCGTCGGCGATCACTCCCTCGTCTGCCAGGAACTGGAAGTCGATCACGCGATTCCAATACTCGCGCCCAAACAGAATGATCGGAATGGCCTGCATGCGATGCGTTTGCCGAAGCGTCAACGCATCGAACAATTCGTCGAGTGTCCCAAATCCGCCGGGAAACACGACCAACGCCTTGGCGCGAAACAAAAAGTGCATCTTACGCAACGCGAAGTAATGAAACTGAAAGCACAATTCCGGCGTGATATAAGGATTGGGGACCTGTTCATGCGGAAGCGTGATATTCAATCCAATCGACTTCGCCCCCACGTCGTAAGCACCTCGATTCGCCGCTTCCATCACACCGGGACCGCCGCCGGTTGTGATCACGTAGTCGCACTCACCGTTCGTTTGGCAACTCGAAGAAACAAGACGACTGAACTCACGAGCCGCGTCATAGTACTTTGATTTCGCCAAAACACGTTCCGCGCGTTGGACCGCTCGTCGTGCTTGAGGATCGTCGATTGCCTCGGCAAGCAATTGCTGAGCTCGTACAAGTCGCGACTCGGCCTCGTGCTGTTCGACAATTTGCGTTCCGCCGAACGCTATAACGGTCGATTGGATTCCATGCTCGGCCAACACCATTTCGGGCTTGAGCAGTTCGAGTTGCAGACGCACCGGTCGCAATGCGTCTTGCTTCAAAAAGTCCGTATCCTCTTCCGCCAACCGATAACTTGGCGAATTGAGGATCGCGTGCGTGTTGCCTTCGATGGGTCTGGGCATGGGGATCTCGTTTCTGTTCCTGTCTGGGTGAACGTCGCATTCCTTTGCGAAGTAATTCGATTCTACGAACTCATTGGGAGTGGCGAATCTCGTAGCAAGGGAGTTGAAGACAATGCCAATGGCGGCAGCGATTCCGAATGTAGCTATCGTTGCGTCGGCGCCGAGCCAGGGGAAGAATTCGATAAGCCAACCCCAGAGCAATAGAAAGAGAAACGTCGTTGCCGCCAGTTGTCCTGTCCAAGGGATTCGCGATCGCCCTGAACTCACCCGAGAGATCACGGTAAACAACAGATCACCCACGGAAGCGATCGCGACGATCAGACACACGGCTTGCCAGCCAAGGTATAGCCCGATCAATGCAACCGCAGGTGCTTCCGCAGGAAGCAAACGGCGGCGTTCCGATTTACCGAAACGTGAGAGAAGCACGGCGAGCGACAAACCTACGACGAGTCCGATCAAGCTATTGCACAATTCGGCTTGCCAGGCGGTTAGATTCCAGCTAATCGGTCCATCCATGTAGTGAACTGCATGGAAGGCAACTGGTCGCAGGGGAAACCAGTTAAACTGCAAGTCGACGCGTATCAAAGGCAGGAGCGACCAAATCGAAGGTGCCACGAGACCGATGAATAGAGCGGGGATATATAGGCGATTTGGCGTCCGTTGCCGATCGTAACGGATCATCGCGGCGCAAATCAGAACGCACAGCAGTAACACGTGATAGGCGTACATCAACCACAGCGCGACATCCAAGCCTCGATGATGGTGATCGTTCAAATAGGGCAGATTCATTCCGCCCGAAACGGGCTGCACGAACGCCAAGGTCAAAAACACCGCCGCAACAACGGCTTCAATCGTGGGATATCGCGACGAGATCGGCAAGGCACAATGGCGGCATTGCGCTCGCAGCCACAGCCAACTGAGTATGGGGATATTGTCGTACCAAGCGATGTGATTCAGGCACTTGGGGCATTTCGATCCAGGGTAGACGACACTCATCCCGGCTGGCACGCGGAAGATCACCACGTTCATAAAGCTACCGACGTTGGCACCGAAGCTCCAGATCCAGATCGCCAACAGCATATTGCCCCACCACGGCACGTACTCGTAGCCGAGATGAGCAAGAAGCAGCGAAGCAATGGCAGTGGCGAACAGATTCATTTACAGGTACTTCGCCAATGGACCGCCGCGAGCTGCCATGGCATCGATCCTTTTGGTGACTTCGGCGTCTTCGATCAACGGTGGTGCGTGATGGGGTTTGATGCGGGCGTCGATGACCAAGCTGCCACGGCACCCCCAATGCTTTTGGTGCGTTGATGCACCAATTCCATAAACATCGGCGGCGGGATTGCTGCGTGTGAAGACGACCCACAGGAAGTTGCTCAACGTGCGAGCCGTGAAGTCACTCTCGTCGACTATTACGATTAGAGGGAACCGGTTGATCGCGTCGTTGTCGCGAAAACCGTTGCAGAAGTTCTCGACAGCAACATCGCTACCGCTGGCATCAGCTGAATAAGCGGGCCCACGCACTGCGAGCACTCCCGGCAGACACACCTTCGGCTCCGAGAAGTCGGCGGGCAATCGCAAGTCGCCATCGAACGAAGTGGGCAACTCGCGAATCGGCGGCCCGACGGCGGCCAGCACCAGCTTCGAGCCTTGATTCAGGCCGCTGCCTGAGTAGTCGAGTGTGTCGATCGTCGTCCGAGTTTGAAAGTGCAGGTCGCGCTGCCAATCAACGCGTTTCAACAAGTGACACAGAAACGACTCGATATCGTGAATATCTAGATCAGGATCATCCTCGCGAGCGATAATCATCAAATACTTCGCGAGCGACATCTGGCCTTGGCCGAGGACGGCGTTCGCTTGCGTAAGCAACTCCGCTGGCTCTCGTCTGTCTTGATACGGCGTATAACGCTCGCTGCCGATCGCCAGCATCAACGGATGCACGCCCGCGGCATCCACAGCGTGAACCGCATGGATACCAGGAATCACCGTCGGGATGATGGGGCCGGTCAGTTCATGAATCAGTCGGCCGAACACCGTGTCTTCTTGGGGCGGTCGCCCGACAACGGTAAACGGCCAGATCGCATCGCGTCGGTGATAGACCTTGTCGACGGTGAGCACGGGAAAGTCGTGAGCCAAGCTGTAGTAGCCGAGATGATCGCCAAACGGTCCTTCGGGCAGTTTCTTCTCCGGGTGAACGGTGCCCGAGATGCAGAAATCCGCATCGGCGTAGATTGCTGGACGATCTTTCCGAGTGATCATCCGAATACGTTGTCCGGCGAGCGCTCCGGCAAAAGTCAGTTCTGACATTCCCTCGGGCAGTGGCATCACCGCCGATAGTGTCATTGCAGGCGTTCCGCCCACGAAGATGTTCACCTTGAAAGGTTTTCCCGCTTGGATCGCCTTCGCTTGATGCACGCCGATACCGCGGTGGATCTGATAGTGCAGCCCGATCTCGCGATCCTTTTCGTATCGGTTACCGGATAGCTGAATCCGATACATACCGAGGTTTGAATGCATGAGCCCCGGTTGCTCGACGTCTTCCGAATACACTTGCGGCAGCGTGATGAACGCGCCGCCATCATCGGGCCACGATACAAGATGCGGCAATTCGCTGATCGTGGTTTCGTTGGCCAGCACCGGTCCACTTGAGCATCTTCGCGGTAACATGCCGAGTGCCGTCAGCGGTGCCTTCCAGTAGCGAGTCGGCTGCTGCCAGAAGTTGTTCGGGTCGATCTTCAACTCGATGACACGACGAACCGACTCGTAAGTGTCTCGAAAGATGAACCTCGCCCGCTCGATCGTGCCGAACAAGTTCGAGACCATCGGGAATTGGCTGCCCTTCACATTCTCGAACAGCACTGCGGGACCGCCCGACCGGTAGACTCGCCTCTGGATCTCAGCCGCTTCCAACTTGGCATCGATTTCCTCTTCGATGCGGATCAAATGCCCCTGCCTAGCAAGGTCATCCACGCACTTTCGAAGCGATCGGTAAGTCATATAAGGCACGCTGGGGAAGCAATGAGACGGATAAGTAGCAACAGCCACGTTACAGTATTGCGGACGATGAATGGTTCACAAGTGGCAAGGGCATTTGATATGTTGCTATCTTGCAGCAGCACATCAGTCGAAACCAATGAGGAAGCGTAATGACATTCGATCTTCGCGGACATAAAGCCCTCGTCACCGGCGCGACGCAGGGAGTGGGGCAAGCCATGGCCGAGGCGTTGGCTCAGGCCGGTGCCGATGTGGTTATCCACGGGCTGAACGCTGACGAAATGGCTCGAGAAGCTTTGGCGGCTTGCCGGAACGCGGGTGTGACTGCGGAATTGGCGACTGGCGATTTGAGCGGACCAACTGAGACTTGTATCCCGCAGTTATTCAATCAAGCTGTGGCGATCATGCCTGAAATCGACATTCTGATAAACAACGCGGGCACTTTTATCGACACTCCG
The DNA here is from genome assembly GCA_020638975.1 of Planctomycetaceae bacterium. GTDB lineage: Bacteria > Planctomycetota > Planctomycetia > Pirellulales > Pirellulaceae. The sequence continues at coordinate 86,624 of JACKHN010000027.1, forward strand.
TTCCTGGACATGACGCACGAACGCTATGAATACACCATGCGGTTGAATGTCGCCGCCGGGTACTTTCTTACACAGGCCTTTGCGCGCCGCTGGATCGAACAGGGAGTGGCGGGCCGCATTTTGTTTACGGGTTCGATTAACGGGATGCTCGCCGAGCCAGATCACACAGCCTACGACACGTCCAAAGGTGCAGTCGCTACGATGGTAAAGACGCTTTGCGTCTCGCTCGCTCCGCACAACATTCGCGTCAACGGCTTAGCTCCTGGACTTGTGCGAACTCCGCTCACGAAGGTGATCGACGAAGACCCCGCATTGCATCGCTGGATGAAGCTTCACACGCCGAACGGGCAAGTGCCGGGACCAGACGTCTGCGGCGAGGCGGCTGCGTTCTTAGTCAGCGACGCCGCACGGCACATCCATGGTCAGATGCTGCTGGTCGATGGCGGTATGAGCATTTGGCAACAACCCGATCCGCCACATGGTTTTTAGTCCTTAAGCTGGAACAGACGTTTCAACGCTTCCACCAGTCCATGTGGCGAACCGCGATGTGCTTCGTCACGCAATGACTCGAGTGGTGGATGTAGTAATTTATTGACAACACGGTTCAATGTCTGAGTAATCTCCGCTCGTGTCCCTTCGTCAATGTCCGGGAGTTTCTTCAGCAGCCTCGCAAGTTCATCGGCCTTGACTCGATCGGCCTGTTCCTTCAATCGTCGGATCGTTGGGCCGGTGGCGCGATGATGTAACTCGGCCATGAACTTTGCGGTTTCATCTTCGATGATACGTTCCGCCTTGGGCCACTCCTTCTCGCGAGCCCGCTGATTGGATTGGCACGTTTCCTTGAGGTCATCAATGCAATAGAGATAGACACCCGCGAACTCACTGACTGCGGGCGCAAAGTCGCGAGGAATGGCGAGATCGAGAATGAAGATCGGATGCTGAGCGCGATCATGATGGATCTGGCGGAAGTCTTGAACGGTGATGATCGGCTCGGTGGCTCCTGTCGTCGTCACGACGAGGTCCGCTTTCACTAACAAGCGTTTCAACTCGGACCAAGGGGCGACTTCACCCGCGATCCGGTTGGCCAGTTCCCTTGCTCGTTCAGGGCTGCGGTTAATGATCGTGATGCGTTTTGCACCTTCATCGATCAGGTAACGCAGTGTTTCTTCGCCCATCTCGCCCGCACCAATGAGCAACACTTCTTTGTCATCAAATCGCTCAAAGAACTGCTTCGCGAAGTCCCCGACGGCAACGCTTGGGACGGAGACGCGTTTTTGATTAATAGCCGTCTCATTGGCGACTCGTTTTGCAACTCGAATAGCTGCTTGAAAGGCCGCATGTGTCAGCGGACCGGTTGCGTCATCGGCGGTCGCTCGCTCGTAGGCTTCCTTGACTTGAGGCAAGATTTGGGCCTCGCCTACCACCATGCTGTCGAGACTGCCGGCGACGGTGAACAGGTGCCGAATCGCATCTTCGCCGGTTCGCTCGAACAGTTCGTTGAACACAATGATTGGATCGAGTCCGTGAAACTGAGCGAGAAACTCGACAACATCGTGATGCGAAGGAAAGCGTTCTGCCGATTCGGCCGCGAAATATAGTTCGACGCGATTGCACGTCGACAAGACGACGGTTTCGGTGTCGGGGTACAGTTGCCGCAATCGGGAGAGAGCATCGCGAGCCTGCTCAGGACTGAACGCGAGTCGCTCTCGCATCTCGACCGACGCGTTGTGGTGGCTACAACCGACGACTTGCAGCTTCATGCCACACCTCCGTCGGATTGCTCGATAATTGAATCGCTACGCTGTGCGAGGGTCTCCGACCCCGCACATGTCTCCGACCGAAGGTCTCCCTGTGCGGCAAGGCGAGTCAGCATGTCGTGAGACCTGCGCCGAGCGAACGACTCGCTCACGCGACGCGTTGCGGGGGGAGTTGTTGCATTCGCTGTGGCATGCGAACCAAATAACACAAAATACAACGCCAGTCCCAAGAACACGAAACTGGCAAGTGTAAGATACGCGACTTTATTACCTTCACGTGCGGGACGATAGATTGCCTCGAAGATCGTCACGACGGTTAGCCACAAAAACAGGACGCCCGACGACAAAACAACCGGATCGGTCCAGCTAACTTGACCACCGCTTTCCGATTTGCTGATCAGATTCAACACCACACCCGAGATCAAACCAATCGCCAACGAGCAGGTCGAGACGAACAACGATTCGCGATTGAACTTTTGAAGCCATTCCAAACTCGGCAATCGAAGCCCGCGACTGGGTGGGAGCTTATGTTTCAGTCGGTATGACTGTAGGAGATACATCAAACCGGTCGCAAAGCCCAGCGTTACGGCCGTCGTACCGAACATTAACGTCAAGCCATGAACAAGACGCCATACGCTGTTCGCCGTGCGCACGGGGAACGGTGCGCGGTCTTGGAAGAACATCGCGACTCCGATCAATCCCAACACGAGTGGAAGCAGAAAGACGCCAATCGCATTCTCGCGGCGACGAATCATCAGTCCGAAGTACGCACCTGCAACGACCCACGCAGCGAGCAGACAAAAGTCGTACCAACTCGATAGCGGTGAGGTTACGCGTTGTGACAACTCATGCTGTGCTTGACCGATCAAGTAAAGTGAGTGTGCCAGCAGGCCAAGCGCTGAAGCGGAAAGCGGTACAATCGCAGGAACTCGCCAGCGGAAGAGTAGTCGCGACAATTCTACCGCCAATGCGACCACGTAGCACGCGGCGAAGCAAGTGATTGTCATGCCGGAGAGGGATGTCATTGGATTATTCTCTTGCGAGGCTCATCGCAGCGTAGCGTGATGGCCACATTACGACTCCAAGTCGTACTCTTTTAGTTTTTTGTGCAAGGTGTTTCGGTTTATACCGAGTTTCGCGGCGGCTTTGGTCTGTACGTTGCTACACGCGAGCATCACCTGGGCAATCAATTCGCGTTCGACC
>JACKHN010000028.1 GCA_020638975.1 Planctomycetaceae bacterium
AACCGTAACGTATTTGTCCGTATACTCTTGCTTCAGCTTCTCAATATGCTCGAAGACCATTTCGGAACCTATTTGCTGGGCCGGCACCCTGTGTCAGGCAACTGGAGAATGGGAAGCGGCTATTTTTGTCCTGGATGGCCCCGAAATCAAGGCCACAACGGAGGTAATGACTAAATCCGAACGTTCAATGACGAAGAAATCTCAGCGTTATGGCACCGGATTACTTCAACTCGATCGTGTAACGCCATCGAGTCGTTCCCGTCGGGCTTAGCGAGACCGGCTCGATGCGGGGGCCGAGCAGCCCCTTTTTGACAGCGGCGGTTGTCGGGCCGTCTTGATCGCAGTGAATTTGGAGCGAATGGCCTTCGATGTCGATCGTCGCGTCGTGGTCGCCTGTGCTAGTGAATTCGTCCACCAGCAGCTTGTACGCACTGCCGAGTTGCTCGGCCACTTCGCGCGACCTGCAAGCGACGTCAAAGACGAATGCCGCTCGATCGCTGATCGGATCGACGCTGATGGACCAGTGGCTTTTACCTGCCATCCCGACCAACAATGCGACTTGCGTCTTGGGTCGTAACTCTTCGACGCTCAGTTGCTGTAGCGGCGGACTGGGTGGCCAAACTTCCGTGCTTGAACCTTCGACCGATTCCAAGACAGGAATCGAACGACCATTAACCAGCAGGCTGATCGTGTGGCAGTGGCGATCCAGACGCCACAAGAATTGAACCTGCAGCCCCACTCCTTCCGAGTTCATTGCTCTGAGCGAGATTGGCTCGCGAGCTTCCATGACGCTGTTCCTTCGCTACGAGCAGCCGCCCGCCTATTGATCCTGGCCGACTCGCCATCGGAGATACGAATCGAGAAAATCTTGGATGTGGCCGTCGAGCACGTTATGGAAGTTTCCAGCACTGTGTCCCGTGCGGGCATCTTTCACACGTTGATCCGGATGCAAGAAGTAGTTCCGAATCTGTGAGCCGAAGCCAACGCGGGCCTTCGTTTTGTAACGCTCGTCCTCTTCCGCTTCGCGTTTCTCTTCCTCGAACCGAGCCAGCTTGGCTCGCAACATCTTCCATGCGGTGGCACGGTTTTTGTGTTGGCTGCGTTCGTTTTGGCACTGGACAACGGTCCCCGTTGGTTCGTGTGTCAATCGAATGGCACTATCGGTCTTATTTACATGCTGACCACCGGCACCGCTGGCTCGGAACGTGTCGACGCGGACATCTTCCTCGTCGATCTCGACTTCAAAATCGTCGGAAATCTCGGGCGAGACATCGACGGCGGCAAAACTTGTCTGTCGTTTGCCTTCCGAATTGAACGGGCTGATGCGGACCAAGCGATGTACGCCGGCTTCACCCTTTAGATAGCCGTAGGCCATTGGCCCGCGGATGGCGATCGTGGCGTTGTTGATGCCGGCCTCCTCGTTGTCATTGCGATCCATCAGCTCGACGCCGTAGTCATTCTTCTGAGCCCATTGCATGTACATTCGCAACAGCATCTCGGCCCAATCGTTGGCGTCGGTGCCTCCGTCGCGAGCGTGAATGCTCAGGATCGCTCCCTCGGCATCGTGCGGTCCGCTGAGCAAGGCCTTGAGTTCAAGGTCTTCGACCACGGCCTCAAGCCGCTTGATTTCCGCGGCAACTTCGGCGGCGAGCGACTCGTCTTCCTCGGCCATTTCGATCAGTCCGCCCAGATCGCCTGCCGCAGCCAACGCAGCACCAATGGGCTTCATTAGCGAACGAAGCGATTTGAGTTCACCGACCGCTTGCTGAGCTTTCTCTTGATTGTCCCAGAAGCCCGGAGCCCCCATCTTGGCTTCGATTGCTGCGATCTGAGCGAGTTTGGCATCGTAGTCAAAGACTGTCTCGTAGATTGACGATTTGCTCCTGAATCGTTTCGGCTCGATCTTTGAGTTCAGAGTCCATGCTCGGTCCTTCGCGGGGCTTCGTGATTGCTAATCGTTGCAATATACCTTCGTCGGCTAGGAATCGGAACGGCCCGCGATGCGCCGGGATTCAGAGCCTGGCTGCGTAAACACCGACGCGGCAGGTGCTTTGCTGGCAGTCGAGTCGTATACTGCGATCCGCCGGAGGCCGTTCCGTTCGTCTTCTACTTCGATCTCAATAGCGACTGCCAACATGCCCAACCAACGTACCATTTCCGAACTATTCGATCTCTCAGGAAGAGTTGCCTTGATTACCGGTGCGTCTGGTTATCTCGGTTCAGCGATGGCTAACGCGCTCGCCGAATCCGGTGCCACCGTCGTCTGTGCGAGCCGTGACCAAGAGCGAGCGAATGCAGCCGCCAGAACGCTCCCCAGCGACCGCGGACAAAAGCACTTTGGAGTCGCGTTAGACCAACTCGACGAAGCCTCGATCGAGTCAGGATTTCAAACGGTCGTTGATCGAACGGGCGCGGTGGATGTCTTGGTGAACAACGGTCAGCATGGTCCGCCAAACGATTTGACGGATGTGACAACTGAGCAATTCAAGGCCCAGCTTGCCAATGCGGCGGGATACTTTCATCTCGCGAGGCTCGTTCGTGACCAAGCCGTCGCCCGAGCGGTTGCCGCGAATATCGTGATGATTGGCTCGATGTATGGGATCGTCGGTTCCTATCCGGACGCCTACGAGGGAGTCTGCTCGGCGAGTCCCGTGGCCTATCACGCTCTCAAGGGCGGCGTGATTCATATGACTCGACACTTGGCCGTCTATTGGGCGAAGGATCAAGTGCGAGTCAACTGCCTGTCCCCCGGAGCCTTTCCGAATCCGGATAAGGTGCCCGCTGGTTTGGTCGATCGCCTCGCCCCGAAGTGCCCGATGGCACGAATGGGCCAGCCTCACGAATTGAAAGGAGCCATCGTTTTCTTAGCGAGCGATGCCAGCAGTTATATGACAGGGCAGAATCTGGTCGTTGACGGTGGCTGGACGGCTTGGTAGCGACCGTCGATGTGACGTTTGCGAGGGGATGTTAGGCTTAAGCCTAACCTACTTCGTTGACCCAGGCTTCGAGCATCTCGAACTGTTTGACGAAGTTGTGTTCGTTGGTGCCGAGTGGACTCTTGAAGAAGCTGGCCAGGAAGGTTAACAGTCCGCGATCGCCGTGGCGATGGGCGCGTTCGGTGAGCCGGACGAGATCAATCACCAGCGGCGCGGCGAGTATCGAATCACAACCTTGCCACGTGAATTGCATCGTCATCGGTGTGCCCAGGAAGCCGCGGAAGTGGATGTGGTCCCAAGCCGTCTTCCAATCGCCGAGGCTTTCGATGTACTCGATGCTGACCAGCGTTTGTGGCGAGTAGCCGAAGATCTGATGTAGCAGCCGATCCTTGCTGGTGACTTTGCTCTTCTTGTTCGCCGGATCGTCCAGCACCTTGCCGTCCATGTTGCCAAAGATGTTGTGCCCGACCCAACTCATCACTTCCAAATTCCTCGCGGCAAACATCGGCGCCAACGTACTCTTCAACAGCGTCTCGCCGGTCTTGCCGTCATGACCCATGTGGCAAGTGTCCTTCTGTAACGCGAGATCGCAGAGGGCCGCCGGCGCTGAACCGAGCGAGGGCGTGAAGTTGACGTGCGGATATCCCAGCTCCAAAGCGGCGATCGCGTAGAGCGAACTGGCGGCAAGCGGACAAGTCTCCGGCTTGTCGAGCAGCGGCGCGAGTTCCTCCCACGTCTCGGGCAATGAGCTTGTATCGACGGGCGGCTCGGTGGATGTGACATTTACGACGATGACTTGGTCGAGCGAATGTTGTTTGGCAAAGGCTTTCAAATCGGCTTGCACGCGTGTGATTGACTCACGTGGTGATTCGACCTTGGCTCGCAACGCATCGGTTGCGAACTTCTCAATCGTCGGGCCGACGTTGAACAGGACTCCAGGCTTGATGTTCGCGTCGATCTCGGCGAAGTCGTCTTTGCATTGCTCGACGATATGCCGGTCGATCGCTCGGCTGACGTTGGCCAAGGTCATGGCTTCGTCCATCAGCGTCGTCTGTCGAATGTCGTGGCCGCCGATCACGAGTTCGTCCCAGCTCACCAGACCGAGCTTCTCAAACAGCGGCAACTGCGTGACAAGGCCTTGATTGCCGATCAGGCCCCTCCGCAATGCGACGAGCCCGACGATGGTTGTTGTTGCGACGCCCCCGAACGCACCGAGAAACCAGACACCTACTTTGCGATCCGACATGAACGAGCTTTCAGGAGTGAATTGGTGGCGAGCCGAGGGGGCTACACCGAAGTGAAACGTCGATATACGATAATTGTCCCACGCGACAAGGCGAAGCGTCAAGCGGCCCCAAAACGCCTTCGCGATCCTGCTTAGTACGATGGCCCTCCGAGGCCGTCGAATAGACTTGCTTTGCTCCATGCACGATGGCTTCGGAGAGTCATCGTACCATCAGGACTTGAACGATGTTTGAAACCTTCGAGATGGCTCCTCCCGATTCGATCCTCGGTTTGACGGACGCATTCAAAAAGGACACGAACCCGAACAAGATCAACCTCAGCGTTGGCGTCTACAAGGACGCGTCGGGTGCCACGCCGATCCTGCGCTGTGTCAAAGAAGCCGAACGCCGAATGCTCGAGCAAGAGCAATCGAAGGGCTATCTCGGCATCGATGGTTTGCCGGAGTTCGGTCGCCTTGCTTGCGAGTTGCTGTTCACGGCGGATCACGAAGCGTTGACGTCCGGCCGGACCGTTGCTTTGCAGACGCCGGGCGGTACCGGTGCCCTGCGAGTTGCGGCAGACTTTCTGAAGCAGAATCTGCCCGCGTCCAGCATCTGGATCAGCAAGCCGACTTGGGCGAACCATCCCAAGATCTTCGAGGCCGCGGACCGAAAGGTCGAGACGTATCAGTACGTCAACGCGTCTGGCACGGGCCTCGATTTTGATGCGATGCTCAAGTCGCTGAACGGGATCCCTGCAGGCGACGTCGTGTTGCTGCACGGCTGCTGTCACAATCCGACCGGCGTCGACCCCACGCCCGAGCAATGGCTGCAAATCGCCGATGTCTTGCACGAGCGCAAACTGCTACCGCTGATCGATTTCGCTTATCAAGGATTCGGTCAGGGCATCGACGAGGATGCGGCCGGATTGCGGGCGATTGTTCGACCGGGAAGCGAAGCGTTGATTTGCAGTTCGTTCTCGAAAAACTTTGGCTTGTACAGCGAGCGAGTCGGCGCATTGACGCTGGTCGCCGGAACATCCGATGTCGCTCAAGCTGCACTCAGCCATGCCAAGGTTTCGGTGCGAACTAACTACTCGAATCCGCCGCAGCATGGCGGCGCGATCGTCGCTACGGTATTGGGCGATACAGAGTTGCGAGCCATGTGGGAGGACGAACTGGCCGAGATGCGGTCTCGCATTCATGCGATGCGGACGTTGTTTGTTGCCACCATGAAACAGAAAGCTCCGCAGCACGATTTTTCCTTTATCGCAGACCAATGTGGAATGTTTTCCTTTTCAGGTTTGACGCCGGTTCAAGTCGATGAGTTGAAGAGCAAGCACGCGGTCTACATCGTGACTGCCGGCGGTCGGATCAATGTGGCCGGCATGACCGAACAGAACATGGATCGATTGTGTACGGCGATCGCCAGCGTGTTGTAGAACTTCTAACACGGGGTCGTGGTACACTTTGCCGTAGGTCGGGCACTCCTGCCCGACAAAAGACGGCCAAGAGTGGCCGTCCTACTTTCCGGAATTTCACACTGTACCACTACCTAACACGGAGTCACGGAGGACACAGAGTTTATCGGTAGAGGCACTCTGTGAACTCCGTATCTCTGTGTTTTGAACAATTGATCGCAGTGTTTTGCCAATGCCTCAAGCCTTCAACATTCCAGCAGCTTGGCGAGGTAAAGAGTTACTTAACCGTGACGATTGGCAACTGGTCTTCGATGAATCTGCTGTCGCGGAGCTGGATGCTGCATTAGAGTCAGCCCACGGTCTAAAGCTCGAAGATATCTCTGCCGCCAACTTCAAGCTTCCTAGCCTGTCGGAGAAGCTCCTCGCGATCCAGCATTCGCTTGAACACGGCTCCGGTGCTGTGATGCTCCGCGGCTTGCCAATCGAGCGGTACGGCGAAGAGCAAGCCGCTCGGCTCTTCTGGGGTCTGACTTCGCACATCGGAACCGCCGTTTCGCAAAGTCCGGCTGGCGAGCGGATATTTCATGTGCGCGACGAAGGTTACTCGGAGAACGATCCCAAAGCTCGTGGTCCAAGTTCCAGGAAGAAGCTGAGCTATCACACCGATCGGTGCGATGTGATCTCGTTCCTATGCGTGCGACAGGCGGCGAGCGGTGGTGAGAACTATCTGGTCAGTTCGGTCGCGATCTATAACGCGATGTTGCAGCAGCGGCCCGATCTGGTCGAAGTACTCATGCAGCCGTATCGGTATCAGCGACACAATGTTGATACCGGCAACGAGCTGCCGTATTACGAACAGCCGATTTTCTCGATCCATGAAGGACACTTCGCAGCGAACCTCCTGCGAGTGTTGATCGAACGAGCCTATTCGGTTCCCGGAGCAACTCCGATGAGTGACTTGCAACGCGAAGCACTCGACTACATCGAGCAGCTTGCCGACGATCCGTCGCTGCATGTGTCGTTCCGTCAGCAAGCCGGCGATGTCGTCTTCTTGAATAATTGGGTAACGTTGCATCGCCGCAGCGAGTTCGTTGATCACACCAACCCAGATCGCAAACGCTTACTCCTCCGAATCTGGTTGTCCGTCCCCAATAGCCGTCCGCTCGATCCAAGGTTCGCAGGAAGCTACGGTACGACGCAGGCTGGAGCGATCCGCGGCGGCATGCGACCGGCCTGAGCCAAAAGCTTGGCTGGGTGGACCAAAACGACTATGTTTACCTCATCGTCGTGACCTCGGGGCTAAACAGGGACACCGAAACAGTTCATCGATATGGCAGACCCGGAACTAATCGAAGTCTTCGCGGCAGCACATCTTCAAGAAGCCATTCTCGCTCAAGACATGTTGCAGAATGCAGGAATCAAGACTCAGTTGGTGGGCGGCCAACTTGAAGCTCTTGGCGGGGCATTGCCATTCGGCCACGTAACATCTCCGCGTTTGTGGGTGCGATGCGAAGACGCCGCGCGGGCAATCGCTTTGCTCGAACACCATGATGCCACGCAATATGTACAGGATCTACCTGCGAGCCAAATTGCTGAAGAAGCAAGCGACGTGTCTACCGAAAGCGACATTCTTGAGCGAACTCCGGTCAATTGGCGGGCGGCTAGCGTTGCCTTCGCGCTTCTCGCTCTGGCCGCGACGTTTTTCGTGTGGGTAGAGTTCTTTGCTGAGCCGACCACGAGTGCCGGATACACGAAACGTGGCGATCGGTACTACGTTCGAGGCGAATACAAATCAGCAATCGACTGCTATTCCGCCGCATTACTAATCGAATACCACGATCCGTATACGCACACTGCGAGAGGCAACGCACGTTTCATGTTGGAGAATTATGAGAAGGCGATAGATGACTATTCAGTTGCTCTGAGTCTATATCCCGAATCGTTGGTATATCTGAATCGTGGAAATTGTTGGTACTTGCAACAGGAATACGAGTTGGCACTAGCAGATTTCGAGTCCGCTCTTGAGCTCAATGATCGACATGCGGAGACACATAATGCAATCGCTTGGTTACTTGCAACATGTCCTGATTCGAAGTTTAGAAACGGAACGCTCGCAATCGAACACGCGAGTCGAGCGTATGAACTCGAACCGTCACCAGCGTGGTATGATCTGGGAACGCTCGCTGCAGCGCACGCAGAAGCGGGAGACTTCGAAGCTGCGGTGAAGTGGCAACGGGCCGCAATTGCTAAGGCACCTCCAGAGGAAGTATCGGAATGTCGGGACTCACTCGAACTCTACCTACTAGGACAACCGCGTAGGGATCCGGATGCGTCCCTGTGAAACGGCCCTGACTCTATTAACCACGATTGGCCAACGCGATCCAATCGACCTTGCGATCGAAATCGTTGCCGACAGTAGCTAAGACCGGTGGGACACACCGCGCCGCTAACTCCGTGGCGTTCGACTGTACACTCACGTCGTCCGAATCGCGTGTGTCTGGCCGATTGTTCAAAACGATTCCTGCAACATCAAGCCCGTCGCGGAATGTCGAGGCAGTGATTAGGGTTTGCAGCGTCTGATTAATCACGCCGAGCGTATTGGGTGCGATGATGATCAAGGGGAAACCAAAGTCGTGCGCGAGGTCCGCCACATACTCGTCGTCACTAACCGGCGACATCAGGCCACCGATGCCTTCGACCAAAATGATGTCGCTGCGATCTCGCCAGAAGTTGATTCCCGCGCGGAGCAGCTCGACGTCAACTTCCTTGCCTTCCGCTCGGGCCGCCAAATGCGGAGCCAATGGCGCGGCGAATCGCTGTGGACACACTTCGTCGATCGTCGCCGGTCTGCCAGCCGCAGCCCAGAGCACAAACGGATCATCCGTTTCATTCCCGACACAACCACTTGCTGCCGGTTTATACACACCAACGCGTTTGCCCGCAGCAGCCAGTTGCTTGGCAATCAATGACGTCACGTAAGTTTTGCCGACGTTTGTATCGGTGCCGGTGATGAAGAGCCCGCGAGTTGGCATGGCTAAGGAGTCATTTCAAAGGTGCGTTGATGGTCGGCAACACGAGCTGCTTGCGCGTCGCCGCGATGCAACACCAGACGATGGCGGATCACGAGCGGTTCGTCGGCTGATAACGCGATAGGTTCACGGCCAGGATAGGCCACGTTCTGCATTCCATAGTGACGCAACACCCAACGCGGAGGGAACTGCGTCAACGAGGGATGGCTGAGAATCGCTACTCCCGACGTTTTCCCTTCGCCGAATGAACCGCTGACGTCGGCCCAAGGGCTCGCTGACTGAATGGCGTCATCTTCGAGGATGCCGCTGGCATCGCGAATGACCATGTCGGCGGGAGGTTTCACGCGGACGGTGAATCCCGAATATCCCTTCACATCTTCCGAGCCGCCGACTTTGACGTCGGCCATCAGCGGCGTAAGTTGAATTGTAAAGTCGACGTACTGGATATCGCCAACTTCGCGATGGACACGAATCTGTGTGCGTTCTGCGACGATATCCTTCGACTCGCCGGAGTCATTCAAAGTTGTCGACGTCCAGGCCGCATGGACGTCCAACGTGGCGAAGTCTGGCCCCTGATCAACGATCTCGGCTCTTTTGACAACCAGCAAATGGTCCTTCGTCACCCAGGGATCGCCAATCTTGCGATCACCGACCCACAGTTGATGCCACGCCCAGAAGACGCCTTGATGGTGGCGATGATCCTTGGGGAAGACCTCGGTGAGCATTTCCCCGTCCAGGCCATAAAGCGGATGCACGTAGCCGGCTCGCGTGTGGTTATGCTCAGTAACCGGCTCGCTTTGATAGAACAGCACGGGGCGATCACTAGAAAGAAACTGGAAGCCTTGATCGGTCTGTTTAATCGTTACCGCAGCTTCTTCGCCAATCGAGTCGTTCGCGAAGGCGAATACAGCTACGATCTGGCAGATAAGACAGGCACTAGTCGCCGCTAGGTTGAATCGCATGAATACCTCGTTACCGAACTCTGTGTTCTCTGTGTCTCCGTGTTTGTAAACACAGCGACACGGCGTTCATAGAGGAGGAATTGGTGTGAAGGAAGAGCGGTCAGGCACTTGGCGTAGCTGTATTGATGCTGACGATCTGGCCTTCTTCCTGTTCCACAGCATGGCAGCGCACGAGGTGGCCGTCCAGATCCAGCGGTTGGGGCGAGACGCTTCGACAGACGTCCATCGCCAAGGGGCAACGGGGATGGAAGCGGCAGCCCGTCGGCGGATTGATCGGGCTGGGCACGTCGCCTTCGAGAACGATGCGATCTTTCTTTTTCTCGGGATCCATCGAAGGGATCGCCGACAGCAAGGCTTTGGTGTAGGGGTGTCGCGGGTTGACGTACAACTCGTCGCTCGTAGCCATTTCGACGATCTCGCCCAAGTACATCACCGCGACGCGATCGGAGATGTACTTCACCGCCGACAAATCGTGCGAGATGAACAGGTACGTCAGCTTGAACTCTTCCTTCAGATCGTTCAGCAAGTTAATGATCTGCGACTGAATGGAAACGTCCAGCGCCGAGATTGGCTCATCTAGCACCATGAAACGTGGATTTAACGCCAACGCACGGGCGACGCTGATGCGTTGTCGTTGGCCGCCGGAGAACTCGTGTGGATAGCGATTGATATAACTCGGATCGAGGCCGACTTTGCGGAGCGTGTCGTTGACTTTGTCCAGTCGCTCGGCTTTCGTGCCCATGCGATGAACGACCAGTCCTTCTTCGACGATGCTCTTGATCGTCATCCGCGGATTTAGCGAGCTATAGGGATCTTGAAACACGATCTGCATATCGGCCCGCAGTTCGCGCAGCTCACGACCGTGAATGTTCGTGACGTCTTTGCCATCGAACAGGATCTTGCCTTCGCTCGGTTCGTACAGCCGTAAGAGCGTTCGGCCAGCCGTCGTTTTGCCACAACCGCTCTCGCCCACCAACCCCAGCGTCTCGCCTTCGGGAATCTGAAACGAGATGCCATCCACGGCCTGGACGTGCCCCACGACCGTTTGCAGAACACCGGCGCGGACCGGGAAGTATTTTTTAAGTCCTTGGATTTCTAACAGTGGATTTGTCATTGGACATTGGTCATTTGAGCTTGGTCATTGGCGTTCGAATGTCCAAATCCGAATGACCAATGTCCAATGAATGCATTTGATTAACGATCGTATTTAATTTCTTCCACAAAGTGACAACGGGCCATGTGACCCGGCGAGAATTCTCGCAACGTGGCTTCTTCTTGTTGGCAACGCTCTTGTTGATAGGGACAGCGTGGATGGAACTTGCAACCGCTGGGAAATCGCAGTGGGCTGGGAACCATGCCGACGATCGATTCCAGGCGTTCGCCGCGTTTCGTTTCAGGCGTCAGCTTCGAGCCGAACAAGCCGTGTGTGTACGGATGACGCGGGTTGTTGAACAACTCGGCGACGGGAGCGTGCTCGACGATCTTCGAGGCATACATCACCGCGACTTCCGAAGCGACTTCTGCGATGATGCCCAGATCGTGTGTGATCAGCAGGATCGACATCTCGGTTTCCTCTTGCAACTCGCGAAGCAAGTCGAGGATCTGGGCTTGGATCGTGACGTCCAATGCGGTGGTCGGTTCGTCGGCGATCAGCAGCCTTGGATTACACGACAACGCCATGGCGATCATTACGCGTTGCCGCATGCCGCCCGAGAATTGATGCGGGTACTCTTTGATGCGTTGTTCCGGAGCGGGCACTTTCACTTTGCGAAGCATCTCGATGGCGCGGTTGCGAGCTTCGGCCTTGTCGACCTTTTGGTGCAGGCGGATGGCTTCCATGATCTGCGAGCCGACCGTGAACACAGGATTCAAAGACGTCATCGGCTCTTGAAAGATCATCGCGATCGTGTTGCCACGCAGCTTGCGCATCTCCGATTCGGCGAGCGCCGTCAATTCGACCGTGCCGTCGTCGTTGTGCAACGTGACTGATCCATCGACGATCCGTCCCGGCGACGAGATCAAGCGAATCAAGGAGAACGCGGTGACGGACTTGCCCGAGCCGGATTCACCGACGAGCCCCAACGTCTTGCCTTTGGGGATCGTAAACGACACATCATCGACGGCCTTCACCGTACCTTCGTCGGTGAAGAAATGCGTTCGCAGGTTTTTGACTTCGATGAGTGGTTTAGACATAGGTGTTGTGGACGGAAGCCTTGGTTGGCGAGGTCATTTTCCGGCTTCGCGTAGTCGTGGATCGGTGGCTTCTTGTAAGCCTTCGCCGATCAAGTTGTACGCGAGAACCGTGAAGAAGATAGCCAAGCCCGGAAAAAGGACGAGCCACCAGGTTTGTTCGATGGTAGTGCGGCCAGCGTTCAGTAGGGTTCCCCAGCTTGGGTTCGGCGGGTCGGCACCGAATCCGAGAAAGCTCAGCGCGCTTTCAGTAATGATAGCCGACGCGATACCGAAGGTGATCGGAACGACAATCGGGGCCAAGGCGTTTCGCAATACATGGCGAAACATAATGCGAAAGCGTCCGACTCCGAGGGCCCGAGCCGCCAACACATAGTCGATGTGCTTGAGCTTGAGAAACTCGGCGCGCGTCAATCTCGCGATGCCCGTCCAGCCCGTGGCGCCAAGAATTACCATCAGGTGCCAGATCGTTGTCTTCTCCAAGATCGCGATCAATGCCAGGATAAGAACGAGCGCCGGAATGCACATCACGAGTTCGATCACGCGACTGAGCAAGGTGTCGATCCAACCCCCGAAGTAGCCGGCGGTCGCACCAATACCAATTCCGATTACGGCAGAGATTCCCATCGAGACGAAACCGACGAGCATTGCAATCCTTGTGCCATGCACCATTTGTGCGAAGACATCCTTGCCACTTTGGTCGGTGCCTAAGCGGTTGTACTGGCTAGGCACGCCCTCGACACCGGTCGGGTTGCCAGGTTGGTCGGGCCATTCACCTTCGCGAACGCGACGATAAGGATCTTGATAAACCAACGGCCAGATCGCCCAGCTCTCTGGATCTTTCGCCTTGAGATTCTCCGGATAAATGCGACGAAATCGATCGGTATAGAAGACGGGGTTTTCCCACTTCGAGTTCAAGTAGCCGAGTGCGGGGAAATAGAGATGGCCCTTGTACTTGCACACAACAGGTTTGGTGCCGGCAATCGCAGGAGCAAAGATCGCGACGATCGCTAGGAAGCAGACGTATGCTAATGCGAGCAGCGCCAGCCTGCGACGCTTGAATCGCACCCAGGTTTCGGCCCAGAAGCCGCGTGTCGCGGAGTCGAGGGCTTCCGGTGCCGCGATAACAAGATCTGGGGATGGAATTGGCGTAGGCATAAGGAGTCACGAAGACGGGACGTTAGGACAAACTTACTCTCGGATCGACAAACGCATAAAACACATCGGCCAGCAGTTGTCCGAGGAGTGTCAGGAACGAGAACATGAGGACGAGTCCCATGATCGTCGGGTAGTCGCGTCCCGAGAGTGCTTCAAAAAACAACCTTCCCATTCCGGGCCACTGAAAGATCTGTTCCAATAAGATCGCTCCTCCAAGTAAACCGGGCAGCGTCAGACCAAGCATCGTCACCAACGGAATCAGAGTGTTGCGAAACGCGTGATGTAAGACAATGTTCGTCGGATGAACGCCCTTCGCCTTGGCGGTGCGGATGTAGTCCTGGCGAATCACTTCTTCCATGTTGGATTTGATAAAGCGCGAGTAGTACGCGAGGCTGCCGTAGGTGAAACACATGACTGGCATAAAGGCGTGCAGGCAAATGTCCCAGGCCTTGCCGATCAGACTCATCGTTTCGTAGTCGTCACTGACGATACCCATCAGTGGAAGCCAACCAAGTTTCACGGCGATCAAGATCTGGAGGAATAGCGCGGCAACGAATGCTGGCAATGAATAGAGCATGTACAGCACCGTGCTGATGCTGCGTTCTTCCAACGACCCGCTACGAACGGTCGCCCTCAGCCCGATCGGGATCGACAGCATATAAGTCAGGATCAGGGACGTTACCGACAAGATTAGCGTCGCCGAGACGCGATCCCGGATCAGCTTCGTCACCGGCTGCTTTCGAGAAATGGAACGACCAAGGTCCAACTTGGCGACGTTGCCAATCCAAATGAAATAAGCTTGGGTCCAGTGCTTATCGAGCCCATAGATTTTGTTCAGGCGTTCGAGATCTTCGTCGCTCAACGTCTTGCTCGGGTCGGATTCAGCCGCCGCGACGGTCAGTGGTGTGCCGGGCATGTTGCGCACCAAACCATAGACCACGAATGTGATCAACAGCAACGTGATCAACCCAATGAAAGTTCGTCGAATGAGAAAACTCAGCATGGATGTACAGTTGTAAGACGCTGTAAGATGGATGCTTGGTCCGTCACGAGTGGACGGACGAGACGTCCGTCCTACGCGGATAGCGGTGCCGCCTCGCTACGGTACCGCCTTCCATAGCGAATCGAAGCCGGGTCCATAGTTGTACGGACCGCGTGGGCTGAACTTGTAACCGCGCAACGCCTTATTGAACCCGTAGAACGAATTCCTCCAAAACAGCCAAGTGTAGACTTGATCCTCGTAGACGATCTCGTGGATCTTGGCATAGATTGCCGCTCGCTTGACCGGATCAAATTCTTTGCGCCCTGCCTCATACAACGCATCGACTTCTTTGTTCGAGTAGCTGCCGAAGTTGCGATTCTCGCCTGTGCCAAAGATGTTAATGGTGGTGTCGGGGTCCGTTCCTGTCCCCCAACCGCCCATCGCCGCGTGGAACTTATGCTCGATCTCCAGTTGTTGGAGAACGGTGAACTCCGTGGGTTTAACATTACAGACGACGCCGATCTGATCCAGATTCTGTTTGAGTAACTCGCTCACTTTTAAGCTGTTCGGCGTGGTGGAACTGAGGAGCGTGAATTCAAAATTGATTTTCTTTCCACCGATGGTCTTGTCACGAATGCCATCGCCGTCGCTGTCTTCCCAACCAGCTTCGTCGAGTAAATCCTCTGCCTTGTCGAGATCCTGTTGATACGGCTTGAGGCCTTGCTTCGGAGCCATCCAAGCCGACGCATGAAAGGGGCCCATCGCCGGTTCATACAAGCCATAGAATAATTTATCGAGCATCTCGCGGTGATCGAACGCATAACTCATTGCTTGTCGAACGCGCTTGTCCGAAAAGTAAGGAGTATCGCAGTTCCAGCAAAAGTGGAATTCAACCCACTGAGTGCCGGTCGCCTTAGTATTCTTCGCATAGAACTCATCGTTGTTTGTCTGCTCGGTGATCCATTGCTCGGGGTTCAAGATCGTCTCTTCGATCTCGCCAGCTCGGAGTGCAAGTAAGGCCGTATTGGGGTCTTCGATCACCCGACAGCGAATCTCTTTGAAATGGCGAAGCGGACGAACCAGCTTGCCATCCTTCTTGAACCAATCATCCCGCCGCTCCAGCACGATCTCCTGTCCCTGGGTGCGTTTCGTGATGATGTACGGCCCGCCGCAGACAGGCTTCTGTTCCAGCTTGATATGGTATTCGCTGTTCGCCATTGTCGGATCTTCCTTGACCGACTCTTCGTAAACATGTTTTGGGATCACTGGAAAGTTGATGTTCCAGATGTTCGTCGGGCTAGGTTTTTTGTGGAAGTAGACAAGCGTCTGGTTATCGTACGCGGCGACCCACCGCAGTTCATCGGTCCCAGCGCGAACTGCCGGTACCGGTACTTTCGGGTTCATAATCGTCTGGAACGAGAAGACGACATCATGCGCGGTGATCGGTTTGCCATCGGACCAAGTCAGATCATCACGCAGGACGACCTTGTCGTACATGCCATCGCTGCTCGTTTGCCAAGATACCGTCACATCCGCAATCGCGAGCGGCTTCATCTCCCAATCGAAGCTGAACACTCCAAACGCCATCAGGCCATGCACTTCGAATTCCGAAGTCGAGTTCGCCATCAATGGGTTCATGCTCTTCGCATCGCCGTTCAGATGCCGGACGAGTGTCGCATTCCAGTCCACGTCGGCATCGGAGTCTGGAAGCCGCCCCAGCGCGCTCAATATCTTTTTGTTGGCCTCCGGGCTGTCGTTCCGCAGTTTCAACGCTTCGTCGACAGTCACGAGCGATTTGGTATTTGCTTCGGCTTGTCGACGCAGTTCCAGGGTGTCGACAACGCGTTGGTCGACCCAAGTGACACTGGCTTCAAGCTCTTCGAGCTTCGGGGGATCGAACGGTTCAAGGAGAACTTCTTCGGCCACTGTCGCGGAATCGACTGCTGCCGCGTCGCGGCTTGAACTTTCGACAGAGTCTGCCGAGGGAGTAACCGACTTACTCTTGCCGCAGCCCATCATTATTGCGATGCACAGCACAAGTAGGCGGAAGGAAATCCGTTGCATCATGATCGAAGACTCTCCGTAGGTGCAGGCGAAACAGGCAAAGGTGGGAAAACAGGTCGCCATAACGATCAAAGCCGATCGCTCTGTCGCTTGGACGTTCGATCCGCTGTAAAGGAATGCTAGAGAATGGGTTGTGGCGGGTCAATAACAACCGCTCGCGGTGCTAGCAGCCGACGAGGCGCCGGTGGACGATTCATGTCACGCCAGCAGCAAAACGTCGCAAACTGATTGACGGAGAGGGCGGAAAGAGCGACAACGGGCACCTATCTGACTTGATGATCAGCGATCGAAATGCGAATTCCTTGGAGCCACCCCCCATGTCTCGAATCTATTGTGTCACGCTGGCAATGCTTGGGTTGTTGTTAGCCAATTCGGCCTTGGGGCAACGCGCCGGATCTGGGATCAGGGAAGACCGAACGCAAGCACGCGTAGCGGCGTCCGTTGCTGGGTTGAAGAGTGACTTGCGCGATGCGAGAAGATTGCTCAATGGCATCGATGACCGCCAGTTGCGCGAGCAGTTGGAGTTGCTGCTATCGCGAGCGGCACTGAAGGCTGAGGATCTAGAGGAGCTGCTCGGCGGTTTGCCTCGCGGTGCCGAGAAGCTCCCGATGTCCGATGCAGATTTTGCCAAGCTGCTGGCGAACCTCAAGGAGCAATCTTTCGACGAGCAGAAACTGGAGTTCGTCAAAACGTTCGTGAAGGGCCGCCCCTTGAACTGTGACCAAGCGTCGAAACTGCTCAAGACGTTCTCGTTTGACGACGATCGCATCGCCGCTGCCGTGATCGTGCATCCGGGGCTCGTCGACTCCGAGAACTTCTTTGAGGTGCTGAAGATCTTTCCTTTCGATTCCAGTCGCAAACAGGTGATGGAAGCGGTTCGCAAGAAGGAGTGACGCGACGATCTGTCGGTGCCGACGTTGAATTCGTGAGCGAAAAGGGGGAGCTCCTGCGGCTTCGACGCGGCTAGACGAGGTGTCGGATACTCATGAGGACGAGCTAACTGCGTTGATGCGTCCGCCACCAGAAGGCAACGACCAAGTATCGCAAGAGACCGACTTGCCAATGGCTTTCGGGAGGCTAGCAATCGTGGCTACAATGTTCGCATGAAAGTCGACTCCGAGCGAGATTCTTCATCACCTTCCGGCCAGGCCAACTTCGCGACGACGCACTGGAGCATGGTGCTCGAAGCGGGGCGTGGTTCGTTGCCGGATTCAGCAACTGCCCTGGCGGACTTGTGCGCGGCGTACTGGTATCCGCTCTATGCCTACGTGCGACGCCGAGGCCGCTCGGCGAATGACGCCAGAGATCTGACGCAGGACTTCTTCGCTCACCTGCTCGAAAAAGAAAGCCTGCAAGCCGCCGACCCGGACCGAGGCCGCTTTCGTTCGTTCTTGCTGACGGCGTTCAAAAACTTCCTGTCCAAAGAACGCGAACGCAGCGCGGCACAAAAACGTGGCGGCGACGTCAAGCATTTGTCGATCGACTACGATTCGGGCGAACAGCGGTATCAATTCGAGCCGGTTGACGATTGGACACCGGAAAAGATCTACGAGCGGCGATGGGCGCTGACGTTGCTTGAGGAAGTGATGACTTCTTTACAGCAGGAGTACGAAGATAGCGGAAAGGCGGAATTATTTGACCAATGTAAAGGTCACTTAACCGGATCGGGCCCAGGGTACGAGGAAGCTGCGCGATCGTTGGCGATGACAGAAGGAGCGCTCCGCGTCGCCGTCCATCGAATGCGGAGCCGCTATCGGGAGATGCTGAAGTCTCAAGTGGCTGCGACACTCGAAGACCCAGCGGCCACGGACGACGAACTGGAATACCTGCGGCGGGCGATCCGTGGCGAAAAAACATAAATCGGCTGTAACAAGACGACGCGAATCCGGTAATTGAACAGTGAAGACAGAATTCACGTCGCCGAGGAATTGACCGATGGTCGAACTAAATCACTGTCCACAATGTGGTTGCAAGATGCCGCCGGATGCTCCAAGCGGGCTGTGTCCGGATTGTTTGTTCGGGGTTGGATTAGGAATGTCCGACCCCGATTTGGGCGATCCACCGGTCACGGAAGCCCGCGTAAAGAAGGGATTTGTACCGCCGAAACCGAAGGATTTGGCCGATCGCTTTCCGCAATTCGAGATACTCGACTTGCTCGGCTACGGTGGCATGGGGGCCGTCTATAAGGCCAAGCAAAAGAGCCTCGATCGGTTCGTGGCTTTGAAGATCATCAAGCCCGACGCAGCGGACGATCCAGGTTTTGCAGAACGTTTTGCTCGTGAAGCGAGAGCCCTCGCTCGTTTGAATCACTCGGCGATCGTTGGCGTTCATGATTTTGGTGAGACTCATGAACTCCGAGGCGAGAAGCTGTTCTATTTCGTGATGGAGTACGTCGACGGAACCAATTTGCGGCAGTTGATTGAATCGAAAGAGCTGTCGCCCCATCAAGCGTTGCAGATCATCCCGCAAGTCTGCGAAGCGCTTCAGTTCGCTCATGACGAAGGGATCGTTCATCGCGACATCAAGCCCGAGAACATTCTGGTTGACATCAAAGGGCGAGTAAAGATCGCCGACTTTGGCCTGGCGAAGCTGCTTGGCAAAACCGCGATCGAAGATCACACGCTGACTGGCACGCATCAAGTCATGGGAACACCGCGTTACATGGCACCGGAACAGATGGAAGGCTCGCGGGCTGTCGATCATCGGGCCGACATCTATTCGCTGGGCGTCGTGTTCTACGAAATGCTGACGGGCGAGTTGCCGATGGGCAGCTTTGAGCCCCCGTCGCGCAAAGTGCAAGTCGACGTTCGCTTGGATGAAGTGGTGCTTCGCTCGCTCGCTAAAGAGCCAGAACGCCGATACCAGCACGCTTCGGATGTGAGGACGGATCTCGAAGCAATTAGCTCATCGATGGCCATCGCTCCGTATGTTTCTGCGCCGACGTATCGGAACTCGCGAGAAAACCCATCGGATTCTAAGTTCTCACGCAAAGCGATCCTTGGTGCCTGCTGGATCCCACTGTTTTTCGTTGGGCTATTCGCAGTTGCTATGCCCTGGGTGAGTATTGAGGTTCATCATGGCACGACCGAGCCACCTGCGTGGGCTTGGTGGCGTTATCTTTTGGTGATCGTTGTTAGTGGGTTCGGACTTGTCGGCGTCGCAGCTCCTTTCGCGACCACGATCTTCGGTTTCGTTGCGATGAATGACATCCGTCATTCGCAAGGGCAATTACGAGGGCTCGGCTTAGCGTTCTTCGATGCCTTGTTCTTTCCACTGCTTATCGTGGACGTGTTAATCGGAGTCGGCGTCTTTCAGGGCGTCCAGGCAGTTGCGCCGCTCGGCACCTTTATGTGCCTCGCGGCAGCGCTGTTCATGATCCTGTTGACGAATGTGCCCTTTCTCTTTTGGTGCTGGAGCCGCGTTTCGAGCGACACGCGGCGAAGCCGTCAAATCGACAAGAGCACGCCCGCCGATTGGTCGCCCATCTCCGTTGGCATGTGCCTGATCTTGCCGTTACTGGCCGTAGTCGCTTTCGCGATGTTCTATGCAGGCTCGGCCTGGGTCCTCGCGGCGGTGGCATTGCCCTGGATCGGGATCGGTGTGGCGGGAATGGTGAACGATGGCAAGCCGAGAGAGAGAGCGACGAACGTTTTGGCACTCGTGACATTTCTACTCAGCCTGATGCTAATCGCTTTCGGAATCTGGGTGGAGGCCTCCGCATGGCCATTGATGGGGATCTTTGCCGGTATTGGTGGCGCTATCATCGGCATGTTGTTGGGAAGTTTGGCAAAGAGTGAGGAGGAAGCGAAACCGCTGGCAGACGCATCTGCGACCGAAGCGGAAGAGGAGGAAGATGCCGAGGGGGAGTCGCCCGAAGAGAAACTTGAGTGGGCTGCATGGTGGATTGGTCTAATTGGTGCGGTGCGAGCGTGGGCATTGTTTACTACCAGCGGTAGCCTATTCGACAAATTGATTGCAGGGGACATGTCTTTTGTAAATCACACGACCCTTCTGCACTTGACCGGCCCAGTGATGGTCATTGCCGGAATCGCGACATACCACGCGAGGCTTTATTGGTTGGCCGTGGTTGGTGCCGTGTTGTGCCTGCCCACGGGAAACTGCGCCCCAGTATTTCTCGGCATCTACTCGCTGGTCACCCTGTTCGATCCGAAAGTCCGCACGTTGTTTCTCGCGAACGAGGCGATGTTGACTGCTCCCGGGTTTAGCAGCGATGGCTCATCGCGCCCCAGTAAACCGCCGATGCCGCGCGGTTACGGAGACGCCATCGGCAGTACGCTTAGCAGTGCCTGGACCGAATGGTGGCGCGAGCGGGATGCGTTGTTCACACGCGGTGTACAGACCGTCATCATGCTCCTGCACATTGCCTGCTTGTTCGCGTTTCTGGGTTTCTCCAGCGGCACATCGCAGATGAACGGAGAGCGCAAGGTGCTTACACACGACATCGGCTTTCCCTCGCCGTGGTTCACGATCGAAACCTCTGCGTCCTATCCCGACTTCTCTTTCCGCCATGCGATTCATTGGAGCCTATCGGCGTGGGCCGCGGCGGCCATCGGGTTAGGATTGGCTTACATCTATTGTCGCATCGAGAAGGTGCGTAATCCGGATATCACCTTCTGGAATAAGCCCGAAGCGTTCATGTTGGTCTGGGCAATTCTCGCCGTTGCAGATATCGGACTCGGCGCAGGCATGATGCATCTTGCCACGAATACCAATCGGCCGGGCCCACCAATCACCTCTCAAGTTGTCGAGGCGGCGGACATTCACAACCCGAAGCGTGAGCGAGGCACTGACGAAAAGGCAAATCCTGATGAGTCCGCAGTTACTCGGCCAGGTGGCGAAGTCGACTCCTCGGTCGCAACCTTGCTTGACGCCGTCCAGCAAGGCAACTTCCGCCTCATCAAGGCGCAACTCGACGCGGGTGCCAGCGTCAACGAAAAGGATTCACAGGGACGGACCTTGCTGATGCATGCCATCGCAAGCGGCAATCGATCACTCGCACTGACGCTTGTCGTGCTCGGAGCCGATTTAACCGAGCAAGACGCGCGCGGCATGACCGCCATGATGGTCGCTGTCGAAGCTCGGGACCGAGTGTTTCTCTCGAGACTGCGCGAGCTGACTCAGATCGCGTCCAAGCAAGACGCCGAAGAACGGAAGGCGGAACTCCGCGCGTTCTCGGGCGTCGAAAGATCGCTGCTCGAAGGTCGCGACTTCGACCTGCGAAATATTGAGTACACCGGTCTCGAATGTCAAAAGAACGCAGACGGCGAAACAGCGTCATTGATGGCGGCGCGTCTCGGGGACTGGGAGTTGTATTGCCAAGTCGCAACGCACGTTGACAGCATCGAGGCGCGTGACAATCGCGGTCGAACTGTCGCCATGCAGGCGGCCATCTATGGGCACGTCGATTGGTTCAAGCGTCTCGCGAGTTTAACAACGCCAGACACGGCCAGCGACCTCACCGGGCCGCTGATGCCCCTCGACCTCAAACATCTGGCCTTGAAAGATAATGACGGTCAGACCGCGTTGCAACTGGCGAGCGAAAATGCTCACGTAGAACTCGCCGACTTCCTGTGGTCTCACTTACAGACGATCATTGATGCACAGACTAAGCAGATCGAAGACGGCGGCGATCCCGTTGCCGAGCGGATACGCTGGCGTGACATGGCGCGACAGGCGTTTGGCGAACCAGAACTGACCAAGCGGCTCGACGACGAAGCGAGCGACAAGGGCAGCTGAAGGCGGAATCGCATCTTGGTAGGCTATGCTTGAGCATGGCACCGTGTTCGCATTCGTTATGCTGAAGCATAACCTACGCGTTTCGTCTCGATTTGACTGGGCCTATGAAATTCTCGCTTCGCACGCTGTTCGCTTTCACCTTTTTGGTTGCTTTGGCGTTGCTCGCCTGGCGCATGTTTCAGGACTCGCGTCGTGACGAGTCACGCCTCCAACTACTCAATGCCGAAATCAAATCGCTTGAGGCTCGAGTGCGTCTTGACGATCCAGCGATTCATCGAGTCATCTTGAGCAAGGTCGACGAGCTTGAGCCGCTGCACGCGATGCGGGAGCGGGCCGTCACGCACTTCGATGTGTTGCAAGAGAAGTACAGCGGCGTCGAGGAGCGAGGATCGGACGTGCTCTCGATCCGGGGGCTTCCCGCCCTGCGACGACACGATGAACCGGTGCGGGTCCTCTTTCGAATGATCGTTCCCCGGCAGCGTTCGGTATGGCTCAAATTCGGAGTTCATCAAGTCGAGCGAAATGTAAATTCTTCGCGAGGGAGCGACCAGGAAGATGATCTGCTCAGCGAGTCGCCCTTTGATGTTTCCGGTCCCTTTGAAATGCAGCTGCAGCCGGGCGACCAAACGCTCAGCGTATTCGCTGGGGAAGCCAAGGATGGTTCGCTGCCAGTCGAAATCGCTCTCAACGATAAATTGCTCTTCCGCTCGTGCTTCGAATCACCTGACGTGACTGGTACCGGTTTGATCCACATCTCGGCACCCTCGCAAATTGACTTTGATTCGCGACGAGATCTGCCGTGGCTGCTGAGTACGAACATAAATGTCGAGTCAGAAGGACCGGATACCGAACGTGAACTCGCATACGCTTTTTCGATTTGGTTGAGTGATCACTCCAGCGACTTCAAAGGCTTTCCCGGTAAATGATGATTCACGAGGGAATCGACATCGATAACGAACCTGTAGAACCGACACGGCCCAACGGGCTGCGCAGGATAATCGGAATTTCGCTGTTTCTTGGCCTCGCCATGTCTCTGCTCATCACGGTTGGCTATTTCGCCGCACACCGTCGCACGCTTCAACGTGAGATCTCCGGTCGCATTGAAGAGCGAGATCAACTACAAGCGATCACCGATCGATTGTCGGCCGCAGAGTCGCAGGCAGAGAGCGACAAGCGTATAGTCCTGAATCTACTCGGGCTTTGCCGCTCGGTCGAAGACATACCGGACCTTCCCGGCGGTCGAATCGTCGCCGCGCGGAAGGAAGCGGGGACAATTTGCATGTACGTGCCCGACGGCAGACATACACTGGAGATACAGAGCGAATGGGGGCCCGCTTCGCGCAAACAGAAGTTTGCGTCGGGAGAGATTCCCGGGGCTGCGGGCGTAAAGACGTGGCATGTGCCGTTGTTGCCCTGTTCCGGATACTGGCTGACGCTTCGAGCCGATCGAAGCGAGGAACCAATTCAATGGGAGTTAACAAGTAATCATTCCAGCTTCGAAAGGAAGCAGGAGACGCTGCCACTGGAAGGCTTCCAGTATCGAGGCTCCTCGTACTCCGTCGATAGCACTGTTCAGTTCCCCAACCAGGTAAAGGCTTTCTTGGCCAAGGATCTGGAACAAGCGTCGCGAACTTTGGAAGGCGTGCGATTGATGAGCACGACATTCAACGGTTCGGTTGGCGATGAAAACTACGCCGTCAAGACAACCGTTCGCCTTCGTAGTGAAGGTCCCGCATGCATCTCGGCAAGCGACGCCTTACGTGCCTTTATCTTAAAGTCAGACGAGTATCTATTGCCGTACGAAGGCGACGGCAAGTACGTGATCCGGAGGGCTCAGCCGGGCGACGATGTGATGAAACAGGTTGATTGAACAGAAGGAAACGATGTTAACAAAGGGCAACCTTCGGTGACTTCGTTTTCGCTCTGTTCGCGCCCCTTGGCTCGACTGATTCGAGTTGTCTCGCCCCTTGATAGAACTTCGTCTACCCGCAATAACGTCAAGTCTTGCACGCCGGCAGTCCTATCGGTCGGCGACTGAACATTATTCGAATCGCGTAGGTGCTCTCGATGACTCAGCAAGCTGCCCGTTTTCCCGACCTGACTGACCGAATCGCCGTTATTACTGGTGGAGCGACCGGCATCGGACGAGCCACCGCCGTCTTGCTCGCGGAACATGGTGCCAAGGTGTTCGTTGGCGATTTCGATCCCGTAGGCACCGCCACGGAAGAAACCACCCGACTCGGCATCACGGAACTGCGTTGTGACGTCCGCGTGGAAGCCGATGTGAAAGCATTGATTGATCAAGCCGTCTCCGCAGGCAGTGGGCTCGATATCCTCGTCAACAACGCCGGCATTGGCATGGTGAAGCCAATCACCGATGTCAGCGAAGAAGAATGGGACGCGTGTCTCGACACCAACTTGAAAGGTGCGTTTCTGGCGACGAAGCACGCGATCCCGCACCTGCGAAGCCGAGGCGGCGGCTCGATCGTCAACATGGCGAGCAACGCGGGGATCTTGCCGCGGGCGCATGATCCTGTTTACTCAACGAGTAAAGGGGCGCTTGTTGCATTCACCAAGAGCATCGCGTTGTGCCACAGCATCGATCGCATCCGAGTCAACGCCGTCTGCCCAGGTCCGGTGGGTGACACTCGAATGATGAACTCGGATCTCGACAAGGCGATCGACCGCGCCGCCATCAGCAACCAGATCATCGCAGCCAGCCCGATCGCTCGAGTTGCCGGTCGAATGATTTCGCCACGAGAAGTTGCCGAAGCCGTCCTTTATCTAGTCTGCGACGCGTCTGCCATGGTCACTGGAACCTGCATCGCCATCGACGGCGGCAAGTCGCTTGGTGTACCGCCGAGCGGCGACTGAGTTATGCTTGTGCGACCAATCCGCACTAGTTCAGTCACTTGCGAGCGGAGAACTACCATACTGCCAGATTCGACAGCGTCGCGAAATGGCTCGCTTCGCGATCACTCCCTGATTTTGGTTCAGCTCGTTGTCAGCATTGCCATATTCTCGAGCAGCGAGTTCGATTCGATTAAGGGTAGCGGGTGAGCGTTGCAGACGACGGGAGTTCCGGCGTGGACATCGCCTTCATCGACAGCGGCCTTGACCTTCAGGAATTTGTCGTAGCAGGCGACGAACGCCTCGATCACGTCAGGATCAAAATGTTGGCCCGACTGCGAAACAATCAAATCGCGAGCTTCCTCGCAAGGCATGGCATCTTTGTAAACGCGAGCCGATGTCAACGCGTCGAAGACGTCGGCGACAGCCGTGATTCGAGCACACAGCGGAATGTCCTTGCCGCTGAGGCCGTCGGGATAGCCAGTACCGTTAAACTTCTCGTGGTGCGAACGCGCAATCACCGAGGCCATCTTCAGGAAGTCCCCGAAACTGCTTTGTTTCGCAGCGTTCTCCAACGCTTCGGCTCCGATGATCGTATGCCGCTTCATGATCTCGAATTCGTCGCGAGTTAACGAACCGGGCTTGAGCAGGATCTGATCGGGGATACCGACTTTGCCGATGTCGTGCAACGGCGTCGAGCGATAGAACTCGGCGAGAAACTGTCGATTGATGCTACGTACGTAGGGGCCGTGCTTCGACAAGTGCTCGGCCAGCAGTTGGGCATAGGCTCGCATCCGCAACAAGTGTTCGCCGGTTTCTGGATCGCGTGAGTCGGCAAGTTGAGCCAACGCAAACATCGTCAAGTCGCGTGTACCAGCGATCTCTGCCTGACGTTGTTCGAGACGTTGCGTCAGCAATCCCGCGTGGCCTCGTAATTCATCATGGGCATGTTCGAGTTCGTCCAAGCAGCCTTGGATGATTGACATCACGCGCCGCGTGTTGGAAATCTGGTCGCATTGTCGCTGGAGTCGCTGGTTTGTCTCGTGAGTCAAACGCCATTTGTCGGTCAATGCCGTTGCCAGCAAACAAGTCTCGGTGATATCGAAAGGTTTTCGCAGGAGCATCACGCGTCCGGTACCAGCGAATTCGTGGAGGATATCTTCCAGCGAGTAATCCGAGTGAGCCGTGCAGATCACGATCTGCAATGATTCATCGACAGCCAAGAGCTTGCGCGTCGTTTCAATTCCATCCCAACCAGGAGGCATTCGGACATCCACGAACGCCAGCGAGTACGGTCGGCCATCGAATTGTGCGGCTTTGACCAACTCGAATCCGGTCTCGCCCTGAAAGGCCGAATCGATTTCGAACTCTGGTATCGCCGTCGCTCGAGGTGAGTCACCGAGCAGGGCTTGCTTGGAAGCATCGAGCGCACCTAGTGGCCGGCGCGGACGAGCGAGCACGGCGCAGAAGTCGCTGTGTATCGACTCGTTATCGTCGATGATCAAGATCCGTCGGTTGGCGTCGATCGCGGCCATGCCCTGAAACTATCAGTAGGTGCTTCGTCCCAGAAACGCAGCAAACCCCTTACCGCCGCTCCAAACGGGACTCGAAACTATAGCTCGCCCAACGCCTTGCGCCCGATATCGCAGCCTTTTGCGCGCTACCGACCCAACCGCAGCGGTATCATCCAATCGACAAAATCGATCGGATCCTCGCAATCAGTGTATTGGGCCCCTCAGCCAAAGACACTTCTTCGCTCTCGCCGCTTTGAAGATTTTTGAGCTGCACGGTTTCGGCAGCGAATTCGTTGGCTCCGGCGATCACGGCAACCGAGAAACCGCGACTGTCAGCATATTTCAGCTGCTGCCCCAATTTTTTAGGATCTGGATAAACTTCGACACCGATGCCCGCACCACGAATTCGCGCGGCGAGCTTCAAATAAGCACCCAGCCGATCGCCATCGAAGTAAGGAATGAAGACGGGAGCCGGTGTGCGGACTTTCGCCAGCATCTCTAACTCTTCCATCGCGGCCAGCAATCGATCCAAGCCCAACGATGCTCCGATGCCCGGCAACTCTTGCTTGGTAAACAATCCGGCAAGATTGTCGTAGCGGCCTCCCGAACAAACGCTGCCAATCGTCGGCAGATCGTCAAGAAAGGTCTCGAAGATCACACCGGTGTAGTAATCCAAACCGCGAGCGATCGATACGTCGACTTGTATCCGGGCTTCTTCGACACCTGCTGCGGCAATCCCGGCTAAGACTTCGTTCAATCGGCTGACGCCCTCCTCGCCGATCTCGCTGCCGGAAACGAGCGGTGCCAATTGCGCGAGAATTTCTGCGTTGGAACCAGCGAGATCCGAAAGCTTGAGTACCTGTTCGGCCTGTTCCTGCGTCGCCCCGGCTGTCGCTGTCATTTCTTCGGCGACTTTGTCTCGCCCAATCTTGCCAAGCTTGTCGAGCGCGCGCAGGACTTCGGTCGACTTGCTCGCCAAGCCGAGTTTATCCAGCAGCCCGTTCAGCACCATGCGGTTGTTAATGCGGATCGTGAATTTCGAGAAGCCGATCGTCTGGAACAAGTCATGAATGACAAGACCTGTCTCGATGTCAGCGGCTACAGATTTCGTGCCGATCGTATCGAAGTCGCACTGCATAAACTCGCGGTAACGACCACGCTGCGTATTCTCACCACGCCACACACTGGCGATGTGATACCGCTTGAATGGCGTCCCCAGTTTCGGAACATGTTGCGCAGCGAACCGAGCGAGCGGAACGGTCAGATCGAATCGCAACCCTACGTCGCGACCACCGTGATCTTGGAACTTATACAATTGCCGATCGGTCTCGTCGCTGCCTTTGCCCGTGAGTATTTCAAGATACTCCAGCGCCGGCGTATCGATGGGGCTGAAACCGTACGAGCGATAGACCTGCTGCGCCGTGGCAATCAGTTGCTCGCGCGGGATCATCGCCTCGGGCAGATAATCGCGAAAGCCCTTCAGTGTGCGTGGTTGGATCAGGGACATGGGGGACCGTCCAGAATCGAGGGTCGAGTGCAGAGAGCCAGCAGTCTCTTTCGAGATTGAATTGCGCGGTTCTCACACGATAGGCAGCAGCGCTGGTTTGCGTCCGCGGATCGACTTGCCCGGCTTTTGAATCACCGCTTCGGAATACTCGGCAACTTGCTCGGGTGTCTCGAAGTAGCGATCGTATACCCAGTCGTCGTCGTATTCACAATTTTCCGTCGTGTACTCGCGGCAGATCTCGGGGCGCGTCTCGTAGATACCGCAGCGTTGATCGGGTTGCAGGTGCTTGCACACCGTATGCACCAGGATGTACCAGGTTTCGTCCTCAGTAAACACACTCGCCCGGTCATGCAACAAATACCAGCGAATGAAGTCAAAATCTCGCTGTGTCTCGGGCGTGTCGATGGGCAACGCAAAGTACCGACAACATTTCGCTGTGCAATGTTCGCAAAGCACTTCACCGGGCTTCAAGTCTTCGCGGGCTAGCTTTCGAGTCAAGGTCGCTTCCATCGATGGATCCTCGTTCCGAGCGGCAATTCGGGGAGTCCTAAAAGGTAACAAACCGTTGCTAGAGTGAACAGGCGAGGGGAGAAGCTGTCCGCGATCAGCAGTCAGCAGTCAATCAAACCTTGGGACGGACATTGCCCATTCGAGCCTTCATTTGCTAAGCTCGGCTGCGGCGAGTCCGTTGAACTTCGGATCTGACCATTTGACCTCTGACCTCTGACCTCCCTCCTCCGCATGCAAATCGTCATCACCGCCGTCGGCCCAGACAACGTACGCCTGGTCGACCCCATCATCCACTACGTGACGGGTGAAGGGGCGAATATCGGCGAAGTCCAGATGTACGACCATGACGAGGAAGCTTTGTTCGCGATGTTGCTGCGAATTTCGCTGCCCGCCGAACGACTCGATACGCTGCGCAACGCGCTTCACGAAATCGGCAGGATCAAGAATCTAGCGATCCGGGTGTGGTCACCTGACGAACGAGCTTCACGCCCGCGACTTGCGATTTGCACAACCTATCGGCAGGAAACGCCGCTGGCGCTGCTGCGAGCGATTCGCGATGGCCAAATCAAAGCCGAGCCGACGGTGATGATCGGTAACCGCAATGCTTGTCGGGGGATCGCCGAGCAGTTTGACGTCCCATGGCACAACATCGGCGATGCGGCGGGCCAGGTCGATGATGACCAACTCGTGGCGGTGTTGGATCAGTACGAAGTCGACTATGTGATCTTAGCCCGTTACATGCGAGTGCTCACGGCTGCGGCGTGTTGGAAGTACGCCGGCGGTCGGATCATCAATTTGCACCACGGTTTGTTGCCGAGCTTCCCAGGTATCCGGCCCTATCACGACGCCTTTGCTAATCGAATGCTGACTTACGGCGCAACTTGCCACTTTATCGTTCCGGAACTCGATGCTGGAAATCAGATCATCAACCAGGCGACCTTCACTGTCCCTCCAGGCGAATCGCTGGACAATATCATTCGGATCGGCCAAGCCGATAACGAACCACGCTGTCTCGTCGAGGGTGTGCGGCGTGTGGTCGATCGCGAAGTTCAGCTGCACTTCCATCGCGTCGTCGCCAGGAAGTAGCCCGGGTACCAACCGTTGCTGATTCAACCTGCCGTCTCGTTCGGCAAATGGATCGTCAGCCGCTTTCCAGGGCCTTTCATTTGTTGAAGTTGCACAAGGTGTACGACGGGCCTCCGAGCCCGTCGAATAACGACTTAGGACCAACTCAAAAATAACTTCGGCATTTCAAGGGATAGGGTCCGCTGTGCGGACCAGGAATTCCCGCGGTCCGCACAGCGGACCCTACGAAAAAACAAGTAAGTTATTCTTGAGTCATCCCTTAGATTCATCGACGGGGCTCGGAGGCCTGTCGTACAAACGTCTCAGTTTGAAGAACTGAAAAGCCCTGGCCGCTTTCACCAGCATGCACCGCAGCGGCTGCCAGTTTCGCTATCATGAGTAAGTTGGCATCGACTCCGATCAGCGATGCAAACTGCAACGCAAAAACTCAAATGCCTGATCGTCGCGAAAACTCCAATTCAAAAGGTATTCAGGAATGACCAAGCCTCGTGACAACGTAACGCAACTGGTGGCGTTCGCAATAATCCTGTTAGCAATCCCGCTAGCGGTAAACGTGCCGTCCGTACATGCGGACGTTGGTGTTGGTGCCAAACCCATCGAAGGAGCCTCCGTCATCTTCGACGGGTCGCGCGAGATGCTGGACGAAAAATGGACGTATTGGGAAGGTCCACGCTTCAGTTCGTCGCTGCCGATCAAGTGGAAGATCGTCGATGATCCGGTCGATGACGGCACGGTCATGATGACCGACGATCCGGTCGCCGCAGGAGGCAAGTACGGTACGGCCGACATCGTCACCAAGCAGAAATATCGCGACTTTCGGCTACACGTCGAATTCTTCATCGTCAATAAAGGCGGCAACAGCGGTGTGTATCTTCAAAACCGCTACGAGATCCAAGTTCTCGATGGCGACAAAACGAAGCACGGCATGGGCGCTGTCATCAACGAGACCGAGTCGCCCTACCACGCTTACAACGGCGTCGGCAAATGGAACGCCTACGACATCAACTTCCGCGCCGCAAGGTTCGAAGACGGCAAGCGGTCAGCGCCGGCAATGGTGTCGATGTTCTTTAACGGCATCAAGGTCCATCAGAACCAAACGATCAACCAAGTCTGGGGCGGCCCGAACTCAGGCATCGATGGCGGCAACGACGGCGGCAAAGGAATCACCGACACCCCCGGCGGCTTGAAGCTGCAATGCGAAGGCCACGAAGTTCTCTATCGGAACATTTGGATCAAGGAAGTCGATTTAGAGAAGCCGAATACGGATTTCGAGAAGTAGCCGAACGTGCCCTCCGAAGTAGGTGAAAGCGTTACGATGACGAAAGCGAACCAGATGAGACATCATCAGCGAGTAGATCAAGCAGTTCGTCGCTGAAGTCTTCAGCAGGTGAACGCCGTTGGCCGGTTGAAAGCGTCTCGGACATCAACTCGTCTACAGCGTCGCTGTGCCCGAGGCCAAGTGTGTGACCTAGTTCGTGCATGACGACGGTGAGCAGGTCGATGCGTCCTGTTGGTCCGTTCGTGCTATCACTTGGTTTGGCCAGCAAGCTGCCGGGTTGAAACTCGGTGTCATCGCTGGACGTCAAATCAATGAACCAACCGTGGCCAGCGGCGTCGAGGTCGATGATGACGGTGCTGGCTGTGGATGATCCGAGGATACCATCGGGTAAGTCTGCGATCCTGAAGTCGACGGATGCCAGCGTACAGAACTTGCCGACGGACTCGAGCCGCGTGATCGCTTCGTCGACGATCGGCGAAAGTTGTTCCTGCGTGAGTGCCGTGGCGTTGCCGTTCACCGCTTGACCTTCCGCAGCACGAAGCGCACTTCCGCCGAAGAAAACCGCTTGCATAGTGGTCAGTTCTAGCTCGACACGAACTGTGCCATCTGTGCTGGTGCCGGACGCTCGCTCATTGTGTATTTCGTTCGCGCCAACAATCAGCATCAGTTCCTTGTCGGTTGGCAAGCCTGCGATTTCGATGGCACTCGTCGTTTCTGCATAGTCGCCGTCAAAGACTTCTTCGTTGTCTTCGAGACCAGGACCGTTGGCAATGTGAACGACGGCGAACATCGAGTCTACTTCTGGTTGCAGATTCCAGGAGACTTCCGTCGGTTGCCCTGCCGTTACGACGGATGTTGACGTGGGCGATGTGATTGTGGGTGCATTCGGCAACGAGGCGTCGGTTAACCCTGACAAATCGAAAGTGACCGAAAACGAATCGTCTGGTGTGCCATCGTTCTCGTAGTCAATCTGAACTTCGTAAGTGCCGTGGCGATCCGCGATTAGCTCGGCCAACGAATCGTATTGCTCTTCGAGGAACGCGTAGGCGTAGTTGTTGTCATTACCGTCATCGAACAGCGTAAACGTGGTCTCGCCGGGCTGCTTGATCAGCAGTCGCGATTGCTGTCGGAGATTGGGGCCCAATCCCTGAAGGTCCAAGTTGCCAATATAGAACGGTTGGTCCGTCGCACCATTGGCTTGAATCACTTCGAGCTGCGAATATCCGATTTGTCCGAGCGGGAAGTAGGGAGCGGAATTCACTTCGCTCGGGTCGTAACCCAATACGATGTACGAACCCTCTCCCGTTGCACGCACGGTGATCGTGTCGTTCTCGAAATGCTGAGCTAGCAAAGTCAGTTCAACCCATTCGCCAGCCGTCGAATCGTATTGATACGCACCGAGGCGTTGCTCGATATTGGCTCCGTTCGAGGGAGCATCAAACTGAGACGGATCATAGTGGAGCGTTAGATCGACGTGATTGAAATTGACT
This sequence comes from Planctomycetaceae bacterium, assembly GCA_020638975.1. Classification (GTDB taxonomy): domain Bacteria; phylum Planctomycetota; class Planctomycetia; order Pirellulales; family Pirellulaceae. Next base: position 31,958 of record JACKHN010000028.1, read on the forward strand.
GGGTTGTCGTTCGTATCTTCTACTTCGACGAGCCATGCTTGCAAAGTGCCATCGCCAGTTGGTAAGAAGTCTCTGTGCAGTTGCGAACCAGGTGTGTCGCCTCCAGCCACGTACCACCATTGGTCCGTGTGCCGTGTTGGCTGGTATTCGAACATCACTTCGGCTGGACCGGCCAGTCCGTCGAACTCAAACGCAACTCCACCCAACACATCTGGCCCACCACCATAGAAGCCCGATGCATTTGCCGGAGTTACTGACTTGAGTTGTTCTGCAATATTGAAGTCCCACAGTGCGGCGGCACCCATCACGAACGCCACGTCGATCGGATCGGTCGTCGTCACGATGTCATGTACCTTGTTGGCAATGACTGGCATCACCAAGTCGATTCCGGAAGGCATCAGATTCGTCGTGACCTGTTTCGTCCCGATTGGAACGTCACTTTCAAACATCATCGGACCATCGGTATCGCCAGCTAGGATCTGCACCATGATAAAGTCGGCTGTCGAGTCTTCCTCCCAGGTGATCGTCACTTCACGTTGATCGATCCCGATGGTTTGGCCGGTGCCGGGACTGACATTGGTTGGTGCGTCGGCAAAGTCGTTGGCACCCAGCCCTGATGTATCGAGATCAAACTCGAATTCAAGGTCGATCGTTGTATCGTTGCCGAAGTTCACTTGAACGACATATGTTCCGTCGATCCAATTCAGCAAGGTGCCAAGCGATCCATCGCCATCAGGCTCGATATCCGCCCGCACCCATCGGCCTTCAGTCAAACGATTCGAGTCGGGCGCTGTTCGCATCTCACGGAAGCCGGCGTCGTTGGGGCCTTTTACCATGACTTGCATCGGTGCCGAGAATTGCGAGGGAGCAATCTCAACTTGCATCGATGCGAAGTATACCAGTTCGCCACCAAGGTTCGCCTCGATGACTTCAACATAGATATCGGCGACATCGGCACCGGCCACGTCGATTTGTGGCGCCGTATAGCTGCCGAGCCAGAACTCAAAATCAACGGTCGGACTGTCGTTACTGATCGTGGCCCACGAGTTGTCAATGTCGATCGCACCGACATTAACGTCCAACCTCGTACCCGGTTTGGCTCCGGTTAGGTTAACCGAGGTTGCCGAACTGGCTAGGTCCACATCAACAAGCTCGTCACCTCCGGCCTCGGTGACGTTCACGATAATGAAATCAATGTCGTTTTGATTCAGTGGGTTCCACGAAATACTCGGTGTTCCGTTCTCCGTCGACACAGTACCCGTTGCGGCTGGGCCAGTGAGTTGCGGAGCCGTCGGAAATGCCGTTGCGACGTTGGTAAGATCTACGTCGAGCGTAATCTCTTCGTCGCCTTGAGCTGCGTCAAATCCATCGCCAGCGAAGTCGACGCGGAACTTCCAATCGCCGCTGAACAGTGCGAAGAACTCGGCTGCCGTCTCGCCCGGTTCTTGTTTGATATCTTCATAGCCGCTGGTAGGACCGCCAGACAGTTGATGGAAGCCCGGCTCGTCCGGTGCCTCGAACAATAACTTGGTTTGATTGTTCGTTCGCGAGTCATGCACTTCAACGTCAAGCAAGAACATGTAAAACGGCGACTCGCCCGGCTCGGCAAACTGTCCCAACTCAAGTTCGACCGTCGCGAAGTCAGGTGCGGGAATCTCAAACGAGGTTGTAGCAATCGAGTTCGTGTAAAACGACAGGTTGACCGCACCATCATCACTATTGCTGCTTGCTAGGTCATCGCGACGGAAGTTGGCTTGCACGGAAGCGAACAACGGTTCGCCCTTGGGCTGTGTTCCCGTCGTTACGCTGGTTGCACTGCCGGATAACTCGGGCTCGGTGAACCACACGTCGTCGAGGTCATCGTTGTTCTTGACAGTTGAGATGAACAGGCTTTCCGCTCCGCTGATTGCGTCCCAAGTGATTGTCGGCGTGGTCGAATTGATTGTGCCAATCGGAGCTGTAATGTTCGCGTATTCCGGAAACGATGCGGTCGTAAATCCATCCAAATCGACGTCGATTGTAAATGTTGATTCGTGATCGCCATCGCCGTCGAGGTCGATGCCGAATTGATGCGTGCCATTATGAGCGGCCAGGAACTCGGAAAGGGAATCGTATTGGTAACCGACCTGCTGATCGCCGAATTCAAAATCGGGGCGTGAGAACGCAGAGTCGTTGACGCGTCGCAGATCGATACGCGACGCATCGCTGCTTCCCGCTCCAACGGCGTCCAAGTAGAAGTAGCTGAAGTATTTCGTTTCGCCACCAACATTGCCCTGTGCAATCTCGAACTTCACGTCGGCGATCGTATCGAGAACCGGTGTGATGTCATCCGTCGCCGAAACCACGACTCGATCGATGACGACTTCAGCATTCGGGTTGCCAACGGCCAACACCGGCTGCATGTTCGCAGGAAGTCCCGCCAGTGAGAATCCGTTCAATTGATCGTTCGGGATCAGACCGCTGTCTAAAGCGTTGGCACCTTGAACCGCAGTAATGCGAATGCCCGCTGGCTCGATAGTGAAGCTGAGTTCCACGGGCTGGCTGCTGTTGTAGCCGATCAATTGCAGCCCCGTGTGTAGCTCGCCGCCAATGGGGTCGTCGGGTGTCGTAAACTCAATGCTTCCGTCCGACGTGAAGTCAATTCCCGCGCCGGCATTCGAATCGAGATCGATCAGAGCAAAGTAGAACGCAGGGTTGTCGGTCATGCTGAGAACCGACGCGGTGTATGTCACTTGACGGCCATGCACATTGAACAATTCGTCCGACACAAGAGCCACCCATTGGTCGTTGCCTGGCCCGCCGGTGAGCGTCAATGTCGAACCGGATTCAACCGCCGTTCCTTCCACATCAATGACCGTCCAACCATCTGGCACGCCACCCGTGCCATCGTTGAATCCGTCATCCAGTATTACATCGGCGGTTGGCCCGCTCGTGATTTCAACGCCGGTCAAGGAAGCAGTTGCTGTGCCCGATTCCATGTTGATGATAATACCAGCCAGCGCCTCGCTGCCGAGATTGACCAGCGAATGGCCTGCCGGATACGACAGAAGACCGGAGTCGAAAGTCACATCGCCAGACAGTTTGATTTGATAACCGGCGGGACTAACCGTCAGCGTGATGTCGAACGGACCGCCGCTATAGGTGTTGGGTACGTTCAAGTCGAGGTCGAAGTCAGGCGTGGTTCCGCCAGCATTCCAGATATCGATATCGATCAGGTTGTTGGCGGCTTGATAAAAGGCTTCAACACCAGCGTCATCACCCGTGTCGTCGAAGTCGGTATAGAAACCAAGTGCGACTCCCGATTGGCCCGTCAGACTGTCAAAGTGGGCTGTGAACGTCGTTGCCATACCTTGCACGTCGATCGTCGCATCAGGGGCGAACGCCAGCAGGCCGTCCGTCGTGAAGTCGACAGCCGAATTTTGTTCGACCACGTTGTTAGGATCACCAACTGGAACACTCCAGCCGGTTGGAACACCACCCGAATTCCCGTCGAATCCGTCGACCACCAAGACGCTCGCCACATCGTTGACAGTGACCGTGATGGTTTCGCTGTGACTCATCGACGGCGTGCCGTTGTCAGTAACAATCACGTCAAACGCATGAGCGCCAATTTGCCCAGAAGTCGGTGTCCATGTGAAAACGCCAGCCTGCGTGATCGAAGCGCCCGTTGGAACCACTCCGTCGAGACTGTACTTCAATCCGCTTGCGGCTTCGTTCGGATCAGTCGCCGTGGCGTTGAACGAAAGCAAAGCACCTTCGTTCACACTGCGGTTGCCGATGGCGTTTATTGTTGGCGCGGCGTTCGCTACCGGCGCGGCGATCTGAAACGGACTGGTGGCGATTGAATTGGAATAGAACGAGAGATTAACGACACCGTCTCCACTGGCAGCACTCGCCAAATCGTGACGCAGGAAGTTGGCTTGTACGGCGGCGAGCAACAGTTGACCGGTAGGTAACAGCGGCGTCGTGACACTCGTCGCGTTGCCGGACAACTCAGGCTCGGTGTACCACAGTTCATCGAGAGCATCATTGTTTGCAACGGCCGAGATATACAGGCTTGCCGCACCGCTGATTGCATCCCACGTGATTGTTGGAGTCGTATCGTCAATCGTGCCGCTCGGGCTTGTAATGTTGGCGTAGCCCGGGAACGACGCACTCGTAAACCCATCCAGATCCACGTCGATCGTGAACGAATCTTCAAACGTTCCATCGCCATCGTTATCGATGCCGAACTCGTGCAACCCGTTGTGTGCCGCAAGGAAGTCCGTGATTGATGCGTAGTTGAACCCGACTTGCTGAATGCCACCATCCAACGCGGGCGTCGTGAATGCAGTATCGCCAACGCGTTTCAACTGGATTCGCGATTGCGAGCCGCTGTCCGGCCCGATGGCATCGAGTACGAAGTAGCTGAAGTACACGGTCTCGCCTGCCACATCGCCTTGAGCGATCTCGAACTTCACGTCGGCGATTGTCGCGAGTACGACTTCGCTGATCGTGATCGTGAAGGTTCGCGGAGGTGATGTATCGTTGCCGCCGAAGTCCGTTCCTCCGTTGTCGGTCGCTTGCACTGTGATCGTTGCCGTGCCGTTCGCAGCGGGAGCGAACGTCAACGTGCCGTTGTTGTCGATCGCCGGTTGAGTCGCAAAGATGCCGGCGTTGTCGTTGCCGATGATAGCGAGCGACACGGTCTGGCTCACTTCGTCGGCTGGACCTGGATGAATGTTGCTAACGAAGCCGTTGATGGTCTGTGAACCAGCGTGCAAGTCAGCTCTGATCGAAGCTGGAAGATCGAACATCGGTGGATCATTCACGGCTGGGGCGATCGTGATGTCGAACGTTTGAGGCAGCGAGCGGTCGCTGCCGCCATGCTCGTTGCCACCGTCGTCTCGCAAGCCGACGGTAATCGTGGCGACTCCATTGGCGTTGGGTGCGGGCGTGTAAGTCAACTTGCCATTGGGGCTGATCGTCGGGCCTGTGGCGAACAAAGCTGGATTCGAATTGCCGATGATATCGAAGCTCAAGAGTTGGCCAATCTCGTTGACTGGCCCTGCATGAAGGTTGTGCGCGAATCCGTCGATCGTTTGCGGAGCCGCGTCTTCGGGGATGGCGGCTGGATTCGGGCCGAGTGTGAACTTGGGCGGATCGTTGACGGGTTTGATGACGATCGAGAACGTCGCTACGTCGGACCGATCGACACCACCCTTTTCTGTGCCGCCGTCGTCCTGGAGTTGTACGGTGATTCGAGTCGTTCCGAAGGCATTGTCGGCAGGCGTGTAGGTCAAGTTGCCTGAGGCATCGATTGCTGGTTGAACGGCGAACAGACCAGGATCAGCGAGAACCGTGAACGCGACCGTTTGGTCGGCTTCGTTTGCATCGGGACCGGGCGAGATGTGAGTCGCAAAGCCGCTAACCACTTGTGGGCCGCTGTCCTCGAAGACTTCGGGGGCCTGCGGTGGAATCCTAAAGCTTGGTGCGTCGTTCACGGGCGTTCGAGCTGACAATCCACGATTATCTACAACATTGAAGACGACGGTGGCCTCGGTTTCCACGTCGAGTCCATCGTTATTTAAGATGACCGTGCCGCCATCATTATTGGCGATCGTCACGGCGGACTGGTTGGAATTGCGCAGCTTCAACTCGCTCTGGTCATCAAACGTGAGAGTGCTAGAAAACGTATTGATGATGTTCAGAAGCGTGCCGCCCGATTGATCGATATCGACGTCGTCAAACGTCAGTTCCGCCGTGCCACCATCAATCTGAATTGCCGGGCCGTTGTTGGTGCCACCGGCCGCGCTGCCAATGTTGACATTCTTGAACGTCAATCTTCCGGTCACCGTTCTGAGATTGATGCCTTCGTTATTGTTCGTGCCGCCACTGGTAATGATGATCACGAACTCGACAACCAAATCCTCAACGTCTTCGCCCGCGATTCCGGCACTGGCGACCGGATCGAGCGTCACGCCTGTAATCAAGTTGCCACTGGCCGCTGTGAAAACATCGCCGCTAGTGTTCGTGATATGTGGGTTCGTGCCACCGATCGGAGGCAGCGCCGTGCTCAGGGCGGCGACCTCGACATCCGTTTGGCTGCTCAACCATCCGGCCAGCGTCGCGCCTTGTGCTCCTTGGCCGATGACAATCTGATTGTCTTCCAACTCGAATCCATGATCGTGAACATTCGGGTTGCCGCGTGTGACGTTGTAGACGGCAGCACCCGTCGCGACGTAGATCACATCGCCCGGATCATCGAGATCCGTGCCGTCGTCGTTGAGCGGCGTGAATGAGTCGAACGGAGCTAACATTGTCCCGTTGCCACCCGGAGCGGCTGAATTGTCGACGAACCAGATCGTATCTGAGACGGTGACAGTCGCCGTTTGAGTTACCGTTGCGGATCCATCAGTCACGGTGAAGTCAAACGTATCCGTTCCTTCGAAGCCTGGAGCCGATACATACGTAAAAGCTCCGGTCGCTAGATCGACACTCGTGATCTTTCCGCCGTAGGCCGAAGTCGCATCAACGCTGCTGAGCGAAAGCGTGTTTCGAGGGATGTCGACATCAGCGACCCCAACCAGCAGACCCACGCTTGCGCCAACCTGGATCGGGACGTTGCCGGTCGCGCTGTAACTCTGCGCGGGAACAGTTGGCGACTTGTTGGCTTCTGCGACCGTTACCGTGATCGTTTCACTGTCCGTGAGATTTGGCGACCCGTTATCAGTTACGACAACTGTGAAGGTGTAGGCGTTCGGGCCTTGTTCTTCGGTCGGCGTCCACGAGAAGACTCCGCCACTCGTGATCGATGCGCCGGTTGGTGCGCCTTCGAGAGAGAACGTCAATTGATTCGCCGGCAAGTCCGCGTCGGCTGCTAGAGCCGTAAAACTGAGCGTTGTTTCTTCATTTACAGACTTATCACCAATCGGTGCAAGGATCGGCGCCACGTTGATTTCGGCGACTGTCAATGTGAAGGTGTGCTCGGTGGATGTATTCACTCCGCCACCAACAGTTCCGCCGTCATCCAATGCAGCAAACTTCAGAACGGCGACGCCATCGGCTTCGTTGGCCGTCGTGAAGCTAATGTTTCCCGCGGGATCGATCGTTGGACCGCTAGAGAACAAACTTGGGTTCGAGTTGCTGGTCAGGACGAACGAAACGCTTTGTCCACCCTCGTTGCTTGGTCCCGTCGAGATGCCCGTCGCGAAACCGGAGTGCGTTTGAGGACCATCGTTTTCGCTGATCGATTCGGCGGTGGTACTCAACGTAAAGCTGGGCGGATCATTGACCGGAGTGACATTGATCGTGAAGGATTGGGTCACCGATGTGTCCGCGCCGCCGTTGGCCGTCCCGCCGTCATCTTGCAGATTGAACGTAATGATTGCCGCGCCGTTGGCGTCTTGGGCGGTGGTGTAGGTCAAGTTGCCGGAAGCATCGATCGCCGGTAAGGCTGAAAACAGCTCCGTGTTGGAATTGCTGATGACATTGAAAGTCAATGTTTGCGTTGTGCCAGCATCACCGTCATGGATCGCCGTTGCCCAGCCTGCAACACTTTGTGGACCTGCATCTTCGTTAACCGATTGATCGGCTCCGACATTAAACGTCGGTGCATCGTTCACGCCGGTGACCGTGACCGTCACGGTTGCTGTCCCCTCGGCATTGTGTCCATCATCGATCGTGTACGTGAACGTGTCGGTTGCTGTTTCACCAGCCGCCAGCGATTCGAACTGCCCGTTCGGATCATAAGTCAGGACGCCCGATGTCAGACTGACGCTGCCTTTGGTGGCAGAGCTTGCCGCAATGATGGAGAGCGTATCGCCCGTGTCGACATCCGAGTCGTTGGCCAACAGTTGACTCGTAACATCCAGACTCGAAGCGTCTTCACCGAACTGAAGTGAGTCGTCAGCAGCGACCGGCGGTTGATTGTTTTGACCCGGTACATTGGCCGTTCCTATCGTAACGCCAAGTCCATTCGATACGAAACCGTTTTGCAACGCGCCTGGCGTTGGATTGAACAGGTCGATTCCACCACCACGGCTGAGATCGATGAAGATGCCACCGACAGCGAGCAAGCGGCGCTGCTCAAGCGATTCAAGTTGTAGTCGACGGCGTGGTTTATTTCGGTGACGAGTGTGACGCTTCATCGATGAATATCCGAAGTGAGATGTCTTGTGTCTTGTATGGAACTGGCTGCAAAGGTGTTCTCGTAACCCGAAGCGTAAGCGAGGGATTCCTCGGCTTCGTCCTCGCTGACGCTTCGGGTTGCGATCCAGCGAGGAGCAATTTCTGGCCTAGAACAGGAAGATGGCGTCAATTGCCAGCGTCAATTGGTTGTCGTCTTGGCGATCATTGAAGGGTCGAACACCCGTTACGCCGCCTGGCACGTTGGGGTTACTCTCGACATTAGAAAAGTCCCAACGTAATTCACTGCGAAGGATGACGTTGGAATGAGGCTTCCAGTTCAAGCCAGCGGTCAGCGCGTAGTAGTCTCCGCCGTTGAACACTGGTCCGCCCGGTTGATACTCGACCGGCACCGACACACGGCTGTTGCCTTGATCGCGGAACCATTCCAATCGCAAACCGGCTGACCACTGCTCGTTGTATTGATAGACGAGATACTGATTGATGCCCCACCACTGGCCCGCGTCGAAGCCGACTGTGTTCATGGCAACATCCAGTTGCACGACCGCGTTCTCTTGATAGCCGTAGTCTGACTGGAAGACGTAGTAAAGTGATGGAGTGAGATAATGCTTCAACACCAAGCTGGCCCAATGTCGCGGATCGGACATTTGACCCGCGGCCGTCGTTATCCCGGTGAAGTCCTTGCCCGTGTGTCCCGTTAACGCCAGCGTAGTTCTGCCGTCAAGCGACTTCTTCATCAAACCAACGCGCAGTCCCCACTCGTCCAAATCGCTGGCGAACGAATCCCAGCCCGTTGTGGCAGCAACGCCCAAAGCCGCCGTTTCGCTCACCTTGCCCGTCCACATTGCGCCCGAGAACGTAAACGGCTCGCCATAGGTGTAGGTGTACGAATGCGAATAGAAAAAGTTATCGGGAGCCGCGAAGGTTTCATAACCTCCGAGTGCATAGAAGTGCCCGACGCGAAGCGAACTGCCGTACGGACCGAGCGGCGAGCCGATCTCGAAGTAGGCTTGCGGCAGCGCCAAGCCGTATTGAGCGCCGTCGCTGTTCCACTTAGCACTCCGGTCCTGATGCTCTTCCAAGCCAGGAACCGTGACGTACTTGCTGTCGCTGCCCAGCGTCACATCAACCCGACCACCCCAGTCCCATTGATCGGTGCGAACATCTTTGGCGGCGTAAAGATAGAACTGATTCAGTTGGTAGTCGTTGGCTCGATTATTGAACAACACGGTGCCGTTACTGCGATCGCGAGGATCTTTGTAGTTCGCGGTCAGCCCTTGCTGTAACCATCCACCAACATGGAAGGCCGGATTGGAGAAGGTCGCTCGGTAGCGGTCGCTCTTGCCGTGACGCGTTTTGGCGTGGTGGGTTTGCAGCTCATAGTCGGACAGCAACCACAGGTCGGTGTCGTCCGAAATAGGTGGCGGGATTTCTGCGCCGAGGCCCGGCCCGATCGCCGTTGAATTTGTATCGACCCAGGGTTCATTGAATCGTGGGTTGCTCGGTGGCTGTGCCTCTGCGCGGTGAATCTCACAGAACGAGCCCATCACGAAGGCAACGGTGACCGCGATATGCGCGCACCGCGTCCGTCCGACTGCGTCGGAGTCAACTGACATAGGAACCTGCCTGCCCCGCCGACGCTCGGTCCATTGATGGCCTTGTGAAAAGAGGCCAATGGAACGCCAAGAGGCTGCTTGAGAGAAGTTGCTTGGATTCGCCGGATAACTCCAACGGGGTGGGAGAGTACCGAAGACCCTTACGGGGGGCAATGCCAAACTTTAGGAAAACTTTAAGAAGTGTGCGTGTCAGAATGTACTTGGACTTTGGATTGCACTTGAATGTCAACGGGAGATTTTTGGACTACTCGTTGACGTGCGAGCGATACTCGCATTCGGTTAGCTCTCACGGAGGTTCGCATGGATGCGAGATAGGTTCGTTTGGAACGGAAAGAAGATCGTCTTCGGTTGGCTCGGAATCGAAGCGAAGGTGCCATCGTTCGACTCGATTCGCATGTGGTCGTGTCACGTCGACATCGCACAATGGAAGCTGGTGGTTCGTGACGGCGAGGCTTGGATTTGGCTGGTCGGTCACTCGAACCAAATCGGTCATGAGAAAGTCTTGCAGATCATTGGGATTCGCGTGCAGGACTTGCCGCCGGTGGGGAAACATTGCCTCGCGACAAGAAGTTCGTGTTGGCCACGGTTCCCGGTACGAGTTGGACTCGTGACGATGTTCGTCGCGAATACAAGAATCTGGCTGAACGAATCGGCCCGCCCGCGTATCTCGTTACCGACGATGCAGTGGAACTGATCGAGAGTGCCAATGCGTTGGAAATCACAGACGAAACGCCGATGGTGCTGCGTAACATGAAGCACTACGCGCCAACGTGTTCGAGCAATTGATCAGCAAAGACGAACGCTTTCAAGAGTATCTGCCAAAGCTTGGTCGGGCTCGTGGCAGGGTGCAGCAGACCGAACTGCGTCACTTCACTCCGCCGCCTCAGAAACCGAAAGCATGCTTCATGAATCTCGGTCCGACGTTACGTTCGGGCCAGATGGTTTCGTATTATCTGGGCGATTGTCACTCGCAGTCGCGTCAAAGCATCACGACCGCCGGATTGTGAAGTCAGTGCGACGATGTCCGCGAAGCTGCTGGCGTTTGTCGAGGAGTCCGAATCGAGGTTGCCGGCAGGCGAACGTGCTTGGCTATCGACGGAGAATCTGGAATCGTTGTTTGGTCAATACAAACGTTTGGAAGGCCCGCACAGCAATGGCTGATCGCCGCGTTGCCGATGCCGTTAACTCACTGGACGCCGGGCAAAGTTCTCCAGAGCCTCACCGCCGTCCCCGTCAAAGCCATGAAGCACTGGGTCGATGAAAACCTCGGAACCACCCTGACTGCCAAACGAGCCACCACCTACAAAGAGTTCGCCAAAAGCTTCGGATAGGTGAAAGCATTTTCATCAGGCCAGCGCTACGGTGTCCAGGTGATCCGACCATCACGGTAACGGCTAGCATGGCTGGCCGCCCACTTCTTGTTGTATGAAACGTACGATGAACCGTATTGCCACCACTTATGCACATGATCTTCGGCGACTGCGAGTGATACGTCTAGCTCTGTAGCCTCGAATGATACTTGCCACCAGCGATAGTCACGAACAATTAGGCGGCAGTTTCCGCAGAGATGGCACGACTCGCGACGTGTCTCGCGATGGTGTGGCGTCGGTGGCACAATCGCGACGAGAACTGCCAGAACGATTGTGATGAGGAGCCATTCGGTCTTGGATAGGGCGGATAGTGTACGTTTCATGCGCTACCCTGTCGCAAGGAACGGTCAAGCTGGAAACTCTAACGATGGGGCGATTATCGACTCGGGATGGCCATCTCGCAACCTGTTTACTCGGTGGGCGCGTGCCCAAAAACTTTGAGCCCCACGATTCCAGCCGCGATCAGGCCAACACAAACGAATCGAGCTGCGGTGGCTGGCTCGGAGAAGAACAGCAGGCCGACGATGAATGTGCCGACGGCACCGATGCCGGTCCAGACGGCATAGGCCGTTCCCATGGGAAGGGTTCGTTGAGCAACCAGCAACAAGCCACCGCTAATTACCATGCAGGCGATCGACATTATCAAGGGCAGTGGGCGGACGCCCTGTTCCGTCCAGCCGAGCTTCAAGCCGAGTGGCCAGCCGATCTCGAACACTCCAGCGACGACGAGATAGATCCATGCCATTCTGTTACCTCCAACGCCAAGAGTTGCAACCTTTGCGTGAGTAATTTGTCGGAGTAAGAGAGTCGTGTGGTGATTTGCTGGGGGCTCGAACACTCGACCCCAGCCACACAACCTTAATACCAAAGAGCGACGAAGCACTACGCAGTTTTCGATTCACGATCGAGGCAACGACCGATGTGGCGGACCGCTTGGCGAAGTCGATTTTCGTTTTCGACCAGCGACATCCGCAGGTAGCCTTCACCGGCAGGCCCAAAGCCGCTGCCGGGACTCACGGCGACATCGCCCTTTTCCAGCAACATCATCGCAAAATCCATCGTATTCATTCGCTTGGCCCAGACTTCCGGAACCTTAGCCCACACGAACATGCCGGCGCGTGGAGGCTGGGCGTCCCAACCAATCCGACGCAAGCCTTCCACCAACACATCGCGACGTCCTTGATAGATCATCGATTGTGCTTCGACGGCGGCTTCGGTGTCGCGCAACGCGACGATGGCGGCGATCTGAATCGCCTGAAACATGCCGTAGTCGTAATAGCCCTTGATCACACCCAAGGCTCGAATCATCTCGGCATTGCCGCTGCAAAAGCCGACACGCCAACCGGCCATGTTGTAGCCCTTGCTCATCGTCGTGAACTCGACACCAACGTCGATCGCGCCGGGAGCGCTGAGGAAACTGGGCGGCAGGTATCCGTCGAATGCGACGTCCGCATAGGCAAAGTCACTGATCACCATGAAGCCAAACTTCTTCGCCAGCTTGACGACGTCGACATAGAACTCCGGCTCGATCGTGACCGAAGAAGGATTGTGCGGATAGTTGATGATCAGCAGCTTCGGCTTGGGATACAAGTGTTGACAGGTATAAGCGATGTTGGAAAGGAACTTCTCGCTGTCCGCAACTTCCAACGCGATGACGTTGCCAGCCGCCAAGGCGACGGCGTACATGTGGACGGGGAAATAAGGTGATGGGACGATGGCGGTATCGCCGGGTCCCATCAGCGCGAGGCACATGTGGCTGAAGCCTTCCTTCGACCCCAGGCAGGTGATGACCTCTTTATCCGGGTCGAGCCGCACGCCATATTTCTTCAGGTACTTGCTGGCAATCTCGCGACGCAGGTTCGGAATGCCGTTCGACTTGCTATAGCCGTGGTTATTCGGATCGCGAGCCGCCTCGGTCAACTTGTCGATTACCAATGGATCGGGCGGATCGGACGGATTGCCCATCCCCAGATCGATCACATCGCTGCCGGCCCGACGCTTTTCGTACAGCATCGCGTTGATGCGGCCAAAGAGGTAAGGCGGCAACCGCAGCACGCGCGAGGCCAGCTGGATCTGGAACTGTTCGGAAGCCTCTTCCGGTTCGGGTGAAGCGGGCACATCGTATTCGGACATGGGAGGAAAGCTCGCGTCGGGCAAGGTTTGGTACAAAACTCAACAATACCCGCAAACCGGGAAAGAGGAAATGGCGAGCAAACGAGCACCCAGACAGGTCACCGAGATCGCCACAAGAGGTCATCATCAATGCCAAGCGCTTGCCGGACGGTTTCGATATCACTCTTGAATCGTTTGGCATCGACTGGATAGCCCGCAGTGGGCTTGAGATCGGGTAAATGTTGCTGCCAGAAGGCATTGAAAGCCTTCATAGCAAGTTCGCGCAGGTACTTTGACGTCATCGAGGCGAGTGCCGCAGGCAGAAAGCTTTCGCCCTTGGCGACAAAGCGGATCTCGATCTGACGACTGGGAGTAGTCCAGCGGTAAATGCTGGCTTCGCGACTCTCGCGGATGATCTTCACTTGCTCGTCTGGAAAGACGGTCTGAAGTACGGCCAGATATCGGTTCCGACCGCCGTGTTTGTCGCATTGAATCAACGCGTTGGAGTCGTCATGTTGTTCGAGTGCTTCTCGAACGAGTCCGAGGGTCGCCAATGACAAGACCGAGCCCTTCGAGTCGTAACGGCGGACCAGTTCATTGAACCTTGCAGGGAAGAGCGCTGTCGAGCGTACTCGTTCGAGAGACACGTTCGCGGCTTTCAATCCCTCGGCAAATAGCGAGCGATCGGACGCTCTTCGTTCGTCATCCAGATCGATTGGCACAGGAACGTCGTAGTCGCGATACCAGGGGGCTCGTAGCAATTGTTCCTCGTCGTCCGGTGAAAGAACGCGCCAAACCTCTCGCCAGGTTCGAATGTTCTCGCCACGGCAGCCGAGCGCCGCGAATAACCCTCGTTCCAAGTTCAGCAACCCGCCACCCGGTTTGTAGAGTTGTTTGGAGTCGGCGATCGGGATGTGACTGACGCTCGATGCCTCCTTACGCACGACATGACGGAGCAACTCGTACAGATCAACGTCTGGTTGATCGATCGGAATCCGCCAGGCAGTCGCCGAGATCAGCAGCGGTCCCAAATTGGGGCCGTAACCCGCTTCGTCAGTTCCGAGGAGTAGTGTCACGTGGAGAGTGCTTCCAGCTAGTTTCCGGAGGAGTGAAACAAGACGATACCAGATTTGCGTCTACGTTGGCGTTTCCGGGCGGACGAGGCAGGCTGGAAAGTCTGACGTACCCTTTGCGCTTGCTGGACATTCGTTTTCCTAACGTTGATGATACTGCCTATGAACTTCAGCGTCGTCTCTCGAATCACAGCCCGCGTCATGATTATTCTGCTTCTAGCAGGATCGATCTGGGCTGGGCTGTTTACGAAAGGGCTTAGCTCTCGCATCAGTTACGAGTGGCTGCACACTTTCTGTCTCACGCAGACGATCTTGCTCGCGGCTTGTGCAATCTACGGGCCGGGAACACTGGTCGCGAGGAAACCGATCGTCGTTGCGTGGGCGTTGGCCGTCGGATTTGCGCTCGCGATGCTCAATCTGATTTCGTTGCCAGGACGATCTTCTCTCTTTGCCGGTGCTATCCTCACGATCACAGGAACGCTTCCGTCAGTGATTCTATTCGCGATACATCGCTGGCGAACGAAGGTCTCTCTCGTGGTCAGCAACTCCTTACGTGGTGACCGATCGCGCTCGCAACAACAACTTAGCCTGCAAATGCTGTTGCTCGTGACAGCGGCGTTTGCTCTGGCGGGAATGGTGGCTCGCGAGGCAGTTAATGCACCGACTGATCCCTTCGGAGGCGAACAAGATTTTCTAGTCATGCACGCCTGGCTGGGCTTCTTTCCCTGCCTCGCCGCCGCTCCAGCGTTGCTCGTCGTCTTTCGACCCTCCTGGAAGATCTTACTCGTGGGCTGCTTCTTTGTTTTGGTATCGCTGGGCGAGCCAATCCTGTTCGCGCTCGTCGCTCGTTACATTTTCATTGATCAAAACATGGTCGCTGTCGAGTTGACCGGAGAGGCTCTCCAGACGGCTTGGATGGAAGCGACCATGTTCAACGGTCAAGCACTTGTTGCGACCGTGATCTATGCATTGCTCGCGCGTGCCGCCGGACTTCGAATGGTCATTCGTGATCAGTCGAACGACAAGAACCCGAACCCCTCCGGACAACCTGTGACCGAAGCAGGTTGTGTCCAGGATTGAAAGCCCACGGCGGGAACGATGCGTTGCATGCCACAGCCCCAGACATCGCCTGTGTTGATTTGATCGTGAGCCAAATCGGCCAACGGTACCGCAGCCTCGATGCTCCACGTGTGGTCGGTTGCCTCTGCGGCAACGAACCACTCTGGATTCCAACGAACGTCACCCCAAGCTGATTCGCCCGTCCAACCACGATGATCGACGACGAGCTTGATGTAGCTGGTGTAATCGCGGTTGGTGTCAAGCAGCAACTCGACTCGATCCTGTGACGAGAGATCAGGATCGCGACCGCGGATGGCCTCGGTTGCAGTGTAGGCGACGCCGTTGATCTTGCGGCATTGAATACCTAGGTAGAGATACTCGTCGTCGCGAGCCAACTTGATGGTCGCGGGCCAGTCGGCATCGTCGCCGAGTTGACTCTTGAGTTCGGCTGAAACTGTGGTCGCCCAGAACTCTTCGTCAAACTTACCATCGAGAAACGGCCTTTCAACGATTTTCGGGCATGCCAGAACTGGCTTAGGAGGTTGTCCGTGTTGCGAGGCGAGCCACAACTCGCCATGAGCGGCTTGACGCGACGCATTGAACGGTTGGCTTCCCGCAACTTGCTGATACAGCCGGTTCGCTCCGTTGAGGTTACCCTGCTTTCGATAAGCCGCCGCGACCGCGAAGCGAAGTCGGGGTTCTGCAAACAGCGCCGGGCGGAGGTGCTGGACACTTTCCGCTTGAAACAAGAGGCGTTCCAGTGGATTCGATACGTCGCTCGGGGCGTCGAAGCCCGCTTGCGCGGCGCGTGAATCGTAGCGGGTGACTTGCAGTTGGCGGTCCACGTCGGGAGGCAGCGCCGCGTTGAAGGCGCTGGCCGCCGACGCTTGTTGAACCAGATGGCTATCGACGGCAGGCTGCTTGCCGAAGGCGTTACCAGCCTCCTCGCTGCCAAGATACTCGACGCACCACACGAGGGCGGCTTCGGACAACGGGTGCGAGGGGAACTTGCGAAGCAAATGCTGCAAGGATTCACATGCCAGTTCGTATCGCCCGATCTCACGGTAGTGCTGCGCCAATTGATACAAAATGTCGCCACCGGCCTGTGGGCTGAGGTCGCGAACCAACTCATCCGCCTGAGCGGACCAAGCGGCAAGATCCTTCGAGTCAGCCGTGGCTCGTGTTAGCAGCGAATCGACGACCCGTTGCTTCTGAGTCGTCTGCCTGAGTTCTGCGAGGCTGGTTGCTTGTGGGTGACCCTCGGAGCGTCGCGCGTCGCTGCCGTACGCGATCGCAACGCCCGAGAACAGGTCGCGGTTCGCGATCGCGGGCGGTACCTTGCTCGATAATACTTCGATCCCTCGGCGACGGGGAATCGGCGACCATTGATCACGGAGCAACGAGTAGCTTTGCGAAGCGTGTTCGTGGATCGATCGACCGAGCCGCGTTGCAAGTTGCGTCGAGTCGATGGCCATCGTTCCAGAACCTTCACCATCCGCGATCGAACAGACCTTTTTCACTTGCCAAGGTGCGAGGCCGAGGACATGGACTTGATTCGGGTAGGCTGAATTGTCGGCTGCTTGTTCGGTCGCGCGCAAGATTGCTTGGCTAACGAGCTGCGTGAGCGAGTCGGGTCGGCGCGGGTCAGCCGCGCGTGTGACAACCACGTCAGGTCGCCATTGGCGGATGCGTAGGACCAAGTACTCTTCTAGCAGCTTGTTGCCGTCGGTACCGTTAGCAAGGCTCCAACCGTGAAGGATCGAAGCCGTGGTCATCTTCAAACCCGATTGCCGTAATGGAAACCGCCACGTCGCATTCGCATACGATCCGCTCGCTGCAACGACTCCCGCCGCCAGCCGTTGTTCGTCACTTGCCGTCTTCCCCGAAGACATCTCCACGTCGCGACGTGCCAACGACTCGACGACGCCGATATATCCTTCATCGCCGCAGTACCGCGCCAAGACTTCGAGCGGAACATCGGATGACTCGGCGAACAAGCCCAGCATGGCTGCTCGCGTTCCGCCACCATGTTGCGGAGCCCACGTTTCTCCACCGTCCTTCGTCGCGAGAATCATTCCCAACGCACCGACGGCCCAACCGCGTCGTGCATCCTTGAATGTCATGGCGTGAATCGGCAACGATTGGCCGGTGTGCAGCAGTTGCCAGGTTCGACCGTGATCCGCGCTTCGCAGGATGCAACTGCCTGGATTGCCGACGAGCCAACGGAAGTTACCGCTCGACGCAGCTGCTCGAAAGTCGACCTTGTCGATGACGTCGGGCGAGAGTGGAAGTTCCGGCGCTTGCCAAGTTCTCGCCGCGTCTTCAGTCACCAGCAACAAGCCGCCGTCACCGGCGAGTTGGATGTGAGACGGACCAGTCGCTTGCACTGTGTGCAGATGGCGGAGGCCGGTGTTCGGTTTCATGAGCGGTTGGAGCGAAGTTTGTCCGACGCCGACGACTGCTCCATTGCGTCCCACCACGACGCCGCGATTCGCGTCGACGAAGTGTGCCGCGAGCCACTCGTTCTGGTGATCGGTCGCGAACGAAGACCAACTTCGTCCACCATCCTCCGATCGAAAGATGCCGGCTGGATACATGGCCGAAGGTGTACCGACGGCCCAACCATGTCGCTTGTCGAAGAATCGAACTCGCATCAGCTTAGGTAATGTTTCAGATGGCACTTGCGTCCAGCGGCGTCCTCCATTCTCCGTTCGCAGGATAACGCCACTGGTCCGGTGGCTATACGGTTGTGTCCAGCCACCCACGATCCAGCCGTTCTGGTCGTCAACGAAATGAATTGATTGCAACGAGCAGTTGACCGGCGAATCTGCCAACCGCCAGCGTCGCCCTCCATCCTCGGTCATCCAGATCACGCCGCGATCACCAACAGCCCAACCACGATTGGTATCGAGGAAGAAGACGTCGTGCAACGCCGCGTCGGCCAGCATTTCCGGGGGCGTGCTAGCTGGCTGGGCAGCGAGTTCCTGTCCGCAGGGTGCAGACATCACCAAGAATAAGGCGATGAACATTCGTCGTCCGTGACGCATCGTCCAAGCTCCGTCGAGAAAATCGCTTTTGCAACTTGCCTTGAAATGTGAGCCGTCGGCGCTAGCCGCGGGCCTTAAACCGGAAAACACCTTGTGTACTACCCCGCGGCTAGCGCCGACGGCTCACAGGAATCGTTCCCAGATCATTTTGCACAGGTTCTAATTGGGCAGCGCCACTTTTGACATAAGTTATTGGGTATCATAACCCGAAGCGTAAGCGAGGAGCTGCAGTAAACCATTTCCTCGCTTATGCTTCGGGTTGTGATTGTCGTGAAAGTGGCGTTGTCCAACTAAGAAGTGGCTGCGGATTCTACCGAAACCCCCATCCGGCTCCTAGGGAGAAGTTGCTGCTTCAGCAGGCGAAATCCAGGACTCTGGCAAGTCTTTCTTGGTTTCGCGGAGGATTTGCAAGATGGCTTGGCGATCGGCGGGGGTCACGTGGGCGAACTGCTCGGATTGGTCCTGGCCCGTGAGGATCTCCCACAAACGCTGATAGACTCCCTCGCGGACGCGATTCGGCAAACCGTCAAACGCCTCGGAGTAGATCAGGAAACTGCACGGGTAACGGAACAGACGTCGCTTGAGATCGAACTGGCGAAGACTGCGGCCTTGGCTATCGAAGGGGCCTCTCGTGGCGAAGTCGTCCGCGAAGGTCGTTGTCCCGACGATCGGTTCACTGAGTTGGTGTTCGTCAACCATCAGCAATGCTTCCACGACTTTTTCGGCAGCCGAAGCGTATCGTCGTTGGGTCGACTCCGACTCGAACTCTTGAGGCCGCTCGAGTGCTTGATTCATGACGACTGCGTCTCGCTGCGTTGTCCGACCGTTGAAGTTTGCTGCGGCAATCTGATTGTGAACCGCCACTTGGTGACCGAGGACCATGAGCGCGACGATATCACTATCGGGACTGATGTACGGCGACGTGCTGACGAGATCCTTCAGATCCGTGACGTTAGCACCACTATCAACATCAATTTCCTCGGGGCCGTTCTTTCCGTCGACGATCACGTTGCCCATGTGTCGTTGCCTGCCATGGGTGCCCGTGACGTACCATCCTCCCCAACGCTCGGAGAGCGGACTGGAATCGTCGGTGCGATAGGTTCCGGAACTGAACACCGGCAGGCCACTCGCGTCGGTGTACACCGACCGCATAATGTGGCCAGGAATGCGCTGCGTGTGGCTCGACGCATGGCACAGCAAGCAATGATCGGTTTGACGCGTGATGACGGCTCGCGACTTGTCGTTCTGGTCGAGCGTATAGAAGACAGCGCCCAATTGCGGGTCGACAGCCGAGATCTCGACAACGTCGCCCTGCTGAACCCAACCAAGGTAAATGTCGTCGTTGAAGTAAAGTGCACGAGGCGTTCGTGGTGAAATGCGATGTCGCTGGAGACTCGTCTTGGAGAAGACCAATGTTTGAGACGACGCCGGAACCTGGAGATACTCCATCAACGCGGCCAAGTAGCCGTGGTCCGCATCGTAGTTGAGCGTCAACTCGCCCGCGTCGACTTGCTGCTTCAGCTGTGCGACACGATCTTGGGGCGAAGCCGTCGAGTAGTTGATCGGTTCGCGTTCAAACTCGAGTTGCCCGAACGCTGGCGCGCAAAACGGCAACACGAAAGTTGCGATTAGCGCAAACAAGCCTCGGGTTGAATTGCGATGCATCGGATAAATGCCTCACGAGCGGCGTATCACGCGGCCTGATAATGGCGAGTGATCAGATCATTCTGAAGCCACAACAGTTTGTTGAACGCGCGCAAGGTGGTTGCTTGTGCTTCAGTATCGAGTCCCAAGCTGAGAACGGTCGCAACTAACGCATCCGACACGAATCCCATCAACGCGTTCATCTGCACCAGGGGCACGTCGAGGTCGGAGCTGCCAGCTTTCGGTGTATGGATTTTTCCAACGACATCCAGGTAGTTGACCATCGCGCCGTCGTAGGGCTTTGTCACCAAGGCCGTCAGGTAGCGACCAAGATGCTGCTTGCGGAACTCAATCATCTCGTGATCTTGTGACAGCGAATCGATGTCCTGCGGAAGATCGCCTTCGTAGCCAGATTGGCGAGGCACGAAATGCCGCTTCGTCGAGCTGTAGGAGAATAGCTTGTCGTAAACCGCGTCGACCAATGACGGCACCAGCGGCGCAAGATGCGCAGCCGCGCCATGAATCGCAGCGATGTCGTCTTCACCGAAGCCCATAAACTCGGTCAAGTAACCAAAACGGTAGGCAAGATCCGATTCTAGCTGTGCTTCATCAATCTGTTTCACGGGAGCGGTTCCTTAGTCAACGTAGCAACGGATGGAGTTTTCGAGGACAAATGGCTAAAGTGGATACAACTATCCGATTACTGTCGGAGTATACTATCGGTAAATCGGATGTCAACGTCCAGTTAGGATTTACGAATGTTATCCCAGACCGTCGAATACGCTTTGCGGGCTGTCGTTTACTTGGCGGATCAGTCACCGACCGCTCGCACGACCGGCCAAATTGCCGACGCGACGAAAGTCCCACCGGCGTACATGTCGAAGGTGCTGCAGGGGTTGTGTCATGCGGGCATCTTACGCTCGCAGCGTGGTATCGGCGGTGGCATGTCGTTGCTTCATACGCCCGAGGAACTGACAATTCTGGATGTCGTCAATGCGGTCGAGCCAATCGGCCGCATCGAGAGTTGCCCGCTTGGACTCAAGGCACACGGCGTCCAACTGTGCGCGTTGCACCGGCGGCTTGATAATGCGTTGGCCACCGTCGAAGATGCGTTTCGAAATACGACACTTGCGGAAGTCCTGGCCGACCCGAATCCCAGCGTACCGTTGTGCGACTTGCCAGGCCGCACGAAGTGATTGAATCGCCGCTATGAAGTCGATCCGTGTTGCTACTTGTCAGTTCTCGATCGAGCCTCAGATCTCGCGGAATCGCCGCGCTGTGCTTCGACAGATTGCGCAAGGTGTCGGACAAGGTGCGGACATCATCCATTTTTCCGAGTGTGCGTTGTCGGGTTATCTCGGCGTTGACGTGCCGGATGCTCAGGCGATCGACTGGAAGGAATTGCAGGATGCAACACGCGACGTCATGGCTGCCGCCAAACAGCATCGCGTCTGGGTGCTGCTTGGTTCGACGCATCGCTTGTCGGGCAACAACAAACCGCACAACTCGATCTATGTGATCGATCCTCGCGGCAAGCTCGTCGAACGCTATGACAAAAGGTTTTGCACAGGCCTTGGCGGCAAGCAACCGACGTTGGACTTGTGTCACTACTCGCCCGGCAATCGAGCCGTCACGTTTCGTGTCAAAGGTATCACTTGTGGTTTGTTGATCTGTTACGACTATCGCTTTCCGGAATTGTATCGCGAATATCACAAGCTCGGCGTGCAAGTGATTTTCCAGTCGTTTCATAATGCCCGGTCGATGGTCGTCGAGGATCCGAAGTACAACATCTGGAAGACAATCGTCCCAGCGACGATGTCCTGCCGCGCCGCCGAGAACCACTTTTGGATCAGTGCCAATAACAGCACGACGCGACCTTCACGCTGGGGCAGCTTCACCGTTCGACCCGACGGACAAATTGTCGGAAAGCTGCCGCTGCACAAACCGAGTGTCTTGATCACGGACATGACGATCGATCCCAACTGCTTTGATGCTCCGGGACCCTGGCGTGAGTCGGCGATCAACGGCCAGTTGCATAGTGGCAAGTTAATCAAAGATCGCCGATCAACCGACATCACCTGCTTCTAAGAGTCTGCCAGCTGACACAGGTCCGTTTGTAACGCTTGTAACGAGCAGCGACCACGCCGACGCGTGACCTATACTTTCCAGAGTTTTTCTGACAAGTGATAGGCACAACGAGTGGAAGAGGCGACGGATATGTCGGAGCATACAGAAGCGAATGCGACCCAAAGGCAACGAACGACATGCTGGTTGGATCGGGCAGTTCTCTGCGCGACACTTCTGACCTGCGCCATCGCCCTCGCCCCGAATGTACCTGACCCTGATCTGTGGGGTCACGTCCAGTACGGTCGCGATTGGCTGGAACAGGGATTTCACACAACATCCACCTATTCCTATACCGCAGAAGGTTATCGTTGGGTCAATCACGAAAACCTCGCCGAACTCGTGCTGGCCGTCGGAATGGACGTCCTTGGCCCCATCGGCATGTTGAATGCGAAGTGCTTGGCGGGATTAGGCGTGATTGGTTTGATCATGTGGCGCGCGAGGAAGGCCGGACTCGGGCTGATCACGATTTGCGTGACGTCGATGTTGGTCGCCATCAACTTGACTTACTTCTGGCCGATGCGGCCACAGTTATTGAGTTGGCTGTGCTATACGCTGTTGTTGGCATTGCTCTCGTGGTGCTTCCAGGGATGGGAAGGTCGAGGTTGGTTGCGGTGGCTGGAACCGAATCGTGATGGCTCCGAATCGCTAGGCCCCGAGTTCTCCAGTTTCCGCTTGCGATGTCTTTGGCTTGCGCCAGTCATACTTTGTGTGTGGGCCAACTCGCACGGCGGCTTTGTGGCGGGATATTGCATCTACGTGGCGTATCTCGGAATGCGCGGGATCGAGGCGTTTTCGTGTCAAGGCCGCGAGTCCTTTGGGCTGCTACGCCGGTTCGCGATGATGATCGTCGCGGGCGGACTGGCAACGTTGATCAACCCCTATGGCCCAGGGCTACATCTTTGGATGGTTGGTTCGCTTGGCACGCCGCGTCCCGAGATCATGGAATGGCGAGCTCCCGACATGTTCACGACGCTGATGTTGCCGCTGTGGTTGATTATGTTCAGCTGGTTTGCCGTGCTGTTGTTGACGCGTCGTTCCCGAGACATCACGCATTTTGTCATCATGGCGTTGACGTTGTGGCAGTCGCTGTCGCATGTGCGTCACATTCCGTTCTTTGCCATTCCGTTTGGTTTCTGGATGGCGATTCATATCGAATCGGTGCTACGACGTTTTAACATTGTTCGCGACGAGGCAGTTCAACCGGCATCCGTGTCGAAGATGAGTTCTCGAATGCAGTGGACATTTGGGACTGTATTCGCTCTCGCCTTCATGTTGCTCGGATTCAGACTGTATGTTCGACTCAGCGAAATGCCCGTCGAACGCAAGGACTACCCCGTCGCCGCGTTTCAATACGTCGCCGACCAGGATCTGCAAGGGCGGATGGTCGTGACCTTCAATTGGGCTCAATATGCGATTGCCGCCTTTGGTCCCCGTGACCACTCGGACGACGGATTGCGCGTCAGCTTCGACGGTCGTTTCCGTACCTGCTATCCGCAGGAAGTGATCGACATGAACTTCGATTTCGTGTTGGGGAATCTTGAACCGCGCTACCGCAGTCCCAAGTCCCCGCCATTCGACGACGAACGAGTCCTCGAGTTCGGTGATCCCGACATCGTTCTAATCAATCGCGAGCAGCCGCATGGTGTGAACGTAATGTTCAGGAATCAGGATCGTTGGGCGCTGTTGTATCAAGACCGGATCGCGCAAGTGTGGGGCTTGGCATCGAAATACGATGACCCCAGCAGCATGCACTACATCGCACAGGATCGGCGCAAGATCACGGACGACGAACAAACGGGGAGTGTCCCCTGGCCCGCATTACCCATACGCACGAACCAAAACCGACAATTGGCACAGATCAAACTCTAATGGCTCGGTAATGCGAAGAGATTGCGAAAACTTTCTTCGCGAGGCAAATGGCGTGGTATGTTTCAGTAGGGCGATGTTTGCCGGCACTCCAAACGGTCAAACGCACTCCCACCGACCACACACTCCACGCTATCCCGCCGACTCACTCCACCACCAAGACGCTTCGGCTGTACCAGCCGAGATAACTGCCAACTCCCAGGGCAGCACTCCCAGCGATAGGAAACTCCGATGTCAAACGCGATGCTGAATGACGTTCCCGCCGGCGTTCAGTTCATGCCCTTCGTTCCTGCTCTCGAACGTCCTCCCTATGCCGATATCGTGAGTCGTGCCGAGCGAAAGTTGGCTGAGATCGAGTCGTTGTGGGAGTTGATGGACATCGAGGAGCAGCCTGCGGCTCCCTTCGAGATGCCTAAGGATCTTCGCGTCTCGGTGGTCATCCCTGTCTACAACGAGAAGAAGACCATCTTCGACGTGATCGCGCGAGTCAAGGCTCTGCCGTTTGAAACCGAAATCATCGTTGTCGATGATTGCAGCACCGATGGCACTCGCGGGTGGCTGGAGACAGTTCGTGGTGCCCCGGGATTGAAGCTCATTCTGAAAAAGGAAAACGAAGGAAAAGGCGCTGCACTGCGAACAGGCTTTGCCGCCGCAACCGGCCACGTTGTCGTCGTGCAAGATGCGGACTTGGAGTATGATCCTCGCGATATCGAGACCGTGATTCGTCCGATCGTTGCCGGCGAGGCCGATGTCAGCTATGGATCGCGATACTTCTATCGCCGCAGTGGTGACCTTTCGTTCTTCCATCGATTGGTGAACCGAGCGCTGACGACAGCCTCGAATCTCTTTACGGGGCTGCGACTGACGGACATGGAGACTTGCCACAAGGCATTTCGCACGAACGTCATCCGCGAGTTGCCACTCAAGCAGAATCGTTTCGGATTCGAGCCGGAAGTTACTGCCAAGCTTGCGCGTCGCAAGTATCGAGTGACCGAAACTCCAAGCAGCTATAAGCCACGGGGTTACTCGGAAGGCAAGAAGATCGGTTTCCGCGATGCGTTGAACGCGATCTATTGCATCGCGAGGTATGGGATCGCGGATTAGTTCTTTGCACTCGGCTCATTTGAGCAGTCATTTTGAACAGAAGTTAACAGAGGCAACAGAGTTCGGCATTCACGCTTTCTCTGTTCTCTCCGTTGACTTCTGTTCAAGAAGATCGGAGTAGCATCGGTCAACCAACGATTAATGGTGGTTTACACGATCAGATTCCAAACTGCGACGCTTCGTCCCCGCTCACGAAGCCATCGCCATCCGCATCGAGTTGCCGGAACTTGTCCCCCGACCCGAGGAATTCACGGGGGCTGATATCTCCATCCCCGTTGGAGTCCATCCCAACGAACCAAGCCGGTGCCGTTTCATCGTTATTTCGTTGCGAAACCGCAGGCATCACCAGCAACGCGTTATCCTGATTGGCGTCGCCTCGGACAAACCCTACTGCCATGGTTCCCGGTATTTCGTGCGACTGGAGCTTTCCGTCGTGATTGCTGTCTAGCTTGCTCAAGACGCTTGGCGCACCGTAGATCTCGCGGGCTGTCAGCCGTCCGTCGCCGTTCGTGTCAAGCGCCGTGAACAACGCATCCTCCTGATCCGCAGCCCGTGCTCGTATCTGCGCTCGCACGACGGCTTGGCGTTGTTCCAGCAATGCCGCTACTTCTTTCTCGTAGACCATCCCGTCGTTATCGGCATCAAGAGCCTCGAAGGGAAGTTGGATCGCAAGGATCTGCCCCGAGTATTCTTCCGCCTCGAGATAGCCATTGTTATTAGCGTCGAGCATCGAGAACTGGGCGTTGATGGTTTGTGATACGTTGGCGAGCGACGGATCTTCATTGACGAAGAACTCGACATCGGCTCCGGGAAGTTTGAAGGACAAACGATTGGGATGTTGGCGGCTGGCGTCGAGCACCTCAGAGAGCGCGTCGCAGGCGGATACAATCTTGATGCTCGGTGTCGTCGATTGTACTGCCTCGCTGGAATCAAAGAACGCGACCTCTAGCACGAGATGCGGCGGAACTTCGGCGATCTTTGGCACTTCGTTGGCATCGATCAATGCGTTCTTGTTCTGGTCCAGCAACTCGACTAGCTCCGGTGTCAGTGGGATATCATCGGCTCGGAGTCGCTCGCCGTAGGCGTACGTTTCCTGTAATGCATAGGAGACGTAGCCCCAACGCGTCCGTTCACCCAGCAAGATGGCCGTGTCCGGTGCGTTGACTCGTCGTTGATTCGACATCTGCGGCTGCTCTTGCTCGACCGAGTCCTTAAAGTCTGCCAGTACCAAGATCTCGTCGTCGTCCGCATCACGCTCGAACATCCGGCCCGGCGTGGCCTGCATTTCGTCCGCCGTGATCGCACCGTCGTGATCTTTGTCCAACAAGCGTCGAACCGGCGATCGCGTGCGATTGTCGCCTCGAAACTCGTTCGAACTGCGTAGCGAGAACGGTCGCGACCCGCCGACGTTGCGAGTCAAGAATCGAGGCAGCTCATCGCGGTCGACGAAGCTGTTGCGGTTCGTATCGTACATCGCGATGAGTTGCGTCTTTTGATCCGCATCTTCCGGCGCCAGGTTGCCATATTGGCCGTACGAGAATCGAGGGTCGTCCAGCATCGCCAACCAAGTCGACTGCTTCGACTCGTCGCTTTCCAGGTCTTGAGCGACGCGTTCAACGAGTTGCTCCAATGCCCTGGTGTAGGGCTCGTCGTTGATCCGCAAGACAACATCAATCACCAACGGGCCATCGCGCGTGAGCAGCAGAAATCGTTCGCTCGGCGGCTTTTCTATTTGCGTGACCTCGGCGACCACTTCCTCTGCGGCTTGAACGGATGGCTCCTCCCCGGTAACGTCCACCGAGGGCTCGTCGCTCGCAATCGCCACTTCTTCCGTTGACGCTTCGCCAGCGGATGACGTCTCGACGTTGTCGCTAGTGTCCACCTTTTCGATCTCGGAAGAAGCTGGCTCCTCCGCGACGGCGACTGCCTCTTCCGTCGGTGGCTGTGGCGTCGGCGGATTCGCCATCTGCTGTCTGCAACCAACTGCAAAACTGGTGAGCAGCATCAAGAGTGACACGTAGATGTGACGCACGATCGCTTTCCGTAAATGCACGATTAGTGATTCAGCGCGAATTCAGCGCTATTCAAGAGAGCCCACAAGACATCGCCCATTGCCTCACGCTGATCGGTTGCGTCGTTGACATGCGCGACGAACAACTGCGTTTCGTCTTCGTTTGGGATTCTCGAAAGCGTTCCCAGGAATAAAGTTTCCACTCGTTCTTCGGTACTGAACAGCGGACTGTCCAGCGCGATCAACACGCCGTTCTGTTCCGCGTGACTGGCGGCGTTGATGTTCGAACCGTTCAATAGCGTCAACGCTTGCAAGACGCCGGCGTCGAACTCGGTCGCGTTGCTGCCTTGCATTTGCATTTTGCCAAGGAAGGCCAGTCGCTGTTGATCGAACAAGCTGCTGCGAAGGGCCAAGAAGTTGGGGATCTCAGTCGGGCGTCCTCCTGCGATGCGATTGAGGCTGTCATAGAGTTGCTCGGACGTCATGGTCTTGATCGCCATGCTGGCGAACAACTCAGGTGCAGGCGGCGTTCCGTCGAGCTTGCTGCTCAATTGATAAGCCTGCGTATTCGCGAGGGTTCGTAATAACTCCTTGATGTCGAATCCTGTCGCGACGAAGAAGTCCGTCAGGTCTTCGAACAACTTCGGGTGGCTGGGTGGATTGTGCTCGCCAATGTCATCGACCGGATCGATTAGTCCGCGACCAAAAAGGTGGGCCCACATTCGGTTTACTGCGGCTTTCGGCAAATAGGGATTGTCGCGTGACGCCATCCAGATTGCCAATTGCACTCGACGCGTTCCGCCGGCCTCCTTCTTCACCGGGTTGCCGTCGGGGTAGCGGGGCGGAACGACGGTTTCCGAATCGGGAAGTGTGACTTCGCCGGAGTTCAAGTCAACCAATCCAACCTCGGCGGGACCGCGACGATTCTCGGCCTGCTGCAGGCGGGCGAAAAAAGCGGCATAGCCCCAGAAGTCTTCTTGCTTCCAGTGATCAAACGGGTGGGGATGGCATTCGGCGCACTCGATTTGCAAGCCGAGAAAGATCCTCGCGGTACTTGCCGCAAGCTTTTCGGGTTTCAATTCGAGCGATGTGTAATACAGCGCCGGCCCCGCTTCCCCGCCGCCTGTCGCCACGAGGAAGTCCGATACGATCCGATCGTAACGCATGTTTTGTGCGAACTGTCGACGAAGCCAGTTCTGGACCCCCGCCACATTCTGCAACTGCTCTAAGTCCAAACCGCCTGGCACCATCACTTGTCGCCATGTGTTGGCTAGATGCGTCGGATAGCGGGGCGATGCGAGCAATCGTTCGATAAGCTGTTCACGTTTATCGCTGCGTTCGTCTTCCAAGAATTCGCGCACGTCGGCAACTCGGGGGATGACGCCGGTCAGGTCGAGGTAAATGCGGCGGACGAATTCGCTGTCGTCTGAGCGATTTGCCGGCTCGAATCCTTCGGTGGTCCACCGCTCGGCCAACGCGCCGTCGATACGGTCGATCATCGCGGCACGGCGTTTAGCATTCGAGTCGTCCGCCATCGCCGATAGCGATGCCGAACTGAAAGTGATCGCGACCACAATTGTCTGAAATCGCATCATCGTGGTTTGCATTGGCTCAACTCTGAAAAGCTGTCGAACCACTAATTGACACTAACTCGACACTAATCAAACCGAAGATCGGGCCGTCGTATTTACAAAGAGCATTCTCTTTTGCGGGCTTGATCTGATTAGTGTTCATTAGTGTTGTTTAGTGGTTTCCGTTTCTTCCTAGCGAATCTTGGGCAGCCTTACGCCCACGGATTCAGTTATTTTTGTTCGATGATGAAGTACTCATATTCATCGCCAACGGGCCGGACGCCGAAGACGGTCTTGCGCAGCTTATCGACGCGACCGTCTTTGGCGTGCTCGCTTTCTAATCGCGCGAGCATGTCATCGATCTTTTGAGGGTAGAACTGCAACACGATCCGTCCGTCCACATCGATGCCTGCTTTCTGAAGCAATTGGCGGTCCAACGCTCCCAGTTTTCCTCCACGCCACGAGAAGTAAAGCCTCGTTTCTTCATCACCTTTATTGGAGCGAGTCTTTGGTGTCTCCTTGACAACCTCAGACGCATAATCCACTAGTCGCGATCCTCCTCCTGCGGCACCAAGTTCGATTCCGAAGAAGTCGAGTTGTCTTGCGTAGTGTTCCAGCGTGGAAGCTTCGTAACGAATCTCCCACCGCTCCCAACGCGGGACGAGTACGTTCGGAGGCGGCCCGTTGAGTCGGTTGTCGGAAGGACCAGGATTTGGATCGGTGATTAGATCTGTTCCGACTTGCGCCGCGATCGCGATGGCATCCTGGCTCAAAAGTGTTGAAAGTTCGACCGTTGGAATCGCCGATGGCGTGTTTGAAAGCTCAGTAAGTTGCGGAACATCTAACTCGTGCGATTCAGCGGAGAGCCGCCCACCGTGTTCGTCCACAAACTCGACGAGCTTCAAAGTAGGTGAAGGCTCGCGATGGTTGCCCAACCAAAGGACGAACAACATTGCGACACTCGCAACTGATAAAAGAAGCGTCGAGATCAACAAACTGGCAACTCGATCGTAACGACTCGATCGTAGCGACGAACCGATATCCGCCTCATTTCGATTCTTTGACGACATGGTTTGCCTCCCTCTCGCCAGATGACTTGATGTCCGAGTTGCGAACGCAACTCGTATATCGTACGGTATCGTGGAGGGATAGAGCAACTTCTAACGCGATCTGGTAGTGGTACACTTCGCCGTAAGTCGGGCACTCCTGCCCGACAAAAGACGGCCAAGAGTGGCCGCCCTACTTTCCGGAATTTCAAACTGTACCACTACCCGCTATCTTCCGTCTTTCTTGTGGCGGAATACACGGAAAGGGAGCGGACAACCGCTAATGGACACTAACTTGCAATAATGAAATCAAGTAGAGAAGGAAACGCGTCGTCGCGACTGCTTCTCTGTCGTCTGATTAGTGTGAGTTAGTGTCCATTAGTGGTTGCCGTCCGATCAAACCCGCTCGAAGATCGTGGCGATCCCTTGTCCAACGCCAATGCACATCGTCGCCAGACCTATATTTGCGTCACGGGCAATCATGGCGTGAATCAGCGTCGTGGCGATGCGGGCACCACTCGCTCCAAGTGGATGGCCGATGGCGATCGAGCCGCCTCGGACATTGACCCTCTCGGGGTCGAGTTTCGACATGCGAATGCAGGCCAAGGCCTGAGCGGCGAAGGCTTCGTTCAGTTCGATCAAGTCGATGTCCGCGAGTTGCATCCCGGCCCGCTTTAGTGCCTTGGCGGTTGCCGGGACGGGACCGGTGCCCATGACCGATGGCTCGACGCCGGCGATGGCGGTTGACTTGATGCGGACCAGCGGCGTGAGGCCCAGCGACTTGGCTTTCTCTTCCGACATGACCAGCATCGCCGCCGCTCCATCGTTCAGTGGCGAACTGTTGCCGGCTGTGACGGTGCCGACTTTGGGCATGAACGCTGGCGATAAGGCGGCAAGCGCTTCGAGCGTGCTGTCCGCGCGAACACATTGATCGGCGTCGGCCAGGACGCGATTCCCCTCTTCGTCGCGACCGTAAATAGGAACAATCTCACGTTTGAATTCGCCGGCGGCTTGCGAAGCGGCAGCCAGTTGATGGCTGCGCAATGCGAACGCATCCTGCTTGTCGCGCGAGATGCCCTGAGTCTGAGCCAGGAACTCGGCAGTCACTCCCATCATCAAGGCGCCCTTGCTGGTGCGATGAAAGAGCTTGGGGTTGAGATCAATGCCATGATCCATCGGCACATGCTGCATGTGCTCCAAGCCACCCACGATATGCACGTCTTCGAAGCCGGCCATGATTGCATGCGTCGCTTGATGAAGGGCTTGCAAGCTGCTGCCGCACAAACGGTTGATCGTTGCACCGCCGGCAGCGATCGGCAGGCCTGCCATCAGGCCGATTGAGCGTGCGACGTTCAGTCCTTGCTCGAGCGTCTGTTGTGTGTTGCCGAGCAAGATGTCTTCGATTCCAGCCGGATCGATTCCGCTGCGCTCGACGAGCGCTTTGACGCAGGCGACGGCCAGGTCATCGCTACGGACGTCACGGAACAATCCTCGCTCCTTATGAGCTCGACCGATTGGTGTGCGAAGGCAATCGACAACGACGGCGGTTTTCATAACGATGCTCCACGCTTCATTTACTAGTAGAACTTAGCGCCACTGGCTGCCATCTCGAGCAATAGCTTCGTCGGAGCCATCCGATTGCCGAGCGACTCGAACGGTTTTAGCATCTCGACGATCGTGGCTGCGCCCAGAGTGTCGGCCCAAAACATGAGGCCACCTTTGAAAGGCGGGAAGCCTAGTCCGAAGATCAGGCCCAAATCGATATCGCGAGAATCGCGAACGATGCCGTCTTCGAGGACGCGAGTGGCTTCCAGGAACATCGGCAAGAACAACCGCATCGTCAACTCGTCCGGAGTGAAATTGCGTTGTTCACGGACGTGGGGACCCAAGACTTCTGCCAGCGACGGATCTGGCTCAGGACGTCCCTTCTTGTTGTCGTATGCGTAAAAGCCGCGGCCGGTCTTTTTGCCGAGCCGCTTGGCGGCGACCATCGCTGGCAACAGCGGTGACGAGACGACTCGATCCGGGAACGCCTCAAACATCGTTTGGCCCGCGTAAACTGCCGTATCGATACCGACGAGATCATACAGCTCGATCGGTCCCATCGGCATGCCGAAGGCTTTCGAGGCGCGCTCGATGGCCTTGATCTCGGCCCCATCGGCCAGCAATTCGATCGCTTCGTGCATATAAGGAAATAGCAATCGATTGACTAAGAAGCCGGGGCCGTCGTTCATCACGATGGGGATTTTCCCAATTCCCTTGGCATAGGCGACCGCCGTGGCGATCGTTTGGTCGGAAGTCTTCTCGCCGCGAATCACTTCGACCAGCTTCATCCGACGAACGGGATTGAAGAAGTGAATGCCGCAGAATCGATCGGGATGCTTCAGCCCCGCGGCAAGCTTCGTGATGGGAATTGTCGATGTGTTGGAAGCGAGGATCGCATCCGGGCCAAGCTTTGGTTCGATTTGAGCGTAGATGGAATGTTTGACCTTTTCGTTTTCGACCACCGCCTCGATCACCAAATCGCTGGCGGCAACTTCGTCGGGACTGGTCGTGAGATTCAACAGCGGGGCCAATTCCAACATCCGCTCGGCGCTGGGGCCTTTTAGCGTGCGGTCGAACGAAGCTTCTTCTAATACGTTGCGTCCGCCCTTGGTCAGCGCCTCGTGTGCCGCGTCGGTCAAAACAACGGCAATGCCTCGTTTGACATTGGCAGCGGCAATCCCGCTGCCCATGATTCCCGCTCCGACAACGGTGACCGAGTTGATCGATTGCGTGGCGATCTGCTCTCCATCAACCCCGGTATCTTTCTTATTGCGGTCGGTCAGGAAGAAGACGTTCAGCAGCGCGGCGTTTACCGGCGATCCGAACAGCTTGGCCATGCGAGTTGCTTCGAGTTCACAAGCCGCATCCGAATCGAGCATCGCCGATTCGAGCATGGTTTCGAGCGCGGCATCCGGTGCTGGATATTGGCCTTTGGTTTGTTGGCGGATCACCGCCGAAGCCGTTGCGCCGAGGAACCCTAACTCGGTCTCCGTGATTTCGATCGGGCCGCTCCAACGCTCTCGGTCTTTCAGATACTCCTTGGTCGCTTGTTCAGCACGCACGAGACGGATGGCAGCCGAAAGCAATTGATCGTCAGCGACGACGTCGGATGCCCAGCCCATCTTGTAGGCTGCTTCCGCGGAGATCGATTCGCCGCCGGTGACCATTTCGACGGCGTTGCTCAAGCCAGCAATCCGCGGAGCCCGAGCGGTGCCTCCCCAACCGGGAAACAGTCCGAGCTTTACTTCCGGGAAACCGAACTCGGCTTTTGGGTTGTTGCTGAACAGACGACGATCACACCAACTGGCCAACTCGGCTCCGCCACCGACACAAATCCCGTTGATAGCGGCAACGGTGACGAACGGAGCTTTTGATAAGCGACCAAACAGCAGTTGGCCTCGGCGGCACATTGCGACGACTTGATCTTCGGGTGCGCCCAGCGACTGGACGAACTCGCGCAGATCGGCACCTGCAATGAAGATGCCCGATTTTGCAGATCGGAAGATCAAGCCTGCAAGATCGGTTCGTTTCTCAAGTGCGTCTAGGTGAACTGCGAGTTCATCGAGCACTGAGTTGGAAAGAACATTCGCGCTTTTGTTCGGAGTGTCGAAAGTCAGCACCGCGATGTCTGGTTCAGCCATCGAGAGGGAGAGTGTCTCGGCAGTCATTTGCTTGGATCCTGCAAACTTGGCGAGATTAGTAAATCGACGTCAGGTCGCTTTCCACGGAATGCTAGCCGGGGCGGGCAGCGTGGAGAACCCCTGATCGTTATAGTTAATCGGTACAGCTTACCAGTCGCACGAGCTTCTGTGGCTGATCCAGGGAGCGAATTCTCCCGCTTCGCGACGATATTGAGGATTAAACGATGAATGAGTCGTTCATGTCGAGACGCCGCTGGTCGTTCGGACTCGTGCTGGGGACGATCGCGTTGCTCACCAGCGGGGAGATCTCGGTCGCAGCTGACGAGCCAGCTACCGTTCGGTTGGTAATCGACTATCACGATGGCGTCGAAAAGCACTTCAACGCGATTTCCTGGAAGTCCGGTATGACCGTCATGGATGTGCTGCAAGCCGCGAAGAAGCATCCGCGCGGGATTCGCTTTGAATACAAGGGAAAAGGCGCGACGGCGCTTCTCACAAAGATTGATGACGTCGAGAACGAGGGGCGAGGCCGTAACTGGCTCTACCGGGTGAATGGCGAGCCAGGGGACCGGAGTATGGGGATCTTCGAGCTGAAGGCGGGTGACACCGTCTTGTGGAAGTTTGACAACTACTAGTAGAATCCTTGACGATCCTGGGCATTTCCGAAGAAGTTGAATTGATTTTGGAGTAGCGTGATGAATCGGCAAGACAAAGTAGAATTGGCCGTCTTTAGTGGCTTGGTACTAGCCGGTTCGTTGGCTCGCGTGTTACTGAGCGATTGGCCCAACTTTGCGCCCGTCGCAGCGATTGCGCTGTTCGCCGGTTACTTCTTCCGCTCACGAGCGGTCGCGCTGTTCGTCCCGCTGACGGTGATGGGTATCAGCGATTTCTTCATCGGGTCGTACGATTGGCAGATGATGGCCATCGTATACGGCGCCTTGATGTTGCCCGTGTTTGCTCGAGGTGTTTTACGTCGCTGGTTCTCGCTCGACAACGGAGCTAGT
The DNA here is from genome assembly GCA_020638975.1 of Planctomycetaceae bacterium. Taxonomy (GTDB): domain Bacteria; phylum Planctomycetota; class Planctomycetia; order Pirellulales; family Pirellulaceae. The sequence goes on from JACKHN010000028.1 coordinate 66,421, forward strand.
CCGCTGCGTGCTACTGCGGGACTTCTGACAAGCAGCCTAGGTGCGTCGATCTCGTTCTTTGCGATCAGCAATTTTGGTGCTTGGGTGTTTTACGGCACCTACGAACACACCTTTGCTGGCCTGACTCACTGCTATGTGCAAGCGATTCCGTTCTTCCGCTACACCCTGGCGGGTGACCTATTCTTCGCATTGGTGTTGTTCGGCAGCTACGCCTTGGCGATGAGCTTCGCGGTAGCTGCAAAGCCCGCACCGCAAGCGATCAGCCGATAGGCCTCCGTATCGCAGTCGAAGATTCTTCCATACCAAGCGGTATTGATGCGATTCGATCGTGCCTAGCAACCACGATCACGGCGGACACTTCAATACAAGCACGAATCGCGAACGAATGGGTTCGGACGTCGCTGAAATCACTCACTCGACTGCGCTTCGTGTTTGTACCTCATGCCGTTCTGAAATGCGTGGACCCTCGTGCGAGTCGCAGGGACGTGCAGCGGTTGTGCGTAGTGGTACAGTTTGCGATTCCTGAAAGATAGGACGGCCACACTTGTCCGTCTTCTGTCGGGCAGAAGTGCCCGACCTACGGCAAAATGCACCACTACTCGGTTGTTGGGTCTAATTCCCAGCGAATCTTGACGAAACAACGCTACACTTACCCAAAGATCGCTCTAGTGCTTCGTGACTGCTAAGAATTAGGGTTGTAGACATTAGCCGTTTGGGCGTTAGCCCCGGTTGTTACGAGGGAACCGTGGCTAACGCCAAAACGGCTAATCCTAAAATTAAGCTGAAACGTAGCACTAGAGCCCTGGTGGCAAATCCGCGGCAGCTGGTGGCGTCGGCCCTGCAGGAGTAGCGGCAGCGTCGGCTGGCAAAGCTGCCGGTGGTGCGGCACCTGGTGGCAAGTCCATTACCGGTTCGACGCCGATGGAGACGGCGTCGGGAGCGAGGAATGCGAGTCCACGGACTCCTTTTTTGATCGATTCGGTCAGCCCATCTAAGTCAGGCTTTTCAGCCGGCGGGTCGGTGAGCGAGAGAGCCAGCTCGACCGCTTTTGTAACTTCCATCACGACCTTCTCATGTTGACTTCCTTTGCCGGCGACAGCCATCCCCTCCAGGCCGCGTTTTACGCACGCCAATTGATACTTCAAACGACGCTGCGACCAGACGATACGTGGATCTGTCGGAATCGCGGGTGTAATGCCGCCCATTCCGCCATACATGCCTGCTCCGCCGTACATATCCATTTGGTCGCCACCGTACATATCCATTTGGTCGCCACCGCCACCATACATTTCTTCGCCACCGCCACCGTACATCCCTTCGCCACCGCCTCCGTACATCCCTTCGCCACCAGATGGACCGAACTGACCTGTGGCGGCAGGATTCGGCTTCTTGATCAGCTCGCGGAGTTTCTTCATATCTTCTTCTTGCTTTACAAGCGCCGCGATGCGATCGAGTTCGTCATTACAGGCCTGTACCGCAATCAAGCCGAGGTTTCTCGAAACCGCACTAGCGTCGACCTTGTTGTTGGTGGGTGCCCACTGAGCGAGCGCCTCCGACGCGGTGCATCGCAAGGAGATCGGTGCGTCCTTGTCCGCGACAATCTTTTCGAGAGCCGTGTTTGCCTCTGGATAGGCACCTACCATCCCCAATTCCGCGAGGATATCGATCGCTCGACGCTGCATCCACGTATGCCCTTCGGGAGATCGATTCGCGGGCGGTGCCGAATTCAGTAGGGCGATCATCTCGTCAACAATGACTTTCTTCTTCGGACCCGGCATACGGGTCTCCGGAGGTCGCCCTAAATCGAGCTTCGCGTGGCGGTCCAATCCGACGAGCGCTGCAACTCGAACGGCGTCGATCTGAGTCGGGCTCTTATACTCGGCGATCAAAATATCGAGTGCCTCCGGCAGCGGTTCGGGAACCATGGCCTTTTGATTGTTAGCATAACGAGCTCCGTATTCGACTCGATTCAGGTCGCCAATCACCAGCATCGCGTTGTAGCGAACCGCGGGGTGAAAGCGGTAGTTACCGGGGCTCTGTACAAATGCAGTCATATACTTCAAAACTTGCGTGCGGACGTGAGCTAGTGCGGCTGGCTGCCTTGCGCTGCGCAGGTCTTTGTTGACTAGAGCTTGACGTAATTCGGGCAATTGGCCGCGGTTCTCCGCTAGCGTGAAGCTTGGCAGGAAGTAAGAAACGTACCATTCGTCTAGGATCTTCTTCCCGGCATCGTCGGCTGGAATCCGACCGGCGAGGACTTTGTAAGCGTTACCATACGCAACGTTCCGATCTCGTGACCTTTGTGCATCAGCTGTCGCTGCAGCCTCGTTCGAAGCCACGATCTCGGGTGCAATTGGTCGGTACTTCGGGTTGACCGGGAGTTCTTCGATCGGTTTCGCGGCCCCAGCTGCGGGCGCGGCTTGTCCGAATGCTTCCAGGGTCGAGAGCGCGCACGAGGCGGCAACCACGAAGTACAAAACGGCGAAACGGCTCGACATGGCATCTATCTCCGATACAAACCCGCTAGCAGCGGGCTCCGATCACGTTGGAAGTGATCGAATGTAATGGCCCCAACGGTACTGACCCGTTAACTACCACATTCTCACCGTCGAGCGAGAACCGCTCGACGAACTCTGTTTTCCGGCAATTTCGGTGATTGGACCTACAAACACCTACCTACAAGAGTACTCATCGCACAGGTCGCCTGTCAACTTCGCGGTTTGCCGGGTGAGGGCCTTTCAGTTTTTCAAACTGAGAGGTTTGTACGACGGGCCTCCGAGCCCGTCGATGAATCCAAGTCGTTATTTGACGGGCTCGGAGGCCCGTTCGGACATCTTGTGCAACTTCAACAAATAAATCGCCCTGTTTGCCGGGTAGTGCTCCAGTTTGCCGTATGTCGGGCACTCCTACCCGACAAAAGACGGCCAAGAGTGGCCGTCCTACTTTCAGGAATCGCAAACCGTTCCACTACCGTTTGCCGGGACGCGTTGATTTCCGAACTTTGCCGACGCTGGCATGACTTGCCCCGACACCCCGGATGAGCGGTTACCGAAATTGCTAATCGGCAATGTCGACCCGGCTTCACAAACCTCACAGAAGTTGCAGACCGATTCTTCGCGAAGACCGGTAAAATCGGAAAAAAACTTTCCGTCGGCACGATCGGCAACCGATCAAATGTTAGCAGGCACATTTCCCGCATTGCTGGAGCCCGGTTGAAGCCTACACGTCTCGCCCAGAACAGACGTGCCCATTCGACAGGACCGCAGAACGCAAGCGCACACACTATATGACCTCAGGAGGGGGAACCATGCGACGTTTCTTTGTGACTTTGGCGCTGATCGCCATCGCACTCGCGCCATTTGGCGCTCGTGCCAACGATCGCCAAATCGCGGAGCAAATCGTACGAAGCCTCAAACAGCGCAAAGCCGCTGGCGAACTGCAAGGCTTCAATATTGATCTGCAAGTCGATAAGGGAGCCGTTTGGCTCAAAGGGTATGTTTCCGAACCTGAGCAAGAACGGATCGCGTTAGATATCGCGAGACGTGTCGAAGGTGTGGAAAAGGTCTTTAACCAGATTGAGCTTCGCTCGCCGGAATCCGCCGAGGCGGAAGCTGTCGCGACCTCAAGTCGTCGGACCGTGAACGAGGCACAACCGCTTGCGACGACTGCAACAGAGGCAGTCCAGCCCGAGCAGTCAACAACGCAACTGGCCTCTTCCGAGCAAGAAGTCAACGACTCGCAAGAAGAATCGCGGCGCATTGCTCAAGCTCTAGTCTCTAAGTTGCGAGACGAGCAAAAGGCTGGCAACCTGGAAAAATTTGGCATCGATATCCAAGTGGACAAAGGTACGCTGTGGTTGAAAGGACAGTTAGCTTCTGAAGATCAACAGCACAGGGTCCTCGAGATCGCTCGTCGCATTCCAGGTGTCAAGCAAGTTGTCAACGAGTTGTCGATCAAGAACGAACTTCGCGAACCGAAAGAAGTAGTTCAGGAAGCGGTTGTCACAACTCCAAAGGAGATCACACTCGCACCTGCGACCTCTCGACGACAAACGGAAGTGGAACCAATCGCAACGATTGAACCAAAGGCCATCGTAGAGTCTGTCAGCGCGGAATCTGATTCGCAGAGCATCACGGACGAAGTTCTCGGTCGCCTGGCGAAACAAAAGGAGCTGGGTGCTCTTCGCGACTTCGGCATTGATGTTCAAGTCGACAAAGGTGTCGTTTGGATGTCAGGTTATGTCGCCGACGAAGAGCAACGAACTCTTGCTCTCGATATGGCTCGCTATGTCAGCGGCGTGAAGCAAGTTGTGAATGACTTGAGTGTGACGAAGCCATTGGAAGAAACCACGGCACAATTTGTCGCTCATCCCGTTCACCGAGATCCTTCGGTTCCCGTGGAACCACAGGGACTTCAACCCTTGCGTCCGTCGCTCGCACCGCAAGCTGCTCCAGCTCAACAGGCTCAAGCCGCTCCCGCGTTGCCCAATGGAATGTCGTACCTTCCGACGAGCCAGCAAAGTCAAGTCGCAGGCTGGGCACTTGTGAATGTCGGTGGGAATCAACCACAGGCACAAGCACAGTACGCTCCACAGATGCAACAGATGTATCAACCGGTCAGCAACCAGTTGCAGATGCCGATGGCGTTTGCTCCCGCTCGTCCGGTGAACTACACGCAGATGCAAGGAGGCGGACAACCGCAGCCTATGATGGGCGGTCACGGAGTTGGTGTTGCACCCGCTCGCTACGACCACCCGCAACTTCCAGGTTATGCTTGGCCGAGCTATGCCGCTCATCCGAATTACGGTGCGGTGACATATCCTCAGCAATACTCAGCACAGGCTTGGCCTTACATCGGTCCCTTCTATCCCTACCCGCAAGTCCCACTTGGATGGCGGAAAGTGACTCTCGAATGGGACGACGGCTGGTGGCAACTCGACTTCAAAGATCGGCACTAAGCGAACTTTGATCGGATAACTGAAAAATCGAACACCCCTGCACAACGTTTAGTTTGCAGGGGTGTTTTCGTTGTCTCGCATTTCAATCAGCTCATCCTTTCTCAGTCGCCTAATTCCATTACGCACGCGGACCCGTGGCAAACATCAAGATGTGACGGTTGTACCGGTAGTACCAGGAGAACGGATTGTGCGATGCTCTGGATGCCGATTTTGCCGAAGATAACGCATAGTCGGATAGTCGTTTTCGAATTACAACTCTCGCTCGTGGGGAATTCCATGATGTCGCGTTTGGCGCTCGCAGCGGTTTTGCTGCTCACGACCTTGCCTTGTCCTTCAGGAGCAGTCGAGCATGTTGGTAAGCCCCACTCTGAAGTCCCGATGGTGCGAGATGTAACTCTGGACGAGCGCGGCATTCTGAAGGGCAGAACGAGTCCTGACGCTACGATTCGTTTCAGTCGCGAAGGGCACGAGCAGGTCTTGCGAAGCGGACCTGACGGCCAATTTGCGGCACAAATCCTACCCGGCGTGTACGTGGTTCAGGTCGGTGACATGTCGCTCGTGTGCAGGGTCTGGAGTAACAAGACTTCGCCGCCTTGCGCGACCGAGGAGCTTGTGCTCCAAACGACAGTGGTGCGTGGTCAAAATGTACGCGGCCACGACCACGACATCCTGTGGTGTCTGGACCGATGGACAATTCCCGCAATTATCGTCGCTGGAGTCGGTGCTGCCATTTGGGCAGCAGCCGATGGTAATTCTGCGTCATAATCGCGTCAGCTGGCAGTTTTTGACTGTGCACGCTTGACCGAATCGGTTCGGATTCGTCGTTATCGGGCACCTAGATCGGCTCAAAAACAACTTCTTTCTTCTGTGTAGGGTCTGCTGTGCGGACCTCCGGGATTTCTGGTCCGCACAGCGGACCCTACTTCTGAAAGGCCGAAGTTGTTTTTGAGATGATACGAAACTGCAACGTACTGCGAACGATAATTAAACGTTAAACAAGAAATGACAAATGTCACCGTCCCGGACAATGTAATTTTTTCCCTCGACTCGCAACTTTCCCGCCTTGCGAATCGCGACTTCCGTGTGGTGAGTCTCCAAGTCGTCTAGCGTATAGACTTCAACGCGGATGAAGCCCCGCTCAAAATCCGAATGGATCACGCCAGCTGCCTGCGGACCGGTTGCTCCGGCTGGAATCGTCCAAGCACGAACCTCCTTTTCACCCGCGGTGAAGTAGCTTTCCAAGCCGAGAGTTCGGTACGCTTCGCGAGCCAGCACGGCGAGGGCCGGTTCGGCCAACCCAACCGACTCGAGCATCTCAGCTCGCTCCTCGGGTTCGAGTTCAGCAATCTCCGATTCGATTTTGGCGCACACAGCGACAAGTCCCGCGCCGACTGTCTCCGCATGTTTGCGGACACGAGTCGCTAATTCACTTTCGCCCAGCAAGTCGTCCTCACCCACATTCGCGACATACAAAATCGGTTTCGCGGTGAGCAGACCGTAACTGGAAATCGCGCTCCGTTCCATATCGTTCAAATCAAGCTTTCGCAGCGGCACTTCGGTTGCTAAATGTTCTAGACACTTTTGAATCACTGTCACGCGCAGCTTGGCGTCCTTGTCGCCCGACTTTGCCGTTCGTTGTGCTTTTCCCAACGCATTCTCCAGCGACTCGATATCGGCCAGCATCAGTTCCATTTCGATGATGCTGATATCCGAGATTGGATCGACCGCTCCGCTGACATGAGTCACGTCCTCGTCTTCGAAACAACGAACAACCTGCAGGATGGCGTCGACCTGGCGAATGTGGCTGAGGAACTTGTTGCCAAGTCCTTCACCTTCGCTGGCTCCTTTTACGATGCCCGCGATGTCGACCAGCTTGAGCGTTGCCGGAATGACTTTCTTTGGCACGATGAATTTCGTGATTCGGTGTAGCCGGTCATCGGGAACACTGACAATCCCCTCATTCGGTTCAATCGTGCAAAAAGGATAGTTTTCGCTCGCCGCCGCATTTGACATGGTCAACGCGTTAAACAGAGTGCTCTTGCCGACGTTCGGCAAACCAACAATTCCAGCTTCCATAAAACTGCATACCTGATCGTAAAGAATGATTGCGTAATGATTTGAACGGAGGGAGACTCGTCGCTGACGGGCCCTCGTTTCCACCGCAATCGCTGTGCCGGGGACACGCCTGCGGAAAGCTGACTATCGTACAATTCCGACCCGGTATCGACCATGCCTTGGAAATGACGGTAGTGGTACAGTTTGAAATTCCGAAAAGTAGGACGGCCACTCTTGGCCGTCTTTTGTCGGGCAGGAGTGCTCAACTTACGGCAAAGCGTACCACTACCGAAATGACGCATGGCCGACCTGCATTGGCGGTCGGATGACTCCGTCTTACACCAAGAAAGCAATTGGCGGTTCGTGTTTCGGAAAACACGAACCGCCAAGGTTGTTCGTCATGGAGTTCATCGGCAATCGGCAAGTTGTGCGGATTGCGATCGATCGGGCATTGCCTGCCCTATCTCATTACTACTTCTGCTTTGCTGACTTCTGGCAAGCTCCGTTACCGCAACCGCCCTTTTGGCTGGCTCCCTTATCGCCACCCTTTTGGCAAGCTCCGTTGCCGCAACCACCCTTTTGGCATGCGTCGCCGCCCTTTTGGCACGCACCTTTGTCACAACCGCCCTTTTGGCAAGCATCGCCACCCTTCTGGCAAGCGCCGTTACCGCATCCGCCCTTCTGGCATGCGTCGCCGCCCTTTTGGCAAGCACCCTTGTCGCAACCGCCCTTTTGGCAAGCATCGCCACCCTTCTGGCAAGCGCCGTTACCCTTCTGGCAGGCGTCGCCGCCTTTTTGGCAAGCATCCGATTTCTGAGAAGCGCCGTTGCCAGCACGTCGAGCGAAGAGCTCAAACGCGGAGGCTGGTTGGGCACTGACCAACAGAAGTCCACAGATGGCGATTGCGGCAAGTAGAACGCGTCTTGGCATAGTCTTCATCGTACAAGTCCTTATCAGTTTGCAGCTTAGTTCGGAACGGTTCAATCGTGAGGAATGATCCCGCAGGAGTGCATGGCTTGGTGCGGGCTTCGCCGGAGGCTTAGGAGTTGCCTGCTCAATAACATCGACGCCTTGCTTACAAATTGAGAGAAGGATTCTGATCGTTAGCGCATTCGATACCATCCGCCTGACGCGTATCGATCGCATTGGTGACTCGTTCACGCGCTGACAGTCGTCCCGCCGGACGAAACGGGAAAAAAACGCCGCGAGATCGCACGATATCGATTGTGCTCGTGCAAACCAGTGACACGCGCGACGACGACCTGTCGGCGGCAGGACGGATCAGCTGCCGCTCGATTTTGAGACTGGGGACTCTACTGGCCGGCGTGGATCGGACACGCGATTGTCCATCGGTCGTCAGAAGCTCCACGCGGTGTTGCAAACCGCATCAATACGACTTAACACCCGAGTCGGTTGCATCAATCGCAGGCAAACCGAGCCGCTTCCTGCACTCGTCCAGCATGTCTTTCGTCCGACTGGCACCGCAGCGGCTGACGCCAAGTTCGCGCACGGCCAGGAGACCGTCATAGTCACGAACACCGCCGGCGGCTTTGACCTCGACGTGTGCTGCGGCATGTTTGCGCATCAGCTTAAGATCTTCGTGCGTGGCGCCGCCCGTGCCATAGCCGGTCGAAGTTTTCACCCAATCGGCGTTCACCTCACTGCAGATCTCGCACAAGCGAATTTTTTGCTCGTCGTTGAGATAGCAGTTCTCGAAAATGACCTTCACCTTTTGGCCGGCGGCGTGAGCGATGTCGACAATGGCTTTGATGTCTTCGCGAACATAGTCCCAGTCGCCGCTTAGTACTTTGGAAATGTTCGATACCATGTCCAGTTCCTGACAACCGTCGGCGATCGCTCGTACCGCCTCGGCCTTCTTGATCTCGGTTGTGTTGGCACCGTGTGGGAAGCCAATGGTTGTCGAGGCCTTGACCGTGCTGCCCGCGAGGAGTTCGGCACAACGCTTCATGTAGTACGGCATGATGCAGACGCTGGCCACATTGTAGGCCAACGCAAGTTGAATTCCTGCTTCGAGATCATCCACCGACAACGTTGGATTCAACAGGGAATGATCGATCATCTTGGCCATGTCTTCGTACTTCATGGATAGCTTTCAGATTCAAACTGCGAATAAAATGTGACTTGAGTGCGAATCACCGACGAGTTGGTTCGGCCGTTTTTTTGGGTTCGCGGGGCGTTTGCATTAATTCGAGCCAATCATCGTCGATCTCGCAAGCGGCACCATCGGCTGAAATCTCGACGCCTGCCGACCACAGCACTCCGTTAACGACGAGCTTACGCATTCCGGGCAGCGACCAAGCCGAGTGTGCATCGAGTCCTGTAAAGGAAAACGATCGTCCACCCGCAGGACGCTCAAAGGCCCAGCCGACGATATCACCATCAAGCCCAGCGCGGCTGCCAGCGTATTCCTTGCCTGACCACACCAATGGCTCGACTCCCTGCAGGCCATCGACGAATCGCAAACCGTTCAGCCAACCATCATTGATCTGCCAGGGAGTCACGCCGCGCGTGATCGCGTGATTGGGAAACTCGACGTGCTTGCTATCCCAGTGACCACGTCCCGACTGGCCGTTGATGTAGAGACCGCCGATCCACTTCTTTCCTTGCTCGGCAAAGGATTCGGGAAAGTCGACGGCTTGGTGAATCATCACAAGTCCAACCCCGGCGTCCGCGAGTGCTTGAACTTTTGCGATCCGATCGGGCGATTCCAAAAACGCCTGTTTCCCTCCACCATCGGTATAGAACACGATTGCGTTTGCGTTGTCGAAGACGCTATCAGCGTCCGGCCAGCCGTCAGTCACCTGTACCACGTCGACACCGTCCGTTTGTCGCAATAAGACTTCCAAACATTTGCAACCGGCCAGATAGTCGTGGTGTCCGACCTTGTCGACTTTGGCCGTCTCGCCAGCGACGAGCACAATCTTTCGGCGCGAGGTTCCTTCTTTCGCGTGTGTGACGAATGCCCCGCCAAGCAAAATGACTCCAGCCAAGGCAACGGATAGTCTAATGGAAGACATGTGATTCCTTACTTCATGGGACGACAGATAGTAACTCGTAGAGCACAAGCGCCAATTTCCGTTGAACTCACTCGGTCTTTAAAAGTAACTTTCCTTGGCCGCTAATTGGCTCCAGCGTAATGCGATGAAATCGATAACGGCAATCGTAAGCACCCAGAAAGAGGGCCGTGTCATTCGGCGTTTTCCAATAGTTTGATAACGAAAGCCGCGCCCGATCGCCGGGCCAGTTAATAATCAAGTTGCCGTCAACCGCGACCGTGACTTGTTGTTTCCTCACCGAAACGATGACTTGTGATAAACGATGTTGCTGGAACACTTGGCCCAGAAACGTCGAATCATTGCCGACATTCTGTCCGTCGATGTTTTCGAGAGCAGATTGCCCTTGCTCGTCGCGTGAATAGTTCAGTAGCGCCACGAATCGATTGTTCCCCGATCGTTGCCCGAGCAGCAAGCCATTGGGTGTGTCTAACGGCTCGACAATCACCTTCAGCCGATATTCTTCGGGAGGTGAATACGGCAACTCGATGCGGGCGCCGAATTGCTTGGGACTGACAAGTTCCCCGGCTTCCTTCGTCCACTCGCCGAGCTTCCAGCATTCCTCTACGTCGACCAGCGCCAATAGGTCAATTTCGTCGGACGGCAACTCGGCAATCACTTCTGCTGCGGTTCCGTGTTCGGTCGGGAACGCCAAGTCTGCCGACAGTGTGAGAGGTTGCGGGTTCTCTCCTGGATCACTACGGACTTGAAAGTAACCCCAAAGCTCCGCAGTTGCCCCGCCTTCGAGTTCCACGTCCACGCGATAGCTGACTGGCGTCGCCCGATCGAACACTCCCAGCGACGCAAATGCCGGCGTGGCACCTTCCCATGACTGCGGCACTTCGATCCAAGGGATCTCTATCGCCGTTTGCAAACGAACCCGCAACGACTTGGCTTTAGCATTCTCGGGCCAATCCAGTGCAAGTCGCACTTCCTGATTCGGCGTGGGGACGGCTGGGTCGGGGACCGCACGAAACTTTGAAAAGAGCGTCATGTGCTCGTCAACCTCGACTTCTTGAGGCGACCACGCGAGTCGCGACTTCTGATCGTTGTCGAGCCAAGACTCAGAGATCCAACCACGATACTGCGCCCCGCTCATCACCGATCCATTCCCCTGATCGGGATGAGGCAGTCCAACCGTATGCCCACAACCTTCGTGATAGATCACACAATCCGACCCTCGGTAAGGCACTCGCCAACCGTCCGCGCTCACCAAACCCCATCCGATACCGCGGTCGGCTAAATAAGTGGCACGTGCGCCGCCGGACGTCGCGCCCGGAAAGTGATGACCCTGTCGGTTGATGTTGCCCTCGAACACGAGCTTGCCATCTTCGGGATGCAAGCGATAGAAGTCATCCAAGGGTCGCCAATTGATTTCGCTCAAAGCCAACAGAATCGGAAATGCCTTCCGCGGGCCATCGCCAAAATTCAACCTCCGATCGCATTCGCCAAGCGTCCGGAAAAAGATCCGATCGGCATCACCTCGACGTAGCATTGCGGTGCTGGCTTCGGATACGAGCGGCTCGGGGTGAACGACGGTTGTGAGTTTCGATTGTCCTTGAAACTCACGAGCATGAAACAACTCGATTCGCCGACAATAGTAGTCGACTCGATCGCGCCAGTCGGGCAGCGGTGTTCGATCCGACGGAACGAAGTAAACGACCGTAAGCTCGATATTTGACGTGTCGTATTTGCCGTCCCAAGTCTTCGTCTGGGCGAAGAGTAGCGACGCGACGGCAAAGAAAACTGCTGCAAGCAAATATCTCATGATGTCCATTGGTTAAAAGTACCGAAAATCGACGCCACCAGGATACCATGCAAGCGACGCGGATTGCGTTCGGCCTCAGGCTGTTTTATTTGGGATGCGGTTGATTGTTTTGCCAATCGCTTCGGAGTAGGCTGTTGCCAGTCGACGCCAGTACTTTCGAGCGATCCTATTCTGGAGACCTATCGATGTTCCGCCGCCGTCACGCGCTGGTTCCATGCATTGTGTTGTGCTGCCTTAGTTTGTGCATCGGTTGCAAACGCAAAGCGCAAGCTCCTCCTCAGGTTGATTTACCGGTCAATGTTGATGAAGTCGTCGAAGTTACGTTTGAGCCAACCGACGGAATCCAGCTCGACATCCCACCTTCTCCTGCCCCAATTCCAGCGGCTTCGGACCATCCAGTGAGTGCCGATTTGAACCGGCGCATGCATTCCTATTTGATGGGAGACTTGGAACGCTATAACGCCCATAATTCGCGACAGGATAAGGCAACAGTCGCGGGCCGAGACTTTCTTGTCGCGTTGTTCGCATCGATTGCAGCACAACCTGACGCTCTTTCCAACGACGAACTCCGAGCGCTTGGCGATGCTGCGATCGCCGCAGGATCGAAGGATCTTTCCGTTCGCGCGCACCATTTGTTCCTCCGATTGATCGACGGCGACTTGGCGGCCTACGACGAACTGAACGAGTTGCTTCCCAAGTTGGAATCGTCGGAGCGAGTCAGTCATTTCACACGAGCTCGGGCGGTCCATTGGCTGGCTGACAAGGCCGACGATGTCAATCAATCTCCACGACAAGCGATGCGAGCTGCCCTGCGGATCTTCGCAGCATGGTTCGCCGCTGATGCAGTCAATGAAGACGTCTCTCCGTTCGTCTGGGTGTATTACGCCGACTTTGTTGGCATGTGCGAGAAACTGAAGTCCCTCGACGATCAGAAGCGACTGTTGGACGCGTGCTTGAAGATTCCTCAAGTTGATCCCTGGTTCAAACACATGGCGGTAGGGCAGTACTATTTGAATCTGGCGTGGCACTATCGCGGTAGTGGAACCGTTCAGCACGTCACGCCCGATGGATGGAAGAAATTCGGCCAGTACTTGCCAATTTCCGGCCGGCACTTGACGCATGCGTGGCGACTACGCCCCGACCTGCCTCACGCCGCAGCGACGATGGTGACGATTGCGAAGGCCGGGGGCGACCCAGAAACTTCCACGCGTGAGTGGTTTGATCGGGCCGTGTACGCAACCATGGACTGGGACTTTGCCTATGTAAGTTACATCGACTCATTACTGCCTCGCTGGGGTGGCAGCCATCGTGCGCTAATCGCGTTTGGGAAGGAATGTGCGGCTAGTCAACGCTACGATACCCGGGTTCCTTACACGCTCTTTAGCATCATTCAAACGATCGAAGATGGAGCGGACGGCAACGCCAAGATCTTTGACAACCCCCAAGCCTATGCCGCGCTCGCGCCGATGCTCGAAGGATATCGCGACAGTCCACTCTCGCGCGAGCCTTGGAAGAAGTGGGCGACCGTGAACTACGGCTTGCTTTCTGCTCGAACCGGTTACTTCGAGGCGGCGCGTAAGGCGATTGATTCGGTCGACGCCGAGACGTTGAAGGCGAACGCGCAATCACGCATAAAACACCAGTTTCTGCGCAATCTCGCCTACGCGGCGACAGGCCCGGCCAAGGAGCAGGTGAAACAGCTAATCGCGAAAAAACTCCTCGATGGCCACGCTGACGAAGTTGCGATCCGTGAAATGAAGGACTTGTTGGCCGCGGCGAGGAAGCTCGACACCCATGAGTACGCAGTGCGCTACTTTGATGAGCTTAACACCATGATCACTTGGCGAGAGAAGTTCTTAGGTGGCGACTGGGTAACACTCACATTCAGCGAAAACACAGACGGCTGGAATTTTCTGAGCCGCGGCGCCGACAAGACGGTGGAAAGCGAGAACACAATTGTCTTGTCGTCACGGAAAATCGGCACGGGCGGCATCGTCATGGAAAGTCTGATGCAGTTTCATCCGCCGTTCGAGATCGAGGCGGACATCGAACAAATTGCACCGCTAACACTGCCAACCATAGGCCTGCATATTGGAGATTCGCAACACTTTGAGGGCGAAGGAAGATATTTTGTCATTATGCAACATGCGGGCGCAGCAGGTCGTTTCATTTACGGAGAACGTGACCTGGGTGGCTTCATCAAGCTAAAGCCGGTCAACCGCATGCGACTCAAAGTGTGGCAAGGCTACTGGGAGCAATCCGTCAATAACGCGTTCTATTATCCCGGCATGGAGCCGAACTTTCACGCCGATGGGCGAGTTGCGTTTGGCGATTATGGCGAGGCACAAGACGTTGGAGAAGTTCGATTCTCCAACGTGCGCATTCGCTCCCTGGCTTATGACAAACCGCCGAGCATAACGACCGCCGCGGTCGATCCTGTCGACGTGTTGAAGTACTACGAAGACGTTGTCAAGCACGACCCCGACGATGTGATTGCGTTGTTGTTTTTGGCGAATTCGTATCTGTCGACGGAGCAGATTCCGCAAGCCATGCAGGCTGTCGAGCGTTGTGAAGCGTTGATCGACAGGGAGGAATGGGTATCGTCCGGCCTGCGAACGGTCCAAGGAATGATCGACTACCAGAGCCGACGCTACCAAGAGGCATGGGACAAGTTCCGTGAGGTATTGCCCGATCAACGCCAATCGTTCGGTGTCCAAGCACAGTTGGTGTGGCTTCTTGCCGCAAGCCCGGACGAAGCGATGCGCGACGGTGAAACGGCGGTGCAATACGCGAAGCAATCATTGGTCCTGGCGACAACTGATCACTGGTGGTATCAAGCCGCACTGGCCGCCGCCTATGCTGAGGCTGAAGATTTCGAGCAAGCCATCGAACTTCAGCAACAAGCCATCGACGGCGCACCAGAGCCGCTGAAAGCAAACGAACGCGAACGGCTGCTGCTCTACGAGGCAGGAAAGCCATATCGACTGGAGCAGCCCGATGATTCGGCTACAGTTGCTGGTGCAAGAGCCGAGTAGTGCAGTTAAGTTCGACAACGAAGCGTTGATTGGGGCGACGCATGCGAGACACCGCAGAGTACGCTCGCCCGAGCTAATCGTCGAGCGACTTTCGGCCCATGCCCTGGCGGTTCGATTCCAAATAGGAAGCAAGAATTACTTGGGCTGCGAGCATGTCGCGACGCTTCTGCCGCTGTTTCTTCGTGAGTTGGCCGGCGGCTAAGAAATCATCCGCGATCGAGGATGAGTAGCGTTCGTCGTAGAAGCCGACCGGCAAGCCCGTCGTATCACCTAACCACTGGCCGAACGCGCGAGCCTCTTGCGACTTTTGGCTTTCGTCGCCCGACATATGGACTGGCAGTCCTACGACGAATCCGACAAGCGCTTCGTCCTTTACGAGTCGCCGGAAGTAGGCGGCATCTTGGTCTTTGGATCCGCGAGCATAGTTGTCGAGCGGACTGGCCAGTGTCTGCCGAGCGTCTGAGACGGCGATGCCAATGCGAACGGTGCCGAAGTCGACGCCGGCCAATCGACCTTCGCTAGGGAGTGAGTCATTCATTCTCGGAGCCGAACGTTCACTGGTGCGCGAGGAATCGGCTGCCGTAGATCCTCGGCGACCAGATAACCGTGCCAAAAGAATTTCAACGCACATTCCCGCACCGTCTCGTCGTCCATAATCGAGCTATGTAAAACGGGGAGCACTCTGAAATCTCGGGCACCAGGTAGTCTTGTCTCTTCCACGCTAACGACGAAATCGTCGTCTCCGGTCAGCAACGGATTGCTGCCCGACGGTTCGCCCTTGCCACCAGCGATCACCGCGAACTCGCACGCGGGAACAGCGAGTCGTGGCTCGAGTGTCTCCCACTCGTTGGCTAATTCAAGCCCCGTCTTTCCCCAGATCGTCTGAAAGATCTTGTTGTCCGCAAACTTCCTCGCGAATTCGGCACCGTTGTTTGGCGGAGCCAGCATGACGATCCGATGGATTCGCGGGTCAGGCCGCTTTCCCTGAGCAAGGTTTGTCTGGTCGCCGAGGTAGTGGCGGATGACGAGATTGCCGAGACTGTGCGCGACGAGATTGATCTCTGTGACCTTGGGACCCATATGCTCCATGACTCGTGCAAACGAACGAGCATGTTGATCGAGTTCGTTGCGCGTGCTGGCGTATGAGAAATTGACGATCGTATAGTCGCCATGCTCGTGAAAGTAATCGCATATCCCTTGCATGGATTCACGAGTCCGGAGCAGACCGTGAAGCGCTACGACGACTCGCCCTCGCATCGGCGGCAGTCCTAACTCTTGCTTCAACGATTCCAGCTGCTCGTTGCAGTGCTCAAAGCTTCCCCACGCCCGTCGATAATCCTTGTCGTCCAACAAACGATAGTGTCCGGTCCACGTGTGGCGTTGAATTCGCCAATCATGGAAGATCAACTCGTCTGTCCACAGTTGCTTGCCACCAAATGTAGGCCCTTCCACCGTCACCGCCGGGATCTCCAAACCGTTACCTCCCACTTCATCACCCAGCGATGAGAAGGGAAATGACGCGAGAATCAATCCAAAGATCAATAGGTTTCGACTCATGGCATTAACCGACGTTTGATATTTTGATTAACTACGACTTCTGTGTTAGGCATGCGGGAACAGCTACTTCGGTATTTGTGAATTTCGTGAGCCGACGGCGCTAGCCGCGGGCCTTATGCGTTACATTCCCAGCAGAGGCCCGCGGCTAGCGCCGACGGCTCACAGCCGGAAATTAATCTTCGCCCGTTCCCTAGGAATAAGTCAGAAATAACTTCGGCATTTCAAGAGTAGGGTCCGCTGTGCGGACCAGGAATCCCTGCGGTCCGCACAGCGGACCCTACGCTGAAGAAAAAGTTATTGTTGAGCCGGTCCCTAGCTGGCAATTATAGGTACTTGTCCCAGCCTTTCTCTTTCAGAATTTCGACGACTTTTCTAATCGCTTCTTCGTCGTGCTTTCGAGCAACAAGTGTCGCATCGGGTGTATGAACGACGATGCAGTCCTCCATCCCGAGTGTGACGACAAGATGTTCGTCCGAGGTGCGGACGATACATCCGCTGGAATTCACGGCCAAGTGTCGTCCGATCACTGTGTTGCCAACATCATCCGTGCCGAGTTGCCGCGTCAGCGAACGCCAATTGCCGACATCGTCCCAATCAAACGGAGCTTCGATGACCACGACATTCTCGTACTTCTCCATCACGGCATAGTCGATCGACTTGCCTTCGATCTTGGCAAACTCCGTCGTTAGCGTTTCGGCGAACGAATCGCTGCCATAGGAAGCTGTGATCGTCTGAATGTGCTCGTACATTTCGGGCTCGAATTGAGCGATCGCGTCAAGAATCGTTTTGGCTTTCCAAACGAAGATGCCCGAATTCCAGTAGAAGCCTCCCACAGCGAGATACTTCTCGGCGACTTCCGCGGAAGGTTTCTCGCGAAACATTTTCACGGGATACACGGCAATCTCGACTTCGCTGCCGTCCTCGGACCTCAACGGCTCGCCGCGCTCGATATAGCCAAAGCTTTCCGCTGGATAAGACGGTCGAATGCCGAAGGTGACGATACGCGTCGGATCGCGTTCGACCAATTCCGACGCGTGGCGGATCGCTGAATGAAAGGCTTCGGTATCGCAAATCACATGATCCGATGGCATGACGACCATCGTCGCGTCGCCATCGTTGCGAGCCACAATCGCCGCCGCCAGTCCGATGCAAGGAGCCGTATCACGCTTGCAGGGTTCGCCGATCACAGCGTTTGCGGGGAGGTCTGGAAGTTGGAAACGAATTGCATCGACAAGCGATTCGTTGGTCACAACCAGCGAGTCCTTCGCCGCCATGAGACCGCTCACTCGAGCTAGCGTCTCTTGAATCATCGTTCGATCGCCGACCAGATTCAGGAGTTGCTTGGGCTGAGCAATACGACTGGCAGGCCAAAAGCGAGTGCCGGATCCTCCGGCCATGATGACGGCGTGTAGCATGTAGACATCCTATGTCGATTTGCCTCGCGGGCGACTACCGCCTACGAGAAGTATTTCGCTTCCGTAATCTCGTGGTCGGGACACTTGGATGCCGCTTCGGCCGAGTCGAACGCCCACAGCGGGCTGGCTTCAACGGCAACGCCCTCGGCGATCTTCGCACCCGCCTCGCGCAGCAGTCTCGCATCGCGAGCAACCATCGCTGCTTTGGCTGTTGTCGGCGAATCAGTCGGTTCGCCGTCCGCGTTCTTGACCGGAGCAAACGCATCGGCTGCGTCGACTTCGATCACGATGGCATTCTTGGCTAATGGAAGTAGGTCAAAGATAAATCGCTCGAATTTGATGGCGTTCGGCGACGTGGGTTTCACTTCGCTTCCGTCTGTGGCGATGTGCGGTACCGCTTTCAATGCACGGTGAAATGGCAACGAATTCTTTCGTTCCGCAGCCCGCTCTAAGAAGCTGCGTCGGAACGTATGCACGCCGATGCTGCCTGCCCACAACTTCAGCGAACCATCGCTTTGAGTCTTCGCACCGAACTCGGGTGGCAGATCGCTGTACTCGATGATCTGCGTGACACCATCAATCGTGACGACGTTGCCAACTTTCTCGTCCGCTGCGCGTTTCTTGACAACTTGCGAAGTCATCTCCGAACCGGACAGTAAGTGATAGCCAATCATCTGCGGATCACAGATCTGCGCCAAAGGATTGTCGATGTGACAGTAGAACAGATGTTCGATGTTTCGCTGCTGTGCATCCGCCATGCAGCCTTCTTTCACAAAAGCTGCGAGGGTACCGCCGTGTCCGTCGGGACTAAGCGCCAACGAATCGCGCTCAGCCAACAGCAGCTTGCCCGTGCCGGCATCTACCGCTGGCATGACACCTTGGCAGAAAATCTGCAACTCATCTTTGTTCAAACCGAAACGATCATGCTTCTCCAAATACGATACCGTCTCGTCGTGTGTCGCCGGGCTGGTCATCAGATACATCGGGATGGAAACGCCATAACGTTTGGCGACAGCACGCAGTCGTTCGATCAGAATCTGAAACAAAGTGCGCTGCGAGACCGGCCCCAGCGGAAACATACCCTTGGGATGATCGAAGCCCAGACGAGTTCCTTGGCCACCCGCGACCAGGATCAATCCCAGCTGCCCTTCGCGCAGCGCCTGTTCCCCGCGTGCGACGGCCTCCATGGGAGAGAACTCGTTGTCGGTCGAATCGAGTCGGATGGCTCGTGGCGGTTGTGCTTTCGCTGCCAATGCCGCCCAGTCAGGAGCGGCATCTTCGCCTTGTACTAGCTGATTGAGCAGTTCGAAGTCGATCGCTTCGAGTTGAGCCGACAGTCGCGATCGTTGCCCGGCGTTGAGATCGTCCCAAAACGCGAGCGTCTGCTGCTGGCCGGCTTCTTCCAATCGAGCAACTAGTTCTTCGTGGGTCACAACGTTTCCTTACTGCTTGCCGTTTTGTGGCGGATCGTTATTGGCTGGAAAACCAGCCTTGGACATAACCGTATGCGAGCACCGCCAGAATCGGAAAGAACACAAAGATCGATCCGTAAGTGAACAACGTCGTCCACGCGTGTCGGGGCCATCGAGCCATTTATTCGCTGCCATCCCGGAGGTGTTGCGGTACTGTGTTGCTGTACTGAAGTGCGTTGCCCGTTAACATAGCTATCACGTCCGAACCGTCCAAGAGCAGCCGGGCGCTCCGAATCACCCATCTCCCCAGAAAACGCGATGAAGCCCACAACGATATCACTCTCCATAGCTGTCATCCAACTCAGTTCATTCGCCGGTTTCTCGGCGGAATCCGTTCCACTGACCAACCAGACCACTGTGGTCTTCGCTTCGATCGACGCCGGACAAGAGGCTCTCAAAACACCGGACCGCTACACCAAGTCGCTCAGCCGCTTCGACCTGGAGTCGCGACTCCGGACGCGCGACGACGTCACTGCCGCCGATCTCATGCAATACTCCGCCGAGCAAGTGGTCGCGTGGAGCGACGAGGATCGGGCGAAGCTGGAGCCGATCATTGCCAGCATCGGTCGGCGCTTTGCGGAGTACAACATCCCGCTTCCTCCGAAGATTCTCCTGATTCAAACCACGGGAAAAGAGGAAGGCGACGCCGCGTACTGTCGCCGCCACGCGGTGATTTTCCCCCGGCGCTACGTCCGCTTCCCCGCCGAGCAATTGGAACCCATCTTCATCCACGAGTTGTTCCACGTCCTCAGCAGCCACAACGAAGCCTTGCGTAATTCGCTGTACGAGATCATCGGCTTCAAGCCTTGCCCTGAGATCGCACTGCCCGAGTCGCTGGCCAACTTCAAGATCACCAACCCCGACGGCCCATCCTTAAACTACTACATCGAATTAGACGTCGATGGCCAACGCCGACTCGCTGTGTCGCTGCTACATTCGCCCGAACGATTCGACCCCCTGCAAGGCCGCACTTTCTTTCAGTACTTGAAGTTCCACCTGCTGGTCGTCGAGCGCGATGGCGACGACTGGCGAGTCGTCAAAGAGTCCGACAAGCCGCTCTTGCTCGACCCAAAACAAACGCCGTCGTTCCATCAGCAAATCGGTAGCAACACCAAATACATCATCCACCCCGACGAAGTCCTTGCCGACAATTTCATGCATCTGATGATGAAGAAGCCGGGGCTGCCGAATCCGGAGATTGTTAGCGAGATAGCCGAGCAGTTGCGAGCGCCGTAGATAAATGCTCGACGAGTTGATGTGATCGAACGGAACGGCCTTGGCGTCGCAATTCAGTCTGAAGCTCAGAATCGTATGTTGTCGGTATTCGGATCTTGGTAGTGGATTCCTATTCGTCGCAGTTGCCAAAGAATGGATTGAACGTCTGCCCAACGATTGCCCCAAATCTCTTGCTGTCGCTCGTTCCACTCTTGCAACACTTCGTCAGTGTGTTCTGGTTGATGGTCGATGTAGACTTTACCGAAGTCGAGACGATCGCCATTTCGACCACCCAGAGCTGATTGCAATTCCGTGCCTTTTCAAATAACGACCCGCTTTTGATTTCAGTTCGAGAGTTGCCATGAGTGCTAAAACGGGTTACTCGTCAACCGTCAGCATTGTCTTAAAAGTCGGCCACGAAGAACGACAGGTGGCGCAAGTGACCGATGACATGCTCATTCTACGGGAGGATCCGGGATTCGATCTCGCGGGGGCAGCAGCACTGATTGTTACCGTTGACGGTGAAGACACAGAATATCGAATCACGTTGCGAAAGGCGACAGAACGGCGAGACGTTTTGTCGTATTCTTGATTTCGATCGTATCACGCGATCGTTTCGCCATTCCGCGATCTAAAACGCTCACCTTCGTCGTCTGGGCAACTCGGCCAC
>JACKHN010000029.1 GCA_020638975.1 Planctomycetaceae bacterium
CAACTGCGGCTTCAGTGGCGTTGTCCCGTCGGCTTTGTCGACCGGTTGGAGAGCGTTGTGCTGCTCCAGCGATGCGATCAGGCCCTGCATCATGTGGCGGAGCTGATCAGGTTTCGATGTAGCGAGGTTATTCGACTCAAACGGATCAGCCGCGAGATTATAGAGTTGATAGTGCGAACCTTCGGACGCTTCGGACGGGAAGTAGTGATAGATGACCTTCCAGTCGCCGTCGCGGTAGACGGTGAAGTAGTCGCTGCGATGCGGCGAGTGCGGATAGTGCATCAAGAAGGTTTCGTCACGAGACTCGTCCGGTTTGCCGGCGAGCAGCGTGTCGAGTCGCAAGCCATCGACGATGTGCTGCTTTGGCGATTCGGCATTCGCGATCGCGAGAATGGTCGGAAATAGATCCTGAACGGCAGCTTGCTGGGTCTGTAGTGATCCGGCGATGATGGGCAGACGTTGTTGATGCGAGTTGGCGGCATTCGGCTTGCCCCAAGCCGCAATAAACGGCACGCGCATGCCGCCCTCATAGTGGGCCCCCTTCTTGCCACGCAGCGGCGCGGCGCAAGCGACCTCGTGCTGGTGGCCTAGCGGCGCATCGGAACCATTGTCGCCGAGAAAGAAAATGATGGTATTGTCAGCTACGCCGAGTTCGTTGAGATGATCCAGCACGTCGCCCAGCGACTTGTCCATGCCTTCGATCAATGTCGCAAAGGCTTGGGCCGCGGTCGGTTTGCCGGAGTCCTTGTAGTTCCCTGCGAAGCGCGGATCGGACTCGAACGGAGCGTGAACCGCGTAGTGTGCCATGTAGAGGTAAAACGGCTTGCCCTCTTTGACCGCAGTGGTGAGATGCACCTTCGTCTCGATCGTTAATGCTTCAGTCAAAAAGGTTTCCGTGCCGTGGTATTTGTCGAGGTGCGGGACGGCGTGGGACGATCGCTTGGTGCCGAGGCCGTAGTTTTTGGAGCCGTAATAGCTTCCGGGGGCACCGAATGAGGCACCGCCGACATTGACTTCAAAGCCCAGATTCTGTGGCTCGGCGCCTTCGAACTCGCGAGCTCCGAAGTGGCCTTTGCCAACGTGAATCGTGCGATAGCCGGCTCCCTGCAACAGGCGAGGCAGAGTCACGTCGCTGGACTTTAGGCCTTCCCAATTCCACGCCGGCGGACCGAAAGGGCCACGGTTGTTGTTCTCGGGATTGATCCAGTTCGTGGTGTGATGTCGCGCCGCGTTTTGGCCCGTCATGATGCAGTTGCGAGTTGGCGAACACACGCTCATGGCATAGAAGTTGTTGAAGCGAACTCCTTGCGCGGCAAGCCGTTCCATATTTGGCGTACGGTAGTAATCATTGAGCGGGTATCGCTTTGGTTCGCCATCATCGCCGGTGAGGAATGGAAGCGAGGTATCCATGACTCCCATGTCGTCCACAAGAAAGACAACAATGTTCGGCGGCTCGGCACCAGGAGCATTCAAGCTCAAGCAGCTTAGTGCGACGGTTACGAGGGCGATTCGTTTGATAGTCGCAAGCATCATCGGCGTTTCTCCCAGGTCGGTAGGTCGTCGGAACAGAGGCCATTGTAACCACAGCCATCGGCCAGATTCGACGGGGGCTGCGCAGATCGCATCCATGGGTTATCGATTAAGTCCCATAGACTTGATCCAATTCCGACGAACACTGCTGCAATGCGTTCATGAGAGCCCGGAATTCTCCGCCAAAGGCAATCAGTTGAGCGCCTTTGGCGTGAAGTTCCTGGACCCTCTCCGCCGATGCGGCCGGGCATCCCCAAGCTTTGCCATGCCGTTTCGCGACCGCGGCAACCGTCTCGATCGCCGCGTCTAAGGTGAGATCCGTATCCGTCCGCTTAATCCGCAGCCCTAAGTCACCTGGCCCAATGAACAACCCGTCGACGCCTTCGACCGCAGCGATCTCGTCGACGTTCGCTACGGCCTCCGGCGTCTCAATCTGAACGACGAGAAACGTCTCTCGATTCGCTTCATCGATAAAGTCATCACCGCCGGCGAGAATGAAGTCGCTGTCCAACCCAGCACCGTCCAAGCCGCGGTCGCCGAGCGGTGGGAACTTGACGGCGTTGACTAACATGCGAGCCTTCTCTGCCGTCGAGACATGAGGAATCATCAAGCCGCTCGCTCCATCCTCCAGGTAACGATACAGCCGAGTCTTCTCCAGCGTCGGAGCGCGCAGCATGCAATCGATGTCGAAGAGATGAAAGTAGGTCAGCAGTGCCTGGACCTCACGATCGCTCATTGCGCGATGCTCCAAGTCGAGCCAAATGCAATCGTATCGATAGTGTGCGGCAAGTCGGATGTAAGCCGGAATGAAGTGCCCAAGGGAACAAATCCGCACGGGCTCGCCGGCGCGCAGTTTCGCGCATGTGTTACTTTTTCGCACAGTGATTCCTATCCGTTTGGTGAAAGTGGCTAAGGGTAGCGATTGTAAACCCTAAACCTCGAAATTGCTGCCGGGGCACCCACAAGGACAAGGCTTTTCAGCTTTTCAATTTGTAAGGGATTCGTACAACGGCTCTCCGAAGCCGTCGAGCAACGAATTACTGAGTTCGACAGCTTCGGAGAGCCGTCGTACAAATTGTGCAGATTGAACAAAACGAAAGCCTTGCCCACAAGGAGCCGCGTTATACCGCTCGCTGATGACGTTGATGCTTCCCGTACGACGGCCCTCCGAGGCCGCCGCGAGGCAGTCGACGGCCTCGGAGGGCCGTCGTACGTGTTTTGCAAAAGTGCCATTGCCAACCGCGAGCGATATATTGGATTGAATCAACCTCGCAACGAACTCCAGATTTCACTATAGAACGATAAGTTCGTGGACAGGCCGTGGAATTGAGATCAGAATGGGATGTGCTGCGATTCACTTGTATGATTGAAAGCTAAGCGATGACTGACGGAACTATCGGTTTGACAACGGTCGAAGACGAACCATCCACGCCTACGAAACTGAATCGGCCTCCCACGGTCACTCGCGAGTTTTTCTGGTCTTATGTGGGCGGATTCATTGCGCTGCACCTGCTCGCTTTGCTGGCATTCGTACCATGGTTCTTCAGTTGGACAGGTGTGATAGCTGTCTTCGTGGGCAACTACGTTTTCGGGTCGCTCGGAATCAACTTGGCTTATCACCGATTGCTCACGCACCGCGGACTAGTTGTGCCCAAATGGCTGGAACACACACTCGCCCTATGCGGTGTCTGTTGCCTCCAGGATGCGCCGGCTCGTTGGGTGGCGATTCACCGCATGCACCATCAACATTCGGACCACGAACCCGACCCGCACAGCCCGCTTGTCACTTTCTTTTGGGGACATATGGGCTGGCTCATTTATCAGAACAAGTACTTCGGCACGGCAGACTTTTATGATCGCTATGCCCGAGACATTCTAAAGGATCCGTTTTACTATCGGTTGGAGCGGAACTTTATGTACTGGTGGGTCTACGTGGCTCATGCCGTCTTGTTCTATTTAGGCGGGTTTGGTGTTGGCTGGTGGATGTCGGGCAATGTCGCAGGAGGCGTTCAATTTGGGGCCAGCATGCTGGTGTGGGGCGTCTTCGTTCGCACGGTCTATGTCTGGCACATCACTTGGGCGGTCAACTCGGTCACTCATCTCTGGGGCTATAAAAACTACGAGGTCTCGGATCAGAGCCGCAATAACTGGATCATTGGCTTTACCAATAATGGCGAAGGCTGGCACAACAACCATCACGCCTATCCTCGTTGTGCAGCACACGGTCATAAGTGGTGGGAGCTAGATCTCACCTACACATTTATCCGGTTTCTCGAAATGGTCGGGCTTGCGAAGAACGTCATGCACCCAACACCCGAGAACCTGAAAACCGATTCGCGACGGGCTGGCGAAGCGTAATCTCGTCGCTTCCGCCATGCGGTCTACGCCGCCATGTTAGCAGATGCGGCTCGGTCGGCGGTGATGTAATCCACGATCCGCCAGTCCAACCAGCGTCGATCCGCATCGATGCCTCGCCGACCGATGAATCCCAAGTGACCGCCGTGATCGGTGACATGCAGCTTGATCGAACGTTGCGACTCAATTCGTTCGAACAGTTCTACCGGCACCAACGGGTCGTCACGAGAAGCGATTAGAAGTGTGGGCACGCGAATCTCAGAGACGACATGACAGGCGCTGGTCTCTGCATAGAAATCATCAACCGTTTCGAATCCCCACATGGCAGCCGTATACCAAGTGTCGAAATCTCGCTGGCCGCGCGGTCGGAAGCCTTCGCTGACATACGGCGCATTCTCGATTAACGCTTCCGATCGCAGCAAGTGGCGGTAATGGGAACGTGCGATATAGCGGTCGTAGAAGCGGGCAGCGCCTGTCGAGAATCGTCCTACACACAGCCCAAGATCGATGGGCGGGCTAATGGCAACTAGCCGGGTAAGTTGCGATGGGAGATTGTGCGCCGCTTCGCCAGCCAACTTGAGCGTAGTGTTTCCACCTATCGAAAATCCCACGAGACTGATTGGCGACGCTGGACAGATCGAAGCAACACGTTCGAGCGAAGTAAGCAGGTCGTCCGAACAACCAGCGTGATAGGGCATGCGCGAGAGACCTTCTCCTGCTCCGCAAGCACGCATGTCCATGCGAAACGTCCGCACTCCCGCTTCGTTCAGTCGTTTTGCGGCGTAAACCATGTACGGGCTTTGATGAGTGCCTGTAAGCCCGTGGAGCAAGAGCGCTGTCGGCGCTGTCGGCTGCCAGTCGTCGGGCTGATCATCATGCAAAAATGTGCTGCCCCCGCCTGGGAGAAGCACATGATGAGGCACGGCTCGATCATCGCGGGTATTGCGATGGAGAAGGATGCCGGCGATTGTTTGCAGGTGCCGGTTGCCAAGCAACCGATGTGGTTTGAAAGGCGGAAATCGATCGACAATGTCGTTTAACCTGTCAATCGTGATGCTCCTTCAACACACCACTGCGGGGTCCAAGCCTGCCGCAGTAAACGTCAAAACCCTCGGAATTCCGAGGGTTTCATAGTGCCCAGCGAGATGCATGGAAGTAAAGAGGCGCCGATCGGATTCGAACCGATGAATAACGGATTTGCAATCCGCTCCCTTAAACCACTTGGGCACGGCGCCAGAAGCCGTCAAGTTAGGGAAAGTGTCCGGTAGGGTCAAGAGGAATAGGTAAGGTGTTGGGTTCGTCGGAATTGTGGGGATTGCGAACGAGCGACCGATCGGGAAGCATGCTATCCCCAGGTGTACCGAATCAGCACAGCGCACACATTGCCTAGCCATGACATGCCGTTGTCGCCACCTCGGAATGAAGAAACGGTCGGGGCCGATTCGATGCGTAGTACCAGCAAGACTTGGCTTCGAGTCGGCAACAACTAGCGACTCGAAAACATTACTTCGTTTACTCGCTGTTTTTGGTTGACAGCCGATCTGGGTGGCAGCAACCAACAGAAGGAACGACCTACCGTTGTGGCAGGAAAGGAAACCTGGATGAGACTGTTTCAATTAATCAAGCAACGTTGGCTCTCGCAAAACACGCTTCCGCAGATTGCCGACGAGATCGCCGATCGGTGCGTCGAGGCGGTATGGCAGCGAGTCGAGTATCAAATTGGAACGCTCGCCCCGGCCGAAGCCCGCGGATATATCCGGGCTCGGGGAGTTGCTGTCGTTCAGCCAGAGCTGGTTGTGCTGTCGGCCCGTCATGAGGTTCGTGAGCACCTACGCCCACAACTACACGCGCTGGCCCTGGAAGCGATCATTCAACGCGTTCAGAGTCGGATTTCGGCACGAACTGCCCGGCGTCCGATGCGACGAGCTGCCTGACCCGGAAACTGGCCACGCCGAGGAGTTTGCAAAATTCGCCAAGATCTTGCGAACAAAGCAGGATCTTGGTGCGTCTAAGAACTCGAAGGGCGGCCAATCGTCGACCGTCAGGATCAACAGCGGCATGAGGGATCGCCGCCATGTCAACCGCAAGGAAAGCCGCATGCCAATCGAGTCATGCGTCTGCGGATGCAATGGAACGGAGATCACATCATGCCTCAAGGCAAATCCACTGGCAGAAAACTCGTCTTGGTTGATCACGCAGGGCTAGGACGCGTAAACGTCGACATGGAGGCCTTCTTCGAGTTCAGCTTTTGGATGGCGGAGGAGTTGGAAGACTTAGTCGCCAAGTGGGCTCCAGTCGCCGCCCCCAATGCTTCTCGGAATAAGGAACGCGACCTAGACAGCACGCGCAGCTGAGTGCCGTAAACGACTGCACCCATCACGATCGGGCTGCAACTCTTCTACGGAGGGCATCACACAGGGCAGCAAACACGCCCTGCCAATCACTGGCCGTTTCTTGACGAAAGAGCCGCGTCGTTGGATTCCAAGGTGAGTCGGATCGCTCACGCATCCATCGCCGGTCTGCTGCATAATCGGAGATGTATTGCCCCGAGTTCGCCAAGAACTACGGATTGAGAGGGCTGCTCAGCTAGCGAGACACGATTCCAGCTCAAGCTCGCTAACTAGCAGGAAGCCGCTAACCGGTGATACTCAGCCAGTGCCGCGTCCAGATGAGCAGCTAGTTGGTGCGGCAGGCATGGCTTGGGGATGAATCGCAAGAGGAGATCCTCTTGCAGAGCCTGCTCAATGTGCTCATCGTGCAGACTGCCTGACAACATCAGGCGGATCATCGAGGGTTGGCATTCGCGACATCGCCGCAAAAACTCCAGCCCATCCATGCCCGGCATGTCGCGATCCGATACGACGACTTCAAATGGACCTTCGCTCCGAAGCATCTCCAGGGCCTGGCGACTACTGCTTGCCGCTTCGATTTTGCATCCGATTCGCTTTTGCAGCGCCTTCAATGCCAGCAGCACGAACTGATCATCATCAACAACGAGTACTCGACCTGTCATATTACGACCATTGCCCCCGAGCTAACCTATGCCTAATCACTCGTAGCATATGCCAAGAAACACTCGTCCGATTTGCGGTTGTGATACTTCCGTGTAGTGATTCCGACCAACTCCGGAATCTCGTATCGATCATGAGGATTATTCCGACACGCGTCCTCAACACGCCCTTCAGTGAACAACCGTTCTGGAGGAGGAAGAAGCTTCGTCACCAACTGAGCACAATCGCATCCGCGATGCTGGCCTCAATTTCGTTCGCAGCATGGCCATCGACGATTGCGAGTTCTAAGTATCCCCGTGAGCCAACCAATGCAATCAGTGCGCCACCGGGATGCTGGCCATAGGTCTGACTGACTCCGGCGACTTCGCGTTGCCTATGACGAACGACAATTTCAGTGGTCGGGATCTTCCGGAGATGCTCCAAGCCAATATCGGTGATCAGGTTTCCGAAACGATCAATATTGATGATCTCACCCGTCAGTTGGCGTTCTCCAAATTGTGGGCTTGAACTGTTGAGAAGTGCCAAGTTCGTCGCGACGGGGCCCATCCTGCTGAGTGCAACACCGAGGCTTAAGTGCGCGGCGACAGGTGCCAAGATATCGCGGCCATGAAACGTATTGCTAACGTTTGCACGCCAGAAGGTGCGATCTTGCACTTCGACAACTTCGCTGCTCGCTGAGGCTTCGAGCACGCGACTGATCAGTCCATTGTCTGGCAGTACGAACAACCGTTCATCGCACTTCGCCACGATGATCCGACGGCTTGTGCCGACCCCTGGGTCAACCACCGCCACGTGAATCGAACCGGTGGGAAACGACTCCCACATCTCGCCCAGCGCTACCGCACCACGTCGGATGTCTTGAGGGGGAATCTCGTGCGTGATATCCACGATCGTCGCGGCAGGATTGATCGACAGAATGGCACCCTTCATCTGTGCGACGTAGGTATCGGTGTTCCCGAAGTCAGTCGTCAACGTGATGATTGCAGGCGGCATGGTGACAGAGTACAAGTTTCGAGACGTGGCCCAAGTCTCTAGATCACATGATCTCGACGATCTTTAGACACATGTCCTTAAATTCGCCGGGGTTCACGTTCGGATTTCGCTGCTTCGCCTGGCCGATCAGCGAGCCAACAGCCTTCATTTTGCCAGCTTTCAAGTCTTCGACAACCTGTGGGTTCGCTTCTAGCAACTCACGGCATAAGCTTTCGGCTTCGGAGGCGTCGACTTTCTCTATCCCCAGCTTGGCCATGGCATCACTGGCGGAGCTTCCGGAACGCAACATCTCTTCGAAGACATCCTTCGCTCGCGTGTTGTCAACGTCGCCTGCCTGGATCGCTTTCAGCAAATCGGCGAGTGATGCGGCGGAGATCACGAAGTCCGCGATCGTCGCTTGTTGTTCGTTCAGCGTGCGAAGAACATCCTGCTGCACCCAGTTGCTCGCCCGGCGACCGTCACCGGAAGCGGTGGCTAACTCTTCGTAGTACGCGACCAATTCGCGGCCCTGATTGACCAGGACATCGGAATCGTAAGGATCGATGCCGTAGGTTGACTCCAATCGCGTTCGCATGGCGGCAGGTAGTTCCCCGAGGTCCGCGCGAACTTGCTCGACTTGCTCTGCCGTGACGATCACTGGCAATAAGTCCGGGTCGGGAAAGTAGCGATAGTCGCTCGATTCTTCCTTCTCGCGCTGCTTCACGGTCACTTGCTGACCGTCGTCCCAACCACGAGTCGTTTTATGGCCGCCCGGCTTGTCGCCAAGCTTGATCTTCTTCTCGCACCAAACTTCGTATTGCCGCTCCGCTTCGTACGCCATCGCACGCTCCACCGCACGGAAGCTGTTCATGTTCTTCACTTCCGCGATCGGCGTAGCGACTTTGCCGTCCGGCGTGTCGATATGCAAATTAATATTCCCATCAACTCGCAGACTGCCTTCCTGCATGTTGCAGTCGGAAACGCCAAGATACGTCAGCAGCAATCGCAATTCCGTCAGATAAGCTTTCGCTTCTTGCGGCGATCGGAGGTCAGGTTCGCTGACGATCTCCAGCAGCGGTGTCCCCGTCCGATTCAAATCGATCCGGCTATCGCTCTTGCCAGCGGCTTCATCATGCATGCTCTTGCCGGCATCGTCTTCCAGATGAGCGCGAGTGATCCGCACGCGTTTCGGTTCGAACGCCCCTTTCGCGTCGCTGATCTCCAGCCAACCGTTTTGCGACATGGGAAGGTCGAACTGGCTGATCTGATAACCCTTCGGCAAGTCGGGATAGAAATAGTTCTTTCGATCCCACTTCGTGAACTCGGGGATGTCCAAGTTCAAGGCGACGGCAGTTCGTAACGCTAATTCGTACGCTCGACGATTCATCACGGGCAACGCACCCGGCATCCCGATACAGACCGGGCAGGTCTGCGTGTTCGGGGCTTGCCCGTACGTCGTGCTACAACGACAGAACAGCTTCGACTGCGTTTGCAGCTGCACATGGACTTCCAAGCCGATGATGATTTCGTACGGTTTGTCGTTCATTCAATCAGCCGTCTATCAATCCTGAGTTCCACTCAACGCCCGCGTGAATCAATTTGGTCTCTTCGTATGCCAGTCCGTTGCCTGCTGAAACATGTGGGCGGCTCGAAGCAAGCGTTCCTCTTCGAAAGGTGGAGCTTGCAATTGCAGACCGATTGGCAATCCAGACTTCGAGATCCCACAGGGAACCGAGATCGCAGCGATACCCGCTAGGTTCGCGCTGACCGTGTACAAGTCTTGCAGGTACATCGCCAATGGATCTTCATTCATTTCGCCGAGCTTAAACGCCGGCGTCGCGGTCGTGGGGCCGATGATCAGATCTACATCCTTAAACGCCGCATCGTAATCTTCGCGAATCAGGCGACGGACTTTTAAAGCTTTGACGTAATAAGCATCATAATAACCCGCGCTCAACGCATAGCTGCCCAACATTATGCGACGCTTCACTTCGGCGCCGAATCCTTCCGATCGTGTCTTGCGATACATACGGACGAGCGAGGTATCCAAGGCTTCGAGCTTCGCGCGGTCCCCTGCCCCTTCGAGTACTTTTCGCTCTTCCGCCAATTCGGCAAGCATCGCCTTTTCGTCGGTTCGATAGCCGTAATGGACGCCGTCGTACCGGGCGAGATTACTCGACGCTTCACACGGCGCGATGATGTAATAGGTGGCGATCGCGTACTTGCTGTGTGGCAGCGACAATTCACGCACGGTCGCACCCTGCGACTCGAACACCTTGATCGCCTCACGCACGGAAGCATCGACTTCGCCGTCGAGCCCATCGCCAAAGTGCTCTCGCGCGATCCCAAGTCGCAAACCTTGAAGTGGTTGTCGCACGCTGGCCGTGTACGAGGGAGTCGGCACGTTCGCCGAAGTCGAATCACACGGATCGTGTCCGGCGACGGCTTCTAACAACAAGGCAACGTCTTCAGCCGTTTTCGCCAAAGGTCCTGCCTGATCGAGACTGCTGGCAAAGGCGACGAGTCCGTAACGGCTGACACGACCATACGTTGGCTTCATCCCAGTTACACCACAGAATGAAGCCGGCTGACGAATCGAACCGCCCGTGTCTGTTCCAATCGACAGCGGTGCCATCAAACCAGCAACACAGGCCGCGGCACCGCCGCTTGATCCTCCCGGTGTGCGACCGAGGGCCCACGGATTGTGAGTCTTCTTGAACGCGGAGTTCTCAGTCGAGCCGCCCATGGCGAACTCGTCCATGTTGGTCTTGCCGATTAAGACTGCGTCCGCCGCATAAAGTTTGCTGCTAACGACGGTCGCATTGTACGGTGGAACAAACTGCTCAAAGCATTCGCGAGCCGCAAGTCGTCTTCCAACCCCTTCGTACAGAGCACGTCCTTTACTGCGACCGGCAAGCCCGCCAGGAGGCCGAGTTTCTCACCAGCTTGACGCCGCATCAATATCCTTGGCTTGGAGCGAATGCTCGTTCGGCATCAACACTCAGAAAGGCTCCGATCGCGCCGTCGTTCTGCTCGATCTGACCAAGATAGGCCTGCGTCAGTTCGGTCGCAGTCACCTTGCCAGCAGCGAGCTGCGCAAGTAACTCAGTCGCAGTGGATTCGAGAACTGACATGATGCCAAATTTTTAAGGAGTAAGGCCGAGTTGCCACTCTTTGGATCACTCACCAAGGACGGCAGGCACTCGGTAGCATTCATCATCTCGCTTCGGAGCGTTCGCCAGAGCTTCGTCGCGGTCGAGACTGGGCCGGGCAACATCATCGGCCAGCACGTTATGGATGTCTTCGACGTGAGCCATCGGCTGTACCGACTCGGTGTCGAGTTCTTCGAGCTGACGAACGTACTCGACGACTTGACTGAGCTGGGTGGTCAGTGTGTCGAGTTCGGCTTCGTCAAAGCGCAGCCGCGCAAGCAATGAAACCTTCGCAACTTCATCACGGGAGAGTCCCATGATCAGGAAGCCTTCGCCTTGGCTTTGCCTTCGCCAGGAACGACGAATGGTTTCGCCTTGACAGCCTTTTTGATAGCACCGCTCCGCAGGCAAGCGACGCAAACTCGCATCGTCTTGTTGGTGCCATTAGGCGTGGTGACTTTGACACGTTGCAAGTTCGGCTTGAACTTCCGGCGTGAGATTCCGGTGACTTTGGTACCAACACCGCCGAGATACTTCGCCTTACCGCGAAGCTCAACAGTATTCCCCATTTGGGTGCTCTTCCCACAAACTTCACAGGCGCGTGCCATCGGAACTTCCTCAGTCTCGCTTCAAGAACGTACCCCTTGCACTGACTAGCTGCAAGGCAAACCACCAATATAGCCAGTCTGCCGCAGGCTGCAACGCCACCTAGAGCGGGTGGAATAGCCGCGGTTCCATGTAAGACGGCCCTCCGAGGCCGTCTGTCGCAGAATCACCTGACTCGACGGCCTCGGGAGGGCCGTCGTACGGTTCGAAGACCCTGCAGCATCGCGTTATCGGCGAATTGCTTCCCAATTCGGCTTTGGTTCTAATCAAGCAACGACCTCCCGCGTTCCCTCAACCTAATCCCGCCCGCACGAGGAGACTTCCGCATGTCACAAGCCAATGGCAAATGTCGAGACTGTAGCCCCAATCCCGTTGACCGTCGCGATTTTATCAAGTCAGCGACCGCGATCAGCCTAGCGACAGCTTCGGCTGGCATCCTGACGGGTATCCCTGCGGTCGCCCGAGCAGCCGAAGCCGCGACATCCGAGACGCTCGTCCAGCAACTGTATGGCACTTTGGACGAGAAACAGAAGAAGCTGTGTGCTTTCCCCTTCGATCATGAACTCCGCTCGGCGATCAATAACAACTGGCACATCACCAAGGCACAATTAGATCGCGACTTTACCAAGGAACAGCAGGAACTCATCACACAAATCTTCAACGGTTTGCACAGTCCCGAGTGGGCGCAGAAGGTAATGGATCAAATTGATCACGACGGTGGCTTTGCTGGCAGCTCGATCGCGTTGTTCGGCGAACCTGGCACCGGCAAGTTCGAGTTCGTTTTGACGGGACGCCACGTCACGCGTCGCTGCGATGGCGACTCGGTCGAAGGTGCCGCATTTGGCGGTCCGATTTTTTATGGCCATGCTGCTGAATCGTTCAACGAGACGGCGGATCACCCCGGAAATGTGTATTGGTATCAGGCGAAGCGAGCCAACGAGCTGTTCCAGGCGTTGGACGGCAAGCAGCGGAAAGTGGCGCTGCTCGGAAAATCGCGTGGCGAGAATGGCAAGGAGACCGTAAAGCTCAGCGGCAAGTCAACGGACTTGGCCGGAATTCCCGTCAGCGACTTGAGTGTTGATCAGCGTGAACTCGCCGAGAAAGTAATGGAAGACTTGTTGGCACCGTTCCGCGAGCAAGACCGTAAAGAGTCGATGAAGCTGGTCAATAAGAACGGCTTCGACAAGTTGCATTTCTCGTATTACAAAGACGAGAACATTGGTGACGACGAAGTGTGGGACGTCTGGCAAGTCGAAGGGCCAGCGATGGTCTGGTACTTCCGCGGCAAGCCGCATGTTCACACTTGGGTTCACATTCGCGAGTCGGCTTAGTCATCAAGTCTGCCAGTGTTGAATATTGGACGCGGTTTGTTCTGTGAGCCGCGTCCATTTTTTTGTCGTGGCAAGCACAATCGTTTTAGCTGTTACGACTCTCGTAACTGGACTACGAGGTCAGTTACAGTGACCTGTGAGTGGCAAGACGCCGGCCCAATGCCACCTCACATCGCCGTCCGATAAGTGAGCCGTACACGCTGGCGTCGGGCTTTTCGTGTTGCCAACGCGAAGTAAGGCCCGTGGCTAGCGCCATCGGCTCACGATGTGAGCGCCAAACCGCTCACGTTTCTTTCGGCGTAACCTATCTTTCAAGGAGACAGAACCCGCATCCGAGCAACTTCGACACACGCGACGCCCAAAGGACCTGACCCTATGACTGCCCTGACCGAAGCAGATCTCTTCGAAACAATTAGTGAACTTCTCGCCGAACAGAATGCACTCAGCGGTGACGAACGACGTGAAGGCACGCGACGCAGCTACGACTGCATTCAACTGCTCGCGCCCTATGATGCCAATAGCCTTCCGCTGCAAGAGGACTTCCGCCAAGTCCAGTGCCGCGATCTATCGCCACGCGGGTTTTCGTTTGTTTCGTATCGGCAACCAACGACCGATCATGTCGTTGTTGCTCTTGGCACCGTACCGTTCAAGTTCTTCGTCGCCAAGATCATTCACAGCGGTCCGAGCGAAAATGAACTCAACCAGAACTACCTGGTTGGCTGTCGCTTCGTGAGAAGACTGACGGAACAAGCAAACTAAATAGATTTGCAAGGTTCCGATTGATTCGTGAGCTGTAGGCGCTAGCCTCGGGCCCTACCAGAAGACGCCCGAGACTATCGCCACGGCTCAATTGAGTCAGAACCCTGAAAAACAATTTAGACGACCCGTTCAATCGCTTTGACAACACCCGCCATCGTGTACTCGGTCGCTTCGACATTTGGCTCGAAGCCGCACTCCCGAAGCGTCGCCGAAGTGATGGGACTGATGCTGGCAAGTCGCGTCTTAATGAGGTCATTGCCAAACATCGCCACAAGCGAACGTGCAATCGCGGAGCTTGTTACGGTCACCCATTGGATCTTTCCAGCGGCCAACTCCGCCGCAATCTCGGTATCGGCTGCCTCGGTATCAATACTGTTGTAGACAACCACCTGCGTAACTTCACCGCCAGCTGCCACAATCGCTTCAGCCAACACTTCGCGACCACGACTTGCTCGCGCAAGCAAGAACCGCTTGCCTTTCGCGATGGGCGTCAATTCGGCGGCAAGCGACTCCGCTCTAAACTCAGACGGTTGCAGATCACACTTCAAGTGATAACGCGCCAACTCGTCCGCCGTCCCGGGACCAATCGCGGCGAGTTTGGTCGTCCCTAACGTGCGCAAGTCCAAGCCAATTGCCAGCAGTCGCTCGATAAAGTAACGCACGCCGTTGCCGCTGGAGAAAACAAGCCAATCGAAACCGGCGAGCGATCCCATCGCATCATCGACCGATTTCCATTCCGTGGGTGGCGAGATCTCGATGGCGGGTTGAACGATCGTTTCGGCACCAAGTTCTTCGAGCAACGAACAGAGTTTCGTCGCCTGAAAACGCGGACGAGTCACAAGAACTCGCTGACCAAACAGTGGTCGCTTATCAAACCAAGCAAAGCTGTCAGCAAGTTTTGCGACCTCACCGACAACGATAATGGTTGGCGGTCGGATCGAGCGACTCTCCAAGGTTTCGACGACTTCGCCGAGCGTACAACTGACGCGTTGCTGGTCGGGCAAGCTGCATCGCCGAATGATTGCGACTGGAGTGTCCGCAGCCTTGCCGGCGTCCATCAATTCCTTGGTCCAAATCCTCGCCGTGGTGATCCCCATGTAAAAGACAAGCGTCCCCGGAAACGCCGCTAACGCTTTGTAGTTAATTGCGGAGTCGACTTTGTCCGGATCCTCATGTCCGGTCACTAACGCGACCGCCGAGGCATGTTCGCGATGAGTGATCGGAATCCCGGCATAGCTGCCTGCTGCCAAAGCGGTGGTGATACCCGGTACAACCTCAAAACGAATATCTGCCTCGACGAGCGTTTCGATCTCCTCGGCCCCGCGCGCAAAGACTGCCGGATCGCCGCCCTTGAGTCTCGCAACGACTTTACCCTCACCAGCCAAGCGTACCAACGCTTGGTTGATCTCGACCTGAGACCAAATTCGAGTCCGCCCATGCTTGCCGAGACAAATCAGTTCCGCATTGCTGCGTGCGTGTTCCAAGATACGAGCATTGACTAAGTAGTCGTACAGAATCACATCTGCACGGCGTAAGCATTCGACGCCGCGCAACGTGATCAAACCTGGATCGCCTGGTCCAGCCCCGATTAGATAAACTTTGCCTCGTGGTGCGGGCGTTTCTAACATGGAATATTGGGTTCACTCTAGCTGCAGCGCGGGCACTACTCACCTTACGCGTATGTACGCGGGCGCCTTACTTCTTCTTTTTCTTCTTTCCGCCAGCTGCTTGTTTCTTCTCGACGCCGACTTCCTTTGCCATCTCCTGCCAACGCGATTGCAACTGGCGGAAACGCTCGGCCTGCGATTTCGACAGATCATTCGACTCGGTTCGGTCTTCGGTGATGTTATACAACTCCCAAGGGCCATCGTTCATATTGACCAGCTTCCAGTCGCCCGATCGCAGCGCGTTGTTCTTGCCATAGAACGTAAACAGCAAGGCGTCGTGCGGTTGACGTTGCTGACCGGCAAAGATCGGAGCCAAGCTGAGGCCTTGTGCCTGGCCAATGCTTTTGCCGTTATAGCTATCGGGATATTCGACGTCCGCCAAGTCCAAACCGGTCGCCATCAAGTCGACCAAATGTGCCGACTGGCCGGTGATCGTGCCAGGTTCCTTAATGCCCTTCACCCAATGCGCGATGAAGGCGGTGGAGATGCCTCCTTCGTGTTGATTCTGTTTGTACTCACGCAGCGGCGTATTGCAGGCATGCGCCCAACGCGTGTCGTAGGTCCAATACGAGTCCGGATCCCAGGGCATGAGTTTGTTTTTCAGCGTCTGCGGCTCGGTGCGTTGGAATGGGCACGCACCGTTATCGCTCAAAAACATGAACAGTGTGTTTTCGTAGCGATCAGTCTCTTGGAGATGACTTATCAATCGGCCAATGTTTTGATCCACGCGATCGATCATGCCGGCATAGGTCGCCATTAACAGATCTTGCTCGTCTTTCTGCGCGTCGGTCATTTCGTCCCAAGCCGGAACATCGTCGGGACGTGGTGAGAGCGGCCAACTGGGATCGACGATCCCTAACTCCTTCATCCGAGCGTGACGCGTTCTCCGCAACTCGTCCCAGCCCATCATGTACGTGCCGCGATATTTCTCCACTTCTTCGCGAGGTGCATGCAAGGGATAGTGTGGCGCGTTGTAGGCGACGTACAAGAAGAACGGTTTCGACTTATCGGCACCCTTCAAGAATTCGATTGCATAGTCGGTATCCGCATCGGTCGTATAAAAACCTTCTTCGGGAACTTCAAACGGTTCGTTGTCCAAACGGAACGTGTTGTCACCTTTGAAGAAGTTGCATGCGCCGCTGAGGTGTCCGAAGTAGCGATCAAAGCCTCGGTCGATGGGCGTGCTGCTCATATGCCACTTGCCACTCATCAACGTCGTGTACCCCCCCAGTTTCAACCCTTCGGCAATCGTAATGCAATTCTCTAACTTGCCGATGCCCACAGACGAATGATACTGACCGCTCAACAACGTCGCCCGCGTCGTCTCGCACTTGGCACAGTTATAAAACTGCGTAAATCGCAGTCCACCATTTGCAAGCTGATCGAGATTCGGAGTCTTGATCTCGCTTCCGTAACAACCAAGATCCGAGAACCCCATATCATCGACCATGATCAGGACGATATTCGGGCGGTCGTCGGCAAACGCCAACGACCAACCAAGCAGGCAGAAACAGGCTGCAAGTGTAAGGGGCCTCATGCTACACGGCATCTCCATAGGTTTCGTGGTCGAAGTGTCAGTATAAACGGGGCGAGGTCGGCTGTCGTGCCCCGAATCAGAACCTTGCCGCATATCGCCTTGAATGCTCGAAGTCTTGACCTTGGAACTCCCCCAGCTACATTGGCTCAGACATAGATCGCAACCACCGAAAGGCATCGCCCGATGAAATCAGTGATTCAGTATTCAACGCAACTTGCACTATTTACTTGCTCTATACTTTGTACCGCTTCGGGAGCCGTTGCCGAATCGCCGGTGGTCGAAAGCGAGTTCGTTTATACGAGTGCTCCTTTTCCGGAGTGCCATGCGTCCACCATCGTCGAAGCCGCTGACGGAACGCTGGTTGCGGCTTGGTTCGGCGGCACGCGAGAGAAGAATCCTGATGTTGGGATCTGGGTGGCGCGGAAACTGAAGGGAGCGTGGACGGCTCCGGTGGAGGTTGCGACTGGTGTGCAATCGGCCGACAAGCGGTTTCCGTGCTGGAACCCAGTACTGTTTCAACCGCAGAACGGCCCGCTGCTGCTGTTCTTCAAAGTTGGGCCGACTCCGGATACATGGTGGGGCGAACTGTTGATCTCGACTGATCATGGAAAGTCTTGGAAAGATCGCCAGCGGTTGCCGAACAACGGCATCGGCCCTGTCAAGAACAAGCCCGTTCAGATGGCAGACGGATCGATCTGGTGCCCGTCGAGCACCGAGCATGACGGTTGGCGCGTGCATCTTGAAGTCACGCGAGACAACGCAAAAACATGGACAACGACCGGCTTCTTGAATGGTAAAGAGAACGGAGCGATTCAACCGAGTTTGCTGACGCATCGCGATGGCCGATGGCAAATGCTCTGCCGCAATCAGAACGGTAACAACGGACACATCTGGCAGACTTGGTCCGAGGATCAAGGCAAGACTTGGAGCGAGTTCGAGTCGACAGGTTTGCCGAACCCAAATTCCGGCACCGACGCGGTGACGTTGCGAGATGGGCGACAGTTGCTGGTCTACAACCATACAAATCGAGGCGGCGAGTTCCCGGCAAGCCGCGCGATGTTGAACGTCGCTGTCAGCGAGAACGGTCGTGATTGGTCGGCGGCATTGGTACTGGAACGATCAAAGGGCGAGTACTCTTACCCAGCGGTCATTCAAACCGAGGACGGGCTGGTTCACATTACTTATACGTGGAAACGAGAACGTGTCCGACACGTCGTGATTGATCCGAGCAAGCTGACGCTGACGCCCATCAAGGACAGCGTTTGGCCGGATGACGTCGAGCAACTCGCTGCCGCAACGGAGACCGTTCCCCAAGGAATCTCCGACGCGTCGAATGAAAAACTTAAGCGTTTAAAAATCAATCGCGATG
Organism: Planctomycetaceae bacterium; assembly: GCA_020638975.1. Classification (GTDB taxonomy): domain Bacteria; phylum Planctomycetota; class Planctomycetia; order Pirellulales; family Pirellulaceae. The sequence continues at coordinate 18,290 of JACKHN010000029.1, forward strand.
ATGCAACGAGTTTCGTGGGTGTTGGCTTGTGGGCATGGCCGCTGCCGATTGATTGGGACAACGATGGCGATCTTGACCTCGTCGTCTCTTGTCCTGACGTGCCCTATCGCGGTATCCATTTGTTCGAGAATCCTGGCGGCGGAAAAATTCCTGTATTCAAGCCAGCCGTCACGGTTGGTGATCGACATGGCAATATCAGCGTCTCCTACGTGGATGGTAAGCCTCGCGTGTTGATTCCCGGACACGAGTTGACCAACTTTCGCGATCAGAAGTTCGAACAGTTGACCAAGGTCTACGACAAGACAAACATTCATCCCAACAAGGTCCGACAGAATCTATGGCGATACGTCGACTACGACGGAGACGGTGCACTCGATCTCATTGTGGGCGTTGGCGACTGGACCGACTACGGTTGGGACAACGCGTACGACGCAGAGGGCAATTGGACCAATGGGCCGTTGCGTGGGTTCGTCTACGTCCTGCGAAACCTCGGCACGAACGACAAGCCCAGTTATGACGAACCGGTAAAAGTCCTGGCCGATGGCAAGCCGGTCGACGTTTATGGTATGCCATCCCCAAACTTCGCGGACTTTGATGGGGATGGTGATCTCGATCTGTTATGCGGCGAGTTCGTCGATAGCTTTAACTACTTCGAGAACGTCGGTTCGAGGACGAAGCCGCAGTATGCGTCAGCGCGCAAGCTCACGCATGACGGTGATCAAATCAAGATGGATTTGCAAATGATTGTCCCGACTGCGATCGATTGGGACAGTGATGGCGACGTAGACTTGATCGTAGGGGACGAGGACGGTCGCGTCGCCTTCGTCGAACACACCGGTCGCGTTGTCGATGGCATTCCGGCTTTCCTGCTGCCGATCTACTTTCGACAAGAAGCTCAATACGCCAAGTTCGGTGCGTTGGTAACACCGGTCAGTGTCGACTGGGACGATGATGGTGATGAAGACCTGATCTGTGGCAATTCCGCGGGCTACATCGCATGGATCGAGAACTTGGATGGTGGCAATCCGCCCGCTTGGTCGGAGCCACAGTTACTGGCTGCGGACGGCGAGACGATTCGGATTCAAGCTGGCAGCAACGGTTCGATCCAAGGCCCCTGCGAAGCGAAGTGGGGCTATACGACACTCACGGTTGCCGACTGGGATCACGATGGCCTGCGAGATCTTGTGGTTAACTCGATTTGGGGCAAAGTGGTTTGGTATCGCAACATCGGAACCGAAGGGACACCGAAGCTCGCTGGAGCGAAGCCGATCGAAGTTGATTGGCCTGCCGGTTCGACGCCGCCAAGTCCGGCGTGGAACTGGTGGAAGCCCAGCGGCAACGAATTGAGCACGCAATGGCGGACAACGCCGGTGGTTATCGATTTGGACCTCGATGGCTTGAATGACCTCGTCATGCTCGATCACGAAGGATACTTGTCCTTCTTTCGACGCTCGCGTCAAAGCGACGAGTTACGGCTCGCTCCAGGTGAGCGCATCTTCCATGATTCGACCGGCCAGCCGTTGCGGCTAAACGCAGGTGAGGCCGGGCGAAGCGGACGCCGCAAGTTGTGCTTCGCGGATTGGGACGGCGATGGGCGGCTGGACTTGCTCGTCAACAGCACGAGCATTAACTTGCTTCGCAACATCTCGACAAAGGAGAACCCTTGGACCTTCCGCGATGAAGGGCTCGTCGATGACACGCGTTTGGCTGGGCACACGACCAGCCCGACGACGGTCGATTGGGACCGCGATGGTCGACCTGACTTAGTCATTGGAGCTGAGGACGGACACTTGTACTATCGTTCGAACAACTGGCAGGCCGCCAATCGTAGCGAAACCGCCGAGTTGATTCTGGAGACAAGGCATGCTGCGGATGGCGTACTCGACAACGGGCAACGTGCGTTTGCGAATCGCGACTATGTTTGGTACGACGTGCCAAAAGAACTGCAAGGACGACGAATTGTCCAAACATTTGGAGGCGAGCCGGCCACGATCACCGTCGAAGCCAAGACGTCGACGGCGATCTTCATGGCGATGTCTGGGTCCTTGCCGAGCAGTGAACTCGCGGACTGGACGAAAGCCGATGGGTTGGCGTTCGGATACACCGATAGTGGCAAGACTCGAGTGAGTGTCTATCAACGCGAACTTGCGGTCGGCGAAAGGGTTTCGATTCCGCAAGGAACTTGGACCGGCGGCATCCTGCTTCTATCTGGCGAGTGAGTTGCAAGATACAATAGTCTCTCTTTGGCAAGGAATCACATTGTCGGCGACCTGTGCTCTAGGAGGGCGTTCCCATTTATACATGCAGCGAATGCGATCGCCAGTTCAACAGGTATGATACGCCCGGGAAATGCCCGGTGTGTGGCGAATGGGAGAAACTGGAATGCGATTCGTGCGGCTATAAGGGCGGCGCCAAACCGTTCTTCGATGCGGGATGCAAGTGCCCCAAATGCGGGCACAAAGTCCGTGTATCGGGAGCCGAGTTCAATCCTTGGCTGATCGTGGCCATCGTGGCCACGGCTTGCGTTATTGGCGGGGCAGTCTGTTTGTTCGCACTGAGTTAAATTAACTCCATCCGCAAGCTACCGCGAACCCAACTGCAATTATTCAAGGTTGAAAAGTTCGACCTCGAACAAGATATTCTCATCGGCATCCGCGAGACCAGCGAACCATTCTTCACGGGCACTCGGCGCGTTCGCTACGGCGACGATTGAAAAAGGCTCGACGCGAGCTGCTTCTTTTGCCTGACGCATAGTCTGGCCCATGATCGAGCCGACTTGACGATCGTCTCCATCTTTCTGGAGTGGCAGTATCAAAGAGGGCGCGATTGCCGCCGATGAATCAATCGTCTCATCGACCTCGGATGACTCCCCTTCGCCAGAACCTCGGTTGTTGATGAAGTTGATAACGATCAATACGTCGAGCGGTGTGATGAACGAGTCGCCATTCACGTCAAAGTAAGGCGGCGGCGTGCCTTCCGGAGGCGGCAGCGGTAAACGACCCGATGGGTCGCGGAAACGCGGGTTGTTTAGTTCGTTAATAAGGAGCAACACGTCGAGAGGCACGACGAAGCCACTATTGTCGACGTCGCGTGGGTTCGCAGTGTTTTGCCATACTTTGCCGTCTTCGCCAATACTCACTAGGAACGTGCGAGTGAAAGCACCGCCATCCGCTTCCCGCACCGTGACTGCCACTAATGCAGATCCCGGCTCAGTCGCAATCGGTGCTAGGGTCAAAGTTCCCGTCAGGCTGGGCGACGAATACGTCACGATCGGATCAGGCAGGATGTCGTGGTTATTGCTCGTAGCAGTAATCGAAAGAACTTCGTTGCCTTCATCGCCATCGGTGATTCCCGAGAGATGGATATCGTGCGATGTGATGGTCGTGTCGAGAATGACTGCAGGGATGCGGTCCAATGTCGGCGGATCATCAATTTGAATGACCGTGATCACCGCATTCTCTTGAACCGTGCTGAAGGCTGAAGTGCCTCCAGTGACCGTGGTGTCAGCAGTTCCGCCAGCAGTCCCTGTCGATTGATCCCAAGCCCGGAATGAAAACGATGCGGTACCATGAAAATTCGCGTTGGGAACGAATCGTACTCGCCGTTGCGCTGACAGCAGCAAAGCGGACGTTGGCGATGCCGTGATCGTCGTCCACGACGTTGTATCAACGCCATGCTGCCAGACACCATTCGCGTTATCGACGGCGACGATTGCGATACCACCGATCAACGGCCCATCAATGTCCGTGATCGCGCCAGTTTGTACGATGGCGCTGACGGTGTCGCCGACGGAGTTCACTTTATCTTCGTCGATCGCGGTCAGGACATGATTGGCACTCGGGTCGAGAACGGGAGCGTCGTTGACTCCTTGGACCGTAAGAGTTGCGGTTACGATATTGAAACTGAAGGCGCTGGTGCCGCCACTCGCAGAAGTATCGTGTTCGGTGCCTGCCGTCCCGACCGTCTGGTCCCAGGCACGGAAGCGAAGCGTAGCGGTCCCACTGAAGTCTGGGTTGGGAACAAATCGCAGGCGGGCAGTGGACGCGAGCAATCGGGCCTGCGGTGTGCTCACCACACCGAAATCGAGCCAATCGTCCGCGACTTTATACTGCCAAGTTCCATTGCCGGTGCTTGTTCCTACGACTGCGATCGACTTTAAGGAGACGCCATCGGGATCTACAATCGAACCGTCACGTACGACCGACGCAACTAGGTTGCCCGCAGGATCTGCCGTATCTTCAACGACCGGAGAAAACACGGGAGTCGGTGTCGCGCTCAAGATCGGAGCATCGTTCACGGACGTGAGGGTCACCGTCGCCGTCGCGGTTGGGCTGTTCGAAACGCCGTCGTTCACGATCGCGGTAATAAGTCGAGCGGTTAGTACGGGGGCATTCGAAGCATTGCGGTACTGAAGGGTGCGAAGCACGGTCTGATACACCGAGGCCGAGGCACTTCCCGTTAATGTCAGCTTCCCAAGTGTCGGATTGTAGCTGGAAGTGAGTCCAGAAGAACCGACGGTCACACTTAGCGATTCATCAACACCATTCATCAAGTTCGTGATCGTAATCGACGCCGAAGCAAGCGACGCGTCGTCACTTACGATCAAGTCGGTATCGACGATCGTTACCGGCGGTTGATCTTCCGTGAAGGCGGCTTGGAAGTTCAGACCGCTGTCGTTATCGCCGTTTAAGTCCAAACGTGGCGGCGGGTTTTCGATGGCGAGCGAAGCTGCACCTTGCGTATAGACTCGGAACGGTTTGCCTTCGAAGTTGACCGGAGCGATCTCAGTCCAACCGGTACCGATCGTCACCAAGTCGCCCAAGTCGCGTCGAACGATCAAGCGATTCGACGTATCCGACAGATTGAGGACTTCACGCACGCCGCCAATGACGAGGGTGTTGTTTCCCGTACCTGTGATGTCAATCTGTTCGATGCCAGTGATTCGATTATTCGGAATGGCGGAAAGATCGAGCGTCAGCCCAGCCGCTTCGAGTCGCAGCGTGTCTACTCCGCGACCACCTGCGACCTGGCGGAAGGTCAAGTCGGATACGCCGAGGATGTCGTTGCCTTGCCCACCACGTAACACATCCGGACCGCCCGCACCGTGAAGCAAGTCGTTTCCTTGCGCGCCAATCAACGCATCGGCACCAGTCGTTCCCGTTAGGTCACTGTCGCCTTCGGTACCAACGATCGGCTGTTTGCCGCGAAAGTCTCGTCCAAAGAGTACATACGAACGGCCCGCCGAACCGGAATAGGGATACGATGAAGGCGCACCGATCAACACGTCGTCGAAGCCATCGCCGTTGATGTCGCCTGCGGCCGAGACGGAGTATCCACTGCGGTCGAGAAATCGGTCGCCAATCAGCCTCATCCCTTGGTCGTCGGTCAGGGTGGCGAGCGTTAATCCGTTAGCAAACCCACCAGGACGACCAAAGATCAGATACGACTCGCCCACTCCGGAAGAACTGCTGCTGTCGGCGTAGGGCGCTCCGATAATCAGGTCAGAAAAGCCGTCGCCGTCTACATCGCCTGCGGAACTCACCGAGAAACCAGCGTAGTCAACTCCATCAACGCCTGCGACAACGGTCCCATCAATTCCTGTAATGCTGAAGCCGTTTCCGGATCCGTCGAGCGACCTCAAATTGATCGAGGCACTGAAGCCGCTTGCTTTACCGTAGATCACGTAGGCAACACCTGATCCTGCTGGATTGGCGGTGTCGTAGTCCCAAGGGTTATTGCGATCGCCGGGCGCGCCGACAAGCAGATCGTCGAAGCCATCGCCGTTAAAGTCGCCAGCGGAACTGATTGAAAAACCGGCGCGTTCATGAGGCAGGCCACCATTCACACGAAAGCCGTTCGTCCCGTCAAGTTGATTGACGCCCTGTGCTGGATTCGTGCCGCCGAAGATGATGTAGCCCGTTCCCGCACCGACGAGACCGCTGGGGTCCGCGTACGGAGAACTCACCGCGAGATCGTCGAAACCATCACCGTTTAAGTCGCCGACTGAGTTGACCGCCGTGCCGAGGTGATCGCTTGCGGCCAATCCAAATAGCTGGAAAGCTTTCACCGTTTCCACTCAACTCCTACAAATTCACGGTTGGCGAGAAGGCCGTCCTTTTTCCATAAACGACATAGGGCTTTTCCGATTCTTACCGTTACGGAGAGGTCGTCGACAGGAGTTCCCACCAGGAAATCATCGAAGCCATCGCCATTATCGTCCTCGGCGTCGACCGATTCACCCAGATCGATCATATTCAGTAAGCCTTTTAACAAGAATCCGTTCGTGCCATTCAAGCTGGTTAGCTAGCAGTGTTGCCACAAACACGAGATAGGCTTTGCCCTGTTCCTAGCTGCGTGCCCGACGCGGTGTTTGATCTGCATAGGGCGCCCTGATGATGAAGCTTCCGGAAGCCGTCCCGCACCGTCTCCGGCGCTGCTGAGAAGCCCATGTGGTCCGCGGCGTTCAAACCGGAATAAAGCCACTTCGCCATCCGCCGCCGATGTTGGGAGTGGAGCGTAATGTCCGAGGAACCCAAACGATTTCCATTAAAATGACGTAGTAACCCGCCAGTTCCAGCCGGAAAACTGGGAGCGACAGGGGCTCCAATCAACAGGTCGTCGTACCCATCCGCATTGATGTCCCCTGCGTTGCTGGACCGAGGAACCAGTCTGGTCTTTGGAGGAATGACACTGCAGTACAAAGCCCCGGCGAATCGGAAGCACCACCGTCTCGCAGCGCCTGGCGAGTGGCAGCACGGTCATTAATCCAGGTCTCGAGAGGCTCGAGGAGCAACTGTCGAACACCCTGTGAGAGAGGAGCGCGGCAAGCTGTTTTTGCCTTCTGTTTTCGTCGTTTTGAATAGGGATTCAGCTGCCAAACACAGTGGCGACTTCAACTAGGTAAGCAATTCACCACTTATGGTAATTGGCACCTGATCCTGCATTAATGAATTCTGCGCGACGCTAGAGCCCACTTTTTAGGGTGGCAGGTAGCGATTATGCTGGAAGAGTTGGGCTGCTTCCGTGACCATTGTAGAGGCCAACATGCAACGCCACACTTGTCGGCCTGGTTCCACATTAACGATCCTGATTGGTGATCGATGCCGACGCCACGGCAGAGTTAGCGAGAACCATAACCAAAAGCAGGGCCGCCAGGGTTCAGGGTCGTCATCGCCCCTGCCCTAAATTTCGCCGATGAAAAGACGCTTTCCTCAAAGTGATAGATGTCGAATCGCGAATCGCACTCGCCGAGTGTTTAATCCTGTCACGGTCGCCTTCAAGCGAGCGTGACTTGGCGAGCGTGTTGGGAGCAACCTTCGCGTTGCTCGGTCACTTCTTTCACCCGTGACGAAGGTGATATCCATGGCGACGAGTCTTCAAGGAACGGAGCGTCAACGACTCGAGCTTTCATACCTTCGTCATCGGCGACGATGTTTTGAAACCTCGTAGTGGGCGTCCTGTTGCCGCAACGCGGCGGCAACCGCACGGCCTTTGGACGCGTCGCCCTCGGCAAACAAGACAAAAGCCAGGTCTCGCGCCACTGATAGAGATCGTTTTCTAAACAAGGACATTGTTTACCGCCATTCGTCGTCGAAGTCAGCTCCACTTTGCCAAGTGCGTCAATCGCAGTCAACATGTTATCGCGTTCTTCCCGGCTCGCCCAGACGGACTCGTCCTGCTCCAGGCGAACTTCGTAGTCGCCTTCATGCATGTAGTCGCCATGGCCACAAAATGGGCATACCGGAGATCCACATCAGCGACACAGGGGATAAGGTTTGTCGTCGACAGTAAAAGACTGATGGCATAGCATGACCTTCCTGATTTGCCTTCTTAAGACCGACCCAACCCCTGAGAACGCTTCGTCGCGGCATCGACCGCATCGATCAAGGTAACGCAGCCCGAGTCGCTCTAACACTTGCAGACTCCAGTGATCGTCGCCACCCGGACTGGCGTGACACGACTTTGAGGACGCCAGATGTTCGCCGGTCGAGATCACCATTTGCGCGGCTCCTATTACTGTTGTAAGCGCCAATGCTGTCGCCGGAGGCAAACCTGCTCGACGCCACCGTCGCTGGAGCCGCTTCGATCATAAGAGCAACGTGTTTGACCGTTCCGAAAAGCCCGTTACGGCGTCGAGTTGCGATTCTGGCACTTGAAAAGCGATGCCAATTGATCCCATTAAGCGCCCGACTAGTTCACCATCGGCAGCGGAAGCACCCGCGCCAAGCGAGTAACCAGCAGCTCCCGCACCCACCAGACAAGGTGTGTTCGGCATGACTCGGACGATACGCTCGGTCTTCAAACCTTTGCAGAGCGCTGTCAACGGCGTGCCTGCAATGATAGAAATGAACAGGGTTTGACCGACTTTCGCTTTCGCTAACTCCCGCATCACGTCAGCAATGCTTTGTGGCTTCACTGCAAGGATGACGACGTCAGCGGCTTTGACCACAGCCTGATTTGAAGCGGCAATCTGACTGCCAGGCACGAGTTCCGCGAACCGTGTCGCAGCTTCTTGGAACGGATCGAAAGCCACGACACCGTCCGCTCGCACAAGTTCCGCAGCCACGAAACCACGAGCCAACGCAGTTGCCATCTGACCGGCTCCGATAAAGCCGATTGACATCTTCTCCATCCAACTCTCCGACTCACAAGACGCTTCGGTGGCGTAATCCCACAGCGTTTCATGCTACGTCAAAGATTCGATCGCGACAATGAGAAGGCCGCGTCCTGGATCAGGCGTCTAGAGCGGTCTACGGGTAAGTGTAGCGTTGTTTCGTCAAGATTCCCTGGGAACTAGATCGTCACAGCCGCTACACGTCCGTGCGACTCGCACTAATTCAATACGACGGGACCGCATTCGGCGTACAATCCAGCCAATTCCGCTTCGAGTTCCCGCTGAAGAGATGCGGAATCGACTTTAACGGTTGGCTCAAACGTGCCGTGAGGCATTGATCTTGAGTCCGCGATTTCAAAGCTGATTCGACGAATCGCGGCAGCGGTGGCTCGATCCGTCAGTGTGTGCCTTGCTCGAATTGAATTTGTTTCGTCGGGAGTGCAGGCGGACTCCAGTTCAATGACACCGACGATGCGGTGGCTCGCATACGGCATAGGTGACGTCCTAAGAAAGAAAGTTGCTGGGACGCGATGAAGACTAGCTATTTTCTTCGGCTGGCCATTCAGTGAACTGGAACGATTGGAGAGGGCCGGCGAACGAATCAGCCAAGCATGCGAACACGGATACGCTCTAGACGGAATGGAACGGTCGTGCCGTTGTCGACACGACGGCTCGCCACTTACTTGCTGCGTTCGGCAACGTGAATCTGTGCGCGTGCTTGAACAACCAAGCGATCTCGCAGCGCGAGTTCATCATCGGTCGTCGCTCGTCGCTTGTTAGCGGCCGCAAGTTGTTCACGTGCTGCGGCAGCGTCGAGATTAGTACCGAGAACCGCTCGGTTGGTCAGAATCGAGACAACATTATCAGCAACCTGAACGAATCCACCATCGACATAGTATCGCGTCTCTTTGCCACCAGCACGAATCCGCATCTCGCCGTAGCCCAGTCGCCCAATCATTGGACTGTGCCCCGGCAAGATCCCGATCTCGCCGTCATAAAGCGGCATCGCAACAAATTCCGCCTTCGTTTCGAGGGCGGTCTTTTCGGGTGTGACGACTATGCAGTTTAGTTCGGCCATGAATTTGTCCTTAGTCAGTCGTCATTCAACTTGCGCACTGCTTTGCAGCCCGTGGCGATCATCAAATGACCTATGACTGATTACTACTTGGCTTTCGCCGCCATCTTCTTCGCTTGCTCTTCTGCTTGCTCAATCACGCCGACGTACATGAAAGATTGTTCGGGCAAATGATCCCACTTGCCGTCACAGATTTCCTCGAAGCTACGTATTGTCTCTTCCAACTTCGTGAACTCACCGGATTTCCCGGTGAACACTTCTGCCACATAGAACGGCTGCGACAGGAAGCGTTCGATGCGACGAGCGCGATGGACGATCAACTTGTCCTCTTCGCTCAACTCGTCCACACCCAGAATCGCGATGATGTCTTGAAGCTCACGATAGCGTTGTAGCGTCGTTTGAACGCGCCGAGCGATATTGTAATGCCGATTGCCGACGTACTGCGGATCAAGGATGCGGCTGTTCGACGCCAGCGGGTCCACCGCCGGATAGATACCCTTTTCCGAGATCGATCGCTCCAGATAGAGGAACGCGTCCAACTGACCGAACGCGGTGGCAGGTGCCGGGTCGGTCGGATCGTCCGCAGGAACGTAAACGGCTTGCACCGATGTAATAGCACCTTTGCTCGTCGAAGCGATCCGCTCTTGCAAGGCACCCATTTCCGTCGCCAAAGTCGGTTGATAACCCACTGCCGAAGGCATACGACCGAGCAACGCCGACACTTCGCTTCCCGCTTGCGAGAAACGGAAAATGTTGTCGACGAACAGCAGCGTATCTTTTCCCGTCGTATCGCGGAAATACTCAGCCATCGTGAGTGCCGATAGCGCGACGCGGAGACGGGCTCCTGGTGGCTCGTTCATCTGGCCGAAGACCATCGCCGTTTGCTCGATAACGCTGCGACCCGTGTCGCCGATCTGCGCTTCCTGCATTTCCAGCCACAGGTCGGTTCCTTCACGCGTTCGCTCGCCGACGCCAGCGAATACGGAGTAGCCACCGTGTTCGCGAGCGATACGAGCAATCAACTCCGTGAGAATAACTGTCTTACCAAGACCAGCACCACCGAACAGACCCGCTTTACCACCGCGAACGAATGGTGTCAGCAAGTCGACCACCTTAATTCCGGTCTCGAACAACTCGGTGCTTGTCGACAGTTCACTAACCTGAGGTGCCTTTCGATGGATCGGCAAACGCACTTTGGCGTTGACGTCACCGCGACCGTCGACCGGGTTACCGAGCATATTGAAAACGCGCCCGAGTGTTTCTTCGCCGACAGGAACCGTCACGGGAGCCCCTGTATCGACGCACTCATGGCCGCGGACCATACCGTCTGTGCTTCCCAGCGCGACACAGCGTACGCGTCCACCGCCCAGATGCTGCTGAATTTCGCCGGTCAGGTCGAGCTTTACGCCCTTGTGTTCGCTGACGACTTTCACCGCGTTGTAGATTGGCGGCAAGTTCGCTTCGTCGAACTGCGCGTCAAACGTCGATCCGATCACTTGGGTAATGCGACCCACTGCTGTTGCTGTAGCCATGGCTTTTGGTTTTCAGTTCCGGTTTTCAGTTTTCGTTTGTTCGATGCAAAACATTCAGTCTTGAACGTTCGCTACTTCTTCAGGGCTTCGACGCCCCCAATGATTTCCATAATCTCGCCGGTGATTTGCGATTGGCGAGCTCGGTTGTACGTCATCGAAAGTTGTTTGATCATTTCACCAGCGTTTTCCGTCGCCGCTTTCATTGCGACCATTCGAGCGATCTGTTCGCTAACCGCAGCATCGAGGAAGCACTTGAATAGCTTGACTTTGAAGCTGGTCGGGACGACTTCCTCGAGAATGCTCTCGGCAGACGGGAGGAACTCGTACATCGACTCGCCAGTCGTCACTTCCTTAACCGCCGCGTCGCTGTCCGCTCCTTCGATACCGCCGAGCGGAAGCAATGTTTCGACAATGGCTTCCTGTCTTCCAATGCTCACGAATCGCGTGTAGGCAACGTCGAGTCGATCAAGTCGCCCGGCTGCGTATTCTTCCAAGTATCGATTGGCAATGACCTCCACTTCGGCGAAGCGTGGTTGATCGTCAAAGTTCAAGAACTTTTCGTCGGGCTCAATGTCACGAAACTGCAACGCCGAAATGCCTCGCTTGCCAGAGACTTCCAACCTGAGTTTCGAGACCGAAGCCTTCAATTCGCTATGCCGAGGAATCGCTTGGCGAATGACGCCGCCGTTATAGCCACCACACAGTCCGCGATTGCCAGTCAGGACCAAGAGCAGGGCACTGTTCGTTTCTTCGCGTGGCTCCATCAACGGATGTCGAACTTGTAAGCCGCTGGAGGCTAAGTCCGAGACGAGTTGAGTGATGCGTCGCGTGTAGGCGGTCGCAGCAGTCGCTCGATCCATCGCCTTCTTAAAACGGGCGGTGGCGATCAACTCCATCGTGCGCGTGATCTTCCGAATGTTACGGACAGACTTGCGGCGTTTATCGAGTGCTCTGGCGTTGGCCATGACTAGTTAATCATTCGGAAAGTGTAAGGATATCGATAATACTCGCCGCGGTTTGCCGCCATGCCTGCTTGAATGCTGTATACGATCGACATGATAAAGACGACAAGTATCAGTGGTATTCCGCAAACCGTAGCTGCCAGAACCAACGTAACAATGAACGCCGATAACTGAAAATTCAAAGCTTCTTTCGCTTGATCCTCAACGAATTCGGACGAGTCCCGCTTCAAGATCCAAATCACCAATGGCGCGACACACGACACACCAATGACAAAGGTCAAAAAGTAGGACAAGTGAGAAAGCATCCCCCAGGTTCTGTCGTCGCTGCTGAGCTCAAACTCACCTGACTTGACCGGAGGTACTTTGTCGGAGTCCACGAAATCAGCTCCTACTCCGCAGGCTTGTAACTCTTCTTAAACTCTTTGATCGCTTCGACGACAGCTTGCGTAGTTGGATCGGTATCCTTCTTCAGCGTGTCGCCCTTGTCCTTGTTCTCGTCGACCATCTTCCAAACGGCACTCTTCTGATCTTGCATGAACTGCAGGAACGCGGCTTCCCAAGCTGGTACTTCGCTGACCGGAACATCGTCCAGATAGCCATGAATACCAGCATACAAGCTGAGCAGTTGGTCAACGACGTAAAGCGGTCTGTACTGGCCCTGCTTGAGCAACTCGACCATGCGGTAACCACGATCGAGCTGAGCTTGCGTTGCGGCGTCCAAATCGGTACCCAGCTGGGCAAACGCCTCCAACTCGCGGAATGCGGCCAAGTCCAGACGCAAACCACCGGCGACGTTCTTCATCGCCTTGACCTGAGCAGCACCACCCACACGGGATACCGAAATACCGACATTCATCGCCGGGCGAATACCTGCGAAGAACAAGTCGGGTTGCAGGTAGATCTGACCGTCCGTGATCGAAATCACGTTTGTGGGAATGTAAGCGGAAACTTCGCCTTCCAGCGTCTCGATGATCGGCAACGACGTAATCGAACCGCCACCCAGTGCATCAGAAAGCTTTGACGAACGTTCGAGCAATCGGCTATGGCAATAGAACACGTCACCCGGGAACGCTTCACGACCTGGTGGACGCCGCATGAGCAGCGACAACTCTCGATAGGCCACCGCTTGCTTTGACAAATCGTCGTACACGATCAGAGCGTGCTCGCCGTTCCACATGAAGTACTCAGCCATCGCCGTACCGGCGTAGGGCGCAACATACTGCAGCGGAGCGGGCGAACTCGCACCGGAAACGATGACCGTCGTATACTCCATCGCCCCCTGCTCTTCGAGGATTTTGATGACACCAGCGACAGACGAATCCTTCTGTCCGATGGCAACATAGAAACACTTCACGCCCGAATTCTTTTGATTCAGAATCGCATCGATGGCAACAGCCGTTTTGCCCGTCTTGCGGTCGCCGATGATCAACTCGCGTTGACCACGACCAATCGGCGTCATCGCATCGACGGCTTTGATGCCAGTCTGCAAGGGCTGAGTAACTGGTTGACGCTCGGAAACGCCAGCTGCGATCACTTCCACCGGGCGACTCTCGGTAGACGCCACAGGACCTTTACCGTCCAGTGGGTTCCCCAGCGGATCAAGCACGCGACCAATAACCGCTTCACCGACGGGCACCGAGAGCAGTCGACCAAGGGCGCGAACTTCGTCGCCTTCTTTGATCGACAAGTAATCACCGAGAATAATCAAGCCGACGCTATTCTCTTCCAAGTTAAAGGCCAAGCCGCGAGTTCCGTTAGGAAACTCGACCATCTCGTTGGCCATCACGCCGGACAGGCCGTGAACTCGAGCGATACCGTCGCCGACTTCCAACACCGTGCCGACTTCGCGAACGTCGATGTTGCTGTCGTACTGTTCGATCTCCGCCTGCAAGACCGAGGCGATTTCATCCGCATTGAACTTCGTCATCAGTAGTATCCGATTCTGTGTCTATATGATTCAGTCGGCCAAGGCGAAGCGGTCTGGGTTGTCCCGCAACTGCTGGCCGGTTTTGGATAACAATTCGTCCTTCAATCGAACAAGTCGGTTCGCAACACTTGCGTCGTAAACCGTGTCGCCAATCCGCAGCTTGACACCACCAATTAGCTCACTGTCGACATCGACTTGCAAATCGACGTCTTTTCCGAGCAACGCTTTCAAGCGGTTTACGATCAGGTCGATCGACTCTTGATTTGGTGGTTGCGCCGCGGTCAGCAAGACCTCCACGCGCCCTCGCAAATCGTTCAACTGCTGTCGGACTGCCTGTCGAATAGCTCGCAAACAATCAAAGCGCCCGTGACGAGCGACCACTTTCAGAAAGTTAAGCAACTCGACGGAAACTTTCCCGCCCAGCGACTTATCAAGCATCGCAGTCTTCGCTTCGGCGGCAACTCGGGGCGAAACGAGCGTTGATTCGAGGCTTGGCAAATTCGCCATCACATCGTCGATGAACGAATTCAACTCGTCTGCTACCAGTTCGGCGTTGCCAGCTTTTTCGGCAGCTCCCAACAGAGCCTTGGCGTAAACGCCGCCAAGATACTGTTGGCCGGTGTCGAATATCGCTTTTTCACGAGCTTGCGTCATTTCGCTCTCAGATCAGCTAATGCTGCCTCGAAGTAAATCAGTTGCGGCTCGGCAATTGATCCATGGCTTCACGAATCAACTGCGAGTGATCTTCCGCCTTGAGTTGCTGACGAACGATGCGGCCCGCCAGATTCACGGCCAAGTCAACACTCTTCTCGGTCATTTCCTGCAAGGCCACATTCTTTGCTGTCTGGATATCTTCAATCGCCCGCTGGCGTTGACGATCTGCAGCGGCTTGGGCCTCGGCAACAATTCGATCCTTGGCCGATTCCGCATCCTTGCGAGCTTGGGCAACCAACTCACGAGCCTCCTCGCCAGCCGCAGCCAGCTTGGCCTCGTATTGCTTCAATTGCTGGGCCGCTTTTTCCTGACCTTGCTTTGCCTCTTCGATCATCGCAGCGATTGACTCCTCGCGTTGATCGAGACCCGCCGTAACCGGCCCCCAGGCAAATTTCCCGAGAATCAGCAACAAGCAGAAGAATACCACGAACGTCCAAATCGCCAGATCACTTCTGAACTGACTAGGGTCGTTAAGCTGCGGCCCTGCATTCATGTGACTGAGGTCCGTCGAATCGTGATGGGCATCATGATCGCCACCATGTGCATCGTGCTCGGCAACTCCATGACCACCCGCAGTCTCGCCATGCTCTTCGGGAGCAGCATGATCGGCCGCGACATCGGCATGGGAGTCTGACTTATGTTCAGAGTCCCCGCCAGCCTTGGCGGAATCTACAGCGACTGATGTCGTTACCGACTCAGCAGGCGATTCCTTCGGAGTGTCGTCCGCCATCAGCGACGCCGACACCAACAAAGCACAAACGACAGTCAGACCAGCGACAAATCGATACATCGACCTTAGCCTCTTGATTGCTCGTAGGAAACCGAAAGCCCAGGAGAGCAACCGACTAGCTCGCCCAGGGATTCTGTTGCGAACAAATGAACAACGCATAGAAGGTAAAACCCTCGATTAACGCTGCCGCAATAATCATCGCGGTCTGAATACTACCTGCAACTTCGGGTTGGCGCGACATGCCTTCGTAAGCAGCAGTTGCCAACTTACCAATTCCGTAAGCGGCACCCATCGTTACCAGGCCCGCACCGAGCGCTCCAGAAAACTCGACAAAGGACCGGCCGCTTCCTTGGGCCGCCGCCGGAGCGACGAACAGAAGAGCAACGCCAACGCTCGTAGCAGCAATCTTCAAAAAACCTTTCACTGACCAGTCTCCTCATTTCATGTAGGCTGTGGACCGTTATCCAGCCAATTAGTGATGGTGAATCGCCGCACCGATAAACAATGCGGACAAAAATGTAAAAATGTACGCCTGCAGAAAGGCGACAAACAGCTCTAAGCAACTAATCAACGTTGCTCCAATCACGGAAATCGGAGCAACAACTCCCCAATACTCACTCGCTGCACCTTCAAGACTAAAGGCCATCATCATGATCGCCAGCAGCACAATGTGCCCAGCAACCATGTTCGCCAAGAGACGAATCGACAACACGAGATGCTTGATCAACAACCCAAGCAACTCAATTGCCAGAATCATGGGCTTCAAGACAATCGCAATTGGAAGCGGCAAATCCATGCCGGGAATCTGATTCAAAAAGAACCCAACGAACCCAAACTTCTGCATACCACAGACGATCACCGTACTGAACGTCACACACGCCAAACCGAACGTTACGCCCCAGGAACCCGTCGGGGCACCAACCCAAGGCAACATGCCGGACAAATTACAACCAAGAATAAAGAAGAAGATCGTGAGCAGCAGCGGCACGAATCGATCACCGTCATGCGAACCTATCGCAGGCCGAGCCACCTGATCCCGCACAAAGACAACAAACACTTCAAGCAGATTCCAGAGTCGCCCTCGGGGACGCTCGCCAGACTCAACCTGACGACCAAGCCAAGCGAAAATCACCCACAGAATCAGGGCAATCGCCACTTCGATGATCATGAATCGCGAAATCGCGAAGCCGCTTTCCTTCTCGTAGAAGTTACGCAACTCGCCGAATGGCTGCGGGATCAGAATCTTGCCACTCAAATGCTTGTTGTAGGCATGAATCGTTTCTGGCGACCAATTGATCGTCGGATCTTTCTTAAAGATCGCGACAGCTTCTTCGCCACCAGCACGCTCCTTTGCCGCTTCCCACTGAGCACCGCCACTCAACTTTGCGGTCGTAGCAAACCAATCACGATAGTCTTCGTGCTGCTCAAGGAACTTATCGAACGGCTTTCCCTCATTCGCGTGATCGTGCTTCCACTCTTCGTATTCATGTAGCAGATCAGACTTCGGCCCAACACTTGGATTCAGCTTTGCAAATTCGTCGTACAGACGCTCCGCTTCCCAAGCCTGAAACTGGGGATCAAGCTGGACCCACAAGGTGGGGAAATCAGCTTTACTTGCGTAGTGCCGAGGCAAAAGACCCTTCGGAACTTCGAAGTAGTAACTGTCCTTGATATGCAGTATCGCAGATGCCATGAACTCGACCTACGCCGCCTTTGAAACTTGTTCTTCCTTGAAGCCATTTACCAAGCGAACCGCTAACAGCGTTTCGACCAGCAGGCCGACCAGATAGAAGCCCACAATCATCCCGAATAACCCGGCTTCAGCAAGGGGCCCATTTACTTTCGTGAGCACGACGCCAACCCCCATCGGAATCGCCATCCGAAAGAGCATCGCCATTCCGACACCGTTGAAAGCCTGCTGAGGCTTGCGAAACAAATTAATGAAAACTAACGCCACCAGCCCCGCACCAAGGCAGACCGCAGCCGCAATCGCCGCTGCCAAAACACCGGCCTGACCGTGAGATTCATGACCGAAGTAGGCAAAGGCGGGAAAGGCAATCGCGAAAGCGCAAACCAGCAAGGCCACAGCGCGAGGCAAGCTGAACACTTTCGGACCGGAGGTAGGTGTGAGCTGACTCAAATCGAAACCAATATCGCCATACAGGCGGCTCTTCTAACCGAACGAGGCCAGGGAGACAGCCGTGCCTGCAAACGAGTCCACAGCTGTCAAACCAATGCAATTAAAAATCGCTCCAAGCGTTCAGAAACGCTAATTTGCCTGAAGTTGCCACATTTATACCAGCACTGATTGCATGGTCAACTGACCCCTCGATCAGATTTCGTGCTTTTTTTCACAAAGTCAAGCGATTGACATAAGTATTTTGCGGTAAATGGCTTATGATATCTTCCGGTCGGTTCGAAAACTGCTTTCCACTTGACGGGGACAGCCTCACGCCTCTACTGAACGAGAGTTACGCGGCCAACATTGCCGTCGCTGCCAAAATTTCACGATTCAATTCAACCATCGTCACCAGAAGTAGTTAGGTCCGAAAGCGGTGAAGCAATGGCCGTCCAATGGGGGGCGTCTGATTGCGTACACGCGGTGGATCGATTACACTCAGAACTATCGATGCGATCCTCGTATCTGACACTAGCGGCGGGATGCCAAAGCGGGTCACGAGGCACATCGGTGACGGAAATTCACTAACAACGACAAGTTTCTCGTGCTGCGGCAGTCCTGCAACCTCCAGCCCACAGTCAGCAGAACTCCCGCCCAGATAAGTGAAATCCGTCGTGCGGGTCGCCGCCCGCCACCCCCCCGATGCGAATCGATGCAAGATGCCGATTCGCGTTTCCGAATTTCGGACGGCTACGGAGTGCCGTGTGAGTTCGAGCGTAGTAGCAACGTCACGGATGGCGCTCAACCACGGTAACTTGCCCGGCGGATTACATCGCCGTCGGGGCGAAACGGCGTTCATGCGGAGGTCCAGTACCTTGTACACGGCAGCGGCACTTAAGACACAAACAGTCAAAGATCTCGGTAAGCTTGCGGAGAAAGTTGGGGTGGAGGGCTGGCGCTCCATGCGGAAGGACGAGCTCGTGCGAGCCTTAGTTCGCGCGGCAAAACGCAAGGTTGCTCAAAAGACGACCAAGCCGACAAAGGCTTCACCTACCAAGAAGAAGGCGGTCCCCTCCAGGAGTTCGACGAGCGTAAAGTTGTCGAAGCATAAAGCAACTCCGCGAACGAAATCGGAACCGCCGACGAACCCTCGCATTGTAAAGAAGATCCAGCGAGTGAACGAACAACGCGAGCGACAAAAGAATCTTGCTGCGACAAATGGCACGAAGAAGACGTCGCAGAACGGACACGCACCCAAAAAAGATCGGGTCGTACTGCTCGTCCGCGACGCTTACTGGTTGCAGGCATGCTGGGAATTACTCGGTTCGAGCATCGAACGTGCACGAGCCGCAATGGCCGAGCAGTGGCATACTGCAAAACCTGTCC
The DNA here is from genome assembly GCA_020638975.1 of Planctomycetaceae bacterium. Taxonomy (GTDB): domain Bacteria; phylum Planctomycetota; class Planctomycetia; order Pirellulales; family Pirellulaceae. The sequence goes on from JACKHN010000029.1 coordinate 37,349, forward strand.
TCCGACTAGTGAAGGCGGACACCGGCAATACAACCAGCGCCACGGAGCAAGTTGTTCGCGATATCGAGATTCACGGTGGCGTAAAGACGTGGTACATCGATATCCCGGGCGTGAGCAAAGGCTATCGATGTGATGTTGGATACCTCGCCGCGAATGGAAAGTTCTATAGCTTGGCTCGCAGCAACTCGGTAACGACGCCACGTCCCGGCAGCGGCGACTCGTCGGCCAACGATTGGTCGGAAATCGCAGACAACTGCGAGAAGATCTATGCGTTGAGCGGCGGTTACAGCGAGGATGGCAACGGCGAATTACAAGAATTGTTCGAAGAACGCCTTGGTCGCCGCATGGGATCACCGGCGGGAACTCGCTTCGGAATGGGTGCCGACAGGAGTCTCAGTCGGAAACGCGATTTCGAGTTCGACGTTGACGCGGAGATGATCGTTTATGGGGTGACCAAACCGAACGCTCATGTCACACTCGCGGGAACGCCGATCAAGCTCCAAGCCGACGGATCCTTCTCGGCGCGATTAAGCATGCCCGACCGCCGGCAGGTCTTGCCCGTTGTCGCCAGCAGCCCCGATGGTGTTGAACAACGCACGGTTGTCTTAGCTGTGGAGCGTAACACGAAAGTAATGGAGCCGAAGCTACGGGAGTCCAGTAGCGAGGATTAATTTCCGAAGTCGTTTAGTTCAAGGAAAACGCTGCCTGTGGTGGCGTTTTTCGTTTCTTGACGTTGAACTCGCGACTCGGCATCGGCTTCCGCACTTGGCTTGCGATGCTTTGTCTGAGACAATGACGCACGGCAATTCTCTGCCATGTTCGTGATGTCAGCGCTATTTTCTGGGGAGCCGATAAGAAGTCCGTAGGGGAACCGGTTTAAGTCGCGGTCGCGCGTATATCCAACTCATCTGTCCCGCTTGCTTCCGAGTATGTGGGCAGCTCTGTTGTTGGCTCATGTGCTCCGCGATTCAGGTGCCCACCTTTTGACTGCGGGCTCTCACAAAACTCGCTGCCACGGCATTGCGGTGGAGGTTGCCGTTTTTTTCGTTTGCTCAAGAGTATTCGATGCCAACGCTCGACGAAAAACGTGAACAGTTGCTAATGCTCATTCGTTCGTTCGAGAGCTGCGCTGTCGCGTTTTCGGCAGGAGTCGACAGTACCGTCGTCGCGAAAGCCGCTCAGTTGGCACTCGGCAATAGTGCCGTGGCGGTGACCGGAACTAGTGCGAGTTTGGCATCTGGCGAACTGGATGAAGCTAAATCCTTAGCAGCATGCATCGGCGTACGGCACGTCGTCATCGCGACCGACGAGTTTGCGAACGCAAGCTACACGCAAAATGCCCCAGACCGGTGTTATCACTGTAAGACGGAGCTGTACACACAACTCGATGGCATCATCGAGCAACTCGGTGTGAAGGTCGTGCTCAATGGAGCCAACGTCGATGACGCGAGCGACTATCGTCCCGGCATGAAGGCCGCGAGCGAGCATTCCGTTCGCAGTCCGCTGGCGGAGTGCGGGTTTACCAAAGCCGATGTCCGAGCCTTGGCGGAACAGTGGGAGCTACCTGTCTGGGACAAGCCGGCGACGCCATGCCTTTCAAGCCGCGTTGCTTATGGTGAAGAGGTGACGCCCGAGCGACTTCGTATGATCGACCGCGCCGAACAGCTACTTCGCGACCAGGGCCTTCGCGATGTGCGAGTGCGATATCACCGAGGTGACTTAGCCCGAATCGAGGTTCCAGCCGACGAGATCGCCAAGTTCATTCCCGCCGCAACTCGCTCGAAGCTTGCCGATCAGTTGCGGCAACTTGGTTTCAAGTTCGTTACAATCGATATTGAAGGATTTCGCTCCGGCAGCTTGAACTCACTCGTGCAGTTGTCGGCTAACGCTTCCGCAGCGAGCCCACAATAACACTCCTGCCCCATCCACCACTCGCCTCAGGAATCTGCTCATGCATTGCCGCATGCTTCGTGTCGTTGTTTTGTTGGGACTTTTGACTTTTGCGTCGTCGAATGAGTTGCTTGCCGAAGTAAACTGGCCGGCGTGGCGAGGGCCGCTTGGAACTGGGATCAGCGATGCGACAGACCTGCCGGTAACTTGGAATGCTTCCAACATCCGCTGGAAGACGCAACTCCCTGGGCGAGGCCAATCATCGCCCGTGGTTTGGGGCGACAATATCTTTTTGACTGCTGCCGAAGGCGATGGTCGTCAGCGAATCGTGATGGGACTCGATCGAGTGACTGGCGAATTGCTCTGGCAGGAAGTTGCCTGGACCGGCGAGCCGGAACCGACACACAAGATGAACACGTTCGCCTCGGCGACCTGTGCGACCGATGGGGAAGTTGTCGTCGCATTCTTCGGACGTGGCGGGATTCATGCCTATGATCTCACCGGGAAAAAGCTCTGGTCGCGAGACCTGGGCTTGTTCGAGGGGCCTTGGGGCACCGGCGCATCGCCGATCCTTGTTGGCGATCTTGTCATTCAAAATTGCGACGCCGACGACAAGGCTTCGATCATCGGGCTCGACAAACGAACCGGGAAAACGGTCTGGGAAACGCAACGTGAGCGGCTACGCGGCTGGTCGACGCCACTAGTCGTGGAAACATCAGAGCGGACGGAAATCGTCGTGAATGGCGAGAACGGCGTAAACGCATACGATCCCGTGACAGGCGACGAGCTATGGTTCTGCAAAGGTGATCGAGGACGTGGAACACCGACTGTGACACGATACGAAGACATCTTGGTTGCGGTGAGCGGTCGACCCGGGGACATGTTTGCCATGCATCCAGGCGGAAGTGGAACCGTGAATGCAACGCACGAAGTCTGGCGAACGACGCGCAAGGGCGGTCGCGACCTCCCTTCTCCGATCGTGGTCGACAAGTATCTGATCGTCGTCAGCCTCCAGCCTGGAATCGCGACCTGCTACGACGTGGTTACGGGGCAGGAGTTGGACAAAATTCGCTTAGAGGGCAACTTCTCCGCATCGCCCATCGCGGCGCAAGGACTTGTCTACATTCCGAATGAAGCTGGCGACGTGTATGTGCTAGAGCCGGGCCAGAAACTGAAGGTCGTTGCCAAGAATCAAGTTGCTCCCAGCGACGAGGAGGTTTTTCGAGCATCCATCACACCAAGTCAAGGCGAACTGCTGCTTCGGTCAGATCGCGTCTTGTATTGCGTGAAACGGTAACTATTCCAACGCAACGTCGTGGTATTCGAGAGCCCATTCACGCATGAAGCGAACTTGTGATGGTACGATCCGATAAACGATCAACTGTGGGTTGTCGATCGATCCCAAGTACTGACGCATCAATGGATTGGCGTCCCAAATCTCTTGAAGCAAGCTGCGATCCGTGACGCTTTCGGCGACGCCGGAGATTCGCACTTGATCGTGCTTCTCATCGAGATAGCAAAGTTCAACGTTGGGATTCGCTTCGATCTCAACCGTCTTGTGATACGACCGCAGGTTCGCGACGTACACGATAAACCCGTCCGTCCGAACGGGCGACACCGGCCTCACACGCGGTCGGTTGCCATCGATCGTCGCCAAATAAGGAAAGCGATCTCGCTGGATGACGCCTTTGGCGAGGTCCGTAACTTGCGCCGGATCGATCGGTTCGGGAATTGGCTTATTCATCGTCGTGGTTCTTTGTCGACAGAGTTCGGAGGCTGTTTCATCAGTTGTGAGTGAATCCGAGCAACGTCCCACATATAGCCGTTGATATGCGGATTCTCCGCCAGTTTTTTGTCGGCTGCAAGCGAGATGTACTTGATCGCAAGTTCCTTATCCCCTGCGACTTCGTGATAGAGGCCGAGGTAGAGATGTGCGTAAAACAGTCGCCCCGCCAACGTATCAGCATCGGGATCGTCACGCCGGCAAGCGGCCAGGACGTCATCGGGATTCAGTTTGCCTCGATACAACTCAAACACCTGCATCATGGGGACGCGGCGGTCATTCCGGATCGGCAATATCGTCGAACGTGCTTTCTCGATGCCGTCGGTCGGGACCAGGCAGAGGTAACGCCAGACTGAGTTTTCGACGTCGTTGTCGTGATAGGTCTGGTACAACTCGAATTGCTTCGCTCCTTTTTCAAACTGCTTTGCGTAGTAGCAGGCAATACCACGTTCCCATTGCCGCGACGCCGCCGATGGCTGTAGTTCAATATAGCGGTCGAAATCTGCGACGCTGTCATTAATGAGTCCCAGCCGAAACCGCTCGCGTCCGCGAAAGTAGTAGGCCGGAGCGAATGTCGCATCGGCTTCGATCGCTTCCGTGGCTAAACGTACGGCGGTCGTGCTATCACTGCTGGCAGCGGCTTGAGCTTCTGCCAATAGGTCGGCGGGGGACTTTGCCCACGCTAGCGAACTTGGCAGATAAATGGCGGCGACTAGTATTCCTAACGAGGTAAGTGTTCGCTTCATGGGTAATGGCCCTTCACTGACCAACTTGGATGCCAGTCGCTCACTCCGCAGCAAGCGATTCATGTCGTCAAAAATGATACACCAATCCAAGATCCGGATGCAGAATGCGACAAACAAGTTAATAACACGGCGAATTGCAACCGACAGTTCGGCTTGCCCGCGAAGAGAATTTAACAATAAACCACAAGAAAATCAGATCGGTCGAGTTCGGCACATTGTTTGCTGAATCAACACAACCATGTCTTTACGGCAGCCAGCGAACTATCGGCATAGAAGCCGGGTCGTACTGCTCGAATCAGAAAAAGAACGATCTACGACACACTCAGGGAGGAAACGAAGATGTTAGTACTTAGCAGAAAAGTCGGTCAGAGGCTGGTAATTGACGACAATATCACGATCGTCATCAATCGCATTGCTGGTAATCGGGTTCAGATCGGCATCGAGGCACCCGACGAAGTGCATATCATGCGAGGCGAGTTAGACAAAATCCGCCGTCAGTTTTCGGACAGCGATCAAGCAACTCGGCAGGAACCCGTTCCAATGACAGTTGTCGGCGAATTCGATTCGTCCGTGGAAGTCACGCCGCGTTCGGTTCACTAAAGGCCTGATGCACTTTGTGAAATGCCGCGACTACTTTCTCAATGGTCGACCGTGACTCGAGTAGAACCGGATGATGTAGCAGCACCGTTTCATGAGCGGCTTGCTCGGAATTCGTTAGGTGACCCACGCGACGACAACGACCGGAACCTCGTTTGGTGAAACCGCGAAAGCCTGCGTCGACAGCGACGCCTTCGGCCTGCATCGCGGCTAGGAACCTGTCGCGATCGACCGTCCAGGTCGATTTGTCAAACAACCACGCCATTTTGAAGAGACTTGCAGAGCTTTCCGGTGGTTTCTCGGCGACGGGTGTGAGTCCATTTATGTCGCGAAGCTGTTCTCTGAGGAGTTCGGCGTTGTCCCACCGAATGGCGTTTCGTCCATCAAGTTCTTCAAGCTGAGGCAAAAGCACCGCAGCTTGAAGTTCGCTGAGCGGGAACGCGTTGTTGCCTTGTTCGCAGTATGACTTGGCGCGTTGCGCGATATCTTGTCGTGTGGTCACGATAGCGCCACCACGGCCCGCCGTCAGCAACTTGCTCCCGCCAAAGCTAAGCACTCCGACGTCGCCCCACGCCCCTGCCCTCCTGGCCTCGACGCGACCGCCCGGCGTTTGGCAGGCGTCTTCAACAATCTGTAGTCCGCGGCGATCAGCAATCTCCCGCAATGCACTCATCGTTACGATACCGCCATGCAGGTGCGACGCTACGATCGCGCGTGTGCTGGCACCGATTGCTTGCTCGACCAACGCAACATCCAGCGACGAAGTCAGAGGGTCGATGTCGACGAGAACCGGCCTCGCCCCAGTCGCCTCGATGCTGCGGAAATTGCCGGAAAAGTCATACCCAGCAAGAATTACTTCATCGCCCGCCTTCACTTTCAACGCTCGCAGCGCCAGTTCGACAGCGAATGTCCCGCTACAACACGTCAATGCGTGCGGCACAGCGTGATACTCAGCAAGGCACGATTCCAGATGTTCAACGTGCGGACCGTGATAGCGACCCCAACTGCCATCGGCGAAAGCCGATTCTAACGCCCGGTGAACAGATTCGTCCGCGAGAGGCCATGAAGGAGGCCCCTCCGGAAGCATCGCTTCGCCACCGAACAGTGCCAACTCCTTGAGTTGCGAACCAGAAGACATATCGCTCATCTGCGTTTGGAATGATTGGTCGATCGCTTGCTAGCAGTATCGGTGAGTGTCGTTTGTGACATAAAACGCGGTTGCTCCGTTATCGGCATCTCGATATTCTGCTCGCCCAATCTCCTCTCAGTCTAATCGACATCACGGGCATTCACATCCGACTTGATGTCCCTAATTCCGTTCGGAACGGTCAACCATGCCGCAACGCGCCGCACAAGCAGCTTGGTGCGAGATTCGCTCTCGTCACACGAGACAACTGTGCGCGATGTTGGCTTTGGCAATAGGGCTATCCTGTGGCTGTTCGTCGCAGAAGTACTTAAAGCTGCGGCCAGTTCCACGGAATCCGTTGCAAGGTCCACTGCAGCTACTGTCTTTTTACGGACCGCAGCCCAGCCAACGTACAGAAGAACTGTTGCGGCGATACGACGTCGCCAAAGCCGATTCGAATGAAGTGCTCACACGGCTTCAAGCCGAGATTGAAAACGATCCGTCGGCAGACAAGCTCTACTCGTACGCCGAACTTGCCTACATTCACGGCAAGCGAGCCGACGCCATGGGCAAACGCGGGCAGGCGATGGAGTTGTACGGCACCGCAGTCGCGCATGCCTATTGGTATCTGTTCGATCCACGATTCGACCGTTTCCGTAATCCGTACGATCCGCAGTTTCGTGGTGCCAGCGACCTCTATAACGCAGCACTCGAGGGTGCCATCCGACTGGCGAACAACGAGACAAAACTAAGACCTGGCGGAACGTACACGATCGGCACAGGCGAACATCAGTTCAATATCTCGGTGGTCGCACATGGCAATTGGCATGAGGACGATTTCGAGCGACTAGAGTTCGTCTCAGACTACGAGATCGAAAACTTGTCATCGCGACACCACTCGTACGGACTTGGCGTACCACTGATCGCCGTTCGACATCCTCACGAGGACGAGGACCCGGCCGAGAAGTACTATCCACCAGGGCTCAGCTTCGCCGTGACAGCATTCTTGCGAGTCGCGCCCAGAATGGAAGGACAAGAAGCAGGACCGCATCAATGTGTTCTTGAGTTACACGATCCGCTCAACTCTCACGACATCGTTGTATCAAATCGATTGGTGCCCATTGAAACGGATCTCACAACTCCGCTGGCCTACTTTTTAGACAACCCGGATTTTGAAGAGCGAAAGAACATCGCGACTTGGGCGCTCCTTCAGCCCGACAGCGCGGACTCGCTACGCGGGCTGTTCATGCTAGAGCCCTACGACCCGAACAAAATCCCGGTCGTCATGGTGCATGGTCTTTGGTCCAGCCCTGTTACGTGGATGGAGATGTTCAACGAACTGCGATCGTTCCCCGAAATTCGCAGTCAGTACCAATTCTGGTTTTACCTGTACCCAACTGGCCAACCGTTCTGGACCAGTGCGAAGCAGATGCGGCAGGATCTAGCCGAAGCACAGCAAAATCTCGACCCAGAGCGAAGAACGCCGGCGCTTGATCAGATGGTCTTAGTCGGACACAGCATGGGCGGGCTTGTCGCGAAGTTGCAGACGCTTGAAAGCGACGAGGACTATTGGCACTTGCTGTCGGATCGCCCATTTGAGGAATTGGAGGCGGACGAGCCAACTCGCGACGCTCTCGCAAGAACCGTCTATTTCGATCCAAATCCTTCCATTCGTCGCGTGATTACGATCGGCACACCGCATCGAGGAAGTGAATATGCCAACGACTACACGCGGTGGTTGGCTCGCAAGCTGATTTCTCTGCCCGAGATGATGGTGTCAGCGACTAGCCGATTGAATCGCGACAACCCCGGCTTTTTTCGCAACAAGGAGTTGCTGACAATTTCAACGAGCATCGACTCGCTATCGCCCGATTCTCCCGTCCTGCCGGTGATGCTTCGTTCGCCGCGTTCACCAAGGACGACGTACCATAACATCGTTGGTCTCGTGCCGGACGAAGGAATCGTCGGCTCGTTAGCTGGACACAGCGACGGCATTGTCGAGTACGAAAGTGCTCACCTGGATGACGTGGCTTCTGAGATCACCGTTCCCGCCGACCATTTAACGGTCCATCATCATCCGCGAGCCATTCTCGAAGTGCGGCGTATCTTGCTGGAGCATCAAGCGTTTGCGGTTGCCGAGATGCGTGGACAAAGAGAGGCAATCCCTGCCTCATTTGATCGGCGTCAATCCAATCGACGGTCGGAAGCCGTTAGTCGTTGATGAGTACCGGCGAAACAGCCAACTTCGCATCACGAACGAGCTTCGCGAGCGGGGCACCACTGCTCTGCTTCGACGAACAACGGCGTACGGGCAAACAGGATTGCCGGCGGCTCGAAATCTTCTTTAGAAACTCCCACTCCGTCTCGGAGATCGTGGCGTCTTCTTCCGAACGCTCCGAATCACTCGCAATTTGGGCATCGGAAGAAGCCATCGTCGCGGAGTCGTCAGACTCTGTCATCTCGACCTCGAAACTGCCATCGAAGGTCGGTAACTCACCTCGCAGGACACGAATGTCGCGAGGTGCTTCGATACCGATCCGAACGGTGTTGCCCTTGAGCTTAAGGATCGAGATGGTGATGTTGTTGCCGATGTGAATCTGTTCTTGAGTCTTCCGTGTTAAGACAAGCATGGCACACACTCCGTTGTGAAAAGAGAAGAGAGTTTGGTGGGGGTGATAAGCGACACCATCCTAATGCACACGCCGGGCCAAACTTTCAGCTCGTGCAACGCCATGATACAAGTTGTGACCCTGCTGATACTTACGCTGCAACACTGGCACTGCATTCGCTAGGACACTTGGTGTACAAACTTACAACCGACTTGAAAGATTTGCCCCGAATCACGGAAATCAAGTCGCCGACGTTTCGGAAATCCGCTTCTTGGTGCGCGAAGCGACGACCTTGCCTTCCGTCAACGCACCGCCTGGCAGAATGATCGGTTGGCAATGCGGCTCGACTCCGCTCACGAGATCGATCATGTGGTGATGACAAGTCAAGAAAATGATTTGAACTTGCTGCGAAAACCCACTTAGAACCTCAAGGGTCTGCTTTGCCCGCTCGGCGTCAAAATTGACGAGGACATCATCCATAACGATGGGCAACGGCTCGGTGTCTTGGCAGTAGTGATGAATGTAGGCGAGGCGAATGGCGAGATAAAGCTGTTCGCGAGTACCGGTGCTCAATTGGTGAGGTTCCTTGCGTTTTCCCGCTTCATCAACGACAAGCAATGTGCCATGTTCGTCGAGTTTGCGTTCGATCGCGGTGTAGCGTCCAACGGTCATCTGACGGAGCAACCGTTCGACTTCGGCAAGCATCGCTGGCTGATGCTCACGCTCAAACTTTTTGATCGACTGCTTCATCAACGCTTGAGCCAAGACGAGTGGTGCCCAACGGTCGACAGCGACCGCGAGTTGACTGCGTGTGCTTTCCAAGCCGAGGGCCACGTCCGCTGCGAGGCTTGCTCCATCGAGCTTCTCTCGTTGTTCGTCCAACAACGTCGCCTTTTTGAAAGCGAGGTTATATTCGGTATCCGCCTTTTTGAGCTCTTGAGCAAGATGATGTTGTTCGGAGGCGATCGAGTCGGCGTCGGCGTCCTGCAACTCGCGATCGAACTTCTCTTCGTCTTCGGTTCGTCGAATGGCGATGATTTGGCTAGATGCTTCCCGAGAAACTTGTGTCAACTCGGCCTTGCGTTTCGCAGCGAGTGCGACTTGCTCGAACGCGGCCTCGTCCCTGGTGCCCGCCGCGGATAACAAGTCGCTGAACTCCGCATCGATCTTTGCGAGTTGTTCCTTCTTGGCAGCATGCCGTTTACGCAACTTGCCGCAACTACCTTGCAATCGCTCATTATCTCGATGGGCGATTTTGGCCGCATCGAGTTGCGACTGTAACTCCTTCATCGCGATTTCGGGCACGAAATCGACAAGTTTTGGCGCAAGTTTGCCGCAAAGCGATTGCACAGCCGATGTGAAGGCGGCAATGCCGCTGCTCATGTCACCGATCCGCTTATCAAGCTCGATCGCCTTGTCCCATTCATTGCGAGCCTCGACCAACCCACCCAAAATTTTCGAGGCGAGATGCACATCCCAATCGCGGGGAAACTTGAACTGATCAAGCAGATTCTCCCACTGCGTCTGCCACTCGTGATGTTCATCTTCCAAAACGGTGAGTTGTTCGTCCAGTGAGCGCAAGACTTCCTGTTTCTGAGGAAGTTGCTCTTCGTACGTTCGCCGCCGAACAATCGAGTCCCGTACTGCTTCTTGCCTCTCTCTGGCGAGAACGAGTTGTTGAGCTGGCGTACTCGTCGATTTTGGAAAGGCCGCCGATAGTTCCTTTTCGAATTCGGAAACCATTGTTTGGAGCGAGTCGGCCCGTTGCCGAAGTTGCTTTTGCTTCGACCGTGCCTCCGTCAACTCGTTGAATCCCTGAAGCCAATCTAGCATGGCAGTTGGCGAAAGCGGAGCGAAGGGGCAGTCGGTCCAGAGCGATTCCCATTCCGAAACCACTTGTTCGTGTTGCCTAAGTTGCGATTCACGGTTCTGCTCGGCAGCCTCCAGTCGTTGCGTCAAGCGGCCAACTTCATACTTCAATTGATCACACGCCGCTGCCTGCTCGGCTTTGTCTTGCCGTTCATCCGCCAACGCATCAGCCGCTTGCACGGACTGTTCGTAAGCGGTCGCAAGTGACTTCGACAGATTCTTCCCTGTGCCGCTGTCCGCAGGCAGCCACTTCGCCGCTGCTTCGTCGTTGGCCTTGTTCGTATCCAGCAATCGCTCGCGGATTAGCTGCCAACCGGAGTCGCGATTGTCACGGGAAGCCAACAATTGTTCGCGGTCGGGGACAGCAGCCCCCGCATCGAGTTGTGCAAGCTGTTCTTGCTTTTGCTCGCAGTCGTGTTTGATTGTCTTGACGAGTTGCGCACTGTCCGTCACCTCTTTCTCCGAGCGTCGCAATCGTTCGCGAAATTCGATGACCGTTGCGGCCATCGGCATGGACAACTCAGGGCTCAAGTCGAGCTTTGCACGCAATGGCGCGTTCAGCTTCACGACGAGAGTTTCGATTGCGGCTTCGGCATCGTCCAATTGTGCGTGTAATTCTAACAAGCGTTCGAGATTACGTTGATATAGCGGTGCCTTGTCGAGAAGCGATGCGAGGCCGTCAGGGGTTTCCGGCATTTCCCCCTGTTCAAGTTGACGATGGAGTGCCTTGATGTCGCTCTCCACAGCTCGACGTTCGGCGGTCGCCGACGATTTCTTTCGCAATAACTCTTCAAGTTCGGACTTCAGTCGATCGACCGTTTGACGCTGTGCAAGGGTCGTGCGAAACCGTTCCAGGTGGCTATCGTTCCAGTCGGGCGAAAAACTCTGCAGCTGTGCGCGAACGCTCGACTTGATCGCGTCGGATGCCTGCTGACGCAATGGCATGTCACGGCGAAAACCAACGATCTGCGTAATCTGCTGTTCCAATTCACGAATGGCCGCTTCGTTGGCGAGCAATTCGGGAGCGAGTTGCAGCGACGCCAATTGTTCGGCCTCCTCGTTCAGTTCCTGCTCAACCGACTCCAATTCATTAGCGACCTCGGTGCGGCGGATCTTTAGCCGCGAGTACTGCTCTCCGCCGTCAATTGGGAACGTATCGGGTATGCTCAACTCGGCGAGTTCGCGCTCGGCGTGTCGGCGGCGTGCCCAAGGTTCGATCGCATCTGCGAGCCGATCCAGATGGGCTTTGCGACCGCGCAGCGTCTCGAGAGTTTGACGCAGTGAGTCGACCGCGGCCTTGGCTTCCTTCGCTTCCCGAACGAGAAGCTCGAAGTCACGTGGTTTCAGAGTTCGCGCCTTGAGATCTTTCGACCGTTCCTTGATCTCGCCGAGCAGTTTGTGAATCAGTTGCTTACTACGTCCGCGAGACGTGAAGAGGCCATCGGATTCCGTTTGGAGTTCCGCTTGAACGCTTTGGAAGTGAGCCAAACCACCTAGTCCGCCACCGTATAATGCCTCCGTCAAATTCGCTCGTTTCAGACTCTCATCCGCTTCCGTCAACTCACGCAGCGAGAAACCAAACACCTGTTCGTACAGTTCCTTACTCGCGCCGCCGACCAGGCGGCTTAACGCCGCCATGTCGACTTCCTGACCGGACGGTTCTTGCTTCCCAACAACTTCGTTCTTCTTTCCCTTGCGACGACGAAAACGAAGCTGCGTCCCATCCGACATGTCGAACAAGCCTGTTGCCGCCATCTCGCCGGCGTGATCGTCGAAGACGTACGGATTTTGGAGTGGCTTGAAACCGAACAACAGTTCACGAATCAATTGCAGCAAAGTGGACTTGCCGGCCTCGTTGGGACCAAACACGAGCGAAAAGCCGGGATCGAACTCCAGCCTTTGTCCGCTGAAAACGCCGAAGTGTTCAATGTCGAGTTCGCGTAGCTTCATGCGTCTGCCTCCAACAGTTGTGACACCAAAAGTCCTTCGGCTTGTTGCAGCCAATCTCGCAGTTGTGTCGAATCCTGCAAATCGATTCCGCATTCGCTCAGCTCGACCGTTGCCTTCGCGGCGAGGGGCGAAAGTTCTTCGGCCAGCTCGCTGAGCTTTGTATCGTCGTCTCGCAACGCATCAATGGTCCGCAGCAACTCCGAGACCAAATCAGAACCCTTACGAAGCTGTTCGATATCGATCGGGGCTTTCGTTTCAAATTTGATCTTCTCGATCCAGACCTCATCATCGAATTCATTCGCGAGGTTGCGGATCTCGGCCAGCGTTTCTTCGCGACGAAGAGCGTGCACTAATTCGCGGTGAGCGGCACAAGCTCCACGCACGACGACACGAACCGCCGAGAAACGCCCTTCCCCCGCTTCGTGGCAGGCAGCAACTTGTTGTCGAACCTTCTTGACTAAGTCGACGATGTTGTCTTGTTCGTTGAGATTGACCTCGGCCAAGTGCCAACGAAGTGTATCGGTCTCGATAAACTCGGTAGCATCGAGTTCGCCGTCGACCACGGTATGCAACAAGCAGCCCCGCGGTCCCGTCTCGCGAATGTGCCGACCCTGCGTATTACCGGAATAGCCGATGTAGGGCCGCGAAGAAATGGGCGGTTCAGATCGCTGGTGGATGTGTCCGAGCGCCCAGTAGTCGTAACCCTTGGATCGCAGAACGGCTTCGCTGGTCGGAGCGTAAGTGTCGTGCTCAGCACTGCCAGTCAGGCTCGTATGCAGAACGCCGATATTAAACATCCCGTCGACAGATTGTGGATAAGTTGCGGCTAGGTCATCGTTGCATTCTTGATGCGAGAATCCCTGCCCGTGTAACGCAACGCCGAACTCTTCTAATAGAAAAGTTTCCGGCTTCCGCACCGAGAATTCACGAACGTTCTCTGGCCAACTGACGGCTTGTCGCACTTTGCTCGCTGCATCGTGATTACCTCGCAGCAGGTAGACCGGGATCGTTTCTCGCTCCAAACGACGAAACTGTCCGGCAGTCCAAAGCCCGGTCTTCATGTCCTGCCACTTGCCATCGAACAGATCCCCTGCGATGACGACAAAGGCAACTTGGCGATCGATTGCTAGCGTGACTAGGTTCTCAAAAGCGACGCGGGTCGCCTCGCGAAACTGCTCGACTGGCGCTCCCTCATAAGCCTCTAGGCCGCGTAACGGACTATCAATATGCAAGTCGGCGGTATGAATGAACTTAAACATCCGTGAGTCACCCAATAAATAAAAGAGACATCCTGCACCGGCAGTGAACTCACGTATATTACCGGAGGCGAGGCGCGAAGAAAACCAGCGCGCACAAGGTGTGAATTCCCAAACAAGAGAGATTGCGGTGATTGTCCAGCATTTCCATCTTCTCGGACTCTTGGTATCGCGTTACCTTAGCCAGCCACTCAGGTATCTCCACATACGAATTGAGTTTCTGGCATGAAAGCTTCCGAAGCGACGCAACTGTACTTTGAGAACGCGGCTGATAAAGTCGATTTGGATGACCGGATGATGAAGCTGCTCCTCGCCGCCAAGCGAGAAGTGCAAGTCCAAGTGGCGGTCGAATTGGACAACGGCGAGATCGAAACGCTGGTGGGCTATCGCGTGCAGCACGACAATTCGCGTGGGCCGATGAAGGGCGGATTACGGTTTCACCCAGATGTCGATCTCGATGAAGTTCGTTCACTTGCGGCGCTGATGACTTGGAAATGTGCCGTCGTCAACCTTCCGTACGGCGGCGCGAAGGGCGGCATTTGCGTTGATCCGAAGAAGTTGAGTCACAAGGAACTCGAGCGTGTGACGCGCAAATTCGTTGATCAGATTCATGATATCTTTGGCCCCCATACAGATATCCCCGCTCCAGACATGGGAACCAATCACGAGATCATGTCGTGGATTCGTAATCAGTGGGAGAAGTATCACGGATTCAACCCGGCGTGTGTCACAGGCAAGCCGGTCGAGCATTACGGAGCCGAAGGACGTGAAGAGGCGACGGGGCGCGGAGTCGGCATCTTGGCTTTCAAACTGCTTGGGCGACTTGGGCGGAAGCCAAAGGATACGCGAGTTGCGATCCAAGGGTTTGGCAACGTGGGAATGCACGCGGCCAAGTTCCTGCATGAAGCAGACTTCAAGGTCGTTGCAATCAGCGACGTGAGTGGGGCCTACTACCGTCCCGAAGGAATCGATGTCGCCAAGGCATTGCACTATTCGCTGAACCATGGCCGGAGTCTGACGGGGTTCGAAGAAGCGGAACGTATCTCGAATACCGAGCTCATTGGCCTCAATGTCGAGATGCTAATCCCGGCCGCGCTTGGTGGCGTGATCACGATGGACAACGTAAATCAGATCAGGGCAAACATCATCCTCGAAGGCGCCAACGGTCCCATCCACCCGGATGCCGATCGAATCCTTAACGAACGCGGTGTGACGATTTTGCCGGACATCGTGGCGAATGCCGGGGGCGTGACAGTCAGTTACTTCGAGTGGGTACAGAATCTTCAGCATTATAAATGGGGATTGAATCGCGTACGTCAAGAACTTGATCACGTGCTGACGCAGGCGTTCGATCAAGTCTGGCAGGAGGCGAATGACCGGCAGGTCAGCCTGCGGACTGCGGCGTACGTTATCGCCATCCGACGCGTCCATCGTGCGACGGTACTCGCCGGGATCTGATCAATCGCCCGCCTAACCGCTAGATCCGATACGACCTGACTTGCGGCATAGGGCTTCGATGCTGCGACGGTTGTGCTCTTGTCCAATTTTTCGGCGCGACGTGACCTATACTTCGGGTGAAAACACAACTGGTTTGCTGGGACGCGGGGATTCTAGGCACCACAGCAGCTTGGATCAGGCAGCACTCGCATCGGTCATAATCGAAACGTTGGTTTTGGGGTGATACCATGCAATTTGATCTGAGTGGTCTCGACATCTTGGGCCTGACTTTAACAGCCCTCTTCGGCTTTTTAGTTGGCAAGTTGCGGCGCAATCGATCCGCCGACGGCAAAGCTGCCGAACGTGACATGCAACGGGCCAAGGCTATCATTGAGGAGTTCGAGGTTATCGCCGCGAAATTGCAGCAGGCAGTTCAGCAGCATCAGCAGCAAGTGGTCCAGTTCAAAGACCGAGTCAACGCCGCATCTCAGGGACGCCGCAATGCCGACTGGGACGATTTTTCAATCGAAGCCGAACGCATTCTGAAACCCACACTCGCGCTCGCCGATCAGGTCGCACGTGCTTACGATCAGATTAAGCAACAATCGAACGTCCTGGTAAACCTTCAAGAATCACGCATCGACGCGTTGACGGGCGTGGGAAATCGCCGGATGTTCGATCAATCGCTGGAAAACCATCGAGCTTTGTTCAATCGTTATGGCAAGCATTTTTCGCTAGTCATTATCGATCTCGATCACTTCAAACAGATCAACGACACCTATGGTCACATACACGGCGACCGCGCACTCGCGACTGTAGGGAGTTTGCTTAGGGAGTTGGCTCGTGAAACCGACGTCGTCGCGCGCTATGGTGGTGAAGAGTTTGTCATCTTGATGCCCGAGACGCCGCTGGCCGGAGCATGTCTGTTTTGCGATCGCATCCGCCGGGAGATTGATAAGAAGCTCGACCTCACCGCCAGCATCGGCGTCGCTTCCACCGAGGACTACACCATCGCCGACGACCTCGTAAACGCAGCGGATCAAGCGCTCTATCAAGCCAAGGAGTCAGGGCGCAATCAGGTCCACCTCAGCGATTCGCAGGGTTGTCGCCTGTTTGAATCGCCAGAATCTGAGGAGTCTTGCGACGCGAATCAAGATCCCAGAGATCTCGAATTGGCCGTCTCTTAGACCCAATCGGCAAGGATTTTCCTGGCCGATACCCTGTGGAATCTGGAATCTGCGTTGTGTTGCTTGGAGTAACTGCCTTGAATCGCATTCAAGAATCAGGGTTCGACATCGCCTCGAACCGGTTACAGCGTAGGTACTTAGGTGTTTTTCGCGACATCTGTCTCCGGATTGATTACGATTGTAGCGACGCGGCGGAATAATCGTCGTTAGTCGTTGCGATGAAAAGTCTTGAACCAAGGAACGTGGCTTTTAGAATAGAGTTCATACCTACGTGCGCTCTGAACAGACGTTTTGTCGACCTAACGGGTCGCCATTGTGTGGATGGAAGACGCTTGGGGGTAAGAAGGCCAAGGTTCCGCATGTCTTGTAAGGAGACAAGGTTATGCGAAGTGTGATGTTTGGAGTTTTGTCCGTAGCTTGCCTAATCGGAATTGTCGTTGGTAGTGACGCGTGGCGAGATCGCTTGCACGCTCAGCAACCCGCGGCACATCCGCAAGGCGAATTAATTGCCCTTAACAGCGATGTGGAAGAGGGGCGGCAACAGATCGTCGTCATCGATCCCAAGTCGCGCGTAATGAGTGTTTATCATATCGAGCACGCGACAGGAGTGATCTCGCTCAAGAGCGTCCGCAACATTCATGCGGACTTGCTTATGGACGAGTTCAATACCGATAGCCCGCTGCCTAAAGAAATTCGCGCCATTCTAGACCAAAGATAGGTCACCTATGTCTCAGTTCCTTGAACTCAACGAAGCCGCTAAGCGATTAGGCGTCACGCCCGACAGGTTGGTCGAGATGCGATCGAACGGCGAGATTCGCGGATTTCGCGATGGTGCCAGCTGGAAGTTCAAAGACGACGAGATCGATCGAGCCAAGGCGGAGCTTGCCGAATCTGGTGATGGCCTCGAAGACGATCTTCTTTCGTTCGACGACACGGGCAGCAGCCTTGACTTGGCCGACGACGAATCGATTCTCGTCAGCGAAGAAGAACTCGGCCATTCGGGCGAGTCGACATCAAGCACGATCATTGGGAAGGCCACCGACCCCTTGTCAGCCGAAAGCGATCTGACACTTAGCGTAGAAGACGACGACAGCGATTTGAAATTGGCGCCGTCCGGACCAGGCAGCGACCTCACTTTGGCCGCTGATTCGGGCATCGGTGGCAGCTCAGGAATCGATAGTGAACTTTCTTTGACCGAGCCGACCGATGGAGGTTCGAAAGTTGGCAGCGATGTAACGCTCGTTCCAGGTGTTGGACGTAGCGGCGTGTCGCTTGTGCCAGACCCAGGATCAGATAAGGGAATGGAGCTGGGTGAGTCCGCAGCCGACTCGGACATTGGTGATCTGTTCGGCGACGACTCAGAACTCACTCTAGAGTCACCAAATTCTGGCGGCACCGGCAATCTCGAATTGTCCGCCGACACGGGGCTTGGATCGGGCGACCTCGACATGTCGCTGGACAGTGAACTTGCGTTGAGCGACGACGACGACATGGTTCTCAGCGGAAGCGGCACCGGCAGCGATCTGTCACTAAGTGCAGGCGACAGCGGAATCAATCTCTCTTCGCCGACCGATAGCGGACTCTCGCTGGAAATCGACAGCGGCATCCAACTGGATTCACCGACGGACAGCGGACTGTCGCTGGAAGAAGAACCATTGGATCTCGGCGGTAGCTCGATCTCGTCATTGGAACTCCCAGAAGACGAAGAGATCGTCGACCTTGACGAAATGGACGCGGAATCACCATCCGGTGTTAAGAAGGACGAAGAGTTCCTGCTCTCGCCGTCGGACGAGATGTTCATGGACGAGTCGGACAGCGGCTCGCAGGTCATCGCATTAGAGGATTCAGCGGCATTTGAACAGGATGCGGCCGCCTTAGTTCCCGAGGGCGGGGCCGCCCTGCTCGACGGAGGCCAAGGATTTGATCAACAACTCGATGCCCTCGGCGGTGGCGGAGCTCCGGCAATGCCCACGGCGGCAGCAACGCCTGCTGGCGCCGCCGCGCAGGTCTATGCCGCCGAGCCTCCAGAAACTCCCTACTCGATTTGGAATGTGCTCGGCTTGTTGGTCATCATCATGTTTCTGTCGCTTTCTGGTATTGTCATGACCGACATGATGAAGAACATGTGGGCCTGGGATGAAGGCGGGCACGACGTGGCCACCAGCGTTTCGAATGGCCTGACGAGTGCCATCGGCTTGAAGGACTAAGGACCGGCTCAAAATACTTCATCTTTTGCGTAGGGTCCGCTGTGCGGACCTCAGGGATTCCTGGTCCGCACAGCGGCCCCTACTCTTGAAATGCCGAAGTTATTTCTGACTTAAGCGGGTCAAGTCACCAGTAATTGGGTTAATCGAGAGGCCCCAGGGCCGCCTGTACCTTTTACCGGTTGGGGCGCTATAATCGGGTAGTATTCGATCCACAGCACGTTCGACGTGTTTTCCCGCCTGCACGTCCGGCCTCTCAATCGTCACGCTGCCACCCACGCAGGCGGGCGACTGCATTAGGCCTTGGCCCCAAAGAGTTTACGATGCTCAAGCGTTCTACTTCGACCACGTCTCGCGTTGTCTCTGTATTCCTTATGCTGACGCTGCTTGTGGCCCTCTGCGGCTGCCGACCAGATGATCAAATCGAGCGATATCAGGTTGCTCGGGCAAAGTTGCCGCACCGTATGCTGGGGGCCGTTGTGCCTCAAGGTGAACGGGAATGGTTCTTTAAAGTCACCGGATCGAACGAGGTCGTGGCAGAATATGCGAACGCATTCACAGATTTCATCAAAACGATCCGTTTCGGAGAGGGCGACGATTCCGACCCTGAATGGGAACTTCCCACCGGGTGGACGCAAGAAGCTGGCGAAGCGATGCGTTACGCGACAATCAAAATCCCAACCGACGAACAACCGCTCGAGCTGACCGTGATCCCGCTCCCGGTCCAGCCCAACGCCGGCCTGCTCGACAACATCAATCGCTGGCGTTCGCAACTCGGCCTCGCGCCGGTCGATGCCGCAGGGCTCGCCAAGGAGAGTACTGCCATCAAGCTCGCAGGCGGCACAGCGACGTTGGTCAACCTCGTTGGCAAGTCGGGTTCGAGTGCGCCGATGTCAGCGTCTGCCGTCAGCCAAGGAGACGCCGATCCAGACGCCGCCATGAATGCAGCGCACGCCGCCGCAGGTATCGCGACGCCCGCAGATCGAGAGGCACCAGTCGTCCCACCATCATCGATCACGTACGAAGCGCCTCCCGATTGGGAGCCAGGACAGCGGGTGATTACAGGCAACGCCTTTTCCGTCCCACGCGAAGCGGCGTTTGTCGTCGAAGACGGAGGTCGTGCTGCGCAAATCTCGATTACGAAGTTAGGAGCAGCTGCCAGCGAAGCTCTCCCGAATGTGAACCGATGGCGAGCCCAGGTCGGACTGGATCCCGTTACCGAGGAGCAGCTTGCCAAAGAGTCCCAGAAAATCGACATGCATGGAGTCGAAGGCGATTACTTCCGCCTCGTGGGTCCGCAGCAAGCAATTTTGGGCGTCATCGCAACGCATGGCGACCAGGCGTGGTTCGTGAAGTTGCAAGGTGATCACGACCTCGCCATCAAGTTACAAACACAGTTCGAGACGTTTGTTCGTTCGATTAAGTTTTGATGAAGAAGCGATCAGTATTCAGCTGTCAGCAATCAGCCTTGTAGTTTGGATTTGTCCTCCAAAAGAGCTGAGTGCTGACCGCTGGATGCTGACCACTGACCGCTATAAACATCGGAGTAGATCATGGCTTCCAATTCATTGCCAACGACACCGAGTCGAGTACGCACGCGTGCGGAGGCTGATTCGGCGTGGGGCGCGATCGCGTCGATATTGGCTCCGATCGCATCGCTCAAACTGACCGTTTCTCTGTTCATCATGTCAATCTTTCTGGTGTTCGTCGGCACGCTCGCGCAAGTCGATCAGGACATGTGGGAGATCATCAACAACTACTTCCATTCGGTGTTGGTGTGGATTCCAGTGCAAGTCTTCCTGCCAAAGACGTGGTTCCCGAATCACCAAACCGTCCCGGGCGTGTTTCCGTATCCCGGGGGACTGACGCTCGGTGCCGCGTTATTCGTCAACCTTCTGGCAGCCCACTCCGTTCGCTTCAAGCCGCAAGCCAAGAGTCTGCGACTCGGTGTCGGACTCGTTGTGATGGCCATCGGTGTCCTGCTGACATGGGCGGTGATCGCCAGTGGTCACAACGGCGAAGGCTTACAGGGCGAGCCGCCTCTTGCCTGGGCGACGATGTGGTTATGCGTCAAGCTTGGAGTTGCCGCGATGGCAGTCGCCTTGGCGATTGGCTCCGTTGCAACGATCAAACGAACACCCGAGCAGAGCGTCGAGATCGCCGCCTTCGGAATTGCTGCCTGCACTGCGATTCTACTCACGCTGTGGCTCTTCGTATCCGGTTGGTATCTCGGCGATTCTGGTATGCGAATCCTGTGGCAGCTGATCAAGTGCGGAGCAGCATCGGTAGTATTACTCGTGGCATGCGTTTTGATCTTCAAGAAGCGAGGTGGGATCGTATTAATTCACGGCGGTGTCGGCTTGCTGATGTTGGGCGAGTTGTTCGTTGGTACCTTCGTCGCGGAAGAACGCATCGCAATCGATGAAGGAGAAACCGTTGGCCACGCCATCGACATTCGCTCCACGGAGTTAGCAATCGTCAGTTCCTCATCGGAGGAAACCGACGATGTCGTCGTTGTACCGTTGTGGGTCAAGGGTCGGCAATCGTCGTTTCTTCGTGACGGCAAGACGATCCAACACGAAGACTTGCCATTCGACCTCGAAATCGTCGACTACTATCGCAATTCGGATCTCAAGGACGTCGGCCCCAACGCCGACAACAAGGCAACCGCTGGCAAAGGTCTGCAAACCGTTGCAACTGAAGTACGCGGCGGCAGCGGGGCCGATTCGTCGGGCGAAGTCGATATGTCATCGGCCTATGTCCGCTTCTTGGAGAAAGGTAGCTCCAAGGAAATCGGCACCTACCTGCTGTCGCAAGTGGTGCTGCGTAGTCGCGGAGGAGGACTGTTTACCTTCGATGAGAACATTCCCTATGACGGCAAAGATTATCACGTCGAACTTCGTTTTAAGCGAACCTACAAGCCATACTCCCTGCGGTTGATCGATGTCCGTAAAGACGATTACATCGGCACCAGCACGCCGAGAAACTATTCGTCCGATGTTCAGTTGGTCGATAAGTCGCGAAGCGTTGACCGTGAAGTGAAGATCTGGATGAACAATCCGTTGCGTTACGCCGGCGAGACGTTTTATCAAAGCGGCTATCACGCCGATCCTAGTGGTGTCGAAAGTACGACACTGCAAGTCGTGAAGAACACAGGCTGGATGATTCCCTACGTATCATGTGTCCTGGTGATGTTTGGTATGTTCGCTCACTTCTCAGGCACGCTGCTGCGATTCCTGCGCCGTGTTGTTTCGAGCCCCACAACCGCTGAACCAGCGGTCGAAGAATCCGCCACAGAAACGCTCATGGCGTCGCAACCTGCGAAAAGGCGAAAGGGCCCCAAACGCAAACGTGGTGAGACTGTCGAGTTGGCAGAACCATTAGAGCAACGTCGATCGCTTCAACCGGCGAGCGACAAGGCCGTGATCGTCCTCACCGTAATCGTTGTGTTGTTGTTTGGCGGATGGCTGGCCAGCAAAGCTCGTCCCGCCAAAGTGAAGCCCGGCGAGATGGATGTGGTTGGCTTCGGCAAGTTGCCACTGGTCTTTGAAGGACGCGTCAAGCCGTTCGACACGCTGGCCCGCAACAGCTTGCGTGTTCTCTCGACCAAAGAACAGCTTAAGGATGGCATGGGCAAGAATCAGCCGGCCATTGTGTGGTTGCTGGATGTCATCTCCGCCTCGAAGGCTGGCATGAAGCACGAAGTGTTCAAGATCGACAACCTCGAATTGCTCGACACGCTGAAGCTGACTCGCCGCAAAGGTGGCCTCTACTCGATGGACGAGATCGAACCTCGCATGGACGAGTTTCGCAAGCAAGTTCGACTCGCCAACGAAGTGCCAACTGAGGATATGAGCGTTTATCAGCGAAAGGTCTTGGAGCTGGATCGTAAGCTACAACTGTTCTTCAAGCTTCGCGAAGCGTTCCGGATGCCCGAGGAAGGGCTGCCCGCAGATGAAGAAGCCTCCTATCTAGCGGGTATGGCCAATGTCAGCCAAGAGTTGGCAACCGCGCCCGTCCCCTATGCGATTCCCGTCGACGACGAGCAGCAATCCTGGGAGCCGTTTGTGACGGCTGTCACACGACTGTGGGCGAAGGATATCGCCGAGAGATACAAAGTCGCAACTACTGCCGATCTGTCGG
Organism: Planctomycetaceae bacterium; assembly: GCA_020638975.1. GTDB lineage: Bacteria > Planctomycetota > Planctomycetia > Pirellulales > Pirellulaceae. The sequence continues at coordinate 60,146 of JACKHN010000029.1, forward strand.
CGAAACTCTCTTCGGAGATCTTGAGTGACGACAACATCGATCAATTGGTGGAAACGCGACTGCTCGGCATGATCAAGAGTTTGGCCGACCAAAGCATCCCTCCGGACCAACTCGACGCTTATGCTCGTGAATCACTGGTCCGCATGCCCGAGGATGTCCGCGAGCGAGTGACAAAGGGGATTCGAGAAGAGATCTCCGCCAGCGGTCGCGAGATTCAGACAACGCTGACGATGTCTTTAGACACTGCGCTCGGCAAGGGTGGATTTGAATCGGCAGAGAATCCAGTTGCCCGCTCGATGTGGAATATGCTGACGTCTTATCGTGACAGCGACGAACACTCGTTCTCACGAGCGTTGGAAGCTTATCACGGAGCACTCGCCGCTAACTCACCCGAATCGCTAGACACCGGGAAGACGAACTTCGAGGCTTCCTTTAATAACTTCGCGCCGTTTTACAACTGCTCAGCCCTTTACGTCTTTGCTTTCGTCCTGACATCCATCGGCTTTCTGGCACGACCTTTCGGTTGGGATCGGCCTTTCAATTGGGCGGCATTTGGTCTGATTGCTCTGACGCTGGTTGTGCATACACTTGCTTTGGCTGGTCGCATCTATATTTCTGGTCGACCTCCCGTCACAAACCTCTACTCGTCAGCGATCTTCATTGGTTGGGCTGCCGTATTCTTGGGCTTGGGGCTTGAATTCCTGTTCCGCATCGGAATTGGAAACCTTGTCGCTACGGTGGCGGGTTTCAACACGCTCGTCATCGCTCACCAGTTGGCCGGTGATGGTGATACATTTACCGTATTGCAGGCCGTACTCGACACACAATTCTGGCTGGCGACACATGTGGTTTGCATCACGCTTGGGTACGCAACCACCTTCGTGGCGGGAATGCTTGGGATCATCTTTGTCATTGCGGGGGTCGCGACGCCGGCACTGTCCGATCAAGTTGGTCAATCGACCGTTCGCAAGACGCTTGCCAACATGATCTATGGCATCATCTGCTTTGCGCTGTTCTTCAGCTTTGTCGGCACCGTCCTCGGCGGCTTGTGGGCGGACGATTCATGGGGCCGTTTCTGGGGTTGGGATCCCAAGGAGAATGGTGCCTTGATGATTGTGTTGTGGAACGCCGTGGTACTGCACGCTCGCTGGGGCGGGATCGTGCGTGATCGCGGTTTGGCCCTACTCGTAATCGGTGGGAACATGGTGACCGCTTGGTCCTGGTTCGGCGTCAACGAACTCGGTGTTGGCCTTCACTCCTACGGATTTACGGAAGGCGTCGTCCCCACGCTTGTTTCTTTCTGGGGGAGCCAACTCGCAATCATCGCGATTGGTTTGCTGCCCACAACGATGTGGTGGAGTTACAAGGCGGAAGAGAAACTAAAGAAGAGCAAGCCGCTTCGAACACAGGTTGCGACCTAGCGAGAGTTTTGGCTAACAACCCGAAATGAACGCCACATCGTCAATCGAATCGAACGCTCAGCAACTGCTAGTCGGTCGTCTTGCTCCTTCGCCTACCGGTGCACAGCATGTCGGAAATGCGCGCACTTACCTCATGGCATGGCTCTCAATCCGATCGCGAGGCGGACGAGTCATCATGCGGATCGAGGATCTGGATTCGCCTCGCGTGAAGGCGTGGGCAGTCGAACAAGCGATGGAGGATCTGCGTTGGCTCGGGCTCGACTGGGACGAAGGCCCGGATATCGGAGGCCCGAACGGCCCCTACGTTCAAACGCAACGGCTCGAATTGTATCGGGATGCCTTTGAGTCACTGCGTGTGAGTGAGCGAATCTACCCCTGCACGTGTTCCCGCTCCGACGTTCTAGCAGCCGCCAGCGCACCGCACGCCGGTCACGAAGGACCGATTTATCCAGGCACCTGTGCGACGCGGTCAGCCACCGACGCCGAATCGCTAAACGATCAGCCTTTCTCTTGGCGTTTCCGTACAACACCCACAAACCGTCGCCTTAATGATCTCTGTGTCGGCGAGAGTGACCTGAACCTGGCCACCGAATTGGGCGACTTCGTGATCGCGAAGTCCGACGGAACACCTGCCTATCAACTGGCGGTCGTCTGCGACGATCATGCGATGCAAGTGACCGAAGTGCTGCGCGGCGATGATCTGTTGCCCAGCGCGTTCCGACAGATCGAGTTGTACGACTTCTTCGGCTGGTCAGTTCCGCAATTCGCTCATGTTCCGCTAGTCATCGGACCGGACGGACGTCGCCTTGCAAAAAGGCATGGCGACACGCGACTCGCGACGTTGCGAGAGCAAGGCGTTCGTGCCGAGAGTCTGCTGGGGCTGCTGGCACAGTCGTGTGGTTTGCGACCGTCTCCTGATCCGACGACAGCTGGAGAGTTGCTCGCAGATTTCGATCTCGTGAAGCTTCCCCATGCTCCGTTCGAGTATCGTGACCAACTCGCCTAGCGTTGACTCTCGCCACCGTACCGTAATGGCGAATAGGGTGCCCGCGCGGTCCTAGAGGATGGCAGCGTCGGGCTTGGCAAAGGCAATGCGCGTAGCAAGTATTCGGTGGCTGAAGTGGCAGGAACTTGTAGTTCGCTTTGGGGAACCAACGCTCGTGCTATTGCGATACTCGGAATAAGCTCGGTCCGTGAATCGAGCAATAGATTCCCGCTCGTGCCAACCAGCAGTACGCCTTCCTGCCGCTCGTCGCACAAGCCGGAAAGCAGCAGGCCAGAATCGTCGATCTGGAATCCCAATGCCAACTGTCGATAACTCAACAGCGTGTCGGCTTGTTCGTCGCTGATGACGCTTGAGCCGAGCTTCAACGACTCGGCAGCAGCCGTCAGCAGCGAACGGCTGATGACGCCGCCATCCGAACTCAAAGCCCCTGCCGCTTCGACCAGCTTGCCACGTCGGAAGTTGGTATGGCTGAGGACCAGTTCGGCGGTGCCGCTTAGCTTGTGCGGAAACGGCGCCACGAGGCTGTCGAGGTCCACGCCACGGAATTGTCCGGCGATCTCGCCGTCCCAGCTTTCATCATCTTGCTGTACCCACGCCGTGCCTTGAAAATGGCTGTTCTCGCCGAGCGATCGCAGGGCGGGTAGATAATCGGACAATAAGGCACACGGCAAAGGCGTTCCGCCGGTGCGAATCTGCCAAGACGTCGATGCTTTGCCAGCATTGCGCTCGCGGGAGAGTTTAACTTGTGCCGGGCTGTGCATCTCGAAACCGGCGAGCAGGAAGTCGATGGTTGTCTCAATCTTGTCTCGATGGGAGGAAACGACACATCGCACATCGCTGGCGGTCGAAGCGCCCGAAGTTCCATGCAGCGTCAATTCGCCGCTCAACAGTTGGAACTGCTGCGCGGGGCGCGGCCCGCGGAGAACACGTTGGTAAAGAAGTTGGCCAAGACGCTGAAGCTGGTTCGCCTCGATCTCCGGCTGCGAGGCGATGGCGACAATCCCATGATCCGTGTCGGCGAACTCGAGCACACGAATGCGAGCCACGAGGTGTTCGCCATCGGGATCCTTAAGCGTTACGCCTTCGAGCAGTGTCCTCGATCGCGTCGGATGCCGCACGTTTTCCACTTCGGCAAGCAATCCGGTCGTCTGATAGATCGACTCGGTCCAATACGCCTGTTCTTGCCAGGCATGGATGGGTGTTGAGCGATAGATGACCCAGGCGCACAACGATCCACTGGGTGCCAGGCACAACGCGACAAACGCGAGGCGGCAAAGGATTCGTCGTGTTGAATCATGCATCTACGAACATCCTTGTTCAATGCAATGCCCAAATCCGAATGACCAATGACCAATGTTTTCCTCCTTGGACATCGATCATTGAGATTTGGGGCTTCCTAGTGCTCCGTCGCCATCTTCATAAACAACTCGTAGCGGCCCTTCATCTCCTGCAAACTGTCATTGCCGAACTTCTCGACCAACGCACAAGCGACTTCAAACGCCACCACATTCTCGACGATGACACTGGCCGCCGACACGGCACACACGTCGCTTCGTTCGTACTCGGCCGATTCGGGTTGCTTGCTCTTCAAGTTGACGGACTCGAGCGGCTTGGCCAACGTGCTGATCGGCTTCTTGGCGGCACGAATAACAAGTGGCTGGCCGTTCGTCATACCAGCTTCAAGTCCGCCTGCGTTGTTTGTGGGGCGAACGAAGCCGAGGCTCGGACTGTTCTTTTGGCTCGCGTCGAACTTGATTGGATCGTGGACCTTCGAGCCTGGCAGGCGAGCCGCTTCAAAGCCCATACCAATCTCGACCCCCTTGATTGCTTGTACAGCCATTACAGCCTGAGCAATTCGACCGTCCAGCTTGCGGTCCCACTGAGCGTGAGTGCCCAAGCCAAATGGCAAACCTTCGACGCGCACTTCGACAACGCCGCCGAGCGTGTCGCCTTCCTTGCGAGTATCGTCGATCAGCTGCTTGATCTCGGCATCGCGTTCGGGATCGAGCGAATAGATTTCGCTTTGTTCACGCAGTTTGTATTGTTGGTCGAGCGAAACCTGTTGCGGCTCGATGCGAACGCCGCCAAGTTCCACGACATAGCCGATCGTACGAATGTTAAAAGCTCGCAGCAGTTGATTGGCCAATGCGCCAGCCGCGACTCGCACAGCAGTTTCACGAGCGCTGGCCCTCTCTAAGATTCCACGCACCGACGACAGATACTTAACCGAACCGGTGAGATCACCGTGCCCGGGTCGAGGTCGCTCGATATCGCCAAGACGTTCGAGCTTGTAGTCCTTATTGACAACCTGCAGCGCGATAGGACTGCCAAGCGAGGTGTTCTTCCAGATCCCGGTCAGGATCTCGACGCGGTCGGTCTCGATCCGCTGACGACCACCTCGTCCATAGCCACCCTGCCGACGACGCAGTTCGCTGTCGATCGAGTCCGTTTCAAGTTCAACACCGGCAGGAAATCCATCGACCATGGCCAACAGTGTCTTGCCATGTGATTCGCCAGCGGTCCAATATCGCAACATACTTCGCCAAACTGTTTCTCTTCTGTACGATGGCCCTCCGAGGCCGTCGATTACGTGACTTCGACGGCCTCGGAGGGCCATCGTACCTATCGCGACACACAACTCTTTCAATCTTACTAGGACCGCAAATTGCGAGATAGGGCGGTTGTGACAGCAACGCCGAGCCTCAACAATACGCCCTCCCCTGCTCTGCCCTCCTGAATCGAGCCATGAGACAGTACCTAATCCAACGTTGGTTCTTGATCGCCCTCGTGGTTGTGCTAGCGGTAGGCATGTACTTCGCCAAGCAACTTCAGCCACTGACGGGACTCGTTCTGCCGGGCACGAACTTCCCTCTGCGATCGGCCATTGTCGCCATCGTCCTGTTCTTGATGGCGTTTCCATTGGAAGCAAGTGCCATGTGGCAAGCGATGCGACGTCCGTGGCCGCCATTGCTCGCGGTTGCCGTTAACGTTGGCTTGCTGCCGTTGTTTGCTTGGGGCGTTTCGTTTGGTCTGAATGCCGACCTTGGTGGCGGATTGCTAGTGGCGGCTGCGACGCCGTGTACGCTCGCGTCAGCGGCAGTTTGGACGCGTCGCGCCGGTGGGAACGACGCCGTAGCGATCTTGGTCACGATCATCACCAACATGTTCTGTTTTATTGTCACGCCGCTGTGGCTGCTAGCGATGACAGGCAAGAGCGTCAGTAGTCCTGACCTCAGCCTGCAAGAGATGTCCACGAAACTCGGTTCGCTTGTCGTTTTGCCGATGATGGCAGCTCAAATCCTTCGCCTCTACAAACCGATTGGCGTGTGGGCAACTCGCGAAAAGCGGATGCTTAGCGTGTTGGCACAATGCGGCCTGCTGGTCATGGTTCTGTTTGGAGCGATTCAATCCGGGATTGGCTTGAATGATCCGACGCAATCGCCCTTAAGCGTTCTCGATCTGATAGCGATGCTGGCAGCGGTCTGTCTCGTCCACACGGTCATGCTGTGGGTTGGCGTCTATCTTGGGAAACTGGCTCGATTCTCACGCGAGGATCAGATCGCCGTCGCGTTTGCTGGCAGTCAGAAGACGCTGATGGTGGGGCTGCTGATGGCCATCTCCTTGCAGGTATCGATTCTGCCGATGGTCGCCTACCACGTCAGCCAACTGTTCATCGACACGCTGATCGCGGATCGCTTCCGAGCGAACGAGCCGCTGAATCCGGGCTGAGGGTTGAACTTGCCGCGTTCTGATGATTCGCCTACACTCCCAACCCGCACAATTTGCCACGATTTATTTCGAATTGTTGAGTGGTCGGGAACCAATGCCGGGATGTTTACGTAACAGAACACGACGACAGGAAAACGACACAAGTCGCAAAGATTCACCATCCGTTGTTGCCGTTCGGCATCGTCAAGCACGGATGTGGTGTGACTGACTGTCGCCAACGCACCAGCCCTCACAAGTGGTGCGGGCACCTATCAACCGTACAGGAAGTTCACAAACGATTTACGTTGAATCTTGTAGGCTCGCAAGCCGATGAATGGAGTGCGATCGCGAAGGTCATCTTCCGCAATGGACAGCGCTCTTACGACACGGATTGCGACGCACAAGACGAAACGTGACGTAGATTATTGGGACGGACAATTTGGTCCGCGAACAGAGTGCTGTTTTCGAGTCGACTGATTTTCAATCAAGGGCCCAATCGGGCGAGTCGGCATCGTGATAGTTCTCTGCGGATCAACCCAGTCAAATGCGTCCCGGTTGGTTTTCGAGCACTGAGTTTCAAAAAGGGGTCAGGTACCGTTGTGCGAAGCACCCAACGGGCCGTTCCGGCAACGGTACCTGACCCCTTTTTGAGCCAATCCATTGGACACTAGCAGACGAACCGTGTCAGGGTTAAGCTATTGTGGTTGGTTGTAACCAACGGCACCCAGGCAATGTTTGTCGTTGGGGGAGATGATTAAGATGCAAATTAACGGACCAGCACATCTGCACGGCGCTCAAGCGATCAATCCGCCGCATCACAACACACGTGCATCGCGGCCATCGGAAGCTCAAGTCAGCTCGCTGGCACAGGTGGATCAATTGGACATTTCACACGAAGCCGACCTTGTCAGCCGCGTGCGTGAATTGCCAGCCATTCGCCAAGAGCGAGTCGCCGAGATTCGTGCCCAGATCGCGTCGGGTGCTTACGAGACCGATGACAAGTTGAATGGCGCGCTGGAGCGGTTGTTGGACGAGATTGGCTAGTAGGACATGTCGGAAGAAAACTCGTTAGGTAGCGTCGAGGTATCTCTATCGCCTCTGCAACGCTTCGAAGAGTATATCCAAAGCCGCCGCAAGCGGATGACTCCGCAAAAGAAGCAGCTCTTGGAACACGTCTTCAGCCGACACGAGCATTTCGACGCCGATACACTGATCGACAATCTGCCCGACGACGCCAAGGGGATCGGGCGGGCAACAGTCTATCGAGCCTTGTCCGAATTCGTCGATGCAGGACTGCTTCGCGAGTTTCAACTGGATGGCCGCGCGGTATACGAGCATGACTACGGCTATCCGCAACACGATCATCTGTACTGCAAAGAGTGCCAAAAGCTGATCGAGTTCCAAAGCGACGAACTAATTGAGTTGCGCGAAGCGGTTGCTCGGATGAGTAACTTTCGAGTCACCGGTCACCGCTTCATCATCACCGGCGTTTGCGAAGATTGTCGGATGTCGAAGCGTCGGCGACGCCAACGGCTCGATATGATATGAACCATCAGTCGTGTGCAGGGGCATGCACGATCTTCGGAGGCTGATAGCCGACTTTCCATTCGCCGTGGAACTCGACTTGGCCATAGAAGTCGGACTCCCCGAGTTCATAATCGCGATCCTGCTTCGTCTTGTCTTCACGATCGATGTAGATCTTCACCAGGTAACGACCGCCAGGCAGCGGTACGTCGGGTTTCAATTGAGCTGCTCGGTCTGAACCGCGAGCAGCGGTCGCCATCACCATGCTCTGCCACATCTGCTTCTTGCCGGCAATCGGATTCTCTGCGGTTCCCCAGCGTGACTCGGACCAGCCGGCATCGGTATGGCGATAGATATCCGCCCGCAAGAGCTTCTCGTGGAACCGTTCTGGTAAATCGACGATGCGAAGATGCTGGCCAGTTAGGACCGCGAACTCCTTCGAGGGCTTGGGAAGTTGGGTTGGATCGTTGTACTTATCATTGACGATGGCGGCGTAGTCTTTCAAAAAAACACGGAAGTTCTTGTCCGTGCGGCTTCCTACCGCAAACTTGGGGCCGCCTCCGTGCTCTTCTAACCCAGCAGGTTTGGTCAGCACTTGGCTCGCATCAGGATCGTCGGTGTCGATGTTGCCGGTATCGACAAGCTTTTGCAGTGTGGCAGCCGGATCGCGTGGAACGACCCAAGAGATCGCGTCGACATCTTCCTCGGTAGAGCCATTGCGACCGATCTTGTTGCGGTTCAGTTCCGGTGAGTGGCAACTGACGCAGCGTCCCATCTCGGACCAGATGTTTTCGACGAATGATTGCAGGACACGATCCTGCCGCGCGTGCCGAATGACTTCCAGCGGTACGGTGGGGCCAAGTTGATCACTGTCGGTCTTCGCCGCCGCAAGCTTCGGATCTTTAACCGCAGCATGAATCCACGCCCGAAAGGCTTCGTATTCTTGCTGGCGAACTTTCTCGCCAACGGGTGTTGGCTTGTCGGGAGTGCGGTGAATGAATCGCAACAGCTTCGAGTCATCTGGATTATTCACGTCGATCATGCCAGCCGATCGAAGTGAAGCGAACGTCTGTTCTTGTGTCTCCCCGATGTAATCTTTCAAGTCGACGCCGCTCAGGTGACATTCTGTGCAACTCGACGCATTCGGCGCTCTGAGGATCGGTGTGATGCGTTGTTTGAATAACTCCAGCGCTGAGTCGTCTGAGAGTCCGAGCCGTGGGATCGCAGCAAATGCGAGACAAACCGAAACGCAAAGCAACAACCGAATCACCATCGCAAGGCTCCTAAGGAATTGATCAAAGAGCGAGACCAACGCATCACAATAACGAACGCCATCGTAATCCGCTACTTCATCGGCGAGTTTTCATTCGCCGACCAACGAGCATCCTTCAACCCCAGGCTCATCTTGGCTTCCATGTACCCGCAGAATAATACTGGGACTACGAAGAGCGAAATCAATTCCACAAACATGCCAGAGAAAACTGGCAATGCCATCGCCTTGGCGACATCCGCACCGCGTCCGGTCGCCAGCATTACCGGCAGCAAGGCGGCGAAGGTCGTGAAGGCCGTCATGAGGCAAGGACGAATGCGGCGTTGTCCGGCTTCGACCGTCGCAGCACGCAGGTCTTCAATGCTGTCGAGCTGTCGCCGCTTGAATAACTGTTGCATATAGGTCGCGATCACAATTCCGTCATCGACCGAGATACCGAACAACGCGATGAATCCGACCCAAATCGCCGTGTTCATCTCGACGCCCATCACACCTAGCCCGATCATGCCGCCAGCGAACGCGACGGGGATCTGGAAGAAGATGATCAACGCGATACTCAGGTTTCGGAACTCCAAGTAGATCAACAACAGATTGATCAGCACGACCAGCGGCACGATCACCAACAGTCGCTGGTTGGCTTCGATTTGATTTTGAAACGAGCCCACCGGGCGCACTGAATATCCAGCAGGCAACGCTAATTCTCCGCTCTCTTGCGCGGACCGGAGTGCCTGGTCGACACTATCGACCGTTTCGAGATCGCCAGCGACGCCGGACGGAGCAAACGAAACGTGAGCGACCAGCCGAGCGTCTTCGCTGTTGATCATGCCCGGTCCCCAAGTCGTCTGCATGTTGGCCAGTAATCGCAGCGGAACGACTTCGCCGTTGGGCGTCACGACGGGCAGCGACGGTAGTTCGTCGATCCGCTCACGCAAATTGCGCTGATATCGCAATCGAATCGGATACCGCTCGCGGCCTTCGACCGTTGTGGTCAGATTCATCCCACCCAAAGCTGTCTCGACGATTTGATTCACCATCATGGCGGACATGCCGTACCGGGCAGCGGCATCGCGATCCACCTCGAACTCGACATATGGCTTGCCGAGTACGATGTCCGGATTAACGGTGGCGCCATTGACGTACGGGATCTGACGAAGCTGCTCTGCCACGCGTAGCGATGCGTCGGCCAATCCAGCCAGGCTATCGCCATAGATTCGAATCGCCATCGGAGCTTTGATGCCACTTTGCAGCATAACGACGCGACCTTCGATCGGCTGTAACGGCGAAGCGGGTGTTACTCCTGGCAGCGTTGCGACCGCGTTGATCTGAGCCCAGATATCATGCACGGTGATTCCGGGTCGCCACTCGCTGGTCGGCTTCAACATCACATACGTTTCGATCATCGCGGCCGGAGCCGGGTCGAGCGCCGAATCGACGCGACCGATCTTGCCAAGTACGTTCTCGACTTCGGGAATCTCCTTGATCAACGCGTCTTGTGTTTGCAGTACCTGCATCGCTTCACTGAAGCTGGCGGCGGGATAGAGCGTTGGCATGTAGAACCAACTCCCTTCGTCCAACGCAATCCAATCGTCGGTTCGCAGTCCGGGAAACGTATGTTTCAGCGCGACATAGCCCGGCACTTCGTGCGGCTCCGCTCCCAACGTTCGGCACACGGCCTCGAACGGGCGCAACACGGCTGGAAGTCCAATCCATGCTCCCAATCCAAGCACGATGATGACTGCCGGTGCTGCCATAAAAGTCAGCCGATGGCTGAGAAAGAATCGCAGCGTCGGCGTATAGAAGTAAAGAATCAAGCGGCTCGTCGGGTTCTCTTCGATCGGGCGAAGACGCTCACGCGAGAGCAGCCAGACACCCAAGCCGACAACGCCAGCGACCAACAGACTTGCCGGCCATCTGCCGACAGGAAGATGCTCACTGAGATCACCGCTCCAGGAAAATAAGGTCGCTCCGAATGCTCCCAGCACCGCCACACTGGCCGCCGAGATGCGCAACCACAACTTCCAACGCGAGGTTCGCAATAGCAGACTGCAAAGCAGCGGTACGAGGAACAACGCCACCAACACCGCGGCCAGCATCGCGAAGGTCTTTGTCCAAGCCAACGGCGTGAACAGCTTGTAATCGCGTCCTGTCAGAAAGAAGATCGGCAGAAAGCTAACGATTGTCGTCGAGACGCCCGTCAGCACTGCGGAGGCAACTTCGTCGGTGGCATCAATGATGACTCGCTCGCGATCCTTACGAGGTTCAGGTTCGCGTTCCCACTCGACCAAGTGCTGATAAACGTTCTCGGAAATGATGATTCCGAGATCGGCGACTTCGCCAATCGCAATCGCGATTCCAGCCAACGACATGATGTTGGCGTCGATGCCAAACATTTTCATGCCAATGAAAGACATCGATACGGCCAGTGGCATCGTGATCGCCACAACGATGCTGGATCGCACGTGCAACAGAAAGAGCACGACTACGAGCAAGGTAATGACGAGTTCCTCGCGCAACGCGCCGGTCAGCGTTCCCACGGTTTCGTCAATGAGTCCTGTCCGGTCGTAAACGGCGTGGATTCGGACCCCCTTCAATCCGGGCTCGATTTGCGAGATCTTTTCCCGCACCCGTGCGATCACATCTCGCGGATTCTCGCCGAATCGCATCACCACGACACCACCGACGGCTTCAGAACCGTTCAGATCGATGGCACCGCGACGGAACTCAGGTCCAAGCTGCACGCGGCTCAAGTCTCGAATCCGCACAGGCACACCATCACGCGACATGACGACGGTATCTTCGATATCCTTGATTGCTTGTGTCGAATCCTGTCCGGCACCAATAAAGCCGCGTCCTCGAATGATGTACTCCATCCCATTCGACTCGACCGTCTTAGCACCCACGTCGATGTTCGAGTCCTTGACGGCCTTAATCAGCCGGTCGAGCGAAATGTCGTGGAAACGGAGTTTGTCCGGATCGACTTCGATCTGGTATTGCCTGACGTAACCACCGACGCTCGCGACTTCGCTGACTCCTTCGACCGATTGCAGGTCGTACTTCACGACGAAATCTTGCAAGCTACGCAACTCGGCCAGATTCATGCCCGGTGGTGGTGCGAGGACGTAGTAGAAAACCTGGCCCAGCCCCGTCGCATCTGGGCCGAGCGTGGGAACTACACCTTCAGGCAAGACGGCTGCAACGGTTCCAAGCTGTTCGGCAACGCGAGACCGAGCCCAATAGAAGTCGGTATCGTCCGAGAATGTCACTTGGACGAAGCTGTATCCGAACATGCTGCGGCCGCGGACGCTTTCGGCCTTGGGCACGGCGAGCAGTCGAACGGACAGCGGATAAGTAATCTGATCTTCGACGTCCTTGGGAGATCGCCCCGGCCAAGCCGTCAGCACGATGACCTGATTCTCACCAACATTGGGAATCGCATCGATCGGCACCGTTCGGGCGCAGTACAAACCGTACGCGACGATTACCGCCGTCACCAGCAGCACGACGAGTCGCTCGCGAACACAGAAGGTGATTAGTGGGCGTAGCACGGGGAAGCTGTTTGGGCCAACGAATTGGGCGAATTCTGCGAATGAAGATTGAGAGGATTCATTCGCGTCATTCGTGCTATTCGTTGGCAGTTCTCTTTCGAGTAAATGGAATGCGTTCGGACTGTAGTTTGGGGTGAGTTCCGAAGTTGACGAGCAGGCCAAGCTGGAATCCACTCGCGTTCAGATAGTTCAGCACTTGGGCGCGATGATCGTCGATCAAACCCGAAAGTGCTTTGATTTCAAGGATGATCTTGTCGTAGCAGACGAAGTCCGGTCGGAATGTGTGTTGAAGCGTGCGGTCGCGATACGTCAGCTTCATCTCGGGCTGAGCGACAAACGGAATTCCGAGATAGGCGAGTTCGATCTCCAAGCATTCCTGATAGACCGGCTCCGTGAACCCGCAGCCCTTTTCGTTATGCACGTTAAAGCACGCTCCCATGATCGCATAGCATTCATCTGAATAAATGATCTTCGACATTGATGTTCCTTTTGTGGGAGTTGGTGCCAACGAATAGGGCGAATGTGGCGAATGAAAACAAGGAGAAAACATTCGCGGTATTCGCATCATTCGTTGGCCCCTTCTAATGGGACCAGTCCAAGTTCAGTTACCTGCTTGCCACACGTCAGCATCTCCGCTCCCCAATACGGATTGCGCAACTCGTCCGACACTTGCAACCAATCGCCTCCTCCGCCCTTCACCATGTGGCAAAACATGTGATGAAACGAACTCGATGCTTCTTCGCCGCGGACCAAGGTTGCAAGTGTGACCACCGCATGACTGATCGGGCGAAAGGCTTCGAGCCGAGCCTTGTCGATGTCCAGATGATGAAGGTGTTCGCTGTGTTTCGCGATCTCGGCGATCTGTGCTCTTGCCGCTTCGGGCAATTGCGACTCGTCTCCCAGAGTTACCGCAAGTTGATGCAGTGCTGTGGCGTCCGCTTCTTTCGGCTTCTCATCGGCTGCCAACGATTGCTGAATGCGGAAGTAGGCAGCGAACAGCAGTTCGACTTCGGCTCCGAGTTCGCCGGGGATCTTTGCGATTCGAACATCACTGAATTCCAGCGGCAGCTTGCGCTCGCGTTGCGCCGCGATGGCTCGCGTGGGATCGATCAAGCTTGGCTTGCCAGCCAGTTGCATTTGGGAATCGATCAAAAAATTCCCCGCCGTGGCGACCTGCTCGCCTTCTTTCAAGCCGCCCAAGATGATGACCTTGTCCCGCAGAATCGGGCCGAGCACGATGGGGCGGATCTCGAATCGACCTGGCTCGGCCTCGACATAGATCACGCTGCTATTGCCCGCCATCAGCACAGCCGATCGCGGTACATACAACGACGTTGGCTGTTCGACCGGCACATCGGAGTAGCCGTACTTCGAAGTCGGCACAAGATCCATGCCGCAAATTGGACAAGGCCCCGGCGAGTCGCTGATGATTTGCGGATGCATCGGGCTGATCCAACGACCCGCTAACCCCGCATCGAAGACTTGACCTTCTTGCCCGATCGGCAAAAAGATCGTGGCGTTGGCATAGTCGCCTGGACGCAACTCGCCGTCATTGTTCAGAAACTCGACACGGACCCCGACCGTCCGCTTCTTCGCGTCGACTCGTGGATCGATGAACGCGACACGACCATCGAACTCTTTACCAGGCAGCGACTGCATCTCGGCAGTAACTCGCTGGCCATAACGAATACGAGCGGCATCTTCGGGATACAGTTCCAGCATCAACCAGACGGTCGATAGATCCGCGATACGGTAGATCGGCTCGCCGGCCTTCACGTACTTGCCCTCGACAGCAAGCTTCTCGATGACCGTTCCACCCATCGGCGCATAGATCGTCAGACGCGACTTCGCTGCCTCGCTTTCCTCCAGTTCGCCGATCTGCTCTTCGGTCATGCCAAGTTCGACGAGCCGTCTCCGTGAGTTCAGCGTTAGTTTCTCTTGAGCCGTCCGAACGGACGCCAAGGCAGCCGAATTCATTTGGCGCACCGCTTTGCGAGTTTCGACGTATTCGACTTGTGCCGAATACAACTCGGGGCTGTAGATCACTGCCAGATGATCGCCCTTCGCCACATCGACACCTGTGTAATCAGCAAACAGCCGTTCCAATCTGCCATCGATATACGACGAGATCGTGGCCATACGGCTTTCGTCGATTGCGATCGCACCAACGGTCTGAATCGTGGCGGAGACGGTTTCGCGTTTGGCTTCGGTCGTCGCAATGTTGGCCAAACGCCGTTGAGCTGGTTCAATCTTGATCGACAGTTCATCCAGATCCGCGTCACCGGCCGCAGCAGCGGGAACCAACTCCATCCCACAAATTGGACATCGTCCGGGCCCGGGTTGTCGAATCTGAGGATGCATCGCACAGGTAAATACCTCATCATTGGCCACCGAGTTAGCCGCTGCTGCACCGCCACCGGTCGAGATCCAACCAATGCGTTGCGCGATTCCGACTGCAACAATCAATAGCACCCCGACGAGCAAAGCCGACAAGGGCATCGCGAGCTTTGGGAGCCAACGCCGAATACTGAACTTTTTGTTGTGCTCGCTCATCGTTTTCACCGCGAATGATATCGTTGAAATTAGACAAACCGAGCAGCCGGCGAAGGGTCGATTGCGTGGACGTGGAACCGTGCCAGTGCAATCGTCTCCACCGGCTACTCGTGTGCGTCGAGTTAGCTCTTGTGTTCGGAATGGTCGTGCGATGGTTGGTTCGCGGTGCTGATCTTCGCTGCCTTCTCCTCTTCGGACAGGGCGATCCACTTTGGCAGACAGCCCTCGCAGCAGAATCCAACGGTCTGTCCATTCCAAGTTGTTGAGCCGCCGTCCGCAGCAATCTCGTGGCCCATGATCGGGCACAGACTGTTCACGGGAGCAGCGTCAGCGTTGGGCGTTTCGACGTGTGAACAACCTACAAATAGAGCCATCGCAAACACGGTCGCGATGAATATGGTGAAGCGCATACGAATCTCCAATTCACTCAAGGGAGCCAATTTGATGTAGCAGAAGTCGATTAACGAATTCAGCTATGGCAAATCAAGAGAGCTTCGCGAGGTTTACGTACGCCAGATGCAAAGAAGAACTTGCATCGCGTGAGGCCCTGAGCGGGCATAGGGAATCGACGCGACGGCGTCAGATCCATTGCAGCATGGTGTTGCGACATTCGTCGCGACATGGATACTCGAAAGCGGCATTTCTACAGCGTTCGATGATTGTTCCGACTTCTCAGCAGGCGTGAAGGGCGCATGCTCAAGCGGCTCGCCGCATCCGCATCGGCAGTCGGACAACGAGATCGACTCGTCACAATCGCAGCTTCCAGATGCACAGCACGACCGAGGAGTCTCGCAACAGTCCGAGGACACATTCTCCAACAGACAACAGGACGCGTGCGAAGTTTCCGCTTCAGCGCTGCATGCGCAAACGCTCGGCACCACAATCGTTGATTGCAACAACAGCACTGCCGCTGTCAATGTGGAGATAAGTCGTGAGTGGAGATACATCATTCGGAGGTCAACGTTCTTGGTAACCGATTCCTACTGCGACTGGTATCTATTATGCGTTCCAACCAGCCCAAAGGCCAGATCAGATATCCTACCCTCGTTTGCGTGTGATTCGATCGTCAATGGATCGGCAGAGGCAAGCGATATGCCTCGGATGGGTTGATCGCGAGATCCGTCCCGACCGCTTGTTGGATACGAGCAAGCGTGATCGCCAGTTCACCGATCGCTTGCTCGTAACCAAGTTCCAGCGTGAGTACGCTGCGAAAGTCGCGGACGATGCGGTCGAATTCGACGGTGCCGTTCGAGTAGGACTGCTGGTCGGAGTTCAAGGTTTGCCGGGCCTGCGGCAGCAGAGTCGTCTGATAGAGCTGCGCCGTCTCGTGTGCCGTCTTGGCTCGCTCCCACAAGTCGCGTAGCAGCGAATCGTATCGCAACCGAGCATCCTCGACCGACGCGTGTGACGCCGAATGTTTCCAAGCCGCTTCGTCTTCGATCGCATCGTATTTATGGTGCCACAGCGGAACCGTCACCTGAGCACCGATGGCCCATGCGTCGCGGCCTACATCAACGACGGTGGATGCAGGTCGGTTGTCGTCCATTGCAAACCAACTGGCACTTAGCGAGAGATCGGGGCGGCGTTTCAGCTTGGCCACTTCCAGCCCCCACAACGTCGCTTGGGTCAGTAGTTCCGCGGCGGCAATCTCAGGCTGTTGCTCCCAAGCGATCTGCCGCAACATGCCATGCGACCAAGCAGGAAGCGATGGCTCTAGCGTCGATGGAACCTCGACAGGATGATCTGCGTCGCGTCCGACGACTCGATTCAACTCGGCCTTCGCAGTGACAAGTTGTTGCTGGAGTATGAGGAGTTGTTCTTCGAGCCGACTGAGTTCCAGCGTGCCAAGCAAGACATCGCCCTGCGCCGCTTGGCCCGTCGCGACACGTGCGTTGGCGACTTCGATCATCGGTGTTAGTACGGATTGGTTCGCTCGATTCGTTTCGATCTGCTTGCCAAGGACATACATCCGATACCACAACACGCGCACCTCGCTAACGACTCGCAATCGTTCTGCCTCGTACTGCTGACGCATCGAAAGCGCCTCGAAGAACGCTTGCTGGGACTGAGCATCCAGCCGACTCAGCCACGGAACCATCTGCATCACGCTCATGTTCGCTCGTTGCGAGCCGGCCGCCGTTTCGATTGGATGGCCAAAGATGTTCGCCCCGATCGTTGGGTCAGGGAGCTTGTCGACATAGCCTGTCTTGGCCTCCGCGGCAGAAGCTTCCTGGGCCAGACGCAGCAAACGCGGATTCATCGCTTGTGCCAGGGACTCTAACTCGGCCAGCGATTCGGATGCGTGCAAAGTTGCTGGCGCGGTAACGATCTCCGGAACGAGGGCAGTTTCGACTTGATGAGCGACCAGCAGCGTTGGTGCCCCAACATCCGCGTTTACATTCGGCGACACGGGCGACGGAATCGCTCCGAGATTAGTGGCTCGTCTGGGCGCGGCACAACCACAGTCCAGCGCAAGCGACAGCGCCAGAAGTCCGGCAAGTCTAGTTGAGATGAGTATCCGTACCATGCGACTCTCGCCTGGAGAAGCAGTCAGCGCGCAAGCGATTGCGCGGTATCGTTGTTGTTTCAAAAATGGCACGGTTCCAACGAATACATCGGGCTGTGAGAATCACGACAATCGGAAAAACCGCTGCCAGCAGTCGCAGAGCCGGGGTATTGTGTTCGACCTGTAGCGATTAGGCAAAATGTGCTTGTTGGTGACCGACGGTCAGCTAGAATTTGGTGTGTTCTTCCTCCGGACGCAATTGTCCGTATGGAATAAGATTAGCAGAGGTCCGTGCCACCGCCGGTCGGATTCCGTTGCGACACTCGCCACAGGTTAATTGAGGATATGAGTACCGCCCCCCACTACTCGCCGATATCCGTCGATGACTACTTAGCAGGCGAGCAAAATGCGACGCGCCGGCACGAGTATGTCGAGGGTGTCGTGTATGCGATGGTCGGGGCGACGAACACGCACAATCGTATTGCGACGAACGCCACGATTGCGATTGGTTCGCAGCTTCGCGGCAAACGCTGTCAAGTCTTCAATTCAGACACAAAGATCCGTGTGCAGACCGCTCGCGGCACACGCTTCTACTATCCTGACTTGTCGGTCGTTTGTCGAGTTAACCCAGCCACGGACACGTTCCAGGATGAACCGGCTATCGTTGTTGAAGTCATTTCTGAATCAACGCGTCGGACGGATGAGAACGAGAAGCGAGAGGCGTATCTTTCCATCGACGCGTTGGCGGCATACATCCTCGTCGAGCAATCCTCGGCTGCTGCGGTCGTCTACCGCAGGCAGAAGAACGAGTTTTCAAGAGAGGCTTATGCGGGGTTTGATGCCGTGATTTCGTTACCAGAAATCGATTGCAAACTTGCACTCGCGGACTTGTACGAAAAAGTTGAGTTCACGCCGATTCCGTCAGACGACGAAGAGTTCGGATAGAACCTCGCGCCAGTTTGCGACGATTAGAGCGGTCTTCGTGTAAGTGTAGCGTTGTTTCGTCGAGAAACCCTAGAATTTGGTAGTGGTACAGTTTGAAATTCCGGAAAGTAGGACGGCCACTCTTGGCCGTCTTTTGTCGGGCAGGAGTGCCCAACTTACGGCAAAGGGTACCACTACCTAGAATTTAATCGCCACGACCGCTAGACGTCCGTGCGACTCGCACTAGACGTTCACTTCGGCATCGAGAGCGCTGTCACCGTACTTGGCGCGAATAGGATCGACGATCTCCGAAATAAACTCGTCGACCTGTTCCGGGGCACGACCGACAAATTGTCTCGCATCCATCGCCGCGTGAAGGTCAATCCCCGCGAAGGCACTGTCGCCAGCAAGTCGGTCGAGCAGGTCGTTCGGTTTGCCTTCGTTCTTTACGACGGCGGCGGCATCTTGGCTGTGCTGACGGATGTGTTCGTGAAGGTCTTGTCGGTCTCCACCCGCTGCGACTGCCGTCATGAGGATGTCTTCGGTCGCCATGAACGGCAACTCTTCGCCGAGATTCTTCGCGATCACTTGCGGATAGACGACCAGACCGGTGGTCACGTTCTGATAGAGGATCAGCACAGCATCGATCGCTAGGAAAACTTGCGGCAGGACCAGGCGTCGATTGGCACTGTCGTCCAACGTTCGTTCCATCCACTGTGTGGCGAGCGTATTGGCAGTACTCGATTGCAGGCTCATGACGAAGCGAGCCAGCGAGCAGATGCGCTCGCTTCGCATCGGGTTTCGTTTGTAAGCCATGGCCGATGAGCCGATCTGCTCTTTCTCAAACGGTTCTTCGACTTCCTTGCGATTGGCGAGCAGTCGCAGATCCGTGGCCGTCTTATGCGAGCTTTGAGCAATGCCACTCAACGTGTCGACGATTTGCGCGTCGACTTTGCGCGAGTAGGTCTGCCCCGTGACGGCATACCGCTCGCTGAAGCCGATCTTTTCGGCGACGAGCTGTTCCAGTCGCCGCACCTTAGCGTGATCTCCGTCGAACAACTTCAGGAAGCTTGCTTGCGTGCCCGTTGTCCCTTTGGTGCTTCGCGCTTTGAGCAAGCTGATGCGATGTTCGAGGTCCTCCAGATCCAACACCAGATCGTACGCCCATAAGCAGGCACGCTTGCCAACTGTCGTGGGTTGTGCGGGCTGGAGATGGGTGAAGCCGAGGCAGGGTAAATCTCGGTATTGCTGAGCAAATTGAGCCAAGCTATCGATCACGCCGACTAAGCGGCCACGCACCAACTCCATTGCATCTCGTAACAAAATCAAGTCGGTATTATCCGTCACGTAGCAACTGGTAGCCCCGAGGTGAATGATGGCCTTCGCATTGGGGCACACGTCGCCATAAGTATGAACGTGTGCCATGACATCATGGCGGAGTCGCTTCTCGTGGGCGCGAGCCGCATCGAAATCGATGTCGTCGACGTGGGCTTTCAGTTCCGCGATCTGTGCATCCGTGATCGGCAGCCCTAGTTCCTGCTCAGCTTCCGCCAACGCAATCCACAGCTTCCGCCAAGTCGAGAACTTGCGTTGCGAACCCCACAGTTGGCTCATTTCTTTTGAGGCGTAACGCGTGATCAGCGGGTTTTCGTATTGATCGTAAGACATGAGCGACCTGTAAGAACTTGGAGTGACGACAACGATCCGTTATTCTGGAGCGAGGAGCCTGTCCCGCAAAGGGGGCTTTAAATCTCCTGAAGTCTGTGTGTGGAGAAACGAGCATGAGTACGGTGGCGCGACTGACGATCGCCCAATACGAGAAAATGATCGACAGTGGCGTGTTCGATCAAGAGCGGCGCATCGAACTCATTCGGGGAGAGCTTCGTGAAATGAGCCCGCTAGGAATTCCACATGAGTACAGCGTCGATGTGCTGGCAACATGGAGTCACGACAATACACCACGCGATCGTGTGTGGGTACGAATTCAGAATTCGATCGCGCTGGACCAAATAGGTACGGTCCCACAGCCGGATATTGTCTGGCTGGCACTCGGTGATTATTCGAGCCGTCGCCCGCGCCCAGCCGATGTCTTGCTGATTATTGAGGTCTCCGATAGCAGTCTCGCGTATGACCGCGACGAGAAGGCTTCGCTCTATGCACAAGCGGCGATTCAGGACTACTGGATCGTCAATATCCCTGATCGTTGCGTCGAGGTGAGACGTCGTCCAATTGACACGGTCTATCAAAACGTTCGCGTTTACGGCGAGCATGAGTCCGTCAGACCGTTGAGGCTTCCCGAGCTAAGCTTTCCGGTATCTGTACTTTTCGGTACCTAGGCCGAACTTAAGAATAACTTCGGCATTTCAAGAGCAGGGTCCGCTGTGCGGACCAGAAATCCCAGAGGTCCGCACAGCGGACCCTACACCGAGGAATGAAGTTGTTGTTGAGCTGATCCCTGGCTGCGATTAACGTTGCACGCGACCTGAGGCATTCCCTCCAGCCAAAGCTAGGACTTCTGCTTCGGTCACATAATTAAAATCGCCTTGCACGGAATGCTTCAAGCAACTGGCAGCGACGGCGAAGTTGATCGCGGTCTGTGGGTCGGACAACTTGTCGTTGTTTAAAGCGTGAAGCAAACCCGCACCGAACGAGTCCCCTGCCCCGACGCGATCGATAATGTTTCGCATTTCGTAGGGTTCGTATTCGCCACTCGCGTTCAGCGGTGCGAGAAAGGCTCGGTCTTGCGACTTGTCGAACAGCATCGCGCCCCAGTTATTATGATCGGCCGAGATGCTTTCACGCAGAGTAATCGCCACCCGCGAGAGATTAGGAAACCGTTCGATGATTTGGCGAGCCACGCGTTCGTAGGCCGCGGCATTGATTTGACCGTGAGCGACGTCGGTCCCTTCCGCGTGGATATCGAGAACATCCGACGCGTCTTCTTCGTTTCCGATGACGAGATCAACGAATGGCAGGACTTCGGCCATGGATTCTCGCGCGAGTTGCCGTGGCTCGACGCTGGGTCGCCATCGCCAAAGCTTCTTGCGAAAGTTCAAGTCACACGAAACGGTCACGCCGAGTTGTTTGGCTTGACGCACGATCGCCAGATTCGCTTCGCAGGCTTGCTCGCTGATCGACGGCGTGATTCCAGTGATATGCAACCAGTGAACGCCGTCGAGCGCCTTCGTGAAATCGTATTCGCTGGCTTCCGCCAAGCTGACGGCACTGTTCTCGCGATCATAGATGACCGTCGAACCTCGTTGATTCGCGCCCTTCTCGACGAAGTAGAGTCCGAGTCGTCCCTGCTTTCGCCACAGGATCTGGGACGTATCAACGCCCAGTCCGCGGAGCGTGGCGACGAGACTCTCTGAAATCGGGTGCCGCGGCAATGCGGTCAGGTACCGTGCCTCGTTGCCGAACATGGCCAGCGATGCACAGACGTTGGCCTCGCCGCCTCCCCAAGTAACTTCCACCGTGCCGGGTAACGACTGTTGCCAGCGAAGGTGATCGGGAGGTGCAATGCGAGCCATAATCTCGCCGAAAGCTAAGAACATCGGTGATCCCTTTTCATTGGTCATTGGTCATTCGGACTTGGTCATTTCTTCTACATATTGGTTAAGTCATCTTCCGAGCTGCCACCTAGCAGGCTGTCGAGCGCTGCGGCAAGTTCCTTGCGATGCTCCAAGCTTTCGGCATAAACGCGGCAAATACGATGGCTGACTGGCGCGTGGCTGAATAATTCGTTCGTCGTTAACGGACGGACGA